>CAYYCP010000080.1:0-12123 GCA_964470375.1 uncultured Spirochaetales bacterium
CCCCCCCCCCCCCCCCCCCCCGCCCCGCCCCCGCCCCCCCGGGGGGGGGGGCGCGCGCCCCCCCAGCGTCCCCACCCTTCCCCCCAGATCTCATCTGGAATCTCAAGGGTACTTTGGGATCCCCCTATCCCGGCAGCCCCATGGCGGGATGAATATCTCTCTTCGCTTATCCTGAATGGATTGACGCGTGCGCTGAAAGCGCACGACGGAATGCCGCCCATAGAAAGCAAAGGGCCCGGCGTTGTCGCCGGGCCCTTTGGATGCCACCTGAACGGCGGCATGGGCGGGCCATCGTTTTCGGTGATAGCCTTCCCGTGTTTCCTAGTAGTCCATTCCCCCCATACCGCCCATGCCGCCGGGGCCGCCGCCGGCGGGGGCTTCCTTCTTCTCGGGGATGTCGGTGATGGCGCACTCGGTGGTCAGGAGGAGAGCAGCCACGGAGGCGGCGTTCTGCAGGGCCGAGCGGGTGACCTTGGCGGGGTCGATGATCCCGGCCTTCATCATGTCCACCCAGACCATGGCGTAGGCGTCGAAGCCAACACCCTTCTTTTCGGTCTTGGCCTTGTCCGCGATGATAGAACCGTCCACGCCGGCGTTCTCGGCGATCTGGCGGATGGGCTCTTCCAGGGCGCGCTTCACGATCTTGAAGCCGACCTTTTCATCGTCGGTCATCTTGGACATGTCGGCCTTGTCCAGAACGGCGGCGGCCTGGATCAGGGCGATGCCGCCGCCGGCCACGATGCCTTCCTCGATGGCTGCACGGGTGGCCGAGAGGGCGTCCTCGACGCGGTGCTTCTTCTCCTTGAGCTCGACCTCGGTGGCGGCGCCGACGTTGATGACCGCCACGCCGCCGGCCAGCTTGGCCAAGCGCTCCTGGAGTTTCTCGCGGTCGTAGTCCGAGGTGGTGTCCTCGATCTGGGCCTTGATCTGAGCGATGCGATCCTGGATGTCCTTCTGCTTTCCGGCGCCGTTGATGATGGTGGTGTTATCCTTGTCCACCTTGACGCTCTTGGCCTGCCCGAGCTGGGAAATCTCGGTGTTCTCCAGCTTGAGGCCCAGCTCCTCGCTGATGACCTCGCCGCCGGTCAGGATGGCGATGTCCTCCAGCATGGCCTTGCGCCTGTCGCCGAAGCCGGGGGCCTTGACGGCGCATGTGACCAGGGTGCCGCGCAGGTGGTTGACGATCAGCGTGGCCAGGGCCTCTCCATCGATGTCCTCGGCGATGATGAGGAGGGGCTTGCCGGTCTGAGCGATCTTCTCCAGCAGAGGCAGGAGATCCTTCATGGAGGAGATCTTCTTGTCGTGAATCAGGATGTAGGGATTCTCGAAAGTGGTGGTCATGGTGTCGCGGTTGGTCACGAAGTAGGGGCTGATGTAGCCGCGGTCGAACTGCATGCCTTCCACGAACTCGATGTTGGTGTCCATGGTCTTGGACTCCTCCACCGTGATGACCCCGTCCTTGCCGACCTTCTCCATGGCGTCGGCGATTTCCTTGCCGATCTCGGCGTCGTTGTTGGCCGAGACCGAGGCCACGTGGGATATCTCTTCCTTGTCCTTGATTTCCTTGGAGGACTTCTTGATCTCCTCCACCGCCAACTCGACGGCCTGGTCTATGCCGCGCTTGATGCCCATGGGATCCATACCGGCCGCCACGGCCTTGAGGCCTTCCTTCACGAGGGAGTAGGCCAATACGGTGGCGGTGGTGGTGCCATCACCGGCCACGTCGTTGGTCTTGGTGGCGACTTCCTTGAGCAGCTGGGCGCCCATGTTCTCGTAGGGATCCTGGAGCTCCACCTCCTTGGCCACCGAGACGCCGTCCTTTGTGACGGTGGGGGCACCGAATTTCTTGTCGAGAAGGACGTTGCGGCCTTTGGGGCCCAGGGTCACTTTGACCGCGCGGGAGATCTGCTCGACACCGGAGAGCAGCCTGCGCCTGGCTTCCTCATTGAACAAGAGCTGTTTGGCCATACTTTCGCACTCCCTTTCCTATGGGTTTCCGCCGATCCGCCGCCCCTTCACGGAGCCCACTGGCGCCACCGGAGTCGGTATCGGCATTCGTTAGGTAGTTGAAACGGGCGTTGACCCTTTCAAGGAGATAAGATACAGAAAAAGTCCCCTTTCCGGCAAGAGGGCCTATGCGGAGCGATTCCCCGGCGAAATACTCAATCCAGAACTGAGAGTATCTCCCGGCGGTCCAGGAGGTCATAGCGGCAGCCCTCCACCTGGACGATGCGGGCGGCTACCCTGTTGGCCAGGCGCCCGCACTCTTCCAGGGTGCGCCGGGCAAGAAGACCGTAGAGAAATCCGGCCGCGAAGGAATCACCTGCCCCGGTGGTGTCGATGACCTTGGCCGGCTCCCCGGGGATCTCGTAGAGCATCTCGTCCGCATAGATCAAGCAACCCTCGGCACCGGTCTTCATGACCACGATGGGGGCCAGGTCCGAGGCGGCCTCGATTGTCTCGCCGCAGGGGCGGCCCTCGCCCCTCCCGACCATGCGTTCCAGCTCTTGGCGGTTGGCGAAGAGGACAGCCACCCGTCCGCTCAGCCATTCGCGCAGATCCTGATAGTAGCGGTCCACCACGAAAGGGTCGGCTAGGTCCAGGCAGACCGGGACACCCCAGGCATTGGCCTGGTCCACGGCCGCCTGGAGGGCTTGCAGCTGGGGCTCTGTGTCCCACATATAGCCCGTCGTATAAAGGAAGCGCGCGTCGCGTAGGAAATCCCATGCGATGTCGGCCGGTCCGAAGTCACGGCAGGCTCCCAGGTAAGTGAACATGGTGCGCTCGTGGTCCGGGGTCATCACAACACCGGAAACCCCGGTGGGCAGGTCCTTCTCGGCCAGGGCCACGTCCACGCCCAGCTCTGATAGAATTTGACCGTAGAGTCTGCCCTCGGCATCACGTCCCACCGCGCCTGAGTAGGCTGGGCGGCCCAGGGGTGAATTCGGCCCCGCAAGCATGGCTAGGGCCCGGATAGTGTTCGCCCCAGAACCCCCCGGAACCACGGTCTTGCCGGAGGATCGCGCCACCAGGGCGTCGAAGAAATCCCTCTCCACCAACTGCATGGTGCCTGGGCGCGCCCCGGTGGCATCCAGCCAGGCACGGTCCTCCCGCATCAGGTGATCCATGAGGGGATTCTCTATGCAGTACACCGAGTGCACGCGGTCCTCCCGCCGTTGACTGAGCTGGAGCTGTATCATATTATGGATTCAAGCCTATGTCCATCTCGACCAGCCAGCAGATAGCCAAATACTACGAGCTCTACCGGTCCTTCGACGTGACATTCAGCAAGGAGGTCATCCGGGCTACCGGGCTGGTGACCCAGCAGGTCTTCCTCAAGTGCATGGGCGAGCAGTGGCCCTGCGTCCTATATACATCCTCTCTGGAGGGGGCCAAGATCATCGCCTGCGTCAAGCCGGCCCTGTTCGAGAAGATCCGCAAGGCCAACAACCTCATCTCCCTGCGTTTCAGTTTCCGCGAAACCGGCAAGAATGACCCGGTGACCTTCTTTGTGGCCGCCAAGGTCATTGGGTTCGCGCCCTATAATCGCGGCGAGGGCGACCTGCAGACGGTCAGCCTGACCTATACCCAGCGCCCGCCCGACCCCCTCATAGAGGTATTGGGGCGCCTCCTGGAGGCCAACGTCAACTCGGCCAAGCGCCGCGAGGAGCGCATTCTCCTCACCCCGGACGCCATGCGCAAGTTGGGCCTCATGACCAAGGAGACCATCCTGTCCGTCCAGGGCGTGCCCCGGCGCTGCATCGTTCGGGATATTTCCTTTACCGGGACCAAGGTCATCATCGTCGGGATAGCCAAGTTCCTTGTCGGCAAGCCCTGCACCGTGCGTATGGAGCTCGAGGAGCCCCGCGAAACCTGTGACATCCGCGGTACCATCGTGCGCTCGGAACCGGTGGACGGACGCAAGGATCTGGCTGCTATCGCCATCGATTTTGATGCGGCGACCGTCCCCCTGGCCTATAAGCTGCACCTCAACGACTACCTGGCCCAGTTGCGCAAGCCCTCCGGCTCCCAGGCCCGCCCCGAAACCCCCAAGCCTACCCAGGTTCGGCCCGCGGCCTCCACGCCCGGCCCGGTCCGCCAGCCCGTCTCAGCGTCTCCCTCCAAAAACGGCGACATCGAGGAGCTGCCGGTGGTGGATGAGCCGAAATCCTCAGTCTTCATGGACTTCAGCATCGAATGAGCCAGGCCCGCCTCCTCTTCATCAAGATACCCGATTCATACTCCATGAAATCCGGTTCCTTTGAGCTGGATCCCTCGATCCCCCTGCCGATCCTGGTGGACGAGGCCGAGGTCGCCGCAGGCTTCAACATGGCAAGCCTGAACAAGGAGCGCCTCCTGGCGGGCATGCTCTCGGTCCTCTCAGCCGGAGCGGCCTCAGGCCAGGAGCATGAACAAGCCGCCTACTACAGGTCCTTCATCAAGGCGGCCTCGCCGGACATGGCCACCCAGCTGGCGGCGGTGGGCATAGGCAAGGCGCGCAACTCGGAGTTCCCTGAGGCCGAAGACGTTTTCCTGGCCTGGCAGGGCCTGAAACCGGAGTCCGTTGAGCCGGTGGCCAATCGAGCCCTGGCCCTAGCCGAGCGCGCCCGAGCCTGCCGCCGCTCCGGACGCGAAGAAGAGGCTGAAACCCATGAGGCGGCCGCTAAGCGACTCTTCGATCAGGCCGCCCGCATGGAACCGCCCTCGGCGGTAGCCTTCTTCCACGCCGCCCGCTTCAACTACGAGCAGCGTGATTTCGAACGCGCCAAGTCCCTCTTCGACTCGGCCCTGGCCCTGGGCTTGGATGACGAGATGGCCGAGGAAGCCGCCAAGCTCTCGCATGGCATCGAGGCCCGCGGCCTTCAGGATACGCTCTTTAAGGAAGCCTTCGACTTCGTGCGCATGGGCCGGGAGGCTGATGGGCTTGAGCGTATCGAAGCCTTTCTCGAGAGGAATCCCGGTTTATGGAATGGCTGGTTCATCAAGGGCTGGGCGCTGCGTCGCCTGGAACGATGGGAGGAGGGCCTGGCCGCCTTCGGAACCGCCCTTGATCTGGCCTCGAAGGACAGTCTGGCCGGCGAAGAGCTCGCCGACATCCTCAACGAGTCAGCCATCTGCCTCATGGAGCTCGGCCGCCACAGCCAGGCCCAGACGGCACTAAAAAGGGCCCTGGCCTTGGAGCCTGAGAACGTGAAGATAATCTCAAATCTTGGAATCCTGGCCTTGAAGGCCGGAGACAAGCGCGAGGCCCGGGGTTTCTTCCTCAGCGCCCTGGAGATCGACCCGGACGACCCGACCGCGGCCCGCTGTTTGCGCTCCCTGGACGGGGAGTGAGCCCGCCCATGGGGCCGATCAGACGAATTCCTTGAACATCGCCTCAATATCCGGCCTGGATAGGGCACCTACCCGCTTGGCCTTCTCCGCGCCGCCCTTGAATACGATGAGGGTCGGTATGGAGACGATGCCGAATTTGGCGCCCAACTCGGCCTGGGCATCCACGTCCACGCGCCCCACCTTGAGCTTCCCCTTATAAGCGGTGGCGATGGCCTCCAGCGAGGGAGCGATCATCCTGCAGGGAGCGCACCAAGTAGCGTAGAAATCCACCAGGACGGGCAGGGGCGATTTGATGACTTCCTGGTCGAAATTGGCTGAAGTGAGGTCTATTTCGTCGCTCATTTACATGATCCTCCCTACCCGTGGAATCTAATGCTTGTCCGATTCCATGTCAAATCCAGGAGCGATATACTATGTGCATGCTGCAGCAGTTCCTGAAGATCTTCCTGACCATTCTCCTGGTGGTGGATCCGGCCGGCCTGATGCCAGTCTTCATCTCCCTAACCGGGGGAATGCAGGGGAAACGGCGCGGGCGGGTCATGCGCACGGCCCTCCTGGCAGCCTTCCTGATCCTGGTCTTCTTCATTGTGGTGGGCGCGCCCCTCCTGGGCTTTCTGGGCATATCGCCGGGGGCATTTTATGTTTCGGGGGGAGCCCTCCTCTTCCTTGTCTCCGTGGACATGCTCTACGGCAAGCCCCGGCGTTCCCAGGTGGAATCGGACCCAAATGAGGCCGGCCCCCCGACCGATGAGGCCTCGGGGCCGGCTATCTTCCCCCTAGCCATCCCCATGCTCTCGGGCCCGGGAGCCATCACCGCAGTCATGCTCTTCATGAGCGGCCCCGCCGACCCCCTCGCTACGGGAGCGATGCTCATCGTCTCGGTAGCCCTGACCTTAGGCCTGGCGGCCGGGGCCATGACCCTCTCTGGCTGGGCCCTGAAGATCCTGGGAAAGACCGGCATTCTTGTGCTGGAGAGGATCATGGGCCTCCTCCTGGCAGGGCTTTCGGTGCAGTTCGCCTACGAGGGGCTCCTCAGGTTGGGTTTCGTTACGGCGGTGAGGGGCTAGGGCTTCAACGCCCTCCCTGCCGCCGCTCCGCCAGGGCTTTGCGGATAAGCCCCACGGCCTCGCGGGGGAAGGCCTCCTCCTTGTCGTTCTCAAGGGCGGCGGTGAATTCTTCCATCCAGTCCTTGGATTGGGCCGGGCTGGGTTTGACAACCCGAAGTCCGTAATTGGAGAGATCCTTGATGACCGATTCCTCCTTGCTGATCATCTCCGCCTCTATCTCGGCGGCTACGGCCTCGGTGGCCTCGGTCAGGGCCTGGCGCAAGGCGGCCGGGACCCTGTCCCAGGAGGCCTGGCGCACGATGACGCAGCCCAGGAAGGGGCAGATAGGCAGGTCCAACATGGAGGTCAGGGATTTGGAGTAGGACGACCACTGGTAGGACATGTAGACCGGACTGGAGTACATGACGTCCACGCTCTTGGACTGGAATTTCTGGAGAAGGGTGGTCGAGGGCACGGTCACGACGTTGACCCCCATGACCTTGAAGAGCTGCCAAAGATTGGAATCGTAAGGCGAGAGGGCGAAGCGCATAGCCTTGAGCTCGGCCGGAGTGGCCAGGGGCTCGCGTGAGAAGAAGCGCACCCAGCCTCCCATGGTGATGGCCAGGGCCTTGAAGCCCTTCTCCTCAAGGCCGCGGTCCAGGAGTGGCTTGATGGCCGCCAGGGCTGTCGGCACCTCGTCCTGGCTACGCACAAGGGAGGGAGCCGAGAGGGCCATGAACTCCGGCACCAGGGGGGCTAGACCCGATGAGGTGAGAACGGCTGCGTCTATGAAGCCGGTGTTCATCTTCTGGCGCATGCTCTCATCGTCCCCCAGGGAACCGCCCAGGTAGGGCTTGAGGAGGACGTTCCCACCGCTGAGCCTCTTCCACTCGCCAGCCAGCTTGATGATTCCGTGGCCGATAGGGCTATTCTCCGGGATCTGGGCGGCTAACTTGATGGTCACCGGGAGGGCTGAAGCCTGGACAGTTAGAAGGAAGGTGAGGGCTGAAGCGCAGATTGCGCGCATTATCTTCATATTAATGTCATCGCATAAATCCCTCCTTTTTTCAAGGCACTGATTCTATCAAATCTGATTGGTGCCTACTTCACTTTTGCCTTCTTGGCCTTAGCCGAAGCCGGGTCGTATTTTTGATCAGAATTGAGTGAACCGAAGCTGGCCCCCCTTGTAGGCACGATATGCCAATCCGCCGCTGAATCGCTGTCAAAAGAGGATGAGTTGCGCCCCATGCTTCGGGTCTCGGTGGTCCCGATCGAAGAGGCGCAGGCCCCTGGCCCCAGTCCCTCAGGGTCCTTCCAGGCTCCCGAAGCGATAATAGCCTCCGCCCGGCGCTGGAAGGCGGCCGAGCCATATCCCCCGTACTTCTGATCCGAATCCCGCGTGCGGTCCGAGTAGAGGAAGGCATCCATCAGTGCACCTTGGCGGGAGGCATAGAGACAGAGGATCCCATTGGACTTGGATAAGGCAGCCGCCTCCTTCAGCCAGAAATCCCGGGCCCCGGGGCAGGCATCTAGGCCGTAGCTGATCCCCAGGTCCGCCCCGGTCTCGTCCAGGGCCCCGCCCCCCTCGGGAGGGGCTAGGTGGATGACGATGAAATCCCCTTCGGCCAGCTCAGCGCTGGGAAGTGCGTAGGACCATTCCGCGTCCCCGCGGGGGCCGGCGCTGAGGAGGGCCCCGGCGCAGAGGCCCCCCTCCATAACCACCAGCTCCACCAGGTCAGAGCGTGGCTTGGAGGAATCCGTGCGGATCTCGTTGATGAGGAGGCGGGCCGGGCGGGGATTATGGCCGGCGAAGGGCAGGACAAGGATGGAACTGTTGCCCCAGGCGTCCCGCACCCGCGCCTCCAGGCGGTAATCGGCCCCAGCCTCCTGCTCAGCGCTGGCCGCCAAGATGATATCCCTCCCGAGAAGTTCAAGGCTTTCCAGGGCCAGCCAATCCCCCCGAGAGGACCAAAGGGTCGTGTCATCCAGTGAGGCCAAGACATCCTCGTCGAAGCCCAGCCTGATCCGCCGTCCATCAAGGACCTCGAAGGAGGATAGGGAGGGCGGCGAAAGGTCCAGGGGGGCGAAAGGCGGGGGGCAGCGGGCCGGCCCGCAGGCCCCGCTGAGGGATAGGATGATGACCAGGGCAAGAGTAAGGACCGGGCCAGCCATTCCTGAGGCCGTCCTAGCCTGGGAAAGGGGCAGAAGTGTCTTTCTCATGAATACAGGTATCCTCCTGGACCCTCCATCGCCCGCCTCGGGCGCGGCGCTTCAGATCAGGCTGATGCCCCGCTGATGCAGAGTCAGGCGGATGGGCTCCATGGAGCGCCCACCGTCTTTGCAAGATTCCTTCACCATGCTAGCATCCGGGCTGTCCCCGGCCAGCCCAGGCGGGCGCGGGGCGAAACAGAACCGGAGGATCAGAGATGACCCAAGCGCGCGTCAAGGAACTCGAGGCCCTGGCTAAGGAAATCCGCAAGCTGACCATCACCGAGATCGGCACCCTGGGCGTCGGACATATCGGCGGAGCCATGTCAGTGGTCGAGCTGCTCACGCTCCTGTATTTCGAGCGGATGAACATCGATCCGCAGAACCCCCTCAAGCCCGACCGCGATTGGTTTGTGATGTCCAAGGGCCACGCCGGGCCGGCCCTTTACGCCGTCCTGGCCAAGCGCGGCTACTTTCCCTTGGACTGGCTAGCCACCCTCAATAAGGGCGGCAGCCGCCTGCCCAGCCACTGCGACCGCACCAAGACCCCCGGCATCGACATGACCACCGGCTCCCTGGGCCAGGGCTTCTCGGCCGCCATGGGCATAGCCCTGGGGCATAAGATGGACGGCTCCAAGGCCACCATCTACACCCTCATCGGCGACGGCGAGTCCAACGAGGGCCAGATATGGGAGGCGGCCATGTTCGCAGCCTACCGCGGCCTGTCCAACGTCATCGCTTTCACCGACTGCAACAAGCAGCAGCTGGACGGCCTGACCAGCGCCATCATGGACATGGAGCCCTTCGAGGATAAGTGGAAGGCCTTCGGCTGGTTCACCCAGCGCGTGGACGGCCATGACATCGCCGCCTTGGACGCTGCCATCGAGGCCGCCCGGGCTGAGACCAAGCGTCCAAGCATGATCATCATGGACACCATCAAGGGCAAGGGCTGCTCCTTCGCCGAGGGCGTCGTGCCCAACCATAACATGACCTTCGACATGGCCAAGGCCGCCGAGGCCATCGCCGCCCTGGGCGACTAGGACCCTAGAGGAGATACCGCAATGGACACCCAAACCAAGGAAATGCGCGCTGCTTACGTCGATACCTTGATAGCCCTGGCGGCTGAGGATCCCCGCCTCGTCTGCCTGGAAGCCGACCTGATGAGCTCCTCCGGCACTAAGGCCTTCCAGAAGGTCTACCCCGACCGCCTCATCAATGCAGGCGTGGCCGAGGCCGACATGATCGGCATCGCCGCCGGGCTCTCGGCGGCCGGCAAGCTGCCCTTCGCCACCACCTTCGCCTGCTTCGCCTCCCGGCGCTGCTTCGACCAGTTCTTCCTCTCCGCCAACTACGCCAAGCTGAACGTCAAGCTGGCCGGGACCGATCCCGGGATCACCGCCGCATTCAACGGCGGCACGCACATGCCCTTCGAGGATCTGGCCCTCATGCGCGTAGTGCCCAAGCTGACCATCGTCGAGCCCTCGGATCCGCGCTCCTGCGAAGCCTTCACCCGCCTGGCGGCCGCCAAGGAGGGCTGCGTCTACCTGAGGCTCCAGCGCAAGCCGGCCCCCTACCTTTACCCCGAGGGCGAGAAGTTCGAATTCGGCAAGGCCAAGCTCCTCCGCCCCGGCAAGGACGCCGTCATCATCGCCTTGGGCTGCGTCATGGTGGGCGAGGCCCTCAAGGCCGCCGACATCCTCAAGTCACGCGGTCTGGAGGCGGCCGTCCTGGACGCCCTGAGCGTGAAACCCCTGGACAAGGACGCCATCCTGTCCCTGGCCCGCTCAACGGGCCGCGTGGTGACCGCCGAGAACCACCAGCTGGAAGGCGGCTTCGGCGACGCCGTGGCCACCCTCCTGGCGGAGAACGCCTACGGCGGCAAGTTCGCCCGCATCGGCGTGCGCGAGGAATTCGGCGAAGTGGGTACGGTGGACTTCCTAAAGCAGCGCTTCAAATTGACGGCCGAAGACATCGCCGCTGCCGTCGAGGGCCTACGCTGATATGGGCGCCAGGGTCGTAGTGGCAAGCGATCACGCCGCCGTGGAGCTGCGCAAGCGCCTCTCGGAGCACTTGCGCAGCCGCGGCTACGAGGTCAAGGACCTAGGCCCGGAGGTCGAGGAGCGCGTGGACTACCCAGACATGGCTGTTAAGGCCGTGGAGGAGTACCGCCGCGGAGGTTACGCCTTCGGCCTCCTCCTCTGCGGCACGGGCATCGGGATTTCCATAGCCGCCAACAAGCTCAAGGGCGTACGCTGCGCCCTCCTGCGCGATACCTTCTCCGCCCGCATGGCCAAGGCTCACAACGACGCTAACTTCATCGCCTTCGGGGGCCGGGTGGAGTACGCCGAGAAGCCTGAGGACATCCTGGACGCCTACCTGGACGCGAGCTTCGAGGGGGGACGGCATAAGACGCGCGTAGACAAGATAGACGCGCTACACGATTAATCTCGCTTCATTCCGGACCTTCCCAGGCGAGCGGGGCCTGGCAGGTGAATGCATGCCTCATTCGTCCTGACACTCCGCTACTCTCCGTTAAGCCTGCGGCTCCTTAACATGGAACCATGGGCAGAAGAACGTGCGGAGCCATTCGTCATGCATTCACCTGCCACCCGCGCTAGATGTATGAAAGACCCGGAATGAAGAGAAGGGGAGTGATAGCGCTCAGCCTTGGAACGGGCATACAAGCGACATCTCCTTGCGGCCGTGTCGTGGTCTATGAAAGCCATGATGGACGCGACGAGCGATGCCCTTCCTATGCGGTCCCGGCCCCTAGAGGCCCAGCTCAAGGGCGATGCTCCGCATCCCGGCGATGGCCGCATGTATGAGCTCATCCAGAGGCATGCCCAGGCGTGCGGCTCCGGCCTCGATCACGCCGCGGTCGCAGCCGGCGGCGAAGTTTCTGGCCTTCCATTTGTTCTTTACCGATTTCACTTCCAAGTCCGAGAGGGAGCGTGAGGGGCGGACAAGGGCGCAAGCGGTGATGAAGCCGGTGAGCTCGTCCACCGCATAGAAGGCCTTCTCCGCCGTAGAGACGGGCTCGACGTCCGTGCAGATGCCCCAGCCATGGCTCTCCACGGCGCGGATGATCTCTTCCGGCCAAGCGTCCGCGGAGAGGAGCTCGCGGGCTTTCTTGCAGTGCTGATCGGGGAAGCGCTGGTAATCGATGTCGTGGAGAATGCCGAGCAGGCCCCAGGCGTCTGGATCCCCGCCCAGTCTCCTGGCCAGCTCGCGCATGGCGGCTTCCACGGAGAGGGCGTGGCGGAAGAGGGCCTGGTCGTCGTTCCACTTCCTCCAACTGGTGATGGCTGCGGCTCGGTCATGGGGCATGCGTTCCTCCTCACTCGGCGCATGACCTGCGCTCGATCGCGAACAGAGGTAGTCTACGTCTTTTTTCCCGGGGATGGTATCCATCGTCAAGCCTGCCGCAAGTCCTCGCCCTGGCATCGCAAAGGATCGGAATGTAGGGGAGACTGTCGCCGGAAGCCGGCCGGGAAGCCGGGCACCCGCCTGATTCGTGGTGGATCATGGGGGCTTA
>CAYYCP010000081.1:0-12080 GCA_964470375.1 uncultured Spirochaetales bacterium
CGCAGCGTGAACCAGGAGAAGAAGAAAAGGCCGCCTCCGTAAGGGGGTCGGCCCTTTTCTTTCTTCTCCCCCGCCCGCTTAACCTGCTCGCGCCAGCGAGTCAGGTTCAAGCGGGCGCTCAGCGTGCGCCGTTCGTCAGAACGGTCGCTCGCTGAGGTATTTATATTCTTTGTACTGCCTCTCGGCCCAGGCCTTGGTTTTAGCAAGCAGGGCCGCGGCGCGTTCGGGGTCCCCGGCCTTGAGGCTCTTGAAGCGCACCTCGGCGTACATGAAGTCCTCGATGGGCGTGGAGGGCGCCTGGGAGTCAAGCTGGAAGGGATTCTTCCCCTGCTCCTTGAGGCGCGGGTCGTAGCGGAACAGCGGCCACAGGCCGGATGTGACGGCGGCCTTCTGCTGGTTCATCCCCTTCATCATATCGATGCCGTGCATGGCGCAGTGCGAGTAGGCGATGATCAGGGAGGGGCCGTCGAAGCTCTCGGCCTCGCGGAAGGCCTTGATGGCCTGGGCCATGTTGGCGCCCATGGCGATCTTGGCGACGTAGACCGAGCCGTAGCTCATGGCCATGGCGCCCAGGTCCTTCTTGGCCTGGGCCTTGCCGGCCGCGGCGAACTTGGCGATGGCGCCTATGGGCGTGGACTTGGACATCTGCCCGCCGGTGTTGGAGTAGACCTCGGTGTCCAGAACAAGGAGGTTGACGTTGCGCCCGGAGGCTATCACATGGTCCAGGCCGCCATAGCCGATGTCGTATGCCCAGCCGTCGCCGCCGATGATCCACACCGAGCGCTTGATGAAGTGGTCGGCCAGGGAGAGCAGCTCCTTAGCCAGGGGATCGTCCTTGCCCGAGAGCTCGCGTTTGAGGTCGGCCACCAGGCTGCGCTGCAACTCGATGTCGGCGTCGCTGGCCTGGGCGTTGGACAGGAGCTTGTCCAGGGTGGCGGCGGCCAGGCCGGAGTCCTTGGCCTTGGCGGCCAGCTCGCGGGCGTACTGGGCCAGCTTGTCGCTTGTCAGACGCATGCCCATGCCGAACTCGGCCGCGTCCTCGAAGAGGGAGTTGGACCAGGCCGGGCCGCGGCCGTCGGCGCGCTGGGCGTAGGGCGTGGTGGGCAGGTTGCCGCCGTAGATGGAGGAACAGCCGGTGGCGTTGGCGCAGACGGCCCGGTCGCCGAAGAGCTGGGTCATCAGCTTGATGTAGGGGGTCTCCCCGCAGCCGGCGCAGGCGCCCGAGAACTCGAAGAGCGGGCGCTTCATGCCGATGCCCTTGGGCGTGGCCAGGTTGAGGTACTTGGGATCGGTCTCCGGAATGGACAGGAAGAAGTCCCAGTTGGCCGCCTCGGCCTCGCGCAGGGGGATCTGCGGCTCCAGGTTGATGGCCTTGATCCGTTCGTCGGCCTTGTCCTTGACCGGGCAGATGTTGACGCAGGCGCCGCAGCCGGTGCAGTCCTCCGGGGCCACCTGCAGGGTGGCCCTGAGGCCGGCCAGCTCCTTGCCCTTGGCCTCGGCGGACTTGAAGGTGGGCGGGGCCCCTGCCAGGGCCGAGGGCTCATAGGCCTTAAGGCGGATGACCGCGTGCGGGCAGACCATGGTGCAGTTGCCGCACTGGATGCAGAGGTCCGGGCGCCAGACCGGTATCTTCTCGGCGATGTTACGCTTCTCGAAGCGGGTGGTGGCGGTGGGGTAGGTGCCGTCGTCCGGGAGCTGGGAGACCTTGAGGCCTTCGCCGCGGTAGGCGATGATCTCGCCGATCACCTCGCGCACGAACTGGGGGGCGCCGGCGGGCACGGCCGGGGCCATGTGGACATCGCCGGCCGGCTTGGCCGGGTAGTCGACCTTCTGGAGACCGGCCAGGGCCATGTCGATGGTGGCGATGTTCTTGGCCACCACGTCGGCGCCCTTCTTGCCGTAAGTCTTCTCGATGAACTTCTTGATGAGCTCGATGGCCTCCTTCTCCGGGAGGACGCCCGAGATCTTGAAGAAGCAGGTCTGCATGATGACGTTGATGCGCCCGCCCATGCCGGCCTTCTCGGCGATGTCGTTGGCGTCGATGACGTAGAACTGCAGCTTCTTGTTGATGATGGCCTGCTGCACTTCCACCGGTATATGGCTCCAGACCTCGTCCTTGCCGTAGGGGCTGGCCAGGAGGAAGACCCCGCCTGGGACGGCCGGGCCCAGGATGTCCACCTTCTCCAGGAAGCTGAACTTGTGGCAAGCGATGAAGTTGGCCTTGTCGATTAAGTAGGGCTTGGTGATAGGCTTCTTGCCAAAGCGCAGGTGGCTGATGGTGTAGGTGCCGGCCTTCTTGGAGTCGTAGACGAAGTAGCCCTGAGCGTAGTTGGGAGTGTAGTCGCCGATGATCTTGATGGAGTTTTTGTTGGCGCCCACCGTGCCGTCCGAGCCCAGACCCCAGAAAATGCATTGTACCGAGCCGTCGTCCTCCAGGCGGAAGGACTGGTCCCAGGGCAAGCTGGTGTTGGTGACGTCGTCCACGATGCCTACGGTGAAGTGGTTCTTGGGGATGGCCAAGGAGAGGTTGTCGAAGACCGCCTTGGCCATGGAGGGGCTGAAGCCGTGCTGGGCCAGGCCCAGGCCGTAGCGCCCGCCGACGATCTTGGGATAGGACTTGAACTTGCAGTCCGCCTTGGACATGGCCTCGCCGAAGGCCGTGCGCACGTCCTCGTAGAGGGGCTCGCCCAGGGCGCCCGGCTCCTTGGTCATGTCCAGGACCCCGATGGCCTTGACGCTGGCCGGCAGGGCGTCGATGAAGTCGGACACCGAGAAGGGCCGGTACAGGCGCACCTTGAGGAGGCCCACCTTGCCGCCCTTGGCGTTCAGGTAGTCCACCACCTCGTGGACGGTTTCGGCGCCCGAGCCCATGCAAATCACGACGCGGTCCGCGTCCGGGGCGCCCACGTACTCGTAGAGCCTGTACTGCCTGCCGACAAGCTTGGCCAGCCTGTCCATGGCCTTCTGCACGATGGCCGGGGCCGCGTCGTAGTACTTGTTGACCGTCTCGCGGGCCTGGAAGTAGACGTCCGGGTTCTGGGAGGTGCCGCGCAGGACCGGCTTCTCCGGGGTCAGGCCGCGCTGGCGGTGAGCCCGCACCAGATCGTCGGAGATAATCTGGCGCATGGTCTCGTAGGGGATCTCCTCCACCTTCTGGACCTCGTGGGAGGTGCGGAAGCCGTCGAAGAAGTGCAGGAAGGGGATGCGCGACTCCAGGGTGGCGGCGTGGGCTACCAGTGCCATGTCCATGGCCTCCTGGACCGAGCAGGAGTTGAGCAGGGCGAAGCCGGTCTGGCGGCAGGCCATCACGTCCTGGTGGTCGCCGAAGATGGACAGGCCCTGGGCGGCGATGGCGCGCGCCGAGATGTGGAAGACCGTGCTGGTGAGCTCCCCGGCGATCTTGTACATGTTGGGGATCATCAGGAGGAGGCCCTGGCTGGCGGTGAAGGTGGTGGTCAGGGCTCCGGTCGTCAGGGCCCCGTGGACCGCGCCGGCGGCGCCGGCCTCCGACTGCATCTCCACCACGTCTGGGACGGTGCCCCAGATGTTCTTGCGGCCCTGGGCGGAGTACTCGTCGGAGAGCTCTGCCATGGGGCTGGAGGGCGTGATCGGGTAGATGGAGATCACCTCGGAGAGGGCGTGGGCCACGTAGGCGACGGCGGTGTTGCCGTCGATCATGACCATGTTCTTCTTATCTGCCATGGATGAGTCCTTTGTGGTGAAAGATGGTTTGGATCGGACCGCTCGGTCGACGGCTCTATGAGGATCCTTCGGCTGAACGGGGCGATGTCAAGCGGGCCGGCCCGGGAACCGGCGGGCGCCATATAATAGCCGGAAGGGCCTTTCCTTGGCAAGGCGGCGGGGGGCGGACCGTTCCGGGAGGGCTTGGATAATCAAGGCTCAAGAAGCAGGGGCGGGCCGCCAGCCGCCCTCACAGCCGCTTCGCGTACCGCATTTCGTACTCGCCGAAGAAGTCGATGGTCTTGCGCGCCCCGTCCGGCTTGAAGCCCAGGTGCTCGTAGAAGGCCCGGGCGGCGGCGTTCTTCTCGAAGGTCCACAGGACGATCTCGCTCCGGCCGCGGGCCCTGGCCTGGGCTTCGCAGAATTCTGCCAGGCGCCTCCCGATGCCCCGGCCTATGGAGCCGGGGTCCAGGTAGATGCCCCAGAGCTCGAAGGCCTGCGGTCCCTTGTCCGCGTCGCGACAATCCCCGATGGTGAGGATGCCCTTGATAAGTCCGCCTTCCTCATAGACGTAGGTCTCTTCGGAATCCTCCCGGACCGCCTTGGAGAAGGCCTCCTCCCGGCGCCTGAGGGCCGAGGGGTCGTGGAGGAAGTCATGCTTGATGAAGTGGCCATACGCATGGCGCCAGCTCATGACGTGGAGCTCGGCCATGCGCGGGCAGTCCTGGAGGAGGGCGCGGCGGATCACGGCGCCGTGATCCGTTTTGGTCCCGTCCAGGAGACGGGATAGGATTCCGCGTGTCGTCGCGATATCCGCCCGCAAGGCTTCCTGGGCGCCGGGCTGACCTTGGCAGAGCGGCATGGCCGTCATCTCGAACAGCTTGATGTTGGCGTCCAGCCGCCCCAGGATGTCGGCGGCCTCGTAGGCGCAGAAGGCTGTCTTCAGCCCGGAGACGAATTCCGGCCGGGCCCACTTCTCCAAGAAGCGCGTGTCATGGTGCGGGATGGCGATGGGCCCGCCCCCCATGGCGGCCCGTGTCTTTTCGAGCTCGCAGAGGATGGATTTGAGGTAATTGTCGACGCAGTTCTTGGCCGTGAGGAGCTCCCCGCGCAGGGCCTTCTTGGCGGCCCAGACGATGTGGAAGAGGAAGTCGCGGCATGCGTTCATGACTGCGCGTGCATCGGGCTGCGTTATGGGCTTTTCTTCCGGCGCGGTTCCGGCGCGAGCAAGCCCCGAGAGGATGCCATCCTTGTCCAGGATGATGGCGTGAGCCGTCTCCGCGACCTTGGCCAACTCAGGGCAGAGGCCGACCGCGGCCGGCACGATGATCGCGTCCAGGTCCTGTCCCTCGGCCCCCAGAAGGCGGTATTCGAAGCCCTTCCACCAGGGGGCGTCCTCGGTGAAGAAGAGGGCCGGTTCGATGATGGCATTGAGCCAGCTGGCATCGGCTTTGTAGCTCTCGAAATTGTCCATGAAGAAGACGAAATCGTAATTGGAGTACTGGTCGGCTGGCATAATCTGGCGCGCGCGCGATCCCAGGAGGAGGATGGCCCGGCAGTCCTCCTGGGCCAGGCCCCAGGCTCGCGCGCGTTCGATGATCCTGTCCCCCGCTATCGCTTCCTCAGTCCGTGCATCCATGCGCCCATCTTGGCCGCGCCTCGGCCTTGAGTCAAGGCGCACATCACCCTAAGCCAAGACATTTTGGAATGCACTATTGCGAGATCGTTCCATTTTCAATAATGGAGCATGCCCATAAATGCTTCGTTCTCACCTGAGCCAGGCCGGTATTTCACGCCGATACTCGTTTTTTGGGAAAATTCTGCGGGAGTTCCAAACAAGGCAGTCCATCCGCTGAGAGATAGGCTTTCATCAAGATTATTCCTGGTCGGGCCGAGTAGGGATGCTTCAATAGTGCCCATTGAAAAAACGCCGATGAAGGGATCGAGGGTGAACGGTTCTCCTGTGGCGCCATCGATCTCTACCACCCGGTCTGGCGCGAAGAATGATGCTTTGTTGATGGATAATATGAATTCCCGCCAAAGCATGGAGAGCGGTTTCTGGAAAAACGAGGCCGCATATTCCCATCCATCAACGCTTGCGTGCATCGACTGCCTTATGAAATCCAATCCATCATCATCCACCAATATCCCGGGGCTAGAGGAATCCCAATCAATGTCGCCTGAGAGGCCGCATAAATAGGCTATGAACAATGCCCCGAGTCCTCGTTTTCCGGCTGAGTCCATGGCTCCGTCCGCGTCGGGGCCGCGTAGAGAGTATACCGCCGGTGAAGAGAGATACCGCATCACGAATCGTAGGTTGCCGCCAGACAAGCCCAGACCGATCGCGTTCTCAATAAAATGCGATACAGCTTCATCGAAAGCGGCATCCTCGTAGGGAGGATCGGGATCACCGGCCCTGATATAGGGATATGTTTTCATTGCGAATCGCGCTAGATGTTGATACTCATGAGCGATAGTGGCGGCTAACGCCCTGGCTGAATACGCGGGATCTCCATCGGTACCCTCGGGTATGCCAGTATAGAGTATGTCGCAGCCGTTCGAGGTTGGATTATAAGCTGAAGAGGATATGTCCTCTGAATAGGGGAAAAAGTCGCAGGGATTGAAGAAGCCCACGACATCATGGGCTTGATTGAGGATGCCTGTCATGAGGATCGAGATCCCCCCGTCTTCATCTGGATCAGGCGCTTCACCGAATAGTGTCGTCAAGCGCGGCCCGATGATCCTGGTGAGGATGTCGAATAGGGCGTCCGTATCCGCGGGATCCGTGATCGATGCGCGATCAAGCCAGATTCTCCAGCCTGTCTCTGAAAGTACTAATTCAGCTTCGACATTGAAGCCTGGTTCGCCGGTTCCCTTGGATGGATCGGCTAGATGGAACATCCGCAGCGTTCCTATCTCGGGCGGGGGCTTCACATTCTTGGCCAGCGCCATGGCCGGTCTCGTTTCACCGGCAGTTTTCTGATTTTGAAAGGACTCAAGGAAATTTAGCCGTATATCCCGGATAGGATCATCCACGCGCGCGCCGGTTGAGATGGAAGATGCTTTCGCACCTGGCTCCTCATCAATGGCTGGAAGCGATATCTCGATGTCAACGCCTGAGTCCGAACATGATATGAGAACCGGAGCGTATCGACCCGGGGCGAACAGCCCAGTCGCTCCGTGTTGCGAGATTTGAATGCGGTCCTGCGTTCCCGGCAGATACGAGGCTGGAAAGATCGAGATTCGTATGGTGTCGGCACTCCCGACAGGCGGGAATAATTCGATCATATGGTTCCCTGGAGACAGCAGCGTATAGATGCTGCGTCCGTATCCAAGCGTTCCATCCAGGCTGCTGATCCATTCCCCCGCGCTGTCCGCGATGAGGAGGATTGGGCTCCCCTCTCTCGCGCTTGCGCCGTCTGCGGGGAAGAGGATGGATGCCTGCGGACCGGATGCCTGGCCACAGGCCAAGAGGAATGCGAGATGCGCCAATAACATTCCGGCAAGGAAGGCTGCCGCTATCGGGAACCTTTTCATTGCACCTGGAATGGGAAGGAGGGGCCCTCGATCGCGCAGACGGAAAAGTACTGAGCGCTTTCAAGGAGAGGATCGCCATAGATCGCCTGGGCTTCCACTTTTACAGAATATGAGGCGGAAAGTAGAGTCCCTGCCGGGATGATGGCCTGGCTCTCGGGGATCGACCGTGAATATACCAGATTCCCGTTTCTCGCGATACGGAGTAGATATGCCGTCGCGCCTTCAACCGGGGTCCATGAAAGAGCGATAGCAGCGGCGCTGGAGAGGGTTTGGCCGCTCAGAGCGGATGAGCCAGCGGCATCCGCCAATTCTACGATCGAGGGCTCTGATTCGAGCGATACGAATGGGATATCCAGGCTTTTTGGTGTATCTGAAACCGCTGAACGCGCTGAGATGGAATATGTGCCCCCAAGGGATTGGGCAATGCTTCCTGCATAGGAGGCGGTCTGGGCTGAGAAGGGCAAGAGCATGGATGACCCTGAGGGATCCAAGAGGGTCACGCGGGCGGCGTTCAAGGCCATGCCGTCTGAGCCCTCTATAAATACGTTGATTTTCAGGCTTTGCCCGGAAGGCCGCTCCATGCGCGCGCGAAGATGGATTTCTTGATCCATGAAGCCACAAGATTGGAGAAACACGCACAGTAGCGTGATGAACCCGAGCAGGAAAAGCGCGCGGACCCTAGCCATTCGTCTTTTCCAAGCCCTCAGGACCGATGCGCCAATTCATCCTGATACCGTAGAAAATGTTTCCTTGGGGGATGAGCATGATATCCTTGTATTTCATGGTATAGGTGAGGCAGTAAACACCGCCTAATCCCCAGTCCGCCCCGAGTTTCCGGCCATCGCCAGCGTCATATAGTTCTATGTTTTCTTCAGTAGGTACATAGAGTACTCCGTTATGTGCCTGTGGAGTTGCGCCTTTGCGTGGATTTTCGGTCTCCTGTGACCAGATGATTTACCGGTGAGGGAAGAGAAGCAATAAAGACTGTCAACGCCTTTCCACTCGGGATTAATATGTCCGTTTATTAGCCATGCGCCGGTAGCCTTATAAATATAGTCGCCATCCGCTGATGCCGCCGCCCCTCCACAAATATTGATGTGCCGATTGAGCACCCTCCCATCCCTGCAATCGACCATATAGAAACCAATCGTAGAGGGTTGTGTGGTGTCATAGGCATGGAAGTACATGGTGTCTTGATATATCAATGCTGGGTCGTAATGGATTACGTTGTCGAGGGTCCATAGCCGGGTTCCGGAAGGAATGTCATAACGGCCTACGAAGCCGTAGTCCGGATAATCATGGTTGACGTTGTAGGTCCCAAGGATCAAGGAATTGCCATATTTACTCATGCTTACGCTATTCCAGACGAGTGTAGTGAAATCATTGCTTGATAGGAATTCTACAGGGAGGAGATAGTGGCCTGCCTGGCCGTCTATGGCTGTACGCAACGTAAAGTCCAATTTCGCCAAGCCATAGGGGCTGCTCACATAGAGACTGTTGTCAATGAAGTACCTGTCCCAGGCTGAGTACAGAGTATAGGGGAAGTCTAGTGAATAGATAGCGGTGACAGCTCCCGTCTCCTTGTCGATTTCAGCGATCTGCTCTTCCCTGTTCGATTCTTCCATCCATGCCAACACAGATGAAGGAGTGATAGTTGGATTCAATACTATCATATCTTCATATATGGGCCCGCCAAATGGATTCTCGCATTTCCATTTGAGGGCAAGCGCCTCCAGATCGTATGCGTAGACGGTATTGGTGAAGCGATCGATGAGGTAGGCGACGCCATCCTCAACCCGCAGCTCCTCATTGTAGTCTGTCGGTATGGGTTCGTAAAAGACTACGTCCAAGTCAATATCGACGACTGGGCGAGGGCCGCAGGCGGCGCATGCGCATAAGGCGATCGATAAAGAGGTGAAAAGAACGAGATCCAGGAAACGTGTCCGATGACATTCCTTTTCAAAAGTACTTGGAGTATCCTCGCACCATTGTGGGTAATCATTCATTCTTTTTCTCATTCCAATATACCCAATTGTCTGTATAGCTTTCCATTCCCTCGGCTTTTAAAATATCATAAACGTGACCGGCTTTTTGGGGGTTGGAAACGGAGCCAGGATTTGGTCCCCATAGGGTATCGTCGGTCTGGATTGTTATATGGTTCCATGAAGGTGGTGCCTTAGTTATAGGGTTTGTCAAGTCGGTGTCTTTTAGTATATACTTGTCTGAAGCACCCGTAAAAGCTTTCCCCCCGTATTTGCTTTTTCCATTCTTATCAAGGGGGTTGACCGCGTCAACTGGCATGAAGGCGTCGCTGCCGTTCGTCTTGGCGTTCAGAAGGCGGTCATTGTATGTGCCATTGATATCTCGCGAGATGTTCCAAGCGACACCAGCGTTGATGGCGCATGCAGTGTGGCAGATTGCGAGGGCTGCTGCGGCAAATACGCCTTCAGGTTGAAATAGCAGCGCTGATACAACGCCAAGACCTACATACATCGCCGCCGCGGATGTATGCCAGATCGTCGCTGCGCCGGTAACATTTTCATAAGTTTTCACCCATTTTTGTATGTCGTCCATAGTAGTCTGTGATATTTTAAATTCTGAAACGAGCATTCCTAATAAATCATTATTAGTGCCTGCGTATACTAGGATGGGGATATTCTCTGGTATAGGTTTCTCTGTTACCATCTCCTGAACGGTGATAGCCTTGCTTATCGTCTCATATACAGGCTTCACGTAGTAATACGCGTATATCGGTTGCCTGTATGACTCGGCCTGGTAGATGGTGATCCCATATTTTTTCACTGGTACCCAACGCACAAGGATGATGTAGCCCATGCAGACCTTCTGCCAGTAGCCTGGAGTCTTGATACGCGTTTCCGTCGTAGTGACTGTTCTTTTTCTGGGGTAAGACTTTTCAGATAGCCATTTCTGGTAATATGCGCTCCCTGGAGTAAAATCATCCATCACATCGACGCCTACCTGGCCAATCCCATCGATTTTTGCCTCTAGAAAGGCCTTGGCTATGCCCTTGGTGTCGAAATTCATGCCGCCTAGTTCCATCAATTATGGAATTCCCAAACCAGTGAATATCTTGTCCAGCATGTCATTATCGATCATATTGAGCACGTCACCGCCATACACTGGCAGTCCGAGGGTGGCGGTCATGCCGCTGACGATATCATTCGCAAGATTCTTGACGTTTCTGCCTAGCGCATCCTTCCCGCCCGTAAGGGGGGTGTACCCATTGATCGGGCCTGCCAGGCTGATAATGGCTTTGACATTGTTCTTCTGGAGCGGCAGTCCATAGACTCCTATTCGCTCTCCCTCCGCGCAGGCAGCGGTGTAGGTAAAGGCCCTCATCCTGCCCTGACTATGGCCGATCAGGACTTGATTGGGTACAGAGGAAAATTTCTCATATGCATCCTTCTGTTGAATCTCGAAGCGGGTTGTCCAACTGCTGTAGTATGTTCCATTTTGTTGTATCCCCCGCCCGTCCCGGGGAAGCCTATGCCATTGTAGACGGGCATTGGCGCTGGGGACGGATCAACTTGCCTGGCACAGATGGCTGCGATGCTGATAGCGATGATAATGTAGATGTGTTTTCTCATTTTCTCACCTCTCCATGGCTATGCGGAAATAGGAATCCTCGAGCGAATTCGTCACGACTTCTTCGTAGACCGTGATATAGGACTCCGTATAATCCGGATCGGATGGATCGCCGATGATGGGATCGGTGATTCTCAGGGCATCTGCGCTCTGCCCAAGGGCGGCGGCTTCAGCCGGGTCGATCTCTGGTATGCTCTCGGGGTCGGTTATTTCCGTGAGCATCGAATCGGACACATCGATAGTGTATGGTTCGTCGTTCTTCACTTCGAGGACGTTGCCTACCGGCACAGGAACCCCGTCGCGGTCCTCGTAGATGAAGGTTTGCTCGCGCGTCACGTGGGTGCCATCAGCCTCGACCTCCACGCTCTCCGTGCCGGCGATTGTCCCCGCGGCCGTATCGAAGAAGAGCTTGAAGGTATATGCCCGTCCTCCCGGAGAGATGCTCTTGGGGAGAAGGGCTGGTGGAGCGGAGATCATGACGATGTTGGAGTTGGACGTGTCTGTGGAAATGTCGAAGCCCAAGAGGTACGGTATTTTTGGATGATGCCATCGATGTTCACGCGTCCTATGAGAGCTTGCCCATCGGGAATCTCAATTTCCATTGATGAGGCGTTTGGCGTCGCGAAGCGTGCTGATACTTCACCGGAACGTGGGTTGAAAATAATCGTTTCACGCTTGTTCAGGATAACGGATCTTGGGCCGTCGCCCATGTCAGGATAATCGATGCGGGTGTTCAATTCTCCTGCGATATTCTTGACCGAGAGGCGGTACTGATCAGATAGACGGTTGCGCGAGGGGACACGGTCATTCGTGTAATATACCTTCACGCTGGCTTGATAATCGCTGATCGGGGTGTCCGCGCCGCCATTCAGAATGACAGTCGGCTTAAAGGGAAGTCCGGCTTTATCACTCCCCGGATTTGGGGGAGAACAAGAAAGTATTGCAATGCAAAGAATTACTGCCCCCCTAAGAGGGTGAAGGAAAGCCTCATGGTTTCTCAAGAATCGTTTAGTCATTTTTCTCTCCACATATTCGAATTATTCCTTAAGAGAATATCATGAAAATAGCGGTGGGGCAATTATTTTCTAATTATTGATTGGGCGCTTCACAGACCTTCTCGTACCTTATCCTGTGTTCGATCTCGATGTATCAGATATCGATAGCTGTGCCCATCACTTGCATTCATACACGGCGCGGGATACATTCGCGTCCATATGATTGCTTCATGGAATTGTTCATCGCCGGCCATGTTGCGC
>CAYYCP010000082.1:0-11969 GCA_964470375.1 uncultured Spirochaetales bacterium
CGGGGGAAGCAGCCCCCGTCCTCCGGCTTGGGGAAGTCGCCCTCCAGGTCGGGGCGTGGGAAGCAACCCGGATCATCGTTCGGCGTTCTCATCCTCACCCTCCTCTCGCGTATTTTATGTGTTCAATATACTCTGGCTGGAGGGCCTGGCCCAAGCCCTCGGCCTGTCGTTGACCCGGACATCGGCCCGTGTTAGGGTAGGCCCCGTCCAGTCCACCGGCGGCATCGATCCCCGGGAGGATCCAGCCCAGGCCAATAATGGCCGGGCCGAGCTTCAGCGCAGGAGCGTCCCCATGGCCAGCATCATCCCCTTCCGCGGCTACAGGCCCAGACCCGGCCGGGCCACCCTGATCGCCTCGCCGCCCTATGACGTCGTCACCACGGAGGAGGCCAGGTCCCTGGTGGCTTCCAAGCCCCTCTCCTTCCTCCGGGTCGGGCGCAGCGAGGTCGATCTGCCCGCCGGCGCCGATCCCCACTCCCCGGCCGCCTATGCCAAGGCCCGCGAGAACCTGGATGCCCTCATCGCCTCAGGCGAGCTCGTCCCCGATCCGGAGCCGACTCTCTACCTCTATCGCCAGGGTGTCAGGGATGCAGCCGGGGCCGAGCGCTTCCAGACTGGGGTCCTCTCGCTCGTTTCCGTCGACGAGTATCGCTCCGGCGACATCAGGCGCCACGAGCTCACCCGCACGGACAAGGAGGACGACCGGGCCCGCCACATCCAGGCCACCGGGAGCCATTCCGGCCCGGCCTTCCTGGCCTACCGCCCGGTGGCCGAGATAGACGCACTGGTGGCCGCTCTCTGCGCGGCGGCTCCCGATGAGGACTTCACCGCCGAGGACGGGGTGCGCCATAGCCTGTGGGCACTGCGCGACCGGGACGCCGTCCAGCGCCTGGTCCGGCTCTTCCGGGAGCGGGTTCCGCGCCTCTACATCGCCGACGGCCACCACCGCAGCGCCGCCGCCGCGCGGATCCGGGACGCCATGGCTGCGGGCGGCCGGGCTGATCCATGGGCCGGCTTCCTGGCTGTCAGCTTCCCCGCCGACCAGCTCAGGATCATGGCCTACAACCGGGTGGTGCGGGACCTGGGGAGCTATTCCGAGGCGACCTTTCTGGAGGCCCTAAAGGGAAAATTCGATGTCCGCGAACTCAGCCCCGGCGAGGCCCCCGAACCAGTGAGGGCGCGCGATTACGGCCTCTACCTGGGCGGGCGCTGGCTCAGGCTGACCGCCCGTCCGGGGACCTATCCCCCCGAGGATCCGGTCGGCTCTCTGGACGTGCAGGTCCTCCAGGCCAACCTCCTCGGGCCCGTCCTGGGCATCGGCGATCCGCGTACGGACCAGCGCATAGACTTTGTGGGCGGGATCCGCGGCCGGGCCGAGTTGGAGCGGCGCTGCGCTGAGGGCCGGGCCGCGACGGCCTTCCTGTGCCGCCCGGTGGAGATGGAAGAGCTGATGCGCGTCGCCGACGCCGGCCTTATCATGCCGCCCAAGAGCACCTGGTTCGAGCCCAAGCTGCGCGACGGCATGGTCATAGACCTTGTGCGCTGAAGAGCTCCACCAAACTGGCCAACTGGCGGGCGTTCTTGACCGCCCGCCCCTTGGAGTGGTTGTTGAAGGCCACGAAGACCGTACCGGCCTTGTCGCGCAGGGAGAAGAGGCGGGGCAGCCACTCACGCAGCTCCTGATCCGAATAGTCCCAGTCGTAGCGCGACTCGTTGTCCCCGGTCCACCAGGAGTCGGCGTTGCGCCCGTGGAAGCGCACGTAGGCCAGGGGTGCCGTAGCGCGCGATTCCGGGCGCGGCAGACCTGGTAGCTCAGGCTCGTCCACGCACAGGAGGGCCGCCCCGCGGCGCTCCAGCTCCGCATAGACCCGCTCGGTCATCCACTCGGCGTTGCGGAATTCCACCGCGGTCGGGAAGGGCTTCATCTCTTCCAGCAACTCGGAGAGGTAGAGGCGGTTGTCCCGATCGTGGCGGAAGCGGAAGGGCAGCTGGAGGATGACGCAGGCCAGGCGATCGCGCTCGGCCAGGGCCTCCACGGCCGAGCGGAAGGCGGCCGCGTCCTCGCGCCAGGCCGGGCCGGGCTCGTGAGTCAGGCTGCGATGAGCCTTAATGGAGAAGAGGAAACCGGCCCGCGTCCTGGCGACCATGCCCTCAAGGCCGCGCCGATTGGGCATCTGATAGTAGGAAAAATTGAGTTCCACGAAGGGGAAGAAGAGGGCATAGTGGGCCAGCCGCTCTTCCTTGGCCAGGCCCGGGGGGTAGAAGGGCCCGGCCCAATCGTCATAGGAGTACCCGGAGGTGCCTATCAAGATGCGCCCGGCCATGCCGCCTCCACGCCGATTCATGGGATCCATGGCCGGATGACTGAAGCGAAAACAGCCATGATTTCCTCTGCCTAACGCTTTCTTCAACCGAACCGGCATGCCAGGCACGCCGAATCACCAATTCAGGACTTAGTATGCGCCCGTGCGGCCCTGGGCGCAAGCGCCGCCTGCGCACTTGCGGATCGGGTCCGGCCGGACTAGAATTCACGGGGATTCCAGGGGGTACAGGTGAGAAGACGCGTCGGCTTCGTGATCATCAACATTTATAATTCCTACCTCAGCACCGTATGGCCCGGAGCATCAGAGGCCGCCAAGGAGCGCGGCCTGGACCTGATTCTCCTCCCGGGCGGACAGATGAACAGCCCGGACCAGCGCGACCGCCAGGAGAGCTACATCTACGAGTTCCTCGCCCGCGGCGGCTTCGACGGCTTCATCTTCGCGAGCAACGTCTTCGGCTCCACCAATACCATAGAGGACCTGTCGCGCTTCTGCGCCCGCATCGCCCCCCTGCCTTACGTCTGCCTGGGAACGCGCCTGCCGGGTGCGCCTACGGTGATGATCGACAACGCCGCCGGCCTCAAGGACCTGACGACCCACTTCGTGGAGCGCCACGGGTACAGGAAATTCGGCTACATACGCGGCCCGGTCGGCCAGCCGGAGGCCGACCAGCGCTACGCCACGGTGAAGGCCGTGCTGGAGTCCCATGGGCTTGCCCTGGACGAATCGCTGGTATTCAAGGGCGATTTCAACGAGCCGGCCGGCCTGGCCGCCGGGCGCTTCTTCCTGGAGCGGCGCAACAAGGTTGAGGCGGTCCTGGCCGCCAACGACATCATGGCCATCGCCTGCATGCGGGAGCTGGAGCGCTCGGGCGTCCACGTTCCGGATGACATAGCCCTAGGTGGCTTCGATGATATCTTCGAGTGCGGCACCCAGCGCTCGCCCCTGTCCACCGTGCGCCAGCCCATCTACGGCCAGAGCCACACCGCCATGGAGATCCTGGCCAGGATGATGGACGGAGAGAAGGGCATCCCGGACGTGGTCCTGCCTACCGAGGCGGTCATTCGCTGCTCCTGTGGCTGCACCGCCCGGGCCATAGAGGAGGTCACCGCGGCGGCCGGGGACCTGCGGCAGGAGGATCTGTCCCTGGACCTGGAGTCCCTGCGCGAGCGGGTCGGCTTCGACGTCAAGGCCGCCACGGCCCTGGCCGAGCGCATCGTGGCCCATGACGGCGATGCCGATGACGCCGCCGGCATCCTCAAGCAGCTGGACGATCTGATGCACTCGCTGCCCGGCGGGGGAGGCGAGTACGAGTTGTGGAACGACTATCTCAACCACGTCTACGCCATCTTCATCTGCAGCTCCCGCGGCACCCGTTGCGCCGCCGCTCTGAATCTCTTCCAGAAGATGCGCATCGCCGTGGGGGATTATTGCGCCCGTTCAGAGGCCGCCGCGCGGGTGGCCAGCACCCAGGAGTTCGTGGCCCTGCAGGAGGCCCTGCGCGGCATCAGCTCCGATTTCGAGATGAGCCGGCTGATCGAGGACATCGGCCACAGCCTATGCTCCGTTGGGATAGAGACCTTCTACCTGTGTGTATACCCGGAGTTTTTCAAGCGCGCCCCCGGGGACTGGGTCTTCCCGCCGGCGGTTCGCCTGGCCCTGGGGCAAGAGGACGGCGCCGTCTCAAGGCTGCAGGGAAACGAATTCGACCCGCGCCTCATGCTGCCCCGGGACGCCGGCCTGGGCCGGGCCCCCGGGACCCACATCCTCCATCCCCTGTACGCCGGGGAGGAGCATTACGGCTACCTCATGTGCCGGATGGGCCCGCGCAACGGCACCCTCTACGAGACCCTGCGCGCCCAGGTGTCCTCCTCCTTCCAGGCCGCCCGCATCCTGATAGACCAGAAGCGCCAGGAGGAGGGCCTGGAATCAGTGAACGTGCGCCTGCGCGAGCTGGCCATGCCCATGCTGACGGCCATCAGGGGGGTTTCGGGGATCGCGGTGGAACGCATCCGTCGCCTGGCCGAGCTCATAGAGCGCAGCGCAGCGGCCGCGGCCACCCTGGACTCGGCCAACCAAAGCGTGCGCCGCGTGGTAGAGAACGCCCGCGACATGAAGGGTCTGATCGCGATGATCGAGGACATATCGGTCAACATCAACCTCCTGTCCATCAACGCCTCCATCGAGTCGGCCCGAGCCGGAATCCACGGCAAGGGCTTCGCCGTCATCTCCGGCGAGATACGCAAGATGGCCTCGGGCACGGCCGAGAACGCCCGCAAGACATCCCTCAGCCTGAGCAGCACCATGGAGTATATGGATGCGGCCGGCCGGCAAAGCGCCGAGGCTGTGGCGGCCTATCAGGCCCTGGACGGGGAACTCAAGGCCCTGTCGGCCTCCTTCGCCGAGATATCAGAGAAAATGGAAGAATTGGAGAGGATGAGCCGCGAGATGGGGGGCATCCTGGAATAGACGTTCTTTCTGTGCGGGCGTTTTATTTCCCTTAGGTTATGGGCTATGATATCTCTATAAGATTTTTCAGATTCCTTGCATCGATGAACGATTGACGGAGGCTCTCATGAAAAGGATCCTCGCGACCTTCCTGCCTCTGGCTATGGCGGCGGCCCTAGCCGCCCAGGACACAAGCCGGATCGCCCTAGTGATCGGCAACGCCAAGTATACAGATGTCCCGGAACTCAGGAATTCCGTGAATGACGCCAAGGATATGTCCGCTGCTTTGAAGCGCATGGGCTGGCGGGTGATAGAGGCCTACGACGCGGACCGCCGCACCATGCTCAAGAATGTGGGGAATTTCCGCGATGCCCTCAAGGGCAATCCCAACTCGACGGCCCTCTTCTACTACGCCGGGCATGGGGTCCAGCTGGAGGGCAAGAACTACCTCCTTCCCCTGGACGAGGTCTTCGAGGGCCCGGACGACGTCAAGTACGGGGCGGTCTCCCTGGACGACGTGCTCAACGCCTATTCCGAGGGCAAGGCCCTCAAGTGTGTGACCATCCTGGACGCCTGCCGGGAGAATCCCTTCGACGCGGCCAAGACGAGGGCTATCGGGACTACCCGGGGCCTGTCCGTGGTGCCGGCGGTTGAAGTGGAGGGCGGGAGCGCCACCATCTTCGCCACCGCGGCCGGGGACGTGGCCCAGGACGGGACGGGGCGCAACGGCATCTTCACGGCCGCCCTCCTCAAGCAGATCGAGAGCGGCAAGTCCCTGGGGGAGATCTTCACCGCGGTGGCCAAGGAGGTGAAGAGCGTCACCGGCGGCCAGCAGAACCCCTTCATCAATTCCTCCGGCCTGATCACTGATATCTACCTCTCCAAGGCCGCCACCACCGCCGTCGCCGCCTCGACGGGGCCGGCGGCGACCGCCGCGTCGGCCACCATCC
The DNA here is from genome assembly GCA_964470375.1 of uncultured Spirochaetales bacterium. Lineage (GTDB taxonomy): Bacteria > Spirochaetota > Spirochaetia > Treponematales > JBGSOB01 > CAYNQK01. The sequence continues at coordinate 5,720 of CAYYCP010000082.1, forward strand.
AGGATCAGGGCAAGGCCAGGTTCGAATCATCCGTCGAGGGCTCGGTCTACATGGGATCCGAGTTGATCGGCGACGTGGGCCCGGACTCGCCCCTCCTGGCGGACGCCCTCCCGGCCGGCAAGCAGGACTTCCGCTTCGTGCGCGCCGACGGCGCCGGGGAGGAGACCAAGTCCGTCAACATCACCGTGCGCGCGGCCGCCACCGTTGTCTTCGGCAAGGCCGAGGCGGCTAAGCCGGCCTACGGCACGGTCAAGGTGGAGGCCGACGCCGAGGGCGATGTCTTCTCCGGGACCGTCCTCCTGGGCAGCGTGGGCCCCGGCAAGCCCCTTGTGGACAACAGCATGCCAGAGGGCCTGGCCTCACTGCGCTTCATGCCCAAGGGGGGCGGGAAAGAACAGAGCCAGGACGTGACCGTCAAGGCCGGGAGCGTGGCCAGCCTGACCTTCAAGGCCGCTGCAGCCCAGCCCGCCGTGGCCCGCGTAGAACCCACCCAGTCCGTCATCGAGCCCCAGACGGCGGAGGACAAGGCCTCCCAAGTGGCATTCCTCCTGGAGCGGAAGGCCCTCTTCGAGGAGAGCCTGGCGGACAAGAAGCGCCGCTCGGTGGCCCCGGCCATCGTCAACATCGCCTGCTGGACCGTGGCCCTGGGCGGGGCAGGCTTGAGCCTCTTCAGCGCCCTATCGACCAACGACCTCTATGACGAATTCTATTCCACCGAGGACACGCTCAGGCGGGCCGAGCTCCTGGAGCAGGCTAAAGGCATGGAGGATCTCTTCAAGATCGGATACTTAACCGCGGGGGGCGGGGCCGTGGCCGGCCTGGGGACTCTCTTCCTCCTGCCGAATACAACGAAGGAACGCAAGGCCATCAAGGAACTGGACACCATGATCCAGGACCTGAGCAGGTAGGGGGGAACGGATGAAGCAATACGCGTTCAAGGCATCGTGCACCATGATCCTCCTGGTCCTGCTCGCCCTCCTGGTCGGCTGCGATTTTTTAGACGGCCTCCCCGGCCTGGGCCGGGTGCAGGAGATGGAGGAGGACCTCCCATTCTACGATCCTGACGATACCGATCCTCCGGAGCCGGTCATGACGCCCGGAGTGGCTTACCTGCCCGATATGGGCGTGATGCGCCTCACCTGGACCCCGCCCGGGGACCCAGATTACGCAGGCGTCAGCATCACATGGGAACCCGCGCAGAGCGGCCCCCAGCAGCCCGTCATTGCGGGCGGCCGGAATCTATCCAGCTTCACCCTCGAGGGTTTCAATCCCTCCATGGATTACACATTCTCCATTAGAGCCCTGGATTACAACCAAAACCCCTCAGACCCGGCGAGCGTTTCCTACGCCTACGACACCCAGGCGCCGGGACAGGTTTCGAACGTCACAAGCGTGGCTTACGCCGACCATATCGATTTGGATTGGGACAATCCCACGGACGCGGACCTGGCCTTCGTCCGCGTGACTTGGCTCTTGCAGGACGGCATGGATCTGGTCGGCACTACTGATATCTCTACCCCCAACAGCGCCTACAGCATCCAAAGCCTGAGCGGGGGGACGCAATACTCAATCTTCCTCGTAGCCGTGGATAGCAGCGGAAACGAGTCCAGCGCGGTGGAGTGCAATGTCAGTACCGCCCTCGGGGTGGGCGTGAAAATCAGCCTAGCCGATCCCGCCGACCTACCTGTGATGCTCGAGAGCATCTCGCCCATCGTCGTCAGGCCGGCCCCCCTCACGGTCACGGCAAGCTTCGGCGCGAGCATCGACTCGTATACTTGGAAGCTTGATGACACAGGTATAGGGAACAGCTCGTCCCTCAGCCTCGATACCAGCAGCATCGAGTTGGGAACTCATTGGCTCGGTCTCACCATCAAGAGCGGTGGGATGAATCATGACGGCTTCTTCCGCTTCACCGTCGTCGCCGATATAGGTTCCGCTATGCGTGAGGGCTTGGTCGGCGAATGGCTCTTCTCCGACGCGGGCTACGGGGCCATGGACTCGAGCGGCAACGGCCATTACGCGATCACAGTCACGGCATCCCCGGCCCCTGACCGCTATCGAAGGCCGGCAAACGCCTATGCATTCAATGGGGCAAACTCGGTAGAAATGCCAGCAGACTCCTACAGCAACCTGGGCCAGGACGCGACTTTCTCGCTCTGGTGCAATTTCGCGGAGAATAACGCCGCTGCTATGTATCCCATGCTCGGAAAATTTTACAGCGGTGATTATCGCTGGACTTTCATGGAGAGCGGAGGCAATTCCCTCCAATTCTACTATGCGGTCCCCGGCATCGGCGGCGAATCAGCGACTGTGGCTTGGACCCCGGTGATCGGGCGCTGGCACCACATCGTGATGGTCAAGCGCGGGAACGTCTACAGGTTCTTCGTGGACGGAGTCCAAATCGGCGATCCCCAGGAGCCCGTCCAGCCCTTACCCAACTTCAGCGCTCCCATGGATATCGGCTACCACGATTATTTCGGAGGCTTCAGGGGCTCCCTGGACGATGTCCGCCTCTTTAGCCGGGCCCTGAGCCCCCAGGAGGTCATGCTCCTCTTCCATGAAAGCGGCGATGTCAATGGCCGGCTGGCGCGTTGGAGCCTGGCCGGTCCCCTTGTGGAAGTCCCGGCTGGTGACCTGGCCGCTTCGCCTGCTACAGATTGGCCATATAAAGTCTCCCTCAGCCGCTACTTCATCGCCCAGACGGAAGTGACCCAGGCTGCCTACCAGGCGGTGATGGGAAGCAACCCGAGCGAATTCCGCACAGCCGCGGATTGGCCCCTGCGGCCCGTGGAGAGCGTGCGATGGTTCGACGCCATCGAATTCTGTAACCGCTTGAGCATCAGGGAGAGCTTCGAGCCGGTATATAGTTACCTCGATCCCACCTATGGGGACCTGGGAAGAGATACTTCCCTCTGGCCCGACGGCTGGAGGACCGGCACCGGGGAGTACATCATGGATTACCGCAACGTCTACAACGGCTACTACCTGCCCAGCGAGGCCCAGTGGGAGTACGCCGCCCGCGGCGGCCCGGCACAGGAGACTTTCGTCTGCGCCGGAAGCAACACCCTGCCCCTGGTGGCCTGGTATTCAGAAAATGCCTTGAATACAACCCACCCCGTGGGCAGCCTGACTCCCAATTCCCTCGGGCTCTACGATATGAGCGGCAACGTCGCCGAATGGTGCACGGATTGGTTCGCGGACTTGCCAGCCTACCCATCTACGGATTACCGTTGCGCGACCTACCCCGGCACGGGCGGCATGAAGGTGCGCCGCGGCGGGCATTTCTACAGCACGCCTATCTTCTACGCTTCGGGCCTCAGCCGACGGATAGATAGCGACGTGCCAGTAGTTCATGGCATGTATTACGGCTTCCGCATCGCTAAGGGAGGTGAGTGAGATGAGAGCGACCACCATGCGGCGGCTTCTCCGCCTGCCTGCTATCTTCCTCATCGCCCTGGCGGCCTTCCTCGCCTCATGCGGTGACGCGCTCAACCGCCAGGAGGCCGGGGACCCCATCCTGGTGACGCTGAGCATAAGTCTCCCCGCGGCCCGCCTCATGCCCGCGGCCTTCATCCATCCCGTCTCCTACCGTGTCTCCTTCGATGAAGTCGCTCCGGGCACCCGCAACGTGACCGTCATCGTATCCCAGCCGGATCCCACCATCCCGGTGCCGCCGGGCACCTGGAACGTGCACGTGGACGGCCACGCTGAGGCCGCTGGCATCGGGGCCATCCTGGCCAGGGGAGACGCGAGCGGAGTATCCATCAACCCCTCCTCGACGAGCGTCAACGTGACCATGGCCTACGCCCAGTCAGGCACCGGCTACCTGGGCTACCAGGTGAGCTGGCCGGCGGGCTTCGGGGTCACGGGTCTGTACTATTACCTCTACCGCCCGGATAGCAGCTCATTGTCGAATGCGAGCCCGATCGATCTCAGTACAGTGAATTCCTATGTTCTTAACTTCGACGGCGTTTTGAGCGGCCCCTATCAAAGCACTATATACCTGGTAAACAGTAGCGGATTGGATTGCTTCATCCGTTCAGGATCGGCCAACGTCTTCGATGGGCAATCCACCATGGGGGTGATCGGGTTTCAGCCCCAAGAATATATCCGCCTCCAGCCCCCATCAGTGTCCCATAAGCCGGGAGTCTACACAAACTTGATCAATCTCATCCTTAGCCCAGCGGATCCGGCCGATGCCATCTGGTATACAACAGATGGTGATTTGCCCGTGCCCGGGGACGTCATGCACGGTTCCCAGTATACTGCTCCAATCGGCCTTTCCGGCCCCACTACCATCAGGGCAGTATCATACCGGGCCGACAATACGGCCAATCCCTCAGCCGTAGTGGGCTGGTCCTACGCCTTCAAGTGCGCCCCGCCCACTATCGCCTTCGTGCCTTGGTCGCCGCCCAACATTGAGCCATATTGGATAATAAGCACGGCGACGGACCCTGCTCATGTGGGATCGATACGCTACACGCTTGATAATGGCGATATACCCGACTACTCCAGCGGGACACTCTATGATGGAAGCATTCCCGCCATGGGCGGGACCTTCCCCCCCAAGGCCAGGGTCTTCCCGATGGATCCATCCTGGATGCCCAGCGACCAGGTTATCCTGGATCCCGGAGCCACCTTCGGCACCGGTTCCCTACAGCTCCCGGCGAACGCGATGGCCGGGGCGACGGTGACAGCGGACGCCAGCGATGCCTGGCACCATATAGTCACCTCCGCCGACATACGCGTACGCTTCTCGAATGACGGGCGGATTACCTGGAGCGCATGGAGTATAGTGAAAACCTACAATTATATATGGAATGACGCTGGCACATACACTGTTTTCTGCCAGCTCGACGCGGGGACGGGAATCATCACTGAGTTCTACAGGACCATTGAAATCGCGGAGCAGATAACCCTCGCGCCTTCGGATTTCAACGCGGATGGTGTTGATGACCTTCTTGTGGGGGCATACCGGTATAATAATTACCAAGGTCGTGCTCTTGTGTTCCAGGGAGGTCCGGCGATGGATTCAAGCCCGGAGCTTTCCATGTCCGGCCAGGCCCAGGACACGGATTTCGGCATGGATGTGGAGGGGCTTGGAGATGTCAACGGAGACGGTTTTGCCGATGCCATCATCGGCGCGAACAAAGTTAGCCGTGCCTTTCTCTTTTTTGGCGGCGCGCCCATGGACACAACGTCGGATATGACTTTTCAGGAAGGCGATACCTTCTTCGGTACGGTAGGCAGGGCTGGCGACTTAAATGGCGATGGCGACGACGACATCGTGATCGGGGCCTATGGCTATAATGCCTTCCAGGGGCGAGTTTACGTGTATTTCGGGGGAAACGTCCTTGACGCAGTCGCTGATGTGGTGATCGTAGGGCCGGCGAGCGGTTCTTATTTCGGCATGCACCCTGTCGGCATCGGTGATTTCAATAATGACGGTTACGATGACTTGGCGGTTGACGCGCTTGCGTACGATAGCTACCGGGGCTGCGTCAATGTCTACTTCGGAGGCGCGGCCATGGACGGGAGCCCTGATGTCGTCATCCTGGGCGCAGCGCAAGGGGATAATTTCGGAGTAGATATTGGGGCAGCCCAAGACTTCAATGGGGATACGTATCCGGATCTTCTAGTAGGCGCGAATGGTGCTAGTTCGGGGGCAGGCCGTGTCTACCTTTACAGGGGTGGTCCGTCTCCAGATAACGTGGCCGATGCTGTGTTCAATGGTGAAAACGCCGGAGATTACTTCGGGGTGGCGGTCGACGGCGTTGGCGATTTCAATAATGACGGATTCGTCGATATCCTCATTGGCGCGCATGGTTTTGGGAATATGCAAGGGCGTGCCTACGTATTCTTCGGTGGATCCGGCGCTGATTCAGTCGCAGACGTTGTCATGACCGGAGAATATGATTCAGATGTATTCGGTGGATACCTCAGGGGCGCCGGTGACCTGAACGATGACGGAATAGCAGACATCGCTATTTCGGCGAACGGGTATAACGTATCAGCCGGTAGAGTATATTTATATTGGGGCGGGCAAGCCCCCGGTTCAATCGAGACACCTGACTTGGTTCTGACAGGAACCTATCCTGAGGAAAACTTCGGTTATGGTCTGTGATGGGCATCCGTGAGGCAAATGCTCCTGTCCAAGATATCTCATCTCGATCCTGGCGCGGATAGCCATAATATGTAATCGTCAATTCTCCCCAGGGTGATACGCACCGGTCAAAGCTGAAAAACGGAA
>CAYYCP010000083.1:0-11764 GCA_964470375.1 uncultured Spirochaetales bacterium
TCACCAGAGCCGGCCCGGCGAGACCGCTTCCCCGCCCCTGGCCCCCCACATCGACGAGGGCCACATAGGCGTTCGCCCTGACGCTTTCGTCGAAACCCTCGGGGCCGATGAGTCCGAGGTAGGCCAGAATGCCCCGTAGGCCGAGGAGGAAGGCCTCAGCCTCCGAACCCATGCAGGCACAGGGGGTCGTCCGGAGGAGGAGGCAGGGATGGCCCAGGCGTGACCAATCCATGGCCGCCGGGCCTCCGCGCCGCACCAGGCGGCCTGAGAATTCCTCTATGCGGATGTCGCGCGGGGAAATGGCCGGCCGGGCGCCCTCGGATGGCCTGGCTTTCCCCGCTATTTTCCCCTGGGCGACGAGGAGAGAGAGGCCGGTGAGGGAGGCTCCCGGGGGCAGTTCGGGGAGGCTGGTGACTCGTTCCCAGACCATCTCCGCGCCTACCTGTGCGCCCAGGGCGGCGGCCAAGGAAAAGGCCGCCTTGAGGGCGGCCGGGGCGGGAAGGGGGGGGCGCCCTGACGGACCGGGCAGGAAGGCGGCTTGAGCGGAGGGGACGAGGATGCGCAGGTCCAGGCTCAGGCGCGGCTCGAGCATGGAGAAATCCTAGAGCCGATGGCCGGCCTTGCGCAAGGTGCGGGGGGGTGCTAGTCTTTACGAGCAGGGCCTCGGCTGGCCCGGGATTCTCGCCGATAATGTATGAACGTTAAGGAGGCCCTGGCGCCCATGATCGGCATACGGCTCGCATCCGGAGAATTCTACCCTATCACGGGAGAGGTCGGCGCCCAAGCCAAGCGCCTGGTCCTGACGACGGTCAAGGACGACCAGCCCAGCGTGCATATCGATCTTTACCGCAGCGCTGACATGGATTTCCGCGATGCGGCCTATGTCGGCAGCCTGGTCCTGGACGGCTTGCCGGCGCGCCCCAAGCAGATACCCGACATAGAGCTGACCATCAAGGTGGACGAGGACGGGGCCGTGGAGGCCAGAGCTGTCGATGCGGAGTCGGGAATATCCAGGAGCCTCAGCCTGGGCGCCCAAGAGGGCGGATCCGCCGGCGGCCCCGAGCGCTTTGACACGCCGGATTTCGAGCTCAGCCCCCAAGATCCCTACGCAAGCGCCGACAAGCGTTTTTCCGCCTACCTGCCCCCCGATTCGTCCTCCTCCAAGGATGCCCCGCCGGCAGGCGAGAATCGTCGCGGCAAGCCCGGCGCGGGCGTCCTCATCGTCATCCTGGGCGGCCTCTTGGCCCTCGCCTTGATCGGCTTCCTCGTCTTCATGTTCGCCAGCGGGCGCTGGGCCTTCCCGCCCTGGGCAGGGCCCGGGCCCTCGCCCTCCATGGGCTTCATGCCCTCACCCAGGCCTCGCCCATCGCCCAGCCCGGCACCCAGCCTGGAGCCCAGCCTGGAGCCCAGCCCCGCGCCCACACCCGCACCCAGCCCATCGCCCAAGAACGGCTCGAAGGGCCTGACCCACAGGATCCGCTGGGGCGACACCCTCTGGCACATCTCCATCAGGTATTACGGAACGCCTTGGCTCTATATGCGCATCGCTAAGGCCAATTCCATCAAGAATCCTGACCTGATCATCTCAGGGCGCAGCCTCTGGATTCCTCCGAGATAAGCGGCGCGGCCGCGTCGGGGAGGGTGGCCGCCCCCCGCCCACGCTGGATAGGGGCCTGCCTCTACGCCCTCCTTTCTCTGGCCTGCCTCTCCTGCCAGGCCCAGACCCGGGTCTTTTCCCGCACTCGCGAGGCCTTGGGGGAGTCCCTTCGCTCCGGCGACACGGAATTCCTCAAAGAGATCAGTCTCAAGCGCATGCCGGAGGCCCTGGTTCTTGGCCCGGGCGGCGCCTACGTCCTCTCCCTCCACTTCAGCCGCCTGGGCATGCGCGAGCACGCCGAGGCCCTCCTGGCCGAAGAGGCTGCGGGCGGCTCCGGCCTGGCCAGCCGCCTGGCCCTCGAGGCCTTGGTGGGGGCATGGGAGGTGCGCGGAGAATGGAACGCCATCATCGACCTGTCCACGCGGCTGCCGGGGCGCCTGGAAGCCTCTCCGGCCTGTGCCCCATCCCTCCTGGCCGCCCTATACCGTCTCGGTGAGGATAAGAGGGGCCTAGACCTCTACCGCTCCATGGGGGGAGGGGGAGGGACGGGCATCGGACCCCGCGAGGCCTACGCCTTTCTTATGGCGGCCCGTTCGGGCCTGGCCAGCCCCGTCCCGGGACTGGATGCCATGGTCATGGGCAGCGCTCAGGGCGAGGCTATGTCCATCTTGGCCGAAGCCCTCGTGGATCGCTCGAGTGGGGACGATGGCCCGCCGCCCCCTAGCCTGCCTCTCCAACCCCGCCTGGCAGCCTACCTGGACGCCCGTCGCCTGATAGCGCGCCGAGACTACGGGCGGGCCTTAAGCATCCTACGTTCACTGCCTGGGGCCGGGGAGGGCGAGGCTATCCTGGATTTTCTCCTGAGCGCCGGGGACACGGCCGCCGAGCTCGTGTCCGAGGCGGGTAGGGCCTGGATGTACGGGGGCGGCGCTGAGGAGGGCGTGGGCGTTTTCACCGCCCTCTCGGAGAGGCGGGCTGCGTCTAAGGAGGCCCGCGCTTCGGCCCGCCTGGTGGCCGCCCGGTGCGCCCTAGCCGCCGGCCAAGCCGCCCGCGCTGCAAGCCTCCTCTCCGAGGCTGAGGCCCTGGCCGGGCCCGGCAAGGTCAGGGACGCGGCCATTTGGTTCAGGGCCGACCAGGCCGCCTCCGGCTCTGATCCGCGGGCAGTCGCTGATGAACTCCTGCGGGGCATGCCCTCATGGAACGATCCGTCCTATTTCTCAGACGTCCTGGGGAGGGTGATCAGCGACGCGGCGCGCCAGGCCGATTTCAAGACAATCGAACGCTTATGGAAGGGGCTTGCGGCTAAGCCCGGGACGGGAGCCGAGCCGCGCCTGGCTTACATCCTCATGCGAGCTAAGGCCCTCGGCCTTTACACGCCTTCATTCGCCATCATCCCGCCGAGCGCCGAAATCGGCCCATTGAGCTATTTCGGGATCATGTTCGCTGTCTTGGAAGGCCGCGACCCCTTGCCCCCGGCCTTGGCCCTGGCCCGCTCGGCCGAGCCGGAGGCGTCAAAGGCGGCGGCCGCCGCCCCGCCCCCGGCCTCGCCGGGAGTTGAGGATGGTCTGGCCCTGGTGGGCCTTCTGGCGGAATTCGGCATGGCTGAGCGTATTCCCGGCCTACCGGCATCGGTTCTGGACACCGTGCCGGCCTCCAGCGTCCGCGACTATGCCCGCCTCCTTTACGCCCGTGACGAGCCTGCGGCCGGCCTGAGGCTTATGGCCCGCTTGGCCTCCCGCCCGGGCTACGCCCCCCTTCCCGAGGACTACCGGCTCCTCTATCCCCAGGCCTATCCGGACGAGATAGGCCTGGCCGCCTCCGAGAACGCCCTCTGGCCGCCCCTCCTCTTCGCCTTAGTGCGCTCCGAGAGCTCCTTCGACAGCGCGGCCGGTTCCACGGCCGGGGCGCGCGGACTGGCCCAGCTCATGCCTGAGACGGCCGCCTCCGTAGCTAAGAGCCTGGGCATGCAGGATTATGATCTCCTTGAGCCGGCGGACAACGCGGCTCTGGGCGCGGCCTACCTGGCCGGGCTCATCAAGCGAGCCGGCGGCGATCTGCTCCTGGCCCTGATGTCGTACAACGGCGGCCCGACCAGGGTCATGCGCCTGCGCTCCCAGTCGCCCGGCCTGCCGGCGGACCTCTTCTTGGAGGGGCTGACCATGCCTGAAACGCGCGACTACGGCCGCAAAGTGCTTGCGGCCGCGGCGGTATACGGATATCTTATGGAAGGGAGGGAATTCGCCGCAACGATAGAAGCCTTCTTGCCCGGCTTCCCGTCGCGTTGGGCGAATTGACGTTACGCGATGCGTGAATATTCAGTGGGCCCGGTCCGCGTTCGGTGCGGGAAGGGGGTTCGGTGAGAACCGAATCCGCTAGGCGCTGGTCCATAGGAATCTCCGTCTTCCTCTTCGCGGCCGCCGCCCTGGTCGGCCTGTCCGGGGCGGCCAGCGCCTTCGGAGCTCCCCTGCCGGCCTGGGCCCTGGTTCCCGGGCACCTCATGTTGCAGGCCTTCTCCTTTGCCTGGGCCTTCATCCCAGCTTACCTGGCCTGCGCCGCCCTCATCCTGGCCCTGCCGGGCTTCCGACGCGACGCGGCCCTCGGCCTGTCACTATCGGTTCTGCCCTTCCTGACCATGCTCATCCTCATCCGCTACCTGGATGATCCGGCTGGGGCCGCCGCCCGCCTGCCCCTCATTGCAGGCATGCCGCGGGCCTTGGTCTCGATGGTTCTGATCATCACGACCCTCCTCGAGTGCGTAGTGATAGCCGGCCTGGCACGGACCCTTTTCCCGGAGGGCCTTCCGGGACGCCCAGGCTCCGGCGAGGTTCCGCCTAAGGGCGAGGTAGTCCCGCCTACGCCTATGGGCGGGGAAGCCCCCGTGCGGGGACGTCTCCTCCTCACCGAGAGACCGGCTGAGGCTCGGCTCATAGACTCGGCCTCGGTCGGCTCCCGGGACCATGTGGAGGAACTCGGCGATAAGGGGGCTGGGGAGCCGTCTGGCCCCGGGAGCGGCACCGCGGCAGCTAGCCAGGGTTTCAGCTTCCGCGTTCCGGAGGTCCCCGACCTCCCGCCCTTGAGGAGCCTCAGGCGGGCCGCCGGGGAAGGCGGACGTATTCAGGCTGAGCAAGGGGAAGAGGCTTCCTGCCGGACCGAGGAGAGGGAGGCGGCCGAGGAGGCCGAGGAGGGCCACTTGGAGGAAGCCCTCCAGGAGATCGACATCATGGAGGCCGCCGCCCGGGGCTCTGTCCGCCGCCATGGGCAGGCGCCCGTAGGCGGATCCCCCGGAAGTCCCCCGGCCCCGGACATCGAGGGCATCGCCTTCGAGTCAGTGCCGCCTCAGACCAAGCCCTCGCGCCCGCTCGTGGAGGAGGGGCCGGCCGTGCGCCGGCCGCGTAAGGCCAAGCCCTACGAGGTGCCTATCGAAGGCATCCTCAACCAGTATCCCGACGGCCAGTACTGGATCATCGACGATCAGACCCGCCGACAGGCCCAGATCCTCAAGGAGACCCTGGAGGAATTCCGCGTCCAGGCCGAGGTCACCGGCATCCGCAAGGGACCGGTCATCACCATGTTCGAGATCCTGCCGGCCCCCGGGGTGAAGCTCTCCAAGATCGTCGGCCTGCAGGACAATATCGCCCTGCGCTTGGCCGCCCAGAGCGTGCGCATCGTGGCTCCCATCCCGGGCAAGCACGCCGTGGGCATAGAGGTGCCCAACGCCCATCGTGCCATCGTGTCTTTTCGGGAAATGATAGAGAACGACGCCTTCAACCAGAAGAAGCGCGAGATCCCGGTGGTGCTGGGCAAGGACATCCAAGGCGAGGTCCAGGTGATAGACCTGACCTCCAACCCGCACATCCTGATCGCCGGGGCCACCGGGGCCGGCAAGTCGGTGTGCGTAAACGCCATCATCCTGTCCATCCTATACAAGCGCCGGCCGGATGAGGTGAAGATGATCATGATCGATCCCAAGATCGTCGAGCTCAAGCTGTACAACGACATCCCCCACCTCCTGACCCCGGTCATCACCGAGCCCAAGCGGGCCTTCCAGGCCCTGCAGTACTGCATCTGCGAGATGGAGAGGCGCTATTCCCTCCTGGACGGCATGGGTGTGCGCGACATCAGGTCATACAATAAGCGCATCAAGGAGAGGGATATCGCCACCGAGCCCCTGCCCTACATCGTGGTGATCATCGACGAGTTCGCCGACCTGATGGCCACCACCGGCAAGGAGCTCGAGTCCACCCTGGCCCGCCTGGCGGCCATGAGCCGGGCCGTGGGCATCCACCTGGTCCTGGCCACCCAGCGCCCCTCAATAGACGTCATCACCGGACTTATCAAGGCCAATATACCCTCGCGCATCGCCTTCATGGTGGCATCCAAGACCGACAGCCGCATCATCATCGACATGATCGGCGCCGAGAAGCTGCTGGGGCGCGGCGACATGCTGTACGCTTCTGCCAGCGAGCCCTTCCCGGTACGCATCCAGGGGGCCTTCGTCTCCGAGGAGGAGGTCGAGCGGGCGGTGGAGCACGTCAAGACCCTGGGCGAGCCCGAGTACATCGATGAGGAGATCTTCATCGAGGACGAGGAGAGTGACGAGGGACCCAGCCTCTTCGGCGAGGGCGCCGATGACCCGATGATGGACAAGGCCCTGGAGATCGTGCTGCAGGCCGGCAAGGCCAGCGCCTCCTATATCCAGCGCCGTCTCAAGATAGGCTACAATCGGGCCGCCCGCCTGGTGGAGATGATGGAGGAGCGGGGCATCGTAGGGCCCCAGCAGGGCTCGAAACCGCGCGACTTGATTCACGTTCCCGACCGGCCCAGGCCGGCCAGGGCCGATACCCTCGACCCCTTGGACGGGGAGGAAGACGATGCCTGAGACAGTCCGGCCGGTCCGGCGGGGCGCCAAGCCCAGCCAATTCCTTTTGCCTCTTCCCCTCATCCTCGCCGCCCTGGCCGCGGCCTTCGTGCGATGCTCTTCCGCTCCGGCGGCCGACGCTCGGAAACCATCCGCTCCGGCGGGCGTTGGGCGCGAATGTGCCACTCGCTATCCAATTCTCCTGGTTCACGGCGTCTCCTGGCGCGACGACTACCCCATCCCCTACTGGGACTCTGTGCCCGAGGCCCTGGAGGCGCACGGAGCCAGGGTCTACCTGGCTAAGCACGACGCTTGGGGCACCATCGAGGGCAACGCCGCCAAGATCGCCCAACGCATCGATGCCATTCTCTCGGAGACCGGGGCCGGGAAGGTGAACCTGGTGGCCCATTCCAAGGGCGGCATCGAGTCGCGCTACCTCATCTCCAGCCTGGGACGGGGCGGGCAGGTGGCCAGCCTCAGCACCATCAACACGCCCCATAGGGGTTCGGCCTCGGCCCGGTTTTTCCTGAAGGACGCCCCGGTGGTCAACGGCGTCACCGGTAAGGCGGTCGACTTGACCGCCCTCTTCATCCTGGGCGATCGGGATCCGGACGCGAAGAAGGCGGTCTGGCAACTGACCCCGGAATTCATGGCCGAATTCAACGCCGCCAACCCAGACGACCCGCGCGTGCTCTACCAGAGCTGGACATCGGTCCTGGACGACAGCTACGGCGTTCCGCTGTACCAGGCCTTCTACATGCTCTTGCGCGACCTGGAGGGGCCTAACGACGGCTTCGTCTCCGTGAGCTCGGCCCAATGGGGGGATTTCCGTGGCGTCATCGGGGCCGAGGAGGGCATTCCCATCTCGCATTCCGATGTCCACGGCCTGATCCTCTTCCCGGCTGCCAACCGCTTCAACGCCCCGGCCTTCTATGTGGCGCTGGTCAGCGAGCTCAAGGACAGGGGATTCTAGAAAAGTCCGCGCACCCGCCCGTTCTCTACGTCGATATCCATGTCAAGGTAGGCTGGCCGCGAAGGCAGGCCGGGCATGGTGGAAATGTCCCCGCACATGGGCGTGACGAAGCCCGCCCCGGCCGATATGCGTAGGGACTGCACCGGCAGGATGAACCCGCGCGGAGCGCCCTTGAGGGACGGATCATGGGAGAGAGAGTACTGGGTCTTGGCCATGCACACCGGCAGGCCTGAGAGGCCCAGCTCGCGGCAGGCCCGCAGGTCAGCGCGGGCTCGTTCGGAATACTCCACCCCGGAAGCCCCGTAGATCCCGGTAGCGATGGCTGATATCTTTTCCTCTAGAGAAGCGTCGTCCGGGTACAGGAGCTTGAAAGATCCGGGCCGGGCACAGGCCTTCTCAACCTCTGCGGCCAGCTCCAGGGCGCCCTCTCCGCCCAGGGCCCAGTGGCGGCAGACGGCGGCCCCGCAGGCCCCCGCGCCGACGGCGAATTCCCTGACCCGCTCCAGCTCGACCGGGCTGTCGCCGGGGAAGGCGTTGATGGCCACTACGGCGTTTACGCCGAAGGATCGGACGATGCCGATATGGGCCCGCAGGTTGGCCAGGCCGGCTTCGAGCAATTCAGGGGCAGGCCCGGCATATTCAGGCGCAAGGGGCTTGCCGGCCACCACCTTGGGACCGCCGCCGTGCATCTTGAGGGCCCTCAGGGTCGCCACGATGACCGCGGCGTCGGGAGCCAGGCCGGAGACGCGGCACTTTATATCGCAGAATTTCTCGAAGCCCATGTCGGAACCGAAGCCGGCCTCGGTGACCAGGTAGTCGCAGAAGGACAGACCGACCCGGTCGGCCAATATTGAAGAGTTACCGTGGGCGATGTTGGCGAAGGGTCCGGCGTGCACCAGGGCCGGGCCCTCCTCCAGGGTCTGCATCAGGTTGGGTTTTAGGGCATCGCGCATGATGACGGCGGCCGCCCCGGCCACGCCCAGGCGCTCGGCGTCTACGGCCCGGCCCTCGCCGTCTCGGCATAGGATCATCCGCCCCAGGCGGGTCCTGAAGTCGCGCAGGTCGGTCGCCAGGGCCAGGATGGCCATGACCTCGCTGGCTACGGCGATGTCGAATGAGGAGTCACGCTCAGGACCGCTGTCTTCCCCGCAGCCCACACGCACCCGCCTCAGGGCGCGGTCGTTCATGTCCACCGCCCGGGTCCAGCTGATGCTGCCCGGGTCTATCCCCAGCCAGGGCAGGCCGCGCTCCTCAAAGAAGGCCCGCGGGTGGCGCGACTCGTGGTGGAGGCGGGCGTCTATGGCGGCGGCGATGAGATTGTGGGCCGCCTGGACGGCGTGTATGTCGCCGGTCAGGTGGACGTTGAAATCCTCCATCGGCACTACCTGGGAATAGCCGCCTCCGGCTGCCCCGCCCTTGATGCCGAAGACCGGCCCCAGGGAGGGCTGGCGGATGGCGCAGGCGGCCAGGGCCCCGCGGCGGCAGAGCCCCTGGGACAGGCCCACCGTCGTGGTGGTCTTGCCCTCGCCCAGGGGGGTGGGGGTGATGGCCGTGACCACCACGTAGCGCGGCCTGCCCGGCCGGGTGCGCGGACCCAGGGCCCGCGGATCCAGTTTGGCCTTATAGCGGCCATAGGGTTCGATGGCTTCGGAGGCGATGCCCCATTGGGCGGCTAGATCCTGGATGGGCCTGAGACAGGCCTCCTGGGCGATGTCGATGTCCTTGGGGACGCTTTCGCGGATGGTGATTGCCATGCTGTCATGCCTTTCCTGGGAGTATTTCCACACTCAGCCGCTCCGGACCGGCGGCCCTGAGCTCGATGAACCTGTCCTGGCTCCGCCAGGACCAGGCCGCTCGGCCGGAGAGCACACGCAGCGCGGGGGGGTGGGGGTACCAGCATTCGGGGACGAAGATTTCAGTAGGGGCTTTGATGTTCATATCCGGCTCGTAGTCGAATTGGAAGCGGGCCCGACCCGGATCAAAGTTCATCCTGAGGGGCAAGCCGGCCGTGCGCAGGGCGTAAGGGCGCGAGAAGCCGCGGAGGGCCCTCGGACCGCCCTGGGCGGCGCAGTATATGGAGAAGTCCTCCCTGTTCCAGCCGTCGCCGCGCCCGGGGGCGTTGTCCGGAGCGTAGTTCCAGAGAGCCGCCGGGAGGAGGAGCTCGTCCAGGGCCCGGTAGTAGGCGGACAGGGCCCGCTCCTGATCCCTGAAGCCCGCCTCGCGCGAGGCTCCGCGGCCGCGCAGGTCGAAGGGTAGGCCGAATTCCCCGCCCAGGGTGGGGATACCGCCCATCTCCGCCGCGGCGAAATCCCTCAGCCGGGCCAGTTGACGCCTAAAGCTGTCCCGCACGCCCCGCTTGAAGAAGGTGGGGGCCATGGTGACGGCGTCCACCGTGAAGAGTTCCTGGTAGCGCTTGCTCACGAATGTGAGGCCGTCGTACCAATGGGATGCGTTGACCGCTCCGGCCGGATCCTCGGGGCCCCACCCCGGGCTCTCGCCGTTGGGCACGCCCTCGATGAAGGCAAGGGCATCCGGCAGGTGCCGGCGCAGCTCCACAATCATGCGCCGATAGAAGGGCTTCAGGTAGAGGTCGGAAGCTCGCCCGCGGACTTTGAAAAAATCCGGCTTGAGGGCTACCGCGCGGCCATCCCGCTGTCCCCACACCCCGGCTTCCTTCCAGGGACAGCCGTAGCCATCGGCCCAGGCCCGGACACCGTCCGGGTTGAGGATGCCCCTGCCGGCGCGATGGTTGCCCAAGGCGTCGATGGCCCATCGCTCCACGCGCGCGGGCAGGCCTTCGCCGGCGGCCATAGCCTCCAGGGGAGTGGGCATGAGGCCGCGGCGCATGTGCCAGCGTTCCAGTACGCGGATATCGCGTTGGCCTATGAAGCCCAATGAGGGTTCGTTCATAGTGCCGAATCCGACGATGTTTGAAAGGCCCTTCAGGGCTCGGGCGGCCATACCCATGGCGGCCAGATAGCTGTCCTGGAGGAAGTCCTGGATGGGACGGCCGCGGTATTCCATGCCTGGGGCGAAGTCGTTGCCACCGAAGAAGAGGGTGAACATGGCCGCGCAGCCCAGGCGATTGTAGTTCGTGGACCAGATGGAGTCCGGGTAGTCCCGCCCGGCCGCCTCCTCGACGATGGCCGCCCCGGAGGCGTGCAGGGCGCGCAGGTCAAGGCCGGCCGCCTCCAGGGTCCAGGCCGGGGCCCCGTCACCGCCCGTCCAGCGGCTGAAGACGTCCTGATGCGGATCCAGCCATACATCCAGGCCGGCCGAGGCGGCTTCCTCGCAGAGTGCCCGCAGGTAGTCCAGGTAGCGGGCGTCGTAGATGCCCGGGCCGGCGTGCTCGATGGCCTCCCAGGTGCAGACGAGGCGGATGAGGCGCAGGCCCCAGGAGCGGAGGAGGCCGAAGTGGGCCCGGGCCTGCTCCAGGGGGAAGGGCTTGCCCACAAAGGAGGCCTCCCGCCAGCCCGAATAGAGGGCCTCCAGGGCATCGTCCTCCGCGGATGAGCCGATGGGGCGCTTGGAGCCCCCGCCCAGATTGACGCCGCGGAAGATGATCCTGCGCCCCTCGCGATCGACGATCCAGGGGCCATCGCACCGATACATGCCGATGAATGTGCCTTGCCGACGGCCGGGCGTCAAGGAGACGATTTCCCTATGAGTCTTCCAGGGTACTTGGCGATTGTGAGCGGCCGGCGGCGTATCGACGGGGGAGCTTTACGCTCCCGCTGATCCGAGGCTACCATGGATCCATGCCTGCGCCGCAAAAAGGAATCCGAGAGCCTGTACTCCTGAAGGGCCATGTCCAGCACTACGCCTGGGGATCGGTCGGGGCCATCCCCTCGCTATTAGGTCTTCCCAACCCCGAGGGCCGGCCCTTCGCCGAGCTGTGGCTGGGGGCTCATCCGGCGGCTCCCTCCCTGGCCCTGGCCTCGTCTGGTCCTATTGGTCTCGACCGCCTCATCGCCGCCGACCCTGAGGGCTGCTTGGGAGAGGGCCTGGAAAGCCTGCCCTTTCTCCTTAAGCTCCTCTCAGCCGCTTCCCCCCTCTCCATACAGGCCCATCCCTCGCGGGCCCAGGCCGAACGCGGCTTCGAGCGGGAGGAAGCCGCCGGCCTCCCCCTGGATTCCCCTCAGCGCCTTTACAAGGACCGCAACCACAAGCCCGAGATCATCGCCGCCTTGGGTCCCTTTAAGGCTATGTGCGGCTTCCGCGAGCCCGCCGAGACGGCCCGCCTCTTCGACCTCCTGGAGGGGGTTCATCCCGCTCTCGATAGCTTGGCGCTGGCCGCCCGCCGGGCGGCTGGGGGCGCCGGCATCGAAACCCTCTT
>CAYYCP010000084.1:0-10767 GCA_964470375.1 uncultured Spirochaetales bacterium
CCTTTCCCCCTCCCTACCCCCCTATCCCGGGAGAGCCATGGCGGGCCTAGCCTGGCTTCATCGGCCTACTAGAACGCGGGGCGGCGGCGCGCCCTCTGGACGATGACCTAGGCGGGCGAAGCCCGGTACGAATAGTCCATATGGGGTATTTCCGCTGGTATTTCCCTGACTCGGATATATAATTGAGGCCAAGAAAGAGCTTCGCTCATTACGCCTAGCCTAGACAATTGGTTTAAAAACGACTGGAGGCCCGAATGACCCTTCCTCTCCGCCCCGCCGCCCTGGCACTGGCCCTATCGGTCGGATCGATCCTCTACGCTCAATCAGCCCCGCCCCTCGGCATGGGGCTCACGCCCGGCCTCTTCATCCCCTTCGGGCCTCAAAGGGCCGATGGCAGCGATTACTTCACTATGGGAGCGGGGGCCGGCCTGGACGCCGACTTCGCCCTGCCGGGAGGCTTCTTCCTTATCCGGGGCAACCTTAGCTACGCCACCGTCCCGGTGGTCCAGCAGCTGGCGCCCCTCACCCTCATCTCCCTGGGGGCCGGACCGGCCCTGCGCCTCCAGCCCCTGCCTCGCCTGGAACTCAAGCTGGGCGCCACCGCCGGCGCCGCCCTCCTCATCCGCGAAGATTTAGCGCGCATCTACCCCAGCTTCGATGGCGGCCTTTCCCTTAGCTTCGAGCTGGCCCGCAACTTCAACGTGGGCCTGGGCGCCTCCTACCGTTACACCATCTCCGGTCCGCACGGCCTGAACGCCTTCCTTGGCGTCTCCCTGGGCCTGGGTGGAGGCGCGGGGGCCTCCAAGCTCCTGCCGGTCGAGATGAAGATCGATCCCGTCTTTCCGGTCTTCTATAAGTACTACGACGACAACCCGGCCGGCATGGTAGTCATCCAGAACGGCGAGAAGTCCGCGGCCAAGGACGTCAGGGTCAGCTTCCTGGCCCCCCAGTTCATGCAGGGCCCCAAGGAGTGCGCGAGCTTCCCGGAGCTCAAGCCCGGCGAGCGCCGCGAGGTCCCGGTGCACGCCCTCTTCACCGACGCCATCATCGGCGTGACCGAGGACACCAAGGTCAAGGCCTCGATCATCGTGGAATACAGCCTCCTGGACGCGGCCGCCCGCTCAGAGACCGACCTCAGCCTGCGGGTCCTCAACCGCAATGCCATGACCTGGGACGACGACCGCAAGGCGGCCGCCTTCATCACCGCCAAGGACCCCCAGCTCCTGACCTTCGCCAAGGCGGCCGCCTCGCGCAGCCGCGACCGCGGCGCGGCCGGCGGGACGGCCTTCCGCTCGGCCATCGGCCTCTTCCAGGCCATGGACGCCTACGGCCTGCGCTACGTCAGCGACCCGGCCTCCTCCTACGCCGAGCTCTCCAAGAGCGACACCAGCGTGGACTACCTCCAGTTCCCGTTGCAGACCCTGTCCTACAGGGCCGGCGACTGCGACGACCTCTCCATCCTCTTCTGCGCCATGAACGAAGCCGTCGGCACGGAGACGGCCCTGATCACCGCCCCCGGCCACATCTTCGCCGCCTTCTGCCCCGGCATAAGCCCCGAAGAGGCTTCCGGGACATTCTCCCGCCCGGAGGACTGTATAGAGCGCGGCGGCAAGCTGTGGATCCCCATGGAGATCACCCAGATCGCCCAGGGCTTCCTGGCCGCCTGGCGCACGGGCGCCCGCGAGTGGCGCGAGGCCGATGCCGCCGGGCAGGCCGGCTTCTACCCCGTGCGGGAAGCATGGCTGCGCTACGAGCCGGCGGCATTCTCCGCCGGGACCCAGCCCCTCAAGGAGCTTGACCTGGCCGCCCTGGAAAGGGCCTACGACCAGGAGTACGGGGCCTTCGTGGACGCGGAAGTCAAGGCCCGCGAAGCCCCCATCCTCGCGGAGCTCAAGGCCAATTCCCAGGATTCCAAGGCCCGCAACCGCCTGGGCGTCCTCTACGCCCGCTACGGCCTCACTGACCGGGCCCGGGCCCAGTTCGAGCAGGCGGCCAAGGCCGGCTCGGCCGCGGCCGTCGCCAACCTGGGCAACCTGGACTTGATAGCCGGGAAGCCGGCCGATGCTGTCCAGCGCTTCAAGCAGGCCGTGGATAAGGACCCCTCAAGCGCGGCCGCCCTCCTGGGCCTGGCCCGGGCCTACGCCGAGCTGGGCGACGCGGCTAACCTGAAGGCTACCCAGGAGCGCCTGCGAGGCCTTGACCCGGCTTTCGCGGAGAAGGCGGCCTCCCTGGCCCCGGCCCAGGGCTCGGGACGCCAGGCCGAGGTAAGCTCAGCCGCAGTCCAATGGGATGGGGCCGAATGAGGCCCGAGGAGAGAAAGACGATGAGCGAAACGCGCGCCAAAGGCACTATCCGGCTTGCGGCCTCCCTGATGGCCGCCGGCATCCTAGCCTTCTCCTGCGAACCCACCATCCTCATGGACATAGACGCCGACATAGACGCGGCCCTGAGCTCATCGGCCCCGGTCATCAATTCCCTGAGCCCCTTTTCCCTCGTCACCAACCAGACCCTCGTCGCCTTCGAGGTCTCCGGTACGGCCAACATCGCCGCCTGGCTCGTGAACGAAAACCCCGATGCCCCCGCCGCCAACGCCGCGGGCTGGACTCCCACCCGCCCTACCAGCTACACACTCGCGGGGGCCGACGGCCAGAGGACTATCTACGTCTGGGCAAAAGACGCCAAGGGCCAGATCAGCAAATCCCGCAGTTTGAGCGTCTTTCTGGACAGGGTAGCGCCGAGCGCCACACTAGCCATCAGCTCCGCCTCGCCCACCATCAACCAGGCGGTGAATATCAGCCTGACCGGAGATGACGGCACGGGCTCGGGCATCAGCTATTGGCTCGTGAAAGAAGGTCCGGAATCCCCGGCTCCCGCGGTTCCATCATTTTTAGACAGCGGATGGGCCACCGAGGCACCGACATCATTCTCACTCTCAGCCGGCTCGGGCACCAAGTACCTCTATGCCTGGGCCAGGGACGCGGCCGCGAACATCGTTGCCACGGCCCGCGCCAGCATCGTCTACCAGGATCCGGGAACGTCCCCGGCCCTCAATTCCTTCACCCTCACCGCCCCTAGCGTCTACACCACTTCCAGGGTGGTTGACTTCAACCTAGTCTCCAACATCTACGCCACCAGCTGGTATCTCCTCCAAGTCGACCGCGGCAGCGTTCCAACCGCTCCGGCAGCCGGGGCTCCCGGTTGGCTGAATACACACCCGACATCCTTCACCCTGGCCGATGGCGACGGGGCCTTCGACATCTACGCTTGGGTCAAGAACGAAGCCGGGCAGATAGCTGGCGGATTGCGTATACAAGCCACCCTGGACAGGGCCAAGCCGATCATCAGCACCGTGGCTCTAGGCGGATCCAGCGTCGATCCCAGCACGAGCGCATCCATCACCCTGAACTGTTCCGCTTCTGACGGCTCCACGGGCACGGGCGTTAGGCTCTGGTACCTCAGCGAAAGCTCCAGCGAACCCGACCCCGCCACGGACTCTGGCTGGGTGATCGATCCCTCCTCCTTCACCCTCTCGGCCCCATCGGCCCTCAAGACCATCCACGTCTGGGCCAAGGACTACGCCAACAACATGAGCACAGGGGCTAGCCTCCAGGTCACCTACTGGAACCCAACGTATATTCCTGAGCTGACGGCATTCGGCCTCACCGGATCAGACCAAGGTGCGACGCCAGGCTACACCAAGCTCCGCGATGTCCCCCTATCCATCTCGGTGGACCCCGACAGCACCTACTGGCTCATCAGCCTGAGCCCGGCGATACCGGCGGCCTCCCAGGGGTATATCCAATATGCCTGCACGGGCTGGATACCGATCAGCCCAAATGGAACTGCCACGCACAGCTTCCAACTTCCCGACACCGACCAAGCCTATACCCTCTACGCCTGGGCCAAGAACAACGTCAACCAGATAAGCGCTACGGCGGTCCCACAGTCCATCCATCTCGATCGTGTCGCCCCGACGGAAATCTCGATCAGCCTGGGCGGAGGCAGCAGCGATCCCAGCGCGGCCCAGACCGTCAACGTCTCCCTCTCGGGCAGTGACGGAGCCTCGGGATCCGGCATCTCGGCCTGGTACCTGAGCGAGAACCCCAGCGCCCCAGATCCCGCCGCGGCATCAGGCTGGGCGGCCAATCCCACATCCTTCATCCTTTCCGACCATTCCGGGGCCAAGACCATCCACGCCTGGGCCAAGGACCGCGCCAACAACCTGAGCGCGGTGGATACCCTGACCATCGATTATTTCGATCCTGACGAGGTCCCGGGAGTAGCCTCCTTCAGCCACGAGCCATCGGCCAACGTAACAAATGGCTACTCATCATCGACATCCATAGGCTTCAGCCTGAGCCTCAACAGCTTCGCCAGCGCCTACCTCATCACTACCAGCACGGATACTCCGACCGAGGACCAGGCCTTCGCTGCGGGGACATGCTCGGGCTGGGTGGGCCTCGTGGGCGGAACGAGCACGACATCGAGCTTCACCATCTCCGGTACAGCGGGCACCTACGCGCTCTACGCGTGGGCGAAGAACTCCGTGGGCCAAATCGCCTTGAGCGGACGCCGATCCATCACGGTGGTCTACGACACGACCGCCCCGGTCCTGACGATTAACACGGTCATCCCAGCAGCCACCGATATCCAAAGCGGAATCCTGGAGATAAGTGATACGGGCTCGCCGACCCAATGGTTCGTACGCCTAACCGAGGCTGCGCCTGAAAACCAGGCTCCTCCGACCCTTGGCGAAGCGGGCTGGGTAGGGACTAAACCCTCCTCGTACAACTGGAACCATCCCTCGCCCTCGGTGAACGGATCTCCGCACACCCTCTATTATTGGGCCCGCGACGCTGCCGGTAACATCAGCGCGGAGAAGCACATCACCACGGTGCTCTACCCCACGCCGGCGGTGATCGGTCTGTCACCCGGCACCATCATAGCCGGCCACGAGTCCATCGTCCTGACCTTCAACGTCTCCATGGATACGGACGTGGCCGACGTGACACTCACCGGAACCCTGATGGACGGCCTCGCCCTGGGCACTGATTACATCCGCACATGGTCCAAGACGAGCCTGAGCAACGACACCCTGACCATCTCCCCGCCCGATCCGGACATTCCCGTCAACGCTCCTTGGACGGCCGGTGCGAAGACCCTGACGGTGAACGGCCGATCCGCAGTTGAGATCACCATGTCCGCATATAACCAGACCTTCACCGTAGAGGACGTGGTGTATGTGGACGCCTCCATGTCTGGCGACTCGGGACCAGGAACCAGAGCCAAGCCCTATAAGCTGATACCCAGCGCCATCGAAAAAGCAGATACAATCTACAAGCAGGATAACCCCAGTCGTCCCTCTGCGGTGAGGGTGGCCGAGGGGACGTATAATGTGTCGTATGCCGCCTCCACCCACATAGTCATGCGAGAAGGCATATCCCTCCTGGGTGGATACAAGAACGACTGGAGCAACCGCGATCTGAGCCGCGCCCTCTATCAGACTACCATAAATGACTCAACCGATAGCGTCGGCACGAGTTCATTGTCAGGCTACGCCCGCGCCCTGGACTGCGGAACGGGGCTGAGCACATCCACAGTCATCGAGGGCCTGATCATCAAGGGCGGCTCGAACACGTCATCGACATCCTATACGAGCGCCCTTTACTGCGCGGACTCGTCACCGACCATCCGCTCCTGCAGCGTCTTCGCCGGAGCCGGCGGAGACACCAACTCATATCGCTACGGGATAATAATCACAGGCCCCTCTGGGTCCGTCAGCCCCATGGTCACGGATTGCGCCATCAATTCCTCCACCGAAGGCGGCAGCACGGCCGTCCTGCGCTGCGTGGGAATCTTCCTCGGGGACAACGCCAAGCCTACGATAGAAGGCAATGTCATCCACGGCGGCAAGACCAAGACCTCCACTGGCGGATATTCTTACTGCATCCAGACGGCAGCTTTGACATCAACCCCCATCATCACGGGCAATGAACTTTACGGTGGAACTTCCTTCCGCACATATTGTGCCTATTTCTACGGCTCCGACAGTCTGAGCGAGCCCCTGCTCATACAAAACAATCTCCTACGGACCGGCATATCTAACGCATCGGGTAACGAGTACGGGATCTATAGTGTCCTGGGCATAACGGTCAGGAATAATATCATCGTCTTGTACAGAGATCCATCGGAGAGTGATACGGTGTACTGCTACGGGATCGCACTTAGCCAGGGGGGAGCCGCAATCTGCAATCCCTCCATCGACAATAATATTTTCATAGTGCAGCAGGAATATACCTGCTACGGAGTCTACGAATACAACGCGCTGGCGCCCTCACATTGCCGGAATAACGATTTCTACGAATTTGTCTTGGGCTACGGGCAGCATATGTACCATGACTCGAGCGGCGACTTCGATACCATATCGGAAGTGAATACGGCAGATAACAACGCCTCCGACAATATCGACGACGATCCCGTCCTCACAGGGACCTACCATTTCACAACTGGGACCGGTACTGACAGCCCGGTCTCGGTGACCGAGGGAGGCTTGAACCTCCACGGAGACTGGGAAGACGCCGCCTACAAGGACGATGACGAGCTGCGTCCCAGCTCTGGAGGATGGTCCATGGGCTGCTATAAGCCATAAGACGAGAACCGGTGAAAAAAGGAGATTGATATGTTGACAATCTACAGGAGCCTGGATCCGGCTGAAACTGGAAAAGTGATCGCCCTTTACGGCGGCAAGGCGGGTTATAGCGGCGCCATAGCCGGTAATCCGACCACTCTGGGCGCCCTTCTGGATCAGTTCAACGCGACCGTCCTGACATTCGTCGACACCACTAATACGGTAGTAGGCGGTTCCAACGACAGCGACTGGCTGTATGAGCTCAAAGAACTATACGCCACCGTCTTCGGCGCAGCCGGAAACGCGGCCAACAACTCCCTCCTCATCGCCGCTGTCATGCACTATGGTACCAGTACTATCCCCGCGGACACGACACCTCCGGATCCGCCGGCAGATTATTCCTGTGCTTCCTTCCTTGGAGCCAACTATCGCGCTATAGCTCATCCCGACTACCTCCCCCTCATCTTCATCACCCCCAAAAACGGGGATTGGAGCAATGAACTCGCCGAGTCCATGGCCGGAGGTATGGATGGAACCTACCCTACTTCCGGGCAATTCGATACTCCCTATACCTATGTCCTTGCCCGCCGCGACATGGGCGGGGGGGTCTTCAAGCACTACGTCGCCGCAAAATTCCACCGCCATTCCGACTACAGCAAAAAGGCCGCCGACGCGCCGCCCCTGCCGGATGTCATCAAACTTGTCGACTCCAGCACTCCGCTCTGGACCAAGCCCTACGCCATCGAAGAACTGCGCAAGCTCCTACTCCCGATAGCGAATTCATGCGGCTTCGATCCCGTCCTGAGAGTCGTCCCGGATAGGCTCTACACCCGGGGCCCAGCCCCTGCCAAGGTCACGAACGGTTCGCGGGTGCGCTTCTCCTTCTCGGAGAAGGCCAGGAGCGCGCATCTCAAGGATTCCTATGTCTGCACCATCGATGATGGCACCGGGCCGGTTGACGCCTCGGCCTTCATCACTCTCACACGGGATCCCGAGGTAGGCGATAGCGCCTCGAACGATGGGATCCTGGCATCGGACATAGTGGCTCGCGTTAATGCGGACATAATCGCCGGGACTGATGAAACCGACGTCAGCATCCATGATTCCTGGATAGCGACCCTGACGGGGCTAGGCGCCGGAGATGAGGGCAAAACTATCACCTTTGCCCCGAATACGGGCGCTACTACGCGCGTCAAGCAGGCTGATGATCGCGACTTCGTATTGGACCCCGCCAATGACGAAGCTATCCAATTCACCGTGGCTATCGCCGGAGCGCTCTCGGATAACCCGAATTTCAAGGTCAAACTCACCGAGGACTTTGGAACCGCCTCGGCCCGCAGCATCCTACTCTCGCCGGAGGCAGGCGGAGGATCCTCCAATACCGCACTGGTATTCAGCGCCGCTCGCCGCCTTGAGGTGAGCGTCGACACCTCGTACCCTGGCATCCATCACCCCTCTGGATATCTAGAAAGATCGAGTGATGGCCAGAGGTTCTCATTGACATTCACGCGCCTCGTAGCTGATGCCCTTACTGAAGCGCTTGAGATAACTACGGACGGCCAATACCATGTTCATCTGGACGCGTACGCGACAGGGGTGCTGGATCCCGCTCACCCTGGCAATTACGTCACCATCCCTGCCTCAGACTACTACTTCGACGTCACCACAGAGGCGGCCCTCCTGGCCTCCGCGGCCGCGGACGAACTCAGGGGCTGGGGCTACTATCCCCGGGAGGAGGGCCTGCCAGCGTCCTGCGCCGAGAGCGCCGGGGGCACGCCCCTCGATTCAGTGGCTTGGTTCCAGGGAGCAGCCAGCCCCTCGACCCAGGTGAGCGGGGGGAATGGCCAAGCCCTCCTCATCGGCAAGGCTGGAGGCACCAATGTCGCCTGGTTCAGGCGCCGCTACGCTGACGGCTTCGCCAACTGCCAGGCCTATATCGAGGCCCTGGTCTCCTGCGACGCCACAAGCCTCGGGCAGAGCCAGCATGGCCTCTACCACGAGGACGGGGACGCCGGAAACCTCCTCAAGCTCACGGGCGCAGGCCTGCGCCTGCGCAACGGGCCCTACCTATGCGAGCTCGTCCTCCTGGAGGACACGAATCCCTCCTACGCCGGAGCAGTCGCCGGGAAGCGCCTCGGCATGCGCATCCACGACGAGGACCCGGCCAAGCGCGTCTATGCCCTGGCCGCCTGCGACTGGTCAAGGCCGGCCTTGTCAACGGACGCTCGCAAGCTCATCCGCCTGGACTTCGACGGCTCTTCCTTCTCGGTCTCGGTGGACGGGGTTCAGCTCACCATGCTGGACGGAGTCACGCCCTTCAGCGTCGCCAAGGAGAGGCTCCCCCGCGTCTTCTCAGAGGATGATGGGGGTGATGCCGAGGCGGCCTTCGGCGTCTTCGAGGACTCAGGCGAGGGCACGGGGTCCGTCTCCGAGGTGACGACGGAATTCGACAACCTGCGCTACGCTTTCTACGACGTGAAATACACCATCGGCCAGGACCCCAGCGGCTACGGCGCGGATAATTCCCTTGTCCTTGGATTCCATCAGCCGACGCGAACGGGGGATCCGGACGGGACCGGAGGTTACGGCCCCTTCTACCGCAGCCAGGACATCAGCGTCATGGTAGGCGCGAGCGGCGGCTACGAAGCCGACCCCCTCTGGGGGAGCGATACCCCTTCGGTCATGGTGAAGGCTACCGTGCGCAAGCAAGTGGCCGGAGCCCTGACGGATCTCGCCCTGCCGGTGAAGCTGCGCTTCCTCCTGGCGGACTTCCCGGACGCCAGCCAGACGTCCATCGAGGGCTTCAGGAATACATCGACTTTCCCCGCCCTCGGGAGCCCCGGACTCAAGCCCCTTGGCGGCGCCACCCTCTCCGCATCGGCCTTTTCCGTGCCCCTGGGGGCCGATGTCAGTGAGGAATCCTCGGAAATCGCCTGGAGTCTCAGCGTAGACAGGAGCAGCCCGACCTACCTCCGCCGCCGCCTCTTCATCCTCGTCTACGCGGATTCCCCCCTCCTCGACAGCCCGCGCTTAGTAGCCGGCGCGAATGCGGCGGAATACTTCGACTTGAGCACCAACGCCGGCGCAAGGACGGATCCGCGCGGAGTGATCCGCCAATTCCTCCCGGATTACTTCCTCCGCGATTCCGATCCGATCTGGGGCGGCGAAACATTGGCGAACATGGGGCAGGTCGGCGGCTCCCTCTGCCCTGACATGGCTATCGGCATCTTCAAGGGCCCCGCCTCCCCGGCTGACTGGGCAGCCCACGCCCACGCCGATCCCCAAGTGATCGCAGACCAGGCGAATGCCCTCTATATAGACGCCTCCAGCAATCCCGTCTATCTCTCCACCTATCCCCTCAGGTTCGCTCAGGGGGAATCCATCGATCACTACCTGGGTCTCAACGGCGTCTATGAAATGGATTGCGTGGAGCTCACCACGGACACGAATCCCAGAACCGGCACCATCCCGGCGGAAAAGCTCAAGCTGACGGACACAGGCTGGACGGATTACGACGACGGCGTGAACCGACAGTGCTACTACAACCGCATCTGGGTGCGCCTTTCCAACCGCGGCATCGTCCCAGGGCCTGCCAATGTGCAGGTTTTCTTCATGGACAGCTCCATCTATTCCAACTTCAATCCCGCCACCGCCCGTCCCGATCCAGCCGGCCAGGACAGGAACATGAGCATGTTCTGGGTCTGGTCGAACAAGGCCAACAGCACCTTCGTCCAGACACGATTCCAGAGGTACTCGCCTATCTCAGCTTCAGGTCCCTACCAAGTCATCCTCACCGAGGCCGTCCCGCCCCTCTCGGGCTGGGCCTACCCGGTGGCCTCCCCCGCTGATCCGCGGGACTTCGCGGTGGCCGAGTTCATCTGGCACGTGAACGACCCATCCATCACGGGGCATGCCTCGACCGTCCACGGCTGCCGGGCGGCCTGCATCAACCTCCCCGGTCAGACCGCTCATACCGCCGAGGCCGCCTCCAGCCTTGTGGATCAAACTCAGGACTCGGCCTTCGACAATCCGGGCAATCCCTCCATCTGGCCCATCAACGCCAAGACCGACAACGTATCGGTGAGGAATTCCAACATCATCCAGGGCGCAGCCCCTCCCCCGGCCCCGGCCCCCGACCC
>CAYYCP010000085.1:0-2483 GCA_964470375.1 uncultured Spirochaetales bacterium
ATGGGGTAGGGGAAAACGTTCTGAACGGCGGTGACCCAGGGCGCGAGCTCGGGCGTGATGAAACCGGCGATCAGGTCGCCCATGCCCAGGAGGTCGAATTCCCAGTCATAGGCCCCGGGGGCGATGATGGTGGCTATCCCGTTGCCCACCGTCAGGCCGAGGGGCAGGAGGGCGATGGTGAAGCCTGTGTTGTAGGCCGCCCCCTCCATGTCCGCCGAGAGGGCGTTGAGCTGGAGGGAGGGCGCCACGTCGCGGCCTATGCTGCCGAGGAGGGCTCCCATGTCCGACTCGAATTCGGTCAGGTCGATCTGGGCCGTCAGGGCTCCCGAGAGGACGAGAAGGATCGCGAAGACGACATAGAACTTTCTCATAGCGACTCCTCTTCCCCTATTATACGATTATCTGGGAGCTTTTTCCAATCAGGGGAAGAGGAAAGCCATGTTCCCGGCATGGTTCGGGGGGCGCGCCAGTCCGGGGGGGCCGGCCGGGCCTGGGAAGGTGCCATTCACCTTGAGTGGAGGCCCTTCCTTGGCTATACTCTGGCCGGGGGGATCCATGGGCCAATTTTCCACCGAGAGCCTCAAGGTGTTCGACTTGCTCCTCAAGTACCTGACCGAGGACGGCTGGACGCCCCAGAAGCTCGAGGACAAATTCATCCTCAGGATGGGCTTCAAGGGGCGCAACGGGCATTTCACCTGCTTCGCCCAGATAGCCGGGGAGTACGACCAGTTCATTTTCTACGCTTGCTCGCCCCTGGCCACTCCCGAGGACAAGCGCCTCGAGATAGCCGAATACCTCATCCGCGCTAATTACGGGATGCGCATAGGGAATTTCGAGATGGACATGTCCGACGGGGAGATCCGCTACAAGAGTTCCTTCGATTTCGAGGGTTTCGAGCCACCAAATATCCTTTTCCGCAACAGCATTTACCCGGCCGTCAACATGATGGACAAGTACCTCCCCGGGATCATGGCAGTCCTGTCTGGCGCCAAGACCCCCGAGGAGGCCGTCAAGATGGTGGAGGGCTGAGGGAGCTAAGGACGCCTGCCGCCCTGTCCTCAGCTTTTCAGCGTCTGTAGGAAGGCCTTGGCATGGGCGCCCACGTCAGGGAGGGGTTCCGGCCCGGGGGCCTGGCCGTTCTTGGCCTTCTCTTTGGCTATCATGGAGATGATGAAGCGCTCGAAGGCGTTGGCCTTCTCGGGATCGATCCAACCGGGGAGGTACCCTATCCCCATGGCCCGATCCGCCATGTCCGCCGGAATAGCCGCCTGGATGATGGGTTTCGTTTCATCGCCCTTGGCCAGACCACAGAGGAAGAAGGCGGTCTTCTTCGTTGCGAGGGCCTGCCCGCTCCTGGAGATGAAGGCCTTGAAGGCTCGGCGGGGCCGTCCCGCGTAGACCGATGAACCAGCGATGACCATCTCGTAATGGCCGATATCCAGAGAACGCCCCTCCCTGGATCCCAGATCGATGGCGCGGGCCTGAGGGCCCAGCTCCCTGGCCATGGCCTCCGCATAGGCCTTGGTTGCGCCATACTTGCTGGCGTACGCGACGAGAATCGCCATGTGTCCCCCTTTCGTCATGCCGGCCTCCTCTGTAGGTATCCACAGCTCCCGGGCGGAGAGCCCTTCAGGCCTCGCCGCGTCGTTCCGGGCAGCTTCCCATGGGTCCAAGACGGAAGCCAGGTTACTCGTACATACATAATCATACCGGAGAGTCCGGTCAAG
Source organism: uncultured Spirochaetales bacterium (assembly GCA_964470375.1). Taxonomy (GTDB): domain Bacteria; phylum Spirochaetota; class Spirochaetia; order Treponematales; family JBGSOB01; genus CAYNQK01. The sequence goes on from CAYYCP010000085.1 coordinate 1,728, forward strand.
TCGGCTCTGCCCCCTGCAGGCTTGATGCGCACGGCGCGAGGGACTACAGTATCTTTGAAGGGATGAGAAAGTGCCGGAGACAACGCATCATTTCGGGGAGAGGCTGAGGCAGGTCAGGGAGCGTAAGAAACTCACCATGCGCGAGGTGGCCGAGCGCGCCGGAGTAAGCGAGAGCATGGTCTCGCAGATCGAGCGTAACAAGGTTTCGCCGGCCCTGGACACCCTCCTCTCCCTCGTGGACGTCCTGGAGATCGACATCGAGTACCTCTTCGCGGACTACAAGCGCGAGCGCCTGGTGAATCTGGTGCGCCGCGATGAGCGCCAGCGCATCGTCACGCCCACGGCGGTCTACGAGCGCCTCTCGCACACGGTCGAGGCCGACGACGCCCACGGCATCGAAGCCTACCTCCTGGAGATCCAGCCGGGCGGGGAGAGGGGCTCCACCGAGTACGGGCACGTGGGCAAGGAACTGGGACTCATCATCCAGGGGAAGGCGGAGTTCAGCATAGGCTCCAAGACATACGAGCTCTCCGAGGGGGATTCCATCTCCTTCCGCTCGGATTCCCCCCATCTCCTCAGGAATTCCGGGCAGCAGGTCCTCAAGGCATTCTGGATCGTCACACCGCCCAAGAACGAGGTCTAGGCCCCCCATGCGCGACGCCCGGGAGGGCTTGAAGCAGGTCTACGTCGCCGCCAGCGGCCCGGAGCTGGAGCTGAAGCGCGGCCTCTTGGAGGCGGCCGGCATAGCCACGCGGG
>CAYYCP010000085.1:2583-10695 GCA_964470375.1 uncultured Spirochaetales bacterium
CCGGAGCTGGAGCTGAAGCGCGGCCTCTTGGAGGCGGCCGGCATAGCCACGCGGGTCTTCACGGATACCTTCGCCCGCCTCTACGCCATCGGCTCCGCCGGTCCCTATTTCCCCTCCAGCATCGACTCCCTCTCCATTTTCGTGGCCGATGAGGATGCCCAAGCCGCAGAGGATATCCTGGCCGGAGGGGGCGTCCTGGCCGGGGCCGGACCTGGGGACGGGCAGGCCGAGGTGGCCGAGGAGAGGATCGCCGCCCTGGATTGGGAGCACCGGGTCCTCATGGTCGGCGGAGGTTTGCCTAAGGGCGCCCTCGATGAACTGCTGGATCTGGCGGACTTCGAGTACCTGGGCGGGCGGGGCCGCCCCCTCTGCGCCATCCGCACCAGCGCCGTAGAGCTCCTGCCCTTCCGGGAGGTGGGCCCGGAGCATGCCCAGGCTGAGGGTGAGGGCGACCTGAGCCTGGCCTACTGGCGCCGCGTCCACGAGGAGTTTTTCGGAAAGGAGTGCGCGGCTGCCGGCCGGGCATTCAGGCCGGGGGACCTTGTGCTCTGCGAGCACTTTGAGCTCATCGAGCGCTTCCAGGACTGAGACTATCGGCCCTCAGGACTGATGGCCTTCCAGCTTGAAGGAGACCCTCGCCAGGGTGCCGCCCTCCGGGGAGGCCTGCTCCATCTCCACGCTTCCGCCCCAGCGTTGGGCCAGGGTGCGGGCCATGGTCAGGCCCAGGCCCGTCGAGCGGGCCGGATCGAAGCCCTCGGGCGGGCCCGGCCCGAAGTCGCGCACCTCGAGCCGCAGCGCTTCTTGTCCGCATTCAATGCGCACTAGGGCGGCCATTCCGCCGGTCTTCTCCGCGGACGCCGTCCCGTGCTTGAAGGCGTTCGAGAGGAGTTCGGTGAGGATGAGGCCGGCGTCCACGCATAGCTCTATCCCCGCGGTGTACTCCGGCCGGTCGGATTCGAAGCCGATGGGCCTGGATTGGCTGCCGTAGCTGGCCTGGTGCAGGGAGGTCAGCTCCCTCAGGTAGGAGACCAGGTCCACCTTCTCCGAAGAGACGGAGCCGTAGAGTTTCTCGTGAACCAGGCTGATGGAACGTATGCGCATTCTCAGGGCGGCCAGCTGCTCGCGTTCCATGGGGCCGGGAGCCCGGCTGGCCTGGAGGCTGATGATACTGGAGACCACCTGCAGGCTGTTCTTCACTCTATGATGGATCTCCTTGATCAATAGTTCCTTTTCCGAGAGTAGAACCTCCAGGCGCTCGCGGGTTTCCTGGTTCTCGCGCAGTCGCGCGTGCAGGAGGCTGTTGGCCCGGCCCAGGTCGTCGGCCAGGAGCTCGGCCCGGTCGAAGGCCGCGTTGGACCTGCGGGCCAGCATGGCCGTGAGCATGACCACGAAGAAGGCCAGCCCCAGGGGGAGCATGTTGAAGCTGACGAGCAGCACCGAGTTGAGGAATATGTCATTAAGGAGGGTCAGGAATAGGACGATGCCGCCGATGGCTATGACAGTGCTCTCCATCCGATCGAAACGCTTGGCCTTGGTGAAGTGCAGGTAGAGCATGACAAACACTTGGAACAGGATTACGCAGTAGTACAACGGAGTCATGCGGGTCATGGCCGGGAGGGGAAGGAAGGGCAGGCTCAACAGGAGCGGGACCCATGCCAGGACCAGTCCGTCGCGCAGGCGCCTAGGCACCGCAAAGGGGTAGAAGTGCGAGTAGAAGAGGAGGAAGAGGGGCGGGCAGGTGATGATGCTCAGGTATTCCAGCTTGATCAGGATTTCGAAGGAGATGTTCGGGAATATGCTATAGGCCAGGTATTCCCCGGTGAAGAGCGTGCGCATGGACACTATGGCCGCGAAGCCGTGGAAATAGAGGTGGCTGCGGTCCTTCCGGCGCATAAGGTAGTTGATGAGTATGTTGGCACTCAGGGTCATCAGGCTGGCGCACAGGACAAGCTCGATGATGTTGGAATCGCGTTTCTGCTTAGCTAGGCGCGCCTCCGGCCCAAGGCTCAGGGATCGCCATATCCCTCCGGAGCGGTACTCCCAATTGGAGACGCGTACATCGATCTCGATCTCGTTGCCGACTTCGCCCAGGCTGGCCAGGCCGGGACCATAGGCAGCCCGGGATTCCGCGGGGGAGGGGCCAGGCCTTCCCGCCGAACCAATCAATTTACCGTTCACAAAAAGCCTGAAAGCCGTGGCAATGGTGAAATTGCGTATGGCCAGGGGGCCGCAGTCCACCGGCAGGAGGACACGTAAACGATAGGAGGCATAACCCATGCCCCAGTCCGCCCCGGCGTCGCGACCGTGCCATTGGTCGGGTACTCGGCGGTAGGCGCCCCCATGGGGGGCGGCCGGATCCGGAATCAGGACGGTGAAGGCCCATTCCCCATTCAAAGCGACATTGCCGTTATGCTTAAAATCCCATGACCTGAGATCGAGGACGCCTCTTTCCGCGACGGGAGGGGCCTTCCCGCAGGAGGAGCATAGGGCCAAGGCCAGGGGGAGGCAGGCCAGGCAGAGCGGGAGGCGGCGACGTCTCATGGCTTCAATGATACTCTATTCTGCGTCTGCGTGCAGGGATCGCAGTCCCGATTCCAGACGACATTTCATCGCTCCCCTCCTTCTATCGCGCAGGGGGCTTGTCCGACCATCCTTGACCAGGACGGGGCCCGGCCATATCCTGGCCGCATGCCTACACTCGACGGATCTACGGCCCCCTTCAGGCTTTCAGAGCGAAGACGCTCCTGCGGCGTCCTTCTTCATATCAGCTCCCTGCCCGGGCCCTATGGTATAGGCGATCTCGGCCCCGCGGCCCACGCCTTCGCCGAGTCCCTGGCCAGGGCCGGACAGGGACTCTGGCAGATCCTGCCACTCGGGCCGACTGGCTACGGCAACTCGCCCTACCAGTCCTTCTCCACCTTCGCCGGAAACGAGCTCCTCATATCGCCGGAGCTGCTTCTGCAAGAGGGCTGGCTCGAGCCCGCCGACTTGTCCCATCTACCCGCCTTCGACCCAGGGCGCGTTGACTACGGGGCCCTGATCGAGTGGAAGATGCCCCTTCTCCGCCTGGCCGCCCGGCGCTTCCTGGCCCGCGCCGACTCCGGCCTCGGCGAGGCCTATCGGGTTTTCAAGGAAGCCCAGTCCGCATGGCTGGACGATTACGCTCTCTTCATGTCGATAAAGGAATGCTTTGATGAACGGGCCCGCCGGGAGGGTGTCTTCGGGGCCATGTGGGCCAATTACTGGCCGGAGGAGCTGGCCCGAGGGGAAAGCGCCGCCCTTGCGGAATGGCGCCGCACCCGGGCCGGCTCCATCGAGGAGCGCTGCGCCCTGCAATTCTTCTTCTTCAGGCAATTCGCGGCCCTGCGCACCAAGACATCTGCCCTGGGGCTGCGCCTGGTGGGAGATATGCCGATCTTCGTGGCGTATGACTCCGCCGACGTCTGGGGCCGGCGCGAGCTTTTCCTTCTGGATCAGCGCGGGCGGCCGCGGAGCGTGGCCGGTGTACCCCCTGACTACTTCTCCAGCGAGGGTCAATTATGGGGCAATCCCTTATACGATTGGCCGGCCCATAGGGCCAGCGGCTACGCCTGGTGGAAGCGCCGCACGGCGGCTGCTCTCGCGTTGTGCGACATTGTACGGATAGACCATTTCCGGGGCTTCCAGGCTAACTGGGCCGTGCCCTACGGGCGGGAAAGCGCCCGCGAAGGAGAGTGGAGGGCAGGTCCGGGGGCCGAGCTCTTCGAAGCCCTCAGGGAAGACCTGGGTCGGGACCTGCCTATAATAGCCGAGGATCTGGGCATCATAACCCCTGAGGTGGCCGAGCTCAGGCAGAGCCTTGGCCTACCGGGGATGCGTGTGTTGCAGTTCGCCTTCTCGGTCGATGCCGAGGGAGTCCTGGACACGAGCAATCCCTTCCTGCCGCACAATCACACCCCGGACTCCTTCGCTTATACCGGCACGCACGACAACAACACCCTGCGGGGCTGGCTGGATGAGGAGGTCGGACCGCCCATCCTGGCCTTCATCGACGAGTACCTGGGGCTGGAGAGGGACCACCGTACGACGGAGGCCCGCGCGCGGGCTTTGATTCGGGAGCTGTTCAAGTCGGTGGCGGCCTGGACCATCCTGCCCATGCAGGATCTCCTAGGCCTTGGAAGCGAGGCGCGCATGAACCGCCCATCGACCCTTGGTCCGATAAATTGGTCCTGGCGCATGTGCCAGGAGGGAATCCCCGATGATGTCGGCGCTTGGCTCGCGCGCCTGGCCCGGCTCTACGGCCGCGATCCTTGAAAGGACACGGTTCTCTCGGACTTGCGCGCGCGGCCTCTCCGCGGATATGATCCGGCCATGGAACATCCTTGGCGCTACGGCGATATACCCGCCGCGGTCACGGCCTGCGACGTCCAGGGCACGATTGTCTACATGAACCCCGCCGCCGAAGCCCTCATGGCCAAGCGCGGCGGGGCCTCATTGATCGGCAAGAATCTCTTCGACTGCCATTCGCCTGCATCCAACGAGATTATCCGGCGTCTCCTGAGGGAGGGATCGGTCAACGCCTATATGGTCAGGAAGCCAGGCGCCTGCCGGATGGTTTACCAAGCGCCCTGGCACGAGGGCCAGGGGGCGAACAGGCGCGTGGGCGGCCTTGTGGAGATCAGCTTCCCGGTCGATGATCCGCCGCGCGCGGTGGAGCGCGGCTAGGCTTGGGCGGCGGGGAGGCGACATGGCGCATTGTGTGGTACCCGAGGCTGAGGAGATCCTGGACAAAGAATTCCCCGTGTTGGACAAGGGTTTTGTGCGTCTGGTGGACTACCTGGGCGGCGATAAGCGCATCGTGCAGGCCGCGCGCGTGTCCTACGGCGAAGGCACCAAGACCAGCCGCGAGGACGCCGGGCTGATCGACTATCTCCTCCGGAACGAGCACACCTCGCCCTTCGAGCAGGTGGTCTTGACCTTTCACGTCAAGCTGCCGATCTTCGTGGCCCGCCAGTGGATCAGGCACCGGACTGCCCGCCTCAATGAGGTATCCGGGCGCTACTCGGTGATGAAGGACGAGTTCTACCTTCCGCGGCCGGAGGACGTGGCTGCACAGAATCCTGACAACAAGCAAGGCCGCGCTGATGCGCCCCTTCCTGCGCCCGAAGCCGCGCGCGCGATAAGCCTGCTGGACGCCGGACAACGGGCGGCGTATGCGGATTATCGGACTCTCCTGGATATGGGCCTGGCCCGCGAGCTTGCCCGGGTGAACCTGCCCCTGTCTCTCTATACCGAATGGTACTGGCAGATCGATCTGCACAACCTGTTCCGCTTCCTCAAGCTTAGGCTGGACCGACACGCTCAGAAGGAAATCCGCCTCTACGCCGCGCAAATGCTCAAGATAGCCGAACGGGTCTGCCCCCTGGCCTGCGCCTCGTTCAGGGCCCATGCCTTGGGCGGAGCCGCCTTCTCCGGACCCGAGTTGGGCGCGATCAGAAATTTGATAGAAGGCAAGGATAGCGGCCTGGCCGGGAGAGCCCTTGAGCGCCTCATGGAGAAACTGGAGGGGCCGCGGGATACCTCACCGGAGGAGAGCTGAGGCCTTTTCGCGAGTGATGAACGCTCCCCGCTCTATCCGGGGCTGACGAATTGAAGATGCAGAGGAGACTAGAATGGCCGAGAAATGTCCCTGCGGCTCCGGCAGGGCTTACAAGGACTGCTGCGGGCCCTATATATCCGGTAAGGTCGCGGCGCCGACCGCCGAGGCCCTCATGCGCAGCCGCTACGCGGCCTACGCCAAGCACGAGATCGATTACCTCATGGATACTATCCTCGAGGATCGGAGCGGAAAGCCGGATCCGGAATCCACCCGCAGGTGGGCCGAGGAATCCGAGTGGTTGGGCCTGGAGATAATCTCGACTGAGGCCGGCGGGCCGGCCGACGAGCGCGGCATGGTGGAATTCATCGCCCGCTACCGCCAGGAGGGCCGGGACCAGGAACACCACGAGGTGTCGCAGTTCGTTCGCCGTAACGGGCGCTGGTTCTTCAAGAGCGGGCGCGTGCTGACGGACACGGTGGTCCGCTCAGCGCCCAAGGTGGGGCGCAACGAACCCTGCCCCTGCGGTTCTGGCAAGAAGTACAAGCACTGTTGCGGTAAGTGAGACGATGGGCTCCAGGCCGAGCCGTCACTTATCGCGCCTATCCAGGATCCTGCGGAATTTCCTGCCGTCCGAGCTGCCCAGGGATCTCGGTTCCACAAGGGTGACCGAGACTCGAAGCCCCAGTTCCTCTTTGAGTTTTCCCTCCAGTTTGGATTTCAAGCGCTCCACCTGGCCCAGCTCGTCCAGGAAGGGGAAGTCCGAGGAGGCCTCCACCTGTATTGAGATGCTGTCGTTCCCGTCCTTGCGGTCCAGGACGATCTGGTAGTTGGGCCGCAGCCCCTCCACGCCCAGGATGGATTCCTCGATTTGCGACGGAAAGATGTTGACGCCCTCGACGATGATCATGTCGTCCGTGCGGCCGGACAGGCGCGTGAGCCGGCGGGTGCTGCGGCCGCAGGGGCAGGGCTCGGATATGATGGAGGCGATGTCACCGGTACGGTACCGGATGAGGGGGAAGGCCTCGCGGGTGAGGGTGGTGAAGACCACCTCGCCCTCCTGGCCGTCCGGAACGGGTTCCAGCGTGGCCGGATCGATCACCTCCACGAGGTAATGGTCCTCGTTGACGTGCAGTCCCTCGCGGCGCTCGCACTCGAAGGATACGCCCGGGCCGGCCAGCTCGGTCAGGCCGTAGTTATCGATGGCCGTAAGGCCCAGCCGTCGCTCTATCTCCGCGCGCATGCGCTCGCTCCAAGGCTCGGCGCCGAAGATGCCTGCCCGCAGGTTCAGTTCGGAGAGCGGGACGCCGAGATCCTCGATGGTCTGAGCGAGATGCAGGGCGTAGCTGGGCGTGCTCACAAGCACCGAGGTGCGGTAGTCGCGCATGACCATGACCTGGCGGCTGGCGCTTTCTCCGGAGGCCGGGATGACGCAGGCCCCCAGGCGCTCGGCGCCGTAGTGGAAGCCCAGGGCCGCCGAGGCCTGGCCGTAGTGGAAGCATACCTGCACGAAGTCGCGCTGGTCCACGCCGGCGGAGGCCAGCACCCTGGCCACCAGGTTGGTCCAGTGCTGGACGTCATTGCGGGTATGGCCCACCACGATGGGCTTGCCTGTGGTGCCGGATGTGGAATGGATGCGCACCACGTCGTGCAGGGGCACGGCGAACATGTCGTAGGGGTAGTTGGCCTTTAGATCGTCCTTGGTGGTGAAGGGCAGGCGGCGCAGGTCGGACAGAGTGCGCACCTCCGAGATGTCCGCTCGGTCCTCAGCCAGGGCATGGCGGTAGAAGGCCACGTTTTGACGGGCCCGGAAGAGGGTCGCCTGCAGGCGCTCGGTCTGCAGCTGCTCCAGATCGGCCCTGGGCATGCACTCGAATTTCGGTTCAAGGATCATCTCAGGCCCCCTATTCGGCTATGGACTCGTATTCCTTCCCAAGATAGGCGCGCTGGACATCGTGGTTGTTGAGCAGGTCGGCGCTGGAGCCCTCCAGGATCAGGCTGCCCGTCTCCATCACATAACCGCGATCGGCGATCCTGAGGATGGCCCGGGCGTTCTGCTCCACCACCATGACGGTCTTGCCCTGTTTGCGCAGGGCCGCTATGGCCCTGAAGATGTCCCTGATCACCAGGGGCGCCAGGCCCATGGAGGGTTCGTCCATCATGATGAAGGCCGGATCCGACATGAGGGCCCGCCCGATGGCCAGCATCTGCTGCTCCCCGCCGGAGAGGGTGCCGGCAAGCTGGGCCTGGCGCTCCTCCAGGCGCGGGAAGAGTGCGAAGACGGCCTCCAGGCGCTGCCTGAGGAAGGCCTTGCCTCCGCGCCCGGCGCGGGAATAAGCCCCCAGGATCAGGTTTTCCCTCACGCTCATGGGCCAGAAGAGCTTACGGCCCTCCGGCACCAAGGCGCAACCCATGGGGACGATGCGTTCGGGCGGCAAACCCGCCACCGGCCGGCCGTTGAAGAGCACCTCGCCGGAGGCGGGCGTCAGGAGGCCGGCCAGGGCCGAGAGCAGGGTGGTCTTGCCGGCCCCGTTTGC
>CAYYCP010000086.1:0-4856 GCA_964470375.1 uncultured Spirochaetales bacterium
GGAGTTCCTGGGCGGTTGATGTCGGCCAACGCGGCCATCCCGCCCGCCCGGGCCGATGTTTCGCGCGCCAGGCCGTATCGCTAAATAATCAAATAACTCCAAAAAAACCAGCGGTTCGCCCTGCTCACAACGTACGAATCTTGCCTCCGAAATTTGAAAAAGGACTCCTGATGGCTGATGATACGGATGAGGAGTACAATCCGGAACGGGCTCCATGCCTGGCCGAATCTGTACATACTTGTTTTGGACAAATAACAGCGCATGGAGGGCCAATGAGCATCAGGTCTCAATTGAACTTCCTGTTGTCAGCCATCATCCTGTCCTTCGCTTTCGCCATAACCCTTTATTTCGTCATCAGGGAGCCCTCCCAGAGGATGATCCGTGAGAAGGGCCAGCTCCAGTCGGTAGCTTCATCCCTGGAGCGTCTGCGCCAGGACACCGCCCTCTGCGCCGCCCTGCCCCTGGCCCCCCAGCTGGAGCGCGTAAAAGCCAGCCGGGCCGACCTGGAGGCGGCCTTCGAGACCCTCAAGAATCTGGACGCCCTCAAGGCGGCCGGCAAATCGGTCAAGCTGGCCCTGGCCAGCATCGAGAGCCAGAAGCTCCTGGTGGGTCTTCATTTAGACGATTTCCAGCTCCAGGCAGAGGCCGTCCTGGCGGGGGCCGGCGGCACGGCGGACGAAGCGGGGAGCCGCCGGGTAGCTGATGTCTACGCCTCACTGCTCTCGACCGGGCTATCGTCGGTAGGTGCTGAGAGCCTGGCCTTCGACCTGGGCCTGTTCTTCGATGCCATCGCCTTGCTGGACCAGAAGCTGGCCGCCATCCGCGACACCCTCTCGAGCGAATACGCGACCATAGACGCTGCGGTGGACAAGGTTTCCTCATTGAGCGGCACCCTGTCGCTGGCCATCATGGCTGTCATCGTCGTGGCCGGCGCCCTCCTGGGCTGGGCGGCCTCGTCGCGGATACACGCCTCCTTCCGCCAGGTGGAGGCCCATATCCAGCTCCTGGAGCGCGGCGATCTCAGGAGCGATTTCACCGCCTCAGGCAAGGGCGAGCTCAGCCACCTGGCCCAACGCCTCAATTCCTTCCTGAGCAGGTTGCGTGATTCCATCGCCGAGATAAAGGAAGTCCTGCGCAACGACGACCAGCTCCAGCGCGAACTCCTCTCGGTCTCCGGCCTAGCCTCGACATCACTGGCAGAGATGCGCGCTTCCATCGGAGCGGTAGACTCGGAGATCCACGCCTTGAACGAGGGCATAGCCGAATCATCGGCCGGCAACGCCCACATAGCCTCCAGCGTGGCCCAGCTGGACGGCCAACTCAGCGAGCTGAGCGCCATGGTGGAGGAGACCTCCTCCGCCATCGTCCAGATGATCGCCTCCATCGGTAACGTGTCCAAGATCGCCGCCGAACACGGCCAGTCCGCGAGGTCCCTGGCCCAGATCACGGCCACCGGCGGGGACCAGATGGCCGGCCTGGCCGAGACGATCCGTAGCGTTGACTCCAACCTCGGGGCCGTCACCGAGGTCGTGCAGATCATCATGGGCATCGCCACCCAGACCAACCTCCTGGCCATGAACGCCGCCATAGAGGCGGCCCACGCCGGGGAGGCCGGCAAGGGATTCTCCGTGGTGGCCGAGGAGATCCGCAATCTGGCTGAGGCGGTCAATGAGCAATCCAAGAACATCAAGGAAGAGCTTCAGCGGATGGTAACATCCATCAGGTCAGCCTACGACGAGAGCCGCTCAACCCTGGAGGCCTTCAAATCCGTGAACGAGGGCGTGGCCCGATTGGATCGGGCCATGGCGGAGATCGCCGGCAACATGTCCGAGCTGGATTCGGGCGGGCGACAGATCAATGAGGCGGTTGTCGCGCTTCGGGAGATATCGGTGCGATCCAAGGACGCCTCGCGCGAGATTGCCGCCAGCGCCGCGGAGTCATCGCAGGCCGCCCAAGTCCTGTCCAAGGCCTCCGCCTCCGTGCGCGAGAGCATGGCCGACATAGCCCGCGGCTCCGAGTCCATAGCCTCCACGGCCGCGGCCACTAGCGAATTCTCCGAGCGCATCGCGGCCGCCACCAGCCAACTCAGCCAACGCTTGGCCTTTTTTGATATCGGCGACCATACGCCCGCGCCGGATACCGCGCCGCCCGGGCGCGCATCCGCCCCGCGCGAAAGCAGCACTTGAAGGAGGACACGATGAAGAGAAGCTGGACGCGCATCCAGGCCGCCATCCTGCTGGCCGCCCTGGCCCTGGCTTCAGAGGCCGCGGCAGCGCCCAAGAAGGACAAGATCCTGGTGGGCGCCTCGCGCTCCCTGACGGGCTCCCTGTCGATCTTCGAGCAGACGGCCTTCGGACTCATCTACAAGCTGTGGGCCAAGGAGGTCAACGCCCAGGGCGGTATCTACGTCAAGGAGTACGGCAAGAAGCTGCCCATCGAGCTCAAGGTCTACGATGATGAGAGCGACATCAACAAGATGCTGGCCAACCTGAAGAAGCTCATCCTGGAGGACAAGGTCGACCTCCTCCTGCCGCCGGCCGGCACGGACATGCTCTTCGCCGCCGCGCCGGTCATCAACGAGCTGGGCTACGTCATGATCGGGGCCGAAGGCGGGGCGACGAGGCTCAGCAAGCTCATCAGCGCCTACCCCTTCATGTTCTCGGTGTTGAACTATTCGGATCACGCTCAGGTCCCGGCCTTAGTCGACCTGATGGCGGAGAAGGGCGTCAAGAGCGTGGCCATGGTCTATCTCAACGACCTCCACGGTGCCGAGTATTCAGGATCGGCCCTGCCCCTCATCAAGGCCAAGGGCATCAACGTAGTCCTGTCCAAGAGCATCCCGGTGGGCATCAAGGACATGGCCCCCATCATCAAGGAGGCCAAGGCGCTCAACGCAGAGGCCTTCCTGTGCTTCGCCTACCCGGACGAGAACATCCTGGCCCTGACCCAGACCATAGAGCTGGGCTACGAGCCCAAGCTCTACCTGTCCGGACCCGGCGGGAATTTCGCCTTCTTCGCCGGCATCTTCGGCCCGGCCCTGGAGGGAGTCATGGCCTGGGGGGCCTGGAACGCCAAGTCATCGCCGGCCCACAAGGAATTCGCGGACAAGATGGTCAAGGAATACGGCGAAGGCAGCCTGGACTGGTGGGGCCACAACGTGTACTACGCCTCCCTGCAGGTCCTCCAGAAGGCCATCGAGAAGGTCGGCAGCCTGGACCAGAAGAAGCTCCGCGACGCCCTGAGCAAGGAGAAGTTCGACACCATCCTGGGTCCCACCTGGTTCGACGCCACGCATAGCCTGGCTCTGGAATGCTATGCCGGACAGATCGGACAGTGGCAGAAGGGCGTCTTCGAGGTCATCGCCCCCAAGGCCAAGGCCACGGCCGCGGTCGTGTATCCCAAGCCCAAGTGGCCGCCTAAGCAATAGGTTCCTCGCGGGGCGGCCGGGCAGGACACTCCCGCCCGAGGACTGGAATCCGCCGGTCGCCCGCGCTCCCTCCTTCCCGACTTCCGCAGCCGTCCCGCTTCCTTGACTCCCGCATGCCCCGCCGCTAGTATGGGCGGACCATGTTCGAGAAGCTCACCCGCGCCTTCGGCGATGCCCTGCGCTTCATCTCCGGCAAGGGCGCCATAAGCGAGAAGAATATCGAGGACGCCGTTGAGGCGGTCAAGCTTGCCCTCCTGGACGCGGATGTCAACGTCCGGGTGGTGCGCCGCTTCGTCAACTCCACCATAGAAGAAGCCAAGGGCGAGAAGGTACTGCGTTCGGTATCGCCGGGCCAGATGTTCGTCAAGCTCCTCCACGACAAGCTGGTCTCTTTCCTGGGCGACACACGCCAGGACCTGGCTCTCAAGGGCCCCGACACCCTCTCGGTCATCCTGATGGTGGGCCTACAAGGCTCGGGCAAGACGACCACCGCGGCCAAGCTGGCCCACCTCCTCAAGGCCAAGGGGCGACACCCCCTCCTGGCCGCCTGCGACCTGCAGCGCCCGGCCGCCGTGGAGCAGCTCAAAGTTCTAGGCTCCCAGATAGGCGTCGACGTTCACGCCGAGGAGGCCCGGGACCCGGTCAAGGCAGCCCGCTCCGCTTATGCCCGGGCCAAGGCCGAGTTGCATGACGTCCTGATCGTGGACACGGCCGGGCGCCTGCAGATAGACGATGCCCTGATGGCCGAGCTCCAGCGAATCAAGGCCGAGGTCAAGCCGGACGAGGTTCTCCTGGTGGCCGACTCCATGACCGGACAGGCGGCCGCCGACATCTGCAAGGCCTTCGACGAGCGCATCGGCATCAGCGGGGTTATCCTCTCCAAGTTCGATTCGGACGCCCGCGGCGGCGCGGCCCTCTCGGTCAAGACCGTCTCCGGCAAGCCCATCAAGTTCATCGGCGTCAGCGAGAAGCCCGAGGGCCTTGAGCCCTTCTACCCCGAGCGTATGGCCGGCCGCATCCTCGGCATGGGCGACGTGGTGAGCCTGGTGGAAAAGGCCCAGACGGCCATGAAGGCGGAGGAGGCCGAGGAGCTGCGCGATAAGATGGCCAGCGAGACCTTCAGCCTGGAGGACTATCTGGACCAGATCAGGCGCATGCGCAAGATGGGATCCCTGAAAGGCATGCTGGATATGTTGCCCGGCCTGGCCGGCCAGGTCTCGGAGGAGGACATCGATGAGGCCGGCCTCAGGCGCGAAGAGGCTATCATTCTATCCATGACCAGAAAGGAGCGCATGAACGTGGTCATCCTGGGACCCTCGCGCAGGGCCCGCGTGGCGCGCGGCTCAGGCACATCGGTGGCCGAGGTCAACCGCTTTCTCAAGAAATTCGAGAAGACCCGCGGAATGATGAAGCGCATGGCCAAGGACAA
>CAYYCP010000086.1:4956-10687 GCA_964470375.1 uncultured Spirochaetales bacterium
TTCTCAAGAAATTCGAGAAGACCCGCGGAATGATGAAGCGCATGGCCAAGGACAAGAAGCTCCAGGGTCGCCTCCTGGGAGGCGTCCCCGGCTGATGCCGGGCGTCCCCGGCTGATGCCGTGAGCGCCCCGGCTATCGCCGGGAGGGTTCAGGCGCCCTCCTTCCCAGACTTCATATAGCGCCCTATCTTCGCATCGTCGCGTATGATGTGCTCCACTAGCCATTTCGTGAGGAAGCCGATCAGCTCCTGTCCGGCGGCATGGGCGTCGCGGGCGTAGCAGTCCTCGATCGCCTTGAGCTTCTCCCCGAAGAGGGCATGGGCCTCGCGTTGGGAGTCGATGCCGGGGAAGCCTATCTCCAGCATAAGCCTCTCCTCGGCCAGGAAGTGGTACTTGCTGTAGCCCGAGAGAGCGGAGAGAACAATCCGGACCGCCTCGCGGTCCACATCCCGGCCGCCCGGCCCCATGGCCCGCTTGGCGTCCAGGAGGAGACCTATCAGAGTTCTGTGGTGTTGATCGATGTATTCGATCCCCAGGGCCATCTTGTCGTTCCAGAGTATGTCCACGCTGATCATCAGCCCCTCCTCCCCTTCCGCGGGCCCGGTTCGGCTTCCTCGATGCGCGCGTCGCCCTCCCCGTCCGGCCCCACCAGGACGGTCCGCGGCGCCGGCTTGTGCGAGGCACAGAAGCGCTCCAGCCCCAGAGGTGCCTGGCGCAGGAGCTCATCCGCCCCATATTCCAGCTCCAGCTCGGTTTCGCGCCCCTCGGCCAGGGCCATGCCATAGGCCGCATGCAGGCGTATGAGGCCCTTCAGGGCCCCCAGGCAGGCGGCCTTCCCCTCCGTCCGGGCTGTCGCCTCTACGCAGTCCTCCTGGAAGGCTAATATATCCAGGGGATCGGCATCATGCCCCGGATTCCCCTCCGCACGCATCCTCCGGGCCACCCTTTCTAGGAAAGTCGAAGCCTTCATGCCTAGGGCATCCATGGCCGGAAGGAACCAGGCCACCGCCCGACCCTTTGTGTAAAAGAGATCGGTCGCCAGGGCCAGCCCCTCGGCCTCCCTGATATCGGCCTCGCAGAAGCCGGGCGTGGAGATGACGTGGTAGGGCGGATCGGCCATGGCCTTAATGCCCAGGGATCCCGCGCGGGCTGCCAGCTCGGTCCCCGGAAGGAGGGCCAGGCGGAAAATATCCAGGTGGTTCGGCCCAAGGCGGAGGGCGAAGTCCAGGCTGGTCTTGAAGCCCCTCAGGCTGTCCCCCGGCAAGCCGTAGATCAGGTCCATCCCGTAGACCAGGCCCGCCCTCTCCAGAGCCCTCGTGCCCCGCTTGAAGGCCTGTGGGTCGAAGGGCCTACCGAGAGCGGCCATCACGCGCGGGTCGGCGCTCTGGAGACCTATCTGGAGCCAGCATGGCAGGCCGGCGAAGGCCTCGGCCATAGCATCATCCACAAACTCGGCGCGGATCTCGAAGCCGAAGCGTATACCCCCGCCATCCCGAGCAAGCCAGTGCAGCGTATCCAGGCAGGCCTTCTTATCGGCGTTGAAGGTTGGATCCAGGACGCAGATTTCCGCGAGGCCCGCAGCCTTGAAAAGCTCAAGCTCGGTCTCCAAACGCGGGCGTCCTATCCGGCGCACCCCGGCCCTTCCCCTGCCCTCATAGCAGTAGGCGCAGGAAAAGGGACAGCCCCGGGCTATCTCCCAGTGGACCCTCCCGCCCGGGGGCGCCGCGCACATGCCCGACAGCCAGGGCGAGGGGGTCGCGGCCAGGTCGACGACTTCCGCCTTGATGATGCCCTCGGCGATCCGGCCCCTGTCTAGGAAGGACTCAAGGACGCCGATTATGGCCGCCTCGCCCTCCCCCTCTATCAGCGCGTCCACGGGACCTCCTTCCAGGAGGGCCTCCCCTCGTCCCCCGGCCTCGGGGCCTCCGGCGATGACGGGCAGGCCCAGCCTGGCCCTCTTCAGCTCCTCGGCGGCGGCCATGAGCCTGAGGCGGTTCCAGGAATAAAGGGACAGGCCTATGATATCGGGTCCGGCCTCAAGGACCCGCGCGGCCAGCTCCCGAGCGCCCTCCCCAGGGAGGCAGGAGATGATGAGAGGCTGGATGCGCTCCGACAGGGCCGGCTTCCCCCTCACCGCGGCGGCGATGCACGCCGCGCCCAGGGCAGGGGCATCATCGCCATCGTGGGCCGACGATGCCAGGATGATGAAACGCTTCACCTAGCTGCCCCCATCAGCCCTCGTCACCGAACCGGGGCTCAGGCGCCTGGATCGCCGCCTCGACGGCGGCTTCGCCTCCGGCGGCGGCGGGGCCTGAAAGCCCGGCCCCCGCGCCCGCGGTCTCCGACTCCTTCTTCATGGCCGGGAGGAGGAGGATCTCGAAAAGGGCCTTCACCAGGATGACGGCCCAGGCCAACCATTGACGAGCCCTGAGGGCCATCATCAGGAAGCCCCCGGCGATGATTGTCAGGTGGGGCAGGACAAGGCATGAGCGCGCGCGCAGGTTGATGGCGGCCATGCTGATCCCGCGCCCCTTCCCGCGCAGGTCCCGCGCGAGATCGATCACGGCCCAGAAGGCGAGGATGGCACCGATCTCCAAGAGGGGCGCCAGGGCCCTGAGGTCGTAGGCGTCCACGCGGCCGCGTAGGACCGAGAGGAAGAGCCCCGCCATGCGGGATGCCGCCGGGTCGTGTTCGTCCAGGAAGAACATGAAGACGATGATGAAGATGAGGTGGACCAGGGGGAAGAAGAGGAGGACGAGGATGCCCGCCAGCCCTCCCCTGGCCTCCTTGGCTTCCTGGGAGTCCTCGAACTCACCCAGCCCCCTATGCCTCGCCCGCGCCATGGCCGCCAGGCGGATGAGGAGGAAGACCAGGGTGATGACTTCCTCTATCCAGAAGCCCCACAGGGCCACGGCCGCCGCCCAGCCCAGGGCCAGGAGACCGAAGGCCAGGACGGCCAGGGAGACTAGGCGCCCGGCCACGTCGAAAGCGGTTTTCCCCTTGAAGTCCATGCTTCACCATAGACCCGCCAGGACCCTTTTGCAATCGTCCGGGATGGGGATCCGGGCGGGCCGGGATCTACATCGACTCGGCGGCGGCGTAGATGCGCGTGTAGAGATCCTCGATCTTATCCGTGTCCACGGAGGAGAAGGCCACCCTGAGGGTCTTCTCGTCCAGGGCTATCGTGCCTATGCCCTCGGCCAGGAGCTTCTGCCTGAGCGCCTCGGCCCCGAAGCCCCGGCACTCGAAGCACATGAAGTAGCCCGAGTTGAAGGGCCGCGGCGCCAGCTTAGCGCTCTTGAGACCGGCCAGGGCCCGGCGCACCGCGGCGTAGCGCTCCTCCATCAGCTTGCGCATGGCGGCCTTGTTCTCCGCGTAGCCCGGGGCCTGGGCCGCCTTGAGGAGGATGTGCTGTGCCGCCGAGGAGGAGGAGGAGGCCGAGGAGCGGATGGCCCCCATCAGCTTCTTCACCAGGGCCTCGTACTGAGCCGGCCCCATGCCCGCGCAGCCGAAGGTCATGAAGCCGCAGCGGAAGCCCCAGACGTAGTCCTCCTTTGTGGGCCCGTCGATCTTAAGGGCCAGAACCCTCGGCGAAAGCGAGGCGAAGCGCGTGAACAGCGACTGACGCTCCACGTCCTCCTCGAAGAAGAGGCCATAGTAGGCGTCGTCTGTGATAGCCAGGACCCAGACGTCGGAGTCGGCCACTCGCTTTACCGCCTCGGCTATGGCCGCCGCCTCCGCCTTGGTGGGCGTGTAGCCGGCTGGGTTGTTGGGGAAGTTGAGGATGAAGGCCACCCGCCCACCCCTGACGTTGTCGCGCAGGGCGCGTTCGAAGGCCCCCACGTCGAAGCCGCCCTGGGGGGTGAAAGCATTGAAGCCCGCCAACCTAGCGCCCACGCGCTCCTCTATGATGAGGCTGTAGTTCTCCCAGTACATGTCCGGGCTGACGATCGTTTGCCCTGGATCAAGGAAAAGCTCGGCCGCGTAGGTCACTCCGGGCGTCAGCCCGGGCACCACCACCGGCAGCGACAGGGCCGATACGTCCAGATCGGGATTCTTCTTTCCCATCTCCGCCAGCCACTGCTTCCGCAGGGCCATCACCCCGGGCGTCGGGGCGTAGCCCACCGCCTCGTTCGGGCTCAGGTGGGGCAGCTCGGCCTGGATGGCGTCCAGGATGAGAGCCTTCCCGCCCCTCGTGGCAATGCCGATGGTGGCGTTGTAGAGCTTCGCCTTCTCCCCCGCCTCGGCCGACTGGGCGATAATTCCCTTGGGAAAATACATGCGCTTCCCGAAGTCCGAGAGGAGCTGCTCGGCGGCCGTGCCTGCCAGAGCCTGGTTCAGTTCCTGAGCGAGTGCTTTCATATTGGGATGGGACTATAGGGCCTGTGCATAAAAATGTCAATATTCATGCATAAATATGCAGAAAAGGAACTGTATTATAGAACCTTCGTTCTATTACACGTGTGCTATAGCATGTGTAATAGAGCAGCCTCTTTCCATCGGGGGAAAGAGCCCCTGCCCTTTCCCCCTTTTTTTACTTATTCCTTCCAGGATAATGCTTCCTTTCCTTCCCCCTATCCCGGGAGCCCCATAGCGGGCCCTTCCCATGGCGGACCATAGTAGTCCCTCAAAAAACGCTGCTACCCTTCTCAGCCCTGCCCGCCATGCCGCGTCCAGGATAGGGGGGATTCCGAAAACATTTTTCGCTCTGAATTCTCGCATCGGGGGGAAAGGGCGGGGGCTCTTTCCCCCCCCCTCGAATGAGGGCTCACAAATCTTCGACAATCTAGGTAGGACGTAACGTTGAGAGCCTGAAAGGTTTTTCAAGCATCGCGACCCTCAGAGGCGGCGCGGGAGGTCTGTGATGAAACAGTCCCTGATCGTCATCGGCATCGTCTCATTGCTGTCCGCCTGCACGGGCGGCGGGCGGAAGGAAGTGAGGCTGGCCATAGACGATCCCGCCGGCCTCCTGGGAACCCAGGGCAGGCTCATCGGCCAAGTCTTCGAGGATGCTGACTACAAGATCATCATCGTCCCGCCCGATTCCTCCATCGACTACAAGATCCTCCGGGTGGCCCCCGATCCCGACATCGACTACAAGCTGATCATCGAGGACCCGAGGAACGGCCGCGAGACCCCCGTTCCTGAGATCATCATCGAGAGATTCAACTCCCTCATCGGCAAGCCGAGCACGCCCACGGAGTGAAGCGGATTAGAAGAGAATCTCACCCGACGCGCAGGCGCGCAGCCCGCCCGCTGCGCGGATGAGGAGCTCGCCTCCGCTTCCCAGGCCGGCGATCTCCCCTTCCAGGACATCGCCCCGTTCGGGCATCCCCTCCAGGAAGCGCACCCTCCGTCCCAGGCCGTAGAGCCGGGCCCCCGCCGCCTCCGGATCGAATGGCCTCCCGAGTTCCACCTTGAGGGCCCCTAATATGGAAGAAAACAGAGCGTCCATGTTTACGCCGGCGCCGTAGAGCCCCTCCAGGCTGCCCGCCTTGTCCTCAATCTCGGGCGGAAAGGCCCGAGCCAGGCAGTTCAGGCCTATGCCCGCGTAGAAACGGCGCCCATCGCCCTCGCAGAGGATGCCTGACAGCTTCTTCCCACTGGCCAGGATGTCATTGGGCCACTTGAGCTCGGGGGGAGGCTGGCGCCCCGCGCGCCAACGATCGATGACCCCGAGGAGGGCCAGGCCGCAGCTCAGGGGCAGGGCCTTCGTGGCTATTTTATCCGAG
>CAYYCP010000087.1:0-10416 GCA_964470375.1 uncultured Spirochaetales bacterium
GAAGACCCGCCGGTCACCCGCCCAGGCGGGGAGGCCGGAGACGCGGCGGGGCGGCCCCACGGAAGGGCGATCCAAAAGGATCACGGGCTATGTCCTAAACGGCAACATGGCCGCCCATCCCTCTGCGAAAAACCCGTATTGCGCAAGAATGTGACATCCAGGGTCGGCCGTTCCCAGGGACAAAAGCCCAAAAAAGCGGCGTTACCAAGGGAGGGTAGGGGCGCCCCAAAGCCCCTGAGGGCCTGGGAAGACAGAATGTCCGGCGTTGAATTGTGCACGGAAATCGAGTATGATTCATGCAGAGGAGAGGCCAATGGGAGAGAGAGACGGCCAATTCCAGCTCGTCACCTTCCAGATAGGCGACGAACTCTACGGCATCGATATCATGGACGTTAAGGAGATTTCGAGCCTCCAAGACGTAAGGCCCATCCCTAACGCCCCCGCCTACGTAGAAGGCATCATCAATCTGCGCGGAGACATCATCCCCATTATCAATCTTCATAGGCGCTTCCACATAAAGAAGAGTGCCGCGGAGGAGGACGATGAGCTCCTCTCAGGCTTTATCATCATCGACCTGGACGGCATGAAGCTGGGGATAATCATCGACAAGGTGGCGCGGGTGGTCAGCGTGGAGGGGGAGGAAGTCCAGCCCCCGCCGCAGATGATCACCGGCATCGGCGCCGAGTACATAAGGGGCGTCGTTCGCCAGGAGAACGGCTACCTCATCATCCTAGACATCAGGAAAATGTTCAATGCCAAGGAACTCCAGAAGATCGGCGAATTGCAGAGATAAAGCGGCTACATGAAGACGCCAGTACACTCCTCCTACATACGTCGCCGAGACATGGACTCGGTGCTCAATTGCCTCGTGACCGACGACGTCGGGCCAGGGAACGCTTATGCCCGCTTCATGGCTCAGATACGCGAGACCCTCGGCTGCGAGTATGCCGCAGGCCTGCGTTCCCCCGTGGAGGCCCTAAAGACGGCCCTGTCCCTCCTTGGTCTTCCGGAGGGGGCGCGCGTCGCCTGCTCGGCCCTATCACCATCTTATTACGGCTATGCCATCAGGGGAGCAGGCTTTGAGCCGGTATGGCTCGACGTCCTGCCGGCCTCAGGAGCGGCGGATCCGGCTGAGCTCGGGCGGCTTCGTCAAAAGCAAGCCGTGGCGGCGGCTTCCAGAGCACAGGGAACCGGAGCAGAAACCGTCACGGGGACAGCCACGGGAGCTGGGGCCCCGGCGGTCTCTGCCATAGACGGGGGGGATGCAGTCGCTATAGAGACGGCATCTATTTCGAAGGCTGCAATCACTCTTGAAGCAGCGGAGGCACCGGAAACGGCCGAGACACCGGGACTCCTTGAAGCGCGATCGGAAAGGGCGCCGATAGGGGCGGGTGGCGCGGCCGGCGGGGGGGATGGTGGCTCGTGGGCGCCCGTCCGCGCCCTGGTCCTGGCTGGCCCCTTCGGCATCATGCCCGCCTTCGAGGCTTTTTTGGAATCCGGCCTTCCTATCATCGAGGATATCACCCAGACCCTGGGTGCCTATTCCTCTTTGCGCAAGGCGGGTGACACGGGGGCTATCACTCTCCTTTCCCTGGAATCAGGCGGGCACATCACGGCCGGGGAGGGCGCCCTCCTCATCGCAAAGGGAAAGCGCGAGGCGGCCGCTCTCAGGAGCGTCATTGAGGCTATGCCTCGGGAGAGCTTGATGAGCGACATGAACGCCTCCCTAGGCCTGGCCCAGCTCAAGGAGCTGCCGCGCTTCCAGGAGAAGCGTAAGGAACTCTATGGACTCTTCCAACGCGCCCTATTGCAATCCCGGCACGGCCTTCTAGCCCAGGAAGGCGAGGGTGAGCCCTCATATTTCGCCTTCCCGGCGGTGCTGAGGAGCGGGGCTCGCGATGTGCGTGCCTATGCCCGGAAGAAGGATATCGAGACGGAGGAAGCCTCGGCCGGGACCATGCTGCCCCTCCTGTCAGAAGACGAATGGCCCTTGCCCCAGGCGCGGGCGCTCTGCCTGCGCTGCATCCTCTTCCCTCTCCATCCGCGCATCGGCGGGGCTGGGGCGCAACGCATTGTAAAGGTGCTCTCGACCTTGCCTTGAGCGGCTCGAAGGAGGGGCATGGCTACGCGGCGGAAGGCCTGTCTGATCGTCAATCTTCTCAAAGAAGGCGCCCGCGAGATCGCCGCCGAGGTGGAGGGCGAGCTGGCCGGGCGGAGCTTCAAGGCAGATGTCTGCGCCTTCCAGGGGAAGCATGTCGAGGCGCCTGAGGGTGATTACGCCCTGGCCGTCACCTTAGGCGGGGACGGAACTGTCCTCTTCGCGGCCAGGGCCATGGCTCCCCGTGGGGCTCCTATCCTGCCTATCAACCTGGGGCGCCTGGGTTTCCTGGCCGAGATAGGTCGCGAGGAATGGCGCGAGCGTCTAGGGCTTTTCCTAGACGGCAGCTTACGCCCCACTGCCAGGCTCATGCTTGCCGCAGTGCTCGAGCGCGGCGGCAAGCCCATCGGGAACCACGATGCGCTGAACGAGGCAGCCATAACCGGCACCGGCATGGCCAAGCTTATCTCTTTCTCGGCCAGGGTTTCTTCTCCAGAGCCCGAGTGCTGCCCTCAGGACCTGGGCCGGTATCGGGCTGACGGCCTTCTTCTTTCCACGCCCACTGGGTCTACCGCCTATTCTCTGGCCGCCGGCGGCCCCATTTTACCGCCCGATATAGAGGCATTCATCTTCAACCCCATCTGTCCTTTCACACTCTCCCATCGCCCTCTCGTCCTGCCGGCCGCTTGCACGGTCGAGGTCCTCATCGACCGGGAGCAGCGCGGGGAGCTCATCCTGAGTCTGGACGGTCAGGTCAGCCTGCCATTGGAGGGGGGCGACCTCGTGCGTTTCCGGGCCGCGGACTACCGCGCCCTGATCCTGTCCTCCGGGCGTATGTCCTTCTACGATGTCCTGCGCACTAAGCTTTCATGGTCGGGGGGGCGGGATGCTTGAGGAGCTGAGCATCCGCGACTTCGCCATCATCGATCGGATGACGGCGCGCTTCGGGCCTGGGCTAAACCTCCTCACCGGCGAGACAGGTGCGGGGAAGTCCATCATGATCGGTGCCCTGGGCTTCATACTGGGCGACAAGGCCGATACGGCCTGCATCCGGGCCGGGGCCGAGGAGACCATGGTTTCCGGGGTCTTTTCGGTGCAGGACTGCCCGGAGGCCTTGGCCTGGCTGGAGGCTCGCGGAATCGAGTGTGACGAGGGTGCAGTCGTGCTGCGGCGCTCCCTGAAGGCCGGCGGGCGCGGTACGGCCTATATCCAGGGAACTCCGGTGGCCAGGTCCGACCTTCGTGATTTCACATCCCTCCTGGTGGATGTCCACGGCCAGCACGAGCATCAATCCCTCCTCCAGCCGGAGCGCCACCGACCATACTTGGATCGATTCGCTGGCATAGAGGCTGAGGTGGCCGAGTATTCGACCCGTTTCGCCGCCCTGGTCGAGAAGCGACGGGCCCTGGAGCGTCTCCAGGCCAGCGAGGCCGAGCGCGAATCCCGGCGCGAGTCCCTGGCCTATGCCATCAGCGAGCTGACCGAGGCGCGCCTGCGTGAGGGCGAAGAAGAGGAGCTGGATGCCGAGGAGAAGCGCCTCTCGCAATTCGAGCGCCTGGCCGAATTCCTGGCCGCAGCCAAGGACAGTTTATGCGCCTCCGGGGACGGATCGTTGGCCCGCCTGCGCGCGGCCCGGCAGGCCCTGGATTCCGCAGCCGGCATAGATACCGGCTTGGCGATCCTGGCCAAGCGCCTGGACGACGCCTATTACGAGCTGGAAGACGCCTCCGAGTCCCTCAAGGCCTATATCCAATCCGTGCGCTTCTCGCCCGAGCGGCTGGAGGAGGTGTCCGCGCGCCTGGCCACAGTGCATCGCCTCAAGAAGAAGTATGGCGGGACCGTCCAGGCGGCCATGGAGAGGCTGGAGGAGGCCAAGACCGAGCTGGAGCGCCTAGAGAACCTGGATCAAGATCGCGAGGGCCTGTCCGCCGAGATAGCCGCCATGGAGCGCGATGTCTACACCCGGGCTGGGGATATATCGCGTAAGCGGGCCGCGGCGGCCGGAGGTCTGAGCGGTAGGGTCAGCGGTATCATCCGATCACTAGGCATGCCTAAGGCGGAATTCTCGATTTCGCTGGGGCGCAAGGGCGAGGAGGGCGGCCGGCCGGTGGTGGGCCAATACGGCGTCGACGAGGTGGAGTTCCTCATAGCCCCCAATCCGGGCGAGCCCCTGAGGCCTTTGGCGCGAATAGCCTCGGGCGGCGAGATTTCCAGGGTCATGCTGGCGCTGAAGACCTGCCTGGCTAAGGAAGACTCGGTCACCACCATGGTCTTCGATGAAATAGACACGGGCATCGGCGGGGACGTGGGTGTAGCGGTCGGCCGGCACCTGGCCGAGCTGGCCAGATCCAAGCAGGTTTTTTGCATCACCCATCTGGCGAGCATCGCGGCGCGCGCCGATAATCATTTGAAGGTGGAGAAGGTTCAGGAAGGCTCTCGAACCCTGGCGCGCGTGTCCAGGGTGGAGGGAACTGAGCGTGTGGCCGAGATAGCCCGCATGCTATCGGGGGACCAGGGCGGGCAGGCCAGCCTTGCCCACGCCCAGGAGCTCCTGAGGCAGGCCGCTCCGCCGGGGAGCGCATGATGGGGAAGATCACCGCCGAGGCCAGGAAGTCCTACGCCGACAAGGTCGCCGAGTACAAGATCGCCATCGCCCAGGGCCAGGCCCGCGAGAAGACGCTGAATGAGCTCCTTTCCAAGGACCAGAGCGGGGCCGGCTACAAGCGCCTCAGCCTGGCCGAGGAGACGCTGATGATTTACTCCTACACCCTTCTCCTCAATACCCTGTCCGTGGCCATGCTGGGGCTTCGCAACGAGGATTGGCTGTCCGAGGCCCGCAAGGTGCTCTACAGGGCCATGAAATACCTGGAGGATACGGTCACGCCATATATCGATGTGCCGTTCTCAGATTACGAGTCCAAGCTGGCCGAGATCGCCGACTTCACGCCCGACAAGCGCTACCTTCTTTTACGTAAGCTGGGCTTCGCCATCCAGCAGCTGGAGGAGGGCTTCGGCGAGACTTCGAAGTGGAAATGGTCCTTCGTGGAGATCTGGGCCAAGTACGCCACCATAGCCAAGAACATGCTCAACCTGAAGACCCTGGTTCAGGACATGGACATGGATTCGCCCTATCGCGAGGCCACCACCGACCATCTCAACTTGGTCAAGCGTCTTTTCCAGCAGTCGGCCGACCGCTTCCGTGAGAAATACGAGCTGGTCTCCTCCCGTCCCGAAGACTTCAATCTGGCAATCACCTACCTTTCGGCCCTGAAACGCCTGCACGCCATCCTGGGTGAGCGCGACGAGGTCGAGACCCTCAAGAAGAAGATAGAGATTTGGAACAACAAGAAAGAGGCCGACGCCAAGAAGCGCGATGAGGAGGCCAAGACCCCCAGGCCACGCCCAGCCGCGCCTGAACAGGCCTGAGCGATGACCCGGGCGCCAGACCCGCCCTCGCCTACGCGGCTCACCGGGAAGCCGATGGCAGTAGGCCGGTTCCTCGATGGCTTGGCCGGTTCCTAGACTGTCGGATCCCTATCGCTCAGCTCATGCAGGGAATCGTAGGGATAGAGTTCTCCCAGGCTGATGGTCAGCGCGCGCGACGCATCCGGGCCGAAAGATACCGGCATGGAAGGTGGGCAGAGCTCGCTCAAGACCTGGCGACACGCCCCGCAGGGCGGGACGGGCCCCGGTGCGTCCGGGGTGACCAGAGCCAGGGCCGCGAATTCACGCTGGCCGGCCGATACTGCGGCGGCGAAGGCTGAGCGCTCAGCGCATATCGTCAGCCCGTAAGAGCGATTCTCCACGTTGGATCCCGTGAAAACGCTGCCGTCACGGCAGAGCAGGGCCGCCCCCACCCTAAAGCGAGAATAGGGCGCATAGGCCCGCAGGGCAGCGCGGGCGGCCGCGTCGAATAGCACTGGATCCATCGTCTTCCCCCTCGGATGCGGTATGATGGTAGCATTATCAGCGCCCGAGGCGCCGATTTCCACTTGCGCAATGAACGCTTCGAGCATAAGAATACAGCTACCTGGGCGCCCCCCGGAGGGGAAGGGGCGCGGAAAGAATCGACCGACTGGGGGCGCGCGTGTCTGAGAAAAAGGGGAAGCCTGTGATCTGGGCCATGGCGGCCTGCCTCCTCTTTGCGGCCTACTTTCTCCTGGCCGCCCGGCCCCTGTGCCGTGAGCCAAACCTCAGGCCGGCCTGGATCCTGGACGTCTGCTCGGAATCGGCCGTCCTGGCAGGTTCGGGAGAGAGTATGCCCTTCAGCCAGGCCGGCCGTATAGGCTATTTCCGCGTTTCCGGGGAGGGGATCCTCTCCATGGAGGCCCTCGGTGACGCAGTGGCGGCCGATTTCGCCTTCGCCCGGCGTTCAGGACCTGGCAACGATCAGGAGAATCCCATAGTCTTCTCGTCCCCGGATGGACGAACCCTCTTCGAGTTGGAGGGACCGGGCTATCCCATCCTAGGGAAAGGGCGCTTCCTGGTGGCTTCCGATGACGACCAGGCCCTGGCGGAGTACGATGTATCCGGCAGGCTTCTCTGGCGCAGGGCCTTCCCCTCCATTATGACCGCCCTGGACATCGGGGCTGAAGCCTTGGCTATCGGCTGCCTGGACGGAAGCGTGATCGTCTTGGACGGACAGGGCCGAGAGCTGCATCGCTCCCGGCCCGGGGGCTCGCGGATCCAGGCTGTGTACGGGCTGGCCCTATCAGCCGACGCCGAGCGCCTGGCTCTGGTGAGCGGCATCGATCCTCAGCGTTTCCAGGTTCTGGAGCGTAAGCGGGGGCTGTACAAAGTTATCTTCCACGCCGCCCTGGAATCGGATTTCCGCCGCGCTGTACTGGTCGAATTTAGCGCAGGCGGACGGGACGTCTTTTTCGAGCAGGCTGGCGGCCTAGGGGTCTATGAACTTAAGCGGAGCAGGGTGCGCGTCATTCCGGTGCTCGGGCGCATCCAGGCTATGGGCGCGGATCAGTCTGACGGACCTATCGCCTTCCTTACCGATTCCGGGCGCGGCTTAGTCCTGTCCCTCCACGAGCCGGCCGGAGTGCCGCGTCTCGCCTCAGTCTTCAGCGCCGAGACAGGCGGCCTCAAGCAGGATGGCCAACGGGTCATCGTTTCGGTCGGACACCTGATCGCACGTCTGGACGCGCGCGAGGAGTGAGGGCATGAGAGGACGTTGCACCGGCGCCATCCTGGCAATCCTAGTCTGTGCCCCTCTTGGCGCCTATGAATGGCCCATGGCCCAGCCGGCCGTTCTGGAGACATTCGGCACCCCTGGCGAATGCGGCTTCAACCTTGGCATGGGAATAGCCTCGGCCGAGCCCGTGGTGAGGGCTGTGGACGGGGGCGAGCTTGTCTTTTACTCCGAGGGGCGCGAAGGCTCCCTGCGGGCTCTGGGGGCCTGGGCCGCTGTGGCCCATGAGAAGGACTTGGTGTCCGTGTACGCCGACATGCAGGCCGGTTCCGTGCCCGAATACCTTAGGGATGTTCCGCGTTCCTCCGTGCTGGGACTTGCCCGTGCCGGTCAGGGCAAGCGTTCCAGGATGCGCTTCATGCTCTACGACCGGGTGAAGTCCCAGTGGATCAACCCGTACCTCTTCCTCGATTCCCTACGGGATTCTCGCCCTCCCCAGATACGCTCGGTCTCTCTCAAGCGCGACGCCCAACCGGTCGACCTCTCCAAGGGCCTGACCCTCAGGCAGGGCATGTCGGAACTGGTGGCCGACCTGGGCGACTCGGCCGAGGCCGGAAGGGAGGCCCGCGATGCGCCCTTCCAGGTTCAGGTCCTAGTGAATGGGGTGGAGCGCATCAACCTTATCTGGGACACCGCCCGCGAGGAGGGCGGGCGCATCCTCCTCTTCGGGGCTCAGGGGCGTTCCTGCGAAGAGCTCCTGGCTGCCGGGGGGGGGCTACGGCTCGGCCTGGTGCCTATTGTACGAGGCAAGACTGACTTCCAGATCATCGTCAGCGATTTTTCCCGGAATTCGCGGAGCATCAGCTTCCTCCTCCGCGCTGAATGAGGCTGCGGGTGCCCTGGAATCTCTCGATGGAAAGGGAGTAGACTGGCGAGGAATGGACGATATCGGATCGAGGCTGGAATCACTGCGCGAGCGCATCGCCCGGGCGGCCGAGCGGGCCGGGCGGACGGCCGCCCAGGTACGCCTCCTGGCCGTGAGCAAATTCCGCCCCGGGGCCGACATCCGGGCCGCCTACGCCGCCGGGCAACGCCTATTCGGAGAGAGCCGCGTGCAGGAAGCCGCGGTCAAGCGGGCCTCTGACTTCAACTTCCTTCCGGGCGTGGAGCTGCATATGATCGGCCGGCTCCAGAGCAACAAGGCCCGCGCCGCCACGGAGATTTTCGATTGCGTTCAATCCCTGGATTCGACCCGGCTGGCCGCTATCCTCGGGGGGGCCTGCCGCCAAGCCGGCAAGGACATGCCGGTCTTCCTGGAGCTGCACACTGGCGAGGAATCCAAAGCCGGTTTCCGTACACTGGATGAGGTATGGAAAGCCCTCGACGCCATCGTCGGAGAAGGGTCATCAGGGAGGCTCAGGCCGATCGGCCTTATGACCATGGCGCCCTACACCGATGACCCCGGGCCAATCCGTGCATCCTTCCGCGCCCTGGCCGCAGCCGGTCGAGAATGGGCCCGACGCTACCCGGAGTTGGGTCGGCCCCTCCTATCCATGGGCATGAGCAATGACTTCGAAATAGCCGTGGAGGAGGGCAGCGACATGCTCAGAATTGGCAGCCTCATCTTCGGGGATCAGGCATGAGGCCCTCACGATCCGTCCTGGCCTTAGTCTGCTTGTTTGCACTGTTCCCGGCCGGGCTGATGGCCCAAGCCGCGGCGGCTACCAAGCCCGAGCCCTACCAGGCCGAGGAATTCCCCCTTTTCCTCAGAGAGGCTCGCCGTTTTGAGATCGTGGCCATCGGCTCCTTCCCCCTGATGGTATTCTATTCAACCCTCGTTTACGACATCTACCGCTTCACCAGCAAGAGCATACAGGCCGGGGAATTCGCTACGGCCTACCTGCCCTGGCCCCTCAAGGGACCGAACGCGGTGGAGCTGACCCTGGACGAGAAGGGCGGTGTGCTGATAGCGGCCCTATCGGCTTCGGTCCTCGTGGGCATCCTGGACTGGGCTATCCTCAAAATGAGGGCCGCCGCCGCCAAGGCCGAGAGGGCCCGTATGGGTCGGAACCTCTACGACAACTCCCTCTCGCAGCCTTCGGAGGGCCCGCCCCCGAACCCAGGCACGGAAACGATCACAGCCCCTGACCTACCTGAGCCGGCCTCAGGGCACTGAGCTGTATGCCGCGCATCGAGGCCAGAGTCCCCCCGGGACAGGAAGGGCGCGCCGATCGCTTCATTTCTTCAAGACTGGGAGCTCTGAGCCGCAGCCAGATCAAGGCCCGTGGGGCCGAGCTGCGGGTGAATGGAAGAGCAGCCAAGCTGTCCCGGGAACTCAAGGCCGGCGATGTCGTGGAGCTGTCCTGGGAGGAGGAAGCCCCGATGGTCCTGGAGGCCGAGGACCTACCCCTATCCATCCTTTTTGAGAACCATGATGTCCTAGTGGTGAATAAGGCTCAGGGCATGGTCAGCCATCCGGCCGCCGGGAACTGGTCGGGCACCTTGGTCAACGCCGCCCTGGGCCACGCCCGCCGCTCAGGATCCCGCTTCAATTTCCCGAGTGATACGAGCTCCTCCGCTTTATATCGTCCTGGCATCGTCCATCGTTTGGATAAGGATACGAGCGGGGTGATCATCCTAGCCAAATCGCCCCAGGCCTTGGCTTTCCTAGCCGCCCAATTCGCCGATCACAGCGCCCGCAAGCGGTACATCGCCATAGTGCATGGAAGGCCTCCCCAGCCCAAAGGCCTCATCGAGGGGTATTTGGCTCGATCACCATCCGACCGCAAACGCTTCGCGGTTTCCAAGGAAGGGCAGGGCAAGCTAGCTCTCACCCGCTACCGCCAAATACGGGCTTGGGGATCGGACTACGCCCTCCTTTCCCTGGAACCCCGAACGGGTAGGACTCATCAGCTCAGGGTTCATATGCGTTTTCTGGGTTGTCCAATCCTGGGAGATCCGATCTATGGGAGGAAGGATCGACGTTTCCCAGGGGCGAGTCTGATGCTCCATGCCTACCGCTTGCGCATCATCCTCCCCGGGGAGAAAGGGTCGCGTCTCTTCACGGCTCCCTTGCCACCGAGGTTTTCTCGTATAATAAAGGACCTGGACAAAGAAAAAGGTTGTTAGTTCATCGAAAATTGGTGCGAATGGGCCAGGGGCTTAGGTGAAGCGGGGT
>CAYYCP010000088.1:0-10112 GCA_964470375.1 uncultured Spirochaetales bacterium
AAGCGGCGCTACCGCCATCCCGACATCAGCTGGCGCGATATCGCGGAGCAGCGCGCTCTCGCCATCGATGAGGCGGCTGCCGGTCCGCGCGAGCCTACGACCTGATGGCCTCAGCGCACCCCGACGCGCGCGGCCTTCATGGCCAGGTCGGCGGCCTTGCCGAATCCGATATGGAGGCCCGATACCGTCGCCCTCGGCCCCTTGTGCTCGGCTGATGTTTCGGCTCCCGCTTCGCCGTAGGCTCTCGCCAGGGCCTGGCTGAGGATGCGTAGGGCCGGGAGGAAGATCCGGGCCGCGTTCTCCGAATCGAAATTGATAGCGGCCTTCAGCCCCAGGCCCCCGTCAGACTCGCGCCCCTCCAGGATGATGGAGGAGAGGGGAATGTCGGCGATGCCCTCCAGGAAGGAGGGCAGGACAAGCTCCGCGGGATAGGCGCAGAGGAGGCGCAGGCCGGGCATATCGCCGTCCACGATCGATTCTCCCGCCAGGATCGCCGCCGGATGTGTCGATGCGTCTTGATCGCCGGCCAAGGCGGAGTGATAGCGCTCCAGGAAGCTGGCCATGTCAGCGTTGGTGGCCAGGATGTGGCGCTTGGAGGGCAGGGCCAGCCTTGTCCCGTTCTCCAGGAGGATCCAGCCCGGCATGACACTGGCGCGTTTCGTCCCGGCCAGGGCGGCCTTCATAGCCGTGGCGCGGTAGTTCCCCGAGAGAAGTGCGTAATAGGCCGCATCACCCCCCGCCCCGTTCGGGCTCATGGCTAGGTAGGCGCTGCGGGTGGAGTCCAGGATCCGCCGGAGGTCGCGCGCATCCCCCTCGGGAAGGCGCGACAGAAGCTCGGCGCTGAGGCCCGGGAGGAGGCCCGGCCTGATGAGGGCGTGAAAGGCGGCCATGTTCGGCAGGGACAGGACAGCCAGGGCGTCCTGGACCTCGGAGGCGGGGCTGGGCAGGAGGGGGGCGCTGCGGCAGGAGGCCAGGGCGGACAGAGCGGACAGGGCCGAAAGAACCAGGGCCGCGGCTGCATGTCTATTTGATTTCCTCACGGCAATAAACCCTCCCTCTTGAGTACGGCCTGGGCCGCGGCCCGGTGCTCGACGGCGGCCTGGTTCCAGGCGTAGAGCCTGGAGCGGAAGAACGAGTCGTCCAGGCTCAGCCTCTCCCGGCGCGCCAGGCCCACCCGCCCGGCCAGCTCGCGCTTGAGCCAGCGCAGCTTTTCGTAGCCGACTACGCGCTCAGAGGCATCGTCGGCCGGCAGGCCGGCCTCCCTGGTCCAGGCCTGGCCGTCCCACTGAAGCATATCGCCGTCTATCACGTAATCCAGGATCCGCTCGGACATGGGGCGCTCTGCCCCCGGCCTACCCCACAGGCGCTGCAGGGCTTCCATGACCAGGGGAGCGTCGTCGAAGCTCCTTTTGTTGTAGGTACACAAATATTTATATATCTTAGCGGCCGCCTCGATGAAGCGGTCCCGGTTGCGAATCGCGGAATACGGCGGCTTCAATCGGGCATCCTCCCAGACCCCGGCCACGGGATCTGGGGCGGTCAGGACCTGGGCGTGCCCGGTCCGCGGCCAGGGGCTGGCCGGGTCCACCGTGTTCCAATCCTCGTTCAGGCCGGAAAAATTTTGGTGGGCCCATGTGTCGGCGTAGGCGTGCAGGGCTATGCCGACGCGATAGGGGTCGCGGGTCTTGAGGCCGACGATCAGGATTTCCTTGGCGATGTCTGAATCAGGCAGGACCGAAAAGGGGTTGGCTTGCCCGTCGGCCCGCTGCGGCGCCGGGCCTCTACGGCCGCCGGGAAGGAAGTGGAAGGGCAGGTAGACGTTGCGGGCGGTGGCCTCGTCCCAGAAGACGTAGTCCTGGGTGATGATGGTGGCATAGCTCCCCGAGGGTGCGCTCACGTCGAATCCCAGGATGGCCTTGTCGACGTACTGCGAGGAGTAGGCCATGACCTGGGCCTGGCCTGGATCGATGCCGGCCCTGAGGGCCAGCCAATGCACCACGTAGTAGTGGAACTCCAGGTTCACCCCTACAATATGCTCCCGACCGCGTTGAAGGAGCAAGGGGCGCGCGGGATGGCCGGCCTTCCTTCCGGGCGGCTGACGGCGTCCGGCTTTTCCTGTATTCTCGAGTTGATCGGCACGACTGTAACGCTTTCGCACCGCCGATCCGATGGAGGGAAGGATGAAGATGATCCGCCGCGCCATGAATGCGTCGCTCTGCGTTGGACTAGCCTTGTTCGCCGTCTCGCTGACGGGCTGCCCGGGTGATGAACCGGCCCCTCCCCTGGCCCTTGGCTTCCCCTCCACCGTCAACGAGGGCGACAGTCCGGAATGCATCATCACCCTGCCTGAGGCCCTGGAGACGGACCTAGTGGTCAACCTGGAGTCCTCGGATCCGAATTTCCTGGCTCCGCCCACGGACGGCAGCGGCCGGGCCACCGTGCCGGCCGGGCAGCGCGAGCTGCGCGTGCACGCCCAGGCTGTCCAAAACTCATACATCGATGCCCCGCGCCAGATGAGCCTGACCCTGAGCTGCCCCGGCTACCTGAGCGCTTCGGTCTCCTTCAGCCTCGTGGACGACGAGCTGCGGGGCCTCATCGTCGAGCTGCCCGAGACTATCGCTGAGGGGGCTGAGGCCGATACCGGCACCGTTCGCCTTGCGGGAAATGCCTTGGCGCGCAGCGGCTACGACATCAGCATCGAGTCATCCTTGTCCACGGCTCTCCAGCCCCAGGACGCGGTGACCATAGAGCCCGGCGCGAATTTCGCGGACTTCGATCTCTTCCCCCAGCAGGATGAAAACACGGTGAACGAGGAGGTGGAGATCACCGCCTCGCACGCGGACTTGGCCCAAGGATCGGATACTATTCGCGTTATCGATGACGATTGAAGGCGGCGTTTTACCGCCCGGCTGAAGGCTCGGCCTTGGCTCCCCGCTTCGCCGTCCTCCTCCCCTCCTTGACGAGGGCGGACAGCGCCGAGCCCAGGAAGGCCACGCAGGCCGCGCCTATAAATGCCGGGGCGAGCGAGCCCGTCCTGTCGGCCAGGTAGCCCGCCAGAAGGGGCCCCAGGGCCTGGCCGATCCCGAAGCAGAGGGTGACGTAGCCGAAGGCCTGGGGGGCCAGCTCGCCCATGGCGTCGCCCACGGCAGCGGCCATCACGCCCACCACGCTCCAGGCGCTTAGGGCGAAGAGGACTGAGGCGGCCGCCACGCCGGCCAGGCCGGGGATGGCCCCTAGGGCCAGGGAGCTGAGGGCTAGGGCCGCCATGCCCAGGACGAAGGCCGGCCTGCGCCCAAAGCGGTCGGAGAACAGGCCCCAGGCCAGGCCGCCTATGAAGGAGCAGCCCCCTATGCCGGCCCACAGGGCCCCGGCCGCCTCCAGGCTGAAGCCGCGCTCGGCCACCAGGAAGCGGGCGAAGAAGGTGGAGAAGACGATGTAGGATAGGCCGAAGAGGAAGTAGAGGCCGGCCAGGACGCGGAAGGCGGGATCGGCCAGGAGGAGGAGGGGGAGGGGCCGGCCGCGGGTCGCAACCGCCCCGCCCGCTCCGACCGCGGGCGCGTTGCGCGACGCCATCGGCTCCGGCTCGGCCCCGGCATCGGTCCCGAATGGCTGGAGGCCTAGGTCGGAGGGCTTGTCGCGCGTCAGAAGTGCGGCGACCAGGGCAATAACCGCCGCTCCCCCCGCCAGGGCCAGCCAGGCGGCTCGCCAGCCCCCGCCCCCGGCCAGGAGGGGCGGGAGGAGGCTTCCCGAGACGAGGAGGCCGATGCTGGAGCCGCCTACCGCCAGGCCGGTGGCCAGGCCGCGCTTCCGGGCGGCGAACCATGAGGAGAGGGAGCCCATGGCGCTGATATTGGCGCCGGCCCCGAAGGTGCCTGCCAGGAAGCGCCCCAGGAGGGCCGTGCCGTAGGAGGGCGCCAAGCCCGTCAGGGCCATGGAGGCCGCCACGCCCCCCAGGGAGGCGCCCAGGAGGAGGCGCCGACGGATGCGCCCGGAAACGAGGCCGCTCGCGAGCGAGCCTAGGAGATACCCCAGGAGGTTGGCGCTGGCCAGGCTCCCGGCCCCCGCCTCGTCAAGGCCCAGGGCCTCGCGCATAGCGGGGAGGATGATGGTGTAGCCGAAGCGTCCGAAGCCGAGGGCCGCGGTCACGCTGAGGATGGCGATGGCAAGGATCGTCCAGGCGTAGTGGGGCTTCCTCACGCAGCCCCCATGCCGAAGGGGCCTTCCAGGAGACGGACCAGGCCGCGCCTGAGGCTGCGGGCGGCCTCCCAGGCGGGCGGGCCGGGGCTGTCGTCGGCCCGCGACATGAGGATGGTCTCCATGAGGGACTTGGCGGCCAGGAAGCGCTCCTCCTTCCTCACTGCGAAGATCAGGGGATCTTCGATCAGGCCGATGACTTCCCAGGCCACCTGCTCGGCCTGGGAATAGCGCCCAGCGTCCTTGTCCTGGTCGTGGACGCGCAGGGGCAGGCGCTCCGGGATCCAGTCCAGGGCCGGGACCAGCCAATCCAGATCGAAGAGACCGGTGGCGCAGTTGAAGAGGGCCGCCCCGCCCTCGGCCTCCAATCTGAGGAGCTCGGAGGTCGAGATGGCCGGGCCGATATCGCCGCAGGCGAGCCCGCCGGCCTCGCTGCGCACCAGGATGCCGCCCTTGGTGTCTAGAGGGCTGCGGAAGGAGAAGTCGAAGCCGGCCCTGGCTCCGGTGGCGGCCATGATGCCCAACTCCAGGGGGTCGGGAAGGGCGCCCAGGTTGTCGACGTTGCTGAGGTAGGCATAGCGCTTGCCCTCGGACCTGAGGGCGCGCAGGATGTCGGCCAGGAAGCGAAAGCATTGGCCGTGACCCCCTGGCAAGGCAAGAGCGCTGTCTTCCCGCCCGTAGGCCCGGCTGAAGACGGTTTTCGGCCAGCCCTCGCTCGAGTGGGTGTAGGCGCATACCATGGGCTGGACCCCGGTCAGGAATTCGCCTATGTCGCAGCCTGTGTCGCGGATGAGGCCGGCGCACAGCGGATCCTCGCGGGCCTCCGCCAGGTGTTCCTCCAGTGCGCCCCGGTTCGTGGAGCTGGCCAGCTGGAAGGGCCTGAGGGGGAAGCCACCGCCGGGGGCCCCGCAGGCCCTCGTCCGTCCCCTTCCTCCTTCCTGCCAGGCCTTGGCCGCCAGGAGGAGGGCGCGCTGCTTGAGCCTGAGGTAGCTGGGGCCGGCCCGCCCGTCCGCGCCTATGTAGGCCGCCGCCAGGCCCTTGGGCTTCCCGCGGGCGGCTTCGGCCAGGCGCTCGAAGTCGGGCTTGAAGCGCTCGAAGAGCCCGGGGTCGATGGCGCGGTTCTTCTTGATGTCCACGTAGGTGGTGGCCCCGCCCCCGGTCAGGATACCGAAGGCCGCGAAGGGGAGGATCTCCCGGCCGAGGCGGGTGAGGGCGGCGCGGTCGAGCGCGATCTCGCCGCGCATATCGTTCCGGCCCAGGACGCGGGAAGGTTCCAGGCCCATGCCGGCCAGGCGCTCCGCCAGGGCGCCCGAGTCAACACGCAGGCTCAGCCCCCCGCGCAGGTCAAGTATGGATCTTCCGTCTGGGCAGGGCAGGCCGACGGCCCTGATGGGCGGATCCTTGCCGGCCCTGCCTGAGTTGATGGCCTCCAGGATGGACAGGGCCAATTCCGTGTCTATCCCCTTGGCGCGCATGTCCTCGAGGAGGGCCGGGCTCAGCATGCAGCCATGATAGCCCATCGCATGGCGGCGCGCAACGTTCCCGGAGAGCTCAGAGCTGGACGCGCAGGCCGGCGCTGGCGCCGAAGTTCCTCCCGATGAAGCTGTAGAGCAGGTTCAGGTCCAGCCTGACGATGAGGAGGTCCAGGGAGGCCCCCCCGTAGACCCTTAAGTCCGTGCCCTTCTGGATGTCGGCCTGGAAGAAGTAGCCGTTCACCAGGTCGGCCGGGTTTGCCGGCAGGGGGATGCCCGCGGCTTCCAGGTCGGCGGCCAGGCTCTCGACCTCGGCTGTGGTGATGGGAGTCCCGTCCAGGGTGAGGTCGGCCTTGAGGCCGGCCTTGACGTTGGGCTTGCCGATGGTGAGGCCCGCGCCTATGTAGGGCGTGAGGATGAGGATCTGCTTGGAGACCTGGGCGGTGATGTCCACGGCGTGGGATTCCCAGGAGAGGTGGAGGGCCGGCTCGGACAGGGCCAGTGTGTGGTTCACCGGGCCAGGGGTGGTGAAGCTGTAGCTCTGGGCCCCGATGGGCAGGGCGATCTCGACGAGGCCCTTCAAGTAGGAATAGCCTACACCGATCGACAGGTCTATGAAATTCTTCTTCTCGTCAAGGAGGGCGTAGCGCAGGTCGGCCCCGTAGAGGAGGTACTCGAAGGTGGCGCCCGGCACCAGGGCCTTGAGGTCAAGCTGCTCGGGGATGAAGCCCACTTTGGCACCTACATCGAAGGGAAGGATGATCCCGCCCACGCGGGCGCTGACGGCTGCGGCCGGAATGGGCAGACCGTACTGGGCGAGCTTGTCTATCCCGGTGATCGTGGCCGGATCGACTCCCATGACGCCGAAGAGGGTGTTTATGAACTGGCCTGGCACCATGGTGACCCCGGCGGTCAGGCCGGCCCCCAGGTGGGGGGGTATGGCCAGGAGCTGCCCGATGTAGGCGTCCGACCAGGTGGAACCGACGGTCGAGTTGACTGGCAGGACGGGCGCCATGGCGTTGGTGAAGTCGTTCAAGGCGCCGGCGACGTCCGCCAGGTTCTGGGCCGGGGCGACCGCGGCGATGAGCAGGAGCGCCATGCCCAGGGCCAGGGCGCGGATGATCCGCTTCATGATTCCTCCGATCCCGCGGGCTCCCGCCAGCGGTTATGGATCAAGTATATCCCCGGAATCGCGCGCCGACAAAGCGCCGCCTTCGCCTATCGATAGCTTCATTGTTAAGTCGACATGCCTGGCATGTCGACTCAGTTGGGAAGGGTATCATGCGAGGGGATTCATGGCCACATTCCCTTTGGTCGTCAGGCCTTTATGATGAATCTCCTACTAGGGCCGGCTCGGCGGGACGGCTGTTTGATCGCCTTCCCGGCCCGTGTCGGCGGCCTTGAAGATGTAGAGCATGGCGTAGGTGGAGCCGATGAAGAAGGCGAAGGCCAGGGAGAAGAGGATGGCCCGCGGCTTGAAGGCTGAGGAGAGGATCTTGGCCAGGGTGGCCAGGGGGCTGCGGAAGATGTCCCAGGAGTTGAGGCGCACGAAGCGCCCGACGAAGATGCCCATCCCGGAGAGGACGATGGCCAGGGCCGTGACGGTCCAGCCCGGGGCCCGGCCCCATTCGCGGCGGACCGAGGCGTGCACGAGGTAAAGTGAGATCAGACCGATGAAGTGGCCGGTGAAGGCGAACATCACGTTGAGGATGATTTCGTACCAGAGCAGGGCTTCCCGGGTGATCCAGGAGGCCGCGCCCTGGAGGCTGACGCCTCCCTGAATGATGTGGATCAAGTCCGTAAAAATGTAGGGCGAATTGGGGAAGAAGCTCAGCCAGGCCAAGCCGATCAAGGCCGTCACTGCCCGTCGCGGGCCGCGGCCCCGGATCCGCCCGGCCGGGATGAGGAGGAGGGAGATCAGATAGGGCGTCCAGGCAAGGAAGAGGTTCCACAGGAGGAAACGGTGGCTCAGGCGCATGGTGAGGAGCCAGCGTGCCAGGACCATGGCCGCGCAACCCGCTGAGGCCACGCCCAGGATAAGCGAGAGAACGGCCAGGCTGTTGCGCCTGGGCGCCCCGGCCGTCACGCCACCAGTCAGCGCCATGATCCCTCAGTACTCCGCCCGCTTCTCGTCTACGGCCGCCCGCAGGCCGGCGACGAACTCGGCCAGTGGCAGTGGCGGGAGCTGGCGGCCGTCGCGCGTACGCAGTGCCACCGTCCCGGCTGCTGCTTCCCTCTCTCCCAGCACCAGCATGCAGGGGATCTTCTGGCCCTGGGCCGCGCGGATCTTGGCGTTCATTCGCGCCTCGGAGAGATCGGCCCGGGCCCGGAATCCGGCCTTACGTAGCTCGGCCGCCACCGAGGCGGCGTAGTCATTGAAAGCCGGGGACACCGGCACCGTTAGCGCTTGCTCGGGGGCCAGCCAAATCGGGAAGGCCCCGGCGGTATGCTCTATGTAAACCCCGAAGAATCGCTCGATGGAACCCAGCAGGGCTCGGTGCACCATGTAGGGGCGCTTGCGCTGCCCGTCCGCGTCCACGTAGGTCATGTCGAAGCGCTCCGGCTCGTTGAAATCGAACTGGATGGTGGTCAACTGCCATTCGCGCCCGATAGCGTCCTTGACCTTGAGGTCGATCTTGGGACCGTAGAAGGCCCCGCCGCCCTCGTCCACCTCGTAGGCGAGCCCCTGCGCCTCTATAGACGCTTTGAGCGACGCGAGAGCGGTGTCCCACATCCTCGGCTCACCGACCGCGCCGTCACCGGCGGGCCGCGTGGCCAGGTAGGCCTTGATCTCGCTGAAGCCGAGGGTCTTATGCATGTGGAGGGAGAAACGCAAGACCTCCGCGATCTCGCCCTCGATCTGCTCAGGAGTGCAGATGATGTGGGCGTCGTCCTGGGTGAAGCCGCGCACGCGCATAAGACCGTGCAGGGTTCCCGAGCGCTCGTAGCGGTAGACCGTGCCCAGCTCGGCCCAGCGCAGCGGCAGGTCGCGGTAGGAGCGCAGGCCTTCCTTGTAGATCATGATATGGAAGGGGCAGTTCATCGGCTTGAGGTAATAGTCGTCCTCGTCGATCTTCATGGGCGAGTACATGCCTTCCTTATAGAATCCCAGGTGGCCGCTAGTCTCCCAGAGCCAGCTCTTGCCGATGTGGGGGGTGAAGAGGATCTCGTAACCGTTGGCGTAGTGCTCATCGCGCCACCACTTCTCCAGCTCCACTCTGAAGCGTCCGCCCTTGGGGTGCCAGTAGATCAGGCCGGGGCCGGCCTCCTCGTGGGTGGAGAAGAGATCCAGCTCCTTGCCCAGGCGGCGGCAATCGCGCTTCTCAGCCTCCTCCAGCCGCTTGAGATGGGCCTCCAGCTCGGCCGGCTTCTCGAAGGCGATGGCATAGATCCGCGTGAGCATGGGGCGCTTCTCGTCGCCGCGCCAGTAGGCCCCGGCCACCCGGGTAAGCCTGAAGGCCTGGGCGTTGAGTTCCTTCATCGAGCCCACGTGCGGGCCGCGGCACAGATCCGCGAATTCGCCCTGGTCATAGACGCTGATGGATTGGCCTTCAGGCAGCTCGTCGATGAGCTCCAGCTTGAAGGGCTGGTCCTTGAAGCGTTCGCGGGCCTCGGCCCGGGACAGCTCGATGCGCTTGAACTCCCGCCCCGATGCGAGGATGCGCCTCATCTCCTTGGTGATCGGCTCCAGATCCTCGGGGCCGATGGGCCGGGGCAGTTGGAAATCGTAGTAGAAGCCGTCATCGATGGCCGGCCCGATGCCGAATTTCGTCCCGGGATAGAGCCTCAGCACGGCTTCGGCCATCACGTGGCTCATCGAGTGACGGATTGTCTGGACGCGCTCTTCGGCTGCCATGTCTCGCCTCCGCATGGACGGGACCGCCGCGCCGGGACGGAAAAGCCCTGTGGCCGTCCCTCCCCGCCGCCCGGCGAAACCCGCCAGTCCGCATCGTAAGGACGAAAGGCCACAGGGCTCTTCCGCGGTCCCACCTTACTTCGACGCGCCGCGACGGCGCGCGCACTCTCCGCCCCTTGTCGCCGGGCCGGCGGCGCTCATTACTCGCGTCCGGGCGGACGCTTTCCTGGCGCGGCTCGGGAGGGGTTTTCGGCGGCTCCGCGCGGCAGGGCTCTCAATCGCGGCCCCGCTTCCCTGTGCCCGGGATGTTCGCCTACTCGTCTCCGTCAACGCCTTCGGGTTTCATACTACGGACAAGGCCGGAGGCGCGTCAAGCCTCGGTTGTGCCCGGGGGCGCCGGTATGGCGGATCTAGCGACCGCCCAGGGGCCAGCCCGCGTAGCCTATGTAAAGGCCGATCCCGAAGGCCAAGCTCCGGGCCGGGAAGCTGCCCGAGAAGTAATCCACGATAGCAGGCGAGGGATCCGGGAATGCCCCGACCTTGAAGCTGTAGGCGTAGGGGAAGCGGTAGTAGACCGAAGCCCTGAGGCC
>CAYYCP010000089.1:0-10112 GCA_964470375.1 uncultured Spirochaetales bacterium
GGGCGGGCGGGAGCGGCCCTGCGCGAATGGGTCGGCCGGGTCAGACCCCTCCTGGCCTCGCCGCGCTTCGTGATCGATTGCCTCCTGAGCGGGGTCGCCTGCTACTGCCTGGGCATGGGTTTCATGTATTGGGTCCTGGAGCCGATCTACGCCGCCCTGCCGGCATGTCCCGTGCCGGATCGGATCCTGGCTGCCCTGCCCTCCATCGACCTGAACTACCCCAGCGCCATCGCCCTATGGTGCCTGGCCGTCTTTTTCGGGGTCTATGTCCTACTGCGCCTGCCGGAGAAGGTGCCCTTCGTGCTCAAGAGCTTCGCGGTGATGGGCTTCACCAAGCACCTCATGGGCCCGCTCACCAATTTCACCCAGCCCGTCGGGGCTATCCGCGACTTCGCCTACGACAATATCTACAACGACCTTTTCTTCTCCGGCCACGTGGCCATGACCTTTTTCTGCTTCCTGGTCATGAGGCGGAACTCGCGCCGGGCCAAGTACGTGGCCCTGGGGGTCTGCCTCTTCGAGGCCTGCGCGGTCCTCCTCATGAAGCTGCATTACAGCATAGACGTGATCGCAGCTCCCTTTATCGCTTACGGGATCTTTAAGCTTCTGAACCGGTTGCTCGCTCGCGAGAAGACGCGTTATGAGGACCTGATACCCGACAAGTCGCGCATCCTGACCATCGGCTGAGGCCGCCCGCTGGGCCGCCGTCCGAGGCCGCGTCGCTAGCGGCCGAGCCGAAGGCGGCTAAGCCTCAGGAGGGATGCTTCTTGAGGTAGGCGCGGATGGACAGGAGGTAGTCCAGGGCCGTCCAGACCGCCACCGCGGCGCAGACCCAGACGGCCGCCAGGGCCGCCAGGCCTAAAGCCGGCTCCAGGGCCGCCAGGGGGGCGAAGGCGGCGGCCGTCTCCCGGGCCAGGCCCAGGAAACCGGCCACGGCGTAGGCCACCGCCTTGAGCTTGCCGGACAGGCGGGCCGGCATGCTGACTCCGCGCTTGGCCATGAGCAGGCGGCCGAAGCTCACCAGGAGATCGCGATAGAGCACCAGGAGGAAGGCGATGGCCGGCATGCGCCCGATGGCCATGAAGGCCGCGAAGTAACTCAGGCGCGAGAAGGAATCGGCGAAGGGGTCGAAGACCTTGCCGAAGTCGCTGACCGCCCCGTACCTGCGCGCAGCCATGCCGTCGAAGAGGTCGGACAGCTCTATGATGATGAAAAGAGCCCACAGGACGATGGCCGACGCCGCCCTGCCCCCCAGTCGCTCGGGGAAGACCAGGAACATGAAGGATAGCGGCGAGAGTACCATGCGCGCGCCGGTGATGAAGCTGGGTATGCGCTTCCTATCCATTCCTATCACTCTCCGTTGTGGGCGGGGTCGCCGCTTTCCAGATGCGCGATGAGCATCTCGGCTATAGTACCGGCGCCGCTGTGGTAGTCCAAGGCGGCCAGAGCCTGCCTGCGGAGCTCCAGGACATCCGGCCTGAGTGCCTCCTCAAGGACGCGCCAGAAGCTGTCCTCGTCCGGGGCATACCACCCGGCGCCGCGCTCGACCAGGTATTCCACATTGGGGCGCTCAGACTGGATGGCCCATGAGGTGAAGATGGTCGGCAGCCTGCATGCCACCGCCTCGAAGGTGGTGGAGGCGCCGGCCTTGGCTATCAAGAAATCCGAGGCCTTGAGGAGCTCGGGCATGGTGTCCACGAAGCCGAGGGCCTTCACGCGGGTGACTTTCGCCTTGGCGGC
The DNA here is from genome assembly GCA_964470375.1 of uncultured Spirochaetales bacterium. GTDB lineage: Bacteria > Spirochaetota > Spirochaetia > Treponematales > JBGSOB01 > CAYNQK01. The sequence continues at coordinate 1,741 of CAYYCP010000089.1, forward strand.
CACCCCTTCCAGGTGGGAGCGGGCGGCCTCGTTCTTGCCGCATACGGCGATCACGTTCAGGCCCAGGCCCAGCTCGGCCATGCGTTGGATGTAGCCGGTCACGATGCCGATGCCCTGGCCGCCCTGGCTGGTGATGGCTGTGGGCATTGCCGGATCCAGGCCCAGGTCGGAGAGGACCTCGGCGCGGGGGCGCACGGGCTGGAAGAACCGCTCGTGAATGGGGAAGGGCACGATCCTGAGCTTCTCGGCCGGGAAGCCGTGGTCCAGAGCCACCGCCCGGGCTCTCTCGCTCGAGACCAGGAGGCTGTCCACGCGCTTTTCGCACCAGAAGGTGAAGGCGTCGAAGGGATCGGTCACGTAGCCGATCACCTTGGCCGGCAGGCCCAGGGCGTTGCGGGCCCGGGCGCTGGCGGATATGGCGAAGTAGTGTGTGGAGAAGATCAGGTCGGGCGGATCAGCCGCTAAGTAGGCCCGCATCCGGCGCAAGCTGTCTGGGAAGGCCACCGGCATCACCAGGGGATTGAGAAAGCTCATCGTCTCCATGAAATCGTAGAGGAAGCGGGCTCCCCGCGGGTGTTCCAAGCAGTAGTCCCAGAAGCCCTTCATACGCCGATCGTCGCCCCGCGCCCCCGTGTCCGCGGCGAAATCAATGATATCGATGTCGTACTGTCTGGGCCGACGCGCCTGTATCGCGTCCCTTACGGCGACGGCCGGAGCGCGGTGCCCGGCGCCTGCGTCAAGCACGGGCATCAGGATGCGTTTCTTCGGCATAAAGCTCCCTGGCATCGTTTATGGATCTGGCGGCGCAACGCCCCTTCGCCGCGCCTCCGGTGACCGAGGGGCTTCCAAAGCGTGCGTGAATGGGCGATATTGTTATCCCAAAGCCGATGCCCGGTCAATCCCTGGCATCAACGCGGAGGTGAGGATGCGCTTTGACGCAGTGGTGGTCGGAGCCGGATTGGCTGGATCCACGGCCGCCCGGCTCCTGGCGGAGAAGGGCCTGCGCGTGCTGGTGGCCGAGCGTCGCCGGAGCGTAGGCGGAAACTGCCATGACGCTTTGGATCCCTCCGGCGTTCGCGTTCACAGCCACGGCCCACACATATTCCACACTGACGACCGCGCAGTCTGGGAATTCCTGAGCCGCTTCGCCTTCTTCCGGCCCTACCAGCACCGAGTCCTGAGCTACGCCGGCGGCCGCCTCCATCCCTTCCCCCTCAACCTTGACAGCGTCAATCAGGTCTACGGTACGGCCCTGCCCCTGGACGGCCTGGAGGCCTTCCTGGCCGCAGAGGCGTCCAAGGCCGCCTGTTCCCGGCCGCCGGCCAACTTCCGTGACGCGGTCGTCTCCCAGGTGGGCCAGCGCCTTTACGAGCTCTTCTTCCGCGGCTATACCCGCAAGCAGTGGGAACGTGAGCCCGAGGAGCTCTCGGCCGAGCTGGCCGCGCGGGTGCCCCTGCGCCTGGGCCGGGACGACCGCTACTTCACCGACATCTATCAGGGCCTTCCCGAGGATGGTTATACGGCCATGGTGGAGCGCATGCTGGACCATCCCGGGATCTCCCTCCTCCTGGGGACGGACTGGTTTTCCGTCCGCGCCGAGCTCCAGGCCGGCCTGACGGTTTACACCGGGGAGCTGGACCGCTTCTTCGACTTCTCGCGCGGTCGCCTGGAGTACCGCTCCCTGCGCCTGGAATTCCTACGCCAGGAGTCCGGACCTCGTCAGGCCGCGGCGGTGGTGAATTACCCCAACGACTACGACTGGACTCGCATCACCGACTTCGGACTCCTGTGCGGGCAGGACGGCCGCGGAGGATGCACTGTCCTCTGCCGCGAGTACCCGGCCGCCCAAGGCGAGCCCTACTACGTCGTCCCGGACCAGGCCAACCGCCAGCGCCGCGAGGAGTACCTGCGCATGGCCGCCTCCCTTGAGAGCGCCGGCACCCATATCTTCGTGGGGCGCCTGGCTGAGTACCGATACTACGACATGGACGACGCCGTGCGCGCGGCCATGGACAAGGTCCAGGGCAGGTAGCCCGTGTCCTTCCATTCCAAGGTCGAATCCGGCCATCCCGGCCTGGACCGGGTGGTTGACTCCATCCGCCTGGGGGACAACGTGGTCTTCCAGACGGACGCCCTGGAGCCCTACGCCGACCTGGCCCTGGGCTTCGCCCGCCAGGCCGTCCGGGATGGCCGGCGGGTGGCCTACATCCGCTTCGCCCGCCATCAGCCCCTCATCCCGCCCGGGGAACCGGGCGTGGAGCTCCACCTCCTGGACGCCTCGGCCGGCTTCGAGCAGTTCGCCGGGCGGGTTCACCAGATCGCCACGGTGCTGGGGCTACGGGCCTTCTACGTCTTCGACTGCCTGTCCGACCTCGTGGAAGCCTGGGCCACCGACCTGATGATAGGCAACTTCTTCGTGGCCACCTGCCCCTACCTCTTCGAGCTGGAGACGGTGGCCTTCTTCGGCATCCTTCGCGACCGTCACTCCTCGGAGACCATCGCCCGCGTGCGCGAGACCACTCAGCTCTTCCTGGAGCTCTACGCCGGGCCTGAGGGGGCGGCCTACCTCCACCCCCTCAAGGTCTGGCAGCGCTACTCGCCCTCAATGTTTTTGCCGCACCGCTTCGAGGGCCCCGAGCTCCTGCCCCTGACCGATTCGGGCGGGGCGGCCGCCTTCTTCGCCCTGGCCGGTGCCAGGGCTGCAGGGGCCGGGGCGGGCAAGCTGGACTCCTGGGACCGCCTCTTCCTACGCGCCGAGGAGCTCTGCCGCCCGGGCGCCGACGCGGAGGAGCGCCGGGCCATGCGCGACGAGCTGTGCGGGCGCCTCCTCTGCCGGGACGAGAAGGTGATAGCCCTGGCCCGGTCCTGTCTCCAGCTGGAGGATCTTCTGGCGGTCAAGGCGCGCATGATCGGCACCGGGTCGATAGGCGGCAAGGCCGCTGGCATGCTCATAGCCCGCAAGCTCCTTGAGGGCTTCCCCTGGGAGGCCGAGACCCACGATTCCTTCTACGTCGGCTCGGACGTCTTCTACACCTTCCTGGTGCAGAACGGGCTCTGGCGCCTGCGGGCCCGCCAGCGCGCGCCCGAGGGCTACTACGCCCTGGCCGGGGAATTGCGGGAGGGCCTGGGGCGCGGACGCTTCCCGGACGGGATACGCGAGCAGTTCGCCAGGGTCCTGGAGCATTTCGGCCAGAGCCCCATCATCGCCCGCTCCTCCAGCCTTCTGGAGGACGGCTTCGGCAAGGCATTCGCCGGCAAGTACGAGAGCGTCTTCCGGGCCAATCAGGGCCAGGGCGAGGAGCGCCTAGCGGCCTTCGAGGACGCCATCCGCAGCATCTACGCCAGCATGATGGGCGAGTCGGCCCTGAGTTATCGCCAGCGCATGGGCCTGGAGGGTGCCGACGAGCAGATGGCAATCCTAGTCCAGCGCGTCTCGGGCTCATTCCGCGGCCGCTACTTCTTCCCCTTCATGGCCGGGGTAGGAGACTCGCGCAACGCCTATCCCTGGAAACCCGGCCTGGATCCGCGCGCCGGCATGCTCAGGCTGGTCCTGGGCTTAGGTACCCGGGCGGTGGACCGCACCGGGGACGACTGGCCCCGCCTGGTGGCCCTGGATGACCCGCGCGCCGCCCCCTATGCCGGCAAGGAGGAGGCCATCAGGCACTCCCAGCGCTGGGTGGACGTCCTGGACATAGAGGAGAACCGGCCCGCCAGCCTGCCCTTCCAGGAGGCCGCCGCCCTCCTGAGACCGGAGCTGCGCGATTCCGTCAGCCAACGCGACTACGAGGCCGAGGAGTACATGGAAGCCCTCGGTAAGGATGTCGGTGAGGCGCGCTACGCTGATTTCGGACCCTTCCTAGAGCAGAGCGGCCTCTGCCCAACCATGCGCTCCGCCCTGGCCCGCCTTGAGGAGGCCTACGGCTGCCCGGTGGACGCCGAGTTCACCATCAATCCCGGGGCCCGGGCCCCCTTCTGCGTGAACATCCTCCAGTGCCGGCCCCTGACCCTGCGCGCCCCCGCCTCCCAGGCGGCCGCCGGCTTGCCTTCGGCCGAGGCGATCGGGCCGGAGCGCAGGATCATCGAGCTGCGCGGGCATTGCATGGGCGCGGGCTTTGAGCGAGACGTGCCCCGGCTGGTCTACGTTTCGCCCGCAGGCTACCTGGGCCTGGGGCCCTCGGGCAAACAGGCCGCCGCGCGCATGGTCGGGCGCCTGAACGCCCTCTGCGCCGGCGAGCTCCGCGGGCGGGCGATACTCCTCTGCCCGGGGCGCTGCGGCTCATCCATCCCGGAGCTGGGCCTTCCGGTGGGCTTCGCCGACATCTGCAACTTCGGCGCCCTGGGCGAGCTCTCCGACCCAGAGCGCGGCTTCATGCCCGAGCTCTCCTACGGCAGCCACTTTTTCCGCGACCTAGTCGAGGCGGATATCTTTTACATGGCCGTCATCTGCGAGGCCGATGACGTCAGCTTCAGGCCCGAGATAATCCTAACCCGCCCCAACCGCCTGGCCGAACTCGCCGACCCGGGCGGTCTCGAGGGGGTGATCCACGTGGCCGACTTCCGGCCCGGGGAGCTCATCCTCGTGTCCAGCCTAGCCGAGGAGCACAGCGTCCTCTACCTGGCCGGCTGAGCATCGGCCTCCTCTCAGGGTCTGGCAGCCGTCTCCCCGACGGAGGGAGCCTGTTCGGGCGGCTCATCGGCCGAAGCGTCCTTCGAGGCGGCCTCCTCCACCAGGCTCTTCACGAAGGACTGCATCTTCTTCTCGGCGGCGGGGCTGAGGCTGTGAGCCGCCATGGCGTAGACGATGAAACTGGCCCTGGCCTGGTGGGCGTAGTAGAGCTCGGCCGTGCGCATGAAGCGATCCGTCAGGCGGCCCTTGGGCGCCAGGAGGGAGTAGGCGATGGCCCTGTCCTCGTCGCTGTGCCCGTCGCCGTAGGCCATGGGATCGTTCTCGTCCAGGCCGCCCATGAAATAGAGCTGGGGTATGTCCAGCCAGGCTTCCATGTCGAAGGCCGCCCCGCTCAGGGCCTCCATGTCGGCCGTGCCCATGGGGTAGTTCAGGGTGGATCCGCCCAGCTCGGACTCAGGCAGCATGATGGTCCCCAGCCCGCCAGCGGCCACGGCGGCCACCCGCCGGGGATGGAGGAAAGCGAAGCGGTTGGCGAACTGCCCCGAGGCTGAGAAGCCCACCATGACCATGAAGGGCTCGCGGACCTGGATGCCGGCCCGGGAGCGGGCGTCCTCGGCCATGGCCAGGAGCTGGAGGTCAAGGCGGTAGATCGACGGCTCGCCGGTCGCCCGGCCTTCCCCGGCTGGGGGCGGCAGGAGCGTATCGCGGTCCAGGGAATGAGTCAGCACCATGGACTGGCTGGCCGGGCGGGGGAAGGCCGGGCTCAGCATCAGGGCCCCCAGGGAGCGATAGCGCCGCAGGTTGGCCTTGAGGGTCTCCAGGGCGTCCTTCTCCTGAACGGACTGGTCGTCCGTGGGCTGGCCCGAGTTGTTGGTCTCCACGATCACGAGGGGCGTGGCAGCCTTGGCCGGGACGGCCATGTAGTAGGGCCAGTCGAAGCCCGAGGCGGGCTCCACCTTGACGATCCTGTAGGCGCCCGAGCAGGAGGGCAGGAGGCAGGCGGCCAGGACGATGCCGATGATGCTGCGCGTCTTCATGCGATGGACCTCGTGGGCGCGGGCTGTCCGCGCAGGAGCGCGGGATGCCCGCGCGATGTGGAAGGCGGCCCGGCCGCCCTCGGGGAGGAGTATACCGAGCGGCCCATGATTAAGGCTACATGGCCATCGGCAATACGGCCATGAACCCCCTTGCCTGATGACTTCTCTAACCATGTCGGTATGCCGGGCATGTCGACTTTTCGGCCGAATTATTAGTATGATGCCCCCATGGACGATTGGATAGAGCGCAAGCGCCTGGCCATCCTGCGCATCCTCAGGGATTCCGGCTCTCCCCTCTCCAGCGAGCGCCTGACCGAGCTCCTCCAGGAGCAGGGCTACCACATCGCCGAGCGCACCGTGCGCCTCCACCTGGCCCAGCTGGACAAAGAGGGCCTGACCCGCGCGGTGGCCAAGCAGGGCCGCCAGATCACCGAGCGCGGCGCTGAGGAGATGTCGCGGGCCCGGGTCTACGAGCGCCTAGGCTTCCTCACCTCGCGCATCCACCAGATGACTTACGCCATGAGCTTCGACCTGGCCACCCTGTCCGGGAACGTGGTGGTCAATACCAGCCTCATCCCCCTGGCCGAGCTGCCCGGGGCCATCCCCCTGGTGAGCCGGGTATTCGAGAAGGGCTACGCCATGGGCTCCCTGGTCTGCCTCTTCGGCCCCGGCGAGCAGGTGGGCGACATCGCCATCCCCGAGGGCTACGCCGGCATCGGCACGGTCTGCTCCGTCACCATCAATGGCATCCTCTTCAAGGCCGGCATTCCCGCCATATCGCGCTTCGGCGGCCTCCTGGAGCTGGTGGAGGGCGAGCCCAAGCGCTTCGCCGCCATCATCAACTACGACGGCACCACCATCGACCCCCTGGAGATGTTCATCAAGAGCGGCATGACCGATTACATAGGCGCCACGAGTACGGGCACCGGCCTCATCGGCGCCAGCTTCCGCGAGGTCCCGGCGGCCGCGGCCGGGAAGGTGGAGAAGCTCTCGCGCTACCTGGACTCCATAGGCATGCACGGCATCATGAGCATCGGCAAGCCCGAGATGAGCCTCTGCGAGGTCCCCGTCAGCGCCGGTTCCCTGGGCCTCATCCTCATAGGCGGCCTCAATGCCGTGGCCATCCTGGAAGAGAGCGGCATCCGCCTGGACTCCTTCGCCATGTCCGGCCTGGTGGACTTCGGCCGCCTCTTCCCCTACGCCGAGCTGGCCGAGAGGGCCGCCCTCCTGAAATGAGGGAAAGAGAGGAGGACGGGCTCCCGCCCTTCCTCCTCTCTCGCTCTCCGCCTTCCCGGAAGCGTCATGGCGGGCCATTCCGCAGACGTGGATCGGCCCAGACCCGCCCCATGGATTGGCCTTGATCCTGCCCGCCCTAAGGCAGCTCGATATCCAGGCCCGCGGCCTCGGCCTGGCTGACGTAGGCATCCTTGATCATGAGCAACTTATCGAAGAGCATCCCCTCCAAGAGCTTCATCCGCTCCTCCGTCCCAAGGCCTTCGCCGGCCTCCCTTCCCCGGGCGAGAGTCTCGGCGAAGGCCTGCTCGGTCCTGGTGAAGTCCCTCCCCGCGTTCGCGGAGACGAAGGCGAGATAGCGGTCAAGGCACTCCTCGGCCTCATAGACCATATCGCCCCTCAGGAAGCAATACATCCGCAGCTGATCCGCGAAGAACAGCATGTGGTAGAGTCCCCTGGCGGATTTAAGGGCCTGGCCGTAGCTGAACAGCTTGAAGATGTCCTTCGCGTAGCGCGTGCGGTTCTCGGGCTGGTGCCGGTATTCGTACCTTAGCCTGTAGTAGAGCAGGGCGCCGATGGAGAGACTGTACCAATCGCCCATGGGCCCGGCTTTCTTGAGATCGACTCCCTCCGCGAAGGAGGCCAGGATAGCCTCCTCATAGCCCAGGAGCTCATCCCTGACGGCCTTGGCGTGGTCTTCTGTATCCAGGTTGTCGATCAGATGGTTCAGCAGTTCATTCATCCGCATGATGCCCTCGCTTCAGGATAGTCGCATGAACGTGAATTGCGCTCGAATAGAGCATCGCTTCAATGGGGGCTTGAGTCAACTGCGGGGCGGCCCCGCGCTACACGGATAGGCCTCGCTTCATTCCGGCCATATTAGGTCAGCGGGGCTCGGCGGGGGAACGCATTCCTCACTAGTCCTAACACTCCGCTTCGCTACGTTATGCCTGCGGCTCCTTTTCGGGTAGAGGATAAGGGCCGAACGTGTGGAGTCGTTCGTCATGTGTTCCCCCGCCACCCGCGCTGGATTCTTGAAGGACCGGAATGAAGGGAATGAGAGTGATGGCGCTCAGCCTTGATACTGATAATTGGGGACGGGTGTACGAAGGGATTTCTCATAGCACCCACGCCGCATCCGGATAGAAAGCGGAATTACGAGATTGGATGATAGTGCATAACCATGTAATAGGTATTTACGCCAATATTTCTCCTGGCGCTCGCGTTTCCTATCTTGAGCAGCTCAGGCACGGATGTTGCATAGTCATTGCTATCTATGCCATGCATGTGCCTTTTGAACTAGAGAAATGAGAATTCTTTTGTTATACTATCCTCATACAGTAGCCGGTAAAAGAGCATGGTTGAGGGATGGGGACAGGTTCAGCGTCCACTCCTCCAGAACATCGGCTACCAGTACGGGAGCCAGGACAGGATGACCCGGGCGGGAAACATCGCCTATACCTACGACCTCGATG
>CAYYCP010000090.1:0-9942 GCA_964470375.1 uncultured Spirochaetales bacterium
CTCCCTGAACAGGGCGAAATCGGCCTCGGCCTGCTCCGGGAGATAGACCACCCAATCGACCACGACGTCGAATCGGCGCCCGCGCAGGGCCCGAGCGACAGACTCCGTATCCCGGATATCAGCCTGGATGCTCTCCACTCCGGCCGGCACCTGATCCAGATGGTTGCCCCGGTTGAGGAAGACCAAGGAATGCCCGCGCTCCAAGGCCCGCGCAGCGCAGGCCGAGGAGATATTGCCGGTTCCGCCCACGAATAAAATATCCATGCCGCGAGTGTAGTACCGCTGAGGGCTTGACGCTAGGGGTCCGGGCTTGGCACCCCGCCGAGGGCTTCGCGTATCGCCCGGCTCATGGCTGCCTTGCGCGTGGGCTTGAAACATATTTTCCTCACTCCCAGCTCTAGTGCCTCCTGTTCTGCTTCCGCGCTCAGAAAGCCCGTGCAGAGGATGACCGGCAAGGAGGGCCGGAGGGCCAGGACCCGCCTGGCCAGGTCCAGGCCGGTCATGGCCGGCATGGCGTAATCGGTGATCAGGAGGTCGAAGGCCTGTGGATTCTCGCGCAGGAGGCCCAAAGCGCGTTCCGGGTCGGTCAGGGCCGACACCCCGTAGCCCAGGGATGCCAGGCCGCTGCGCGCGAATTCCACCAACATGGGCTCGTCATCTACGAAGAGGATGCGCTCGCTCCCGCGGGCCTCGTCCTGACATTCCTCCTCGAATTCAGGGCCTTCGCCCTCGATCAGCGGGAAATAGAGCTTAAAGGAGCTGCCCTCCCCCGGGCGGCTCTCGATGGCGATGTCGCCCCCGTGCCCCTGCATCACTCCGTAGACCACGGCCAAGCCCATCCCGGTACCCTCGCCGGGAGCCTTGGTGGTGAAGAAGGGCTCGAAGACCCTATCGAGGGTAGCCTGGTCCATGCCCTTGCCCGTATCACGCACCTCGATCACGGCGTAGCGCGGATGCGTCAGCCTGCCGATACGCCCGAGGCCGCCTGGCGGGGGCCCTTCCTCCTTCAGGCCGAAACGCAGGCGGCCGCGTCCGTCCATCGCGTGTACGCCGTTCATGGCCAGGTTCATGATGGCCTCGTGGACCTGGGTGGCGTCCGCCAGGACCAGGCCCGCGTCCTCATCGGCCTCCACATCCATGGCCACTGTGGCCGGCACGGCCATGCGCAGGAGGCTGACCGCCTCCGCCAGGACCTCGCCCAACCGCAGGGGCCGGATATCGCCGGGGGAGCCGCGGCTGAAGGTGAGGATGCGGCCTGCCAGGCGCTTGGCCCGGTCACAGGCGCTCAGCACCTGGGCCAAGGAGGCGCCAGCCGGGCTGCCCGGGGGCAGCTGGGCCAGGGCCAGTTCGGTGAATCCCATGATGCCGCCGAGCATGTTGTTGAAGTCGTGGGCGATGCCGCCCGCCAACTGGCCGATGGCCTGGATGCGCCGGCTGCGCCCGAGGGCCTCCTCCAATCGGGCCTTCTCCTCGGCGGCCCGCCTGACCTGGGTCACGTCGCGCATGGTTCCTTCGGCCCATAAAAACTCGCCGCGCTCGCCGAACGCCTTTTTAGCGTTGAGCGATATCACGGCTAGGCTGCCGTCCTTGCGGAGCACTTCCAGCTCCTCGTTCTCCAGCCTGCCGGTCGCGTCGAGGACCCGCTCCAGCTCGGCCCTCCGCCCGGCGTCCGCGCAGTAGTCCGCAATCGCCGTCCCGGTCAGCTCCTCCGGCAGGTAACCGAAGGCCTTGAGGACCGAAGGCGAGACGATCATGAAGCGCCCCTGGCTGTCCAGGCGGAAGCTGACGTCGATCTGGCTCTCGAAGAGGTCGCGGTAGCGCCTTTCAGACTCCACCAGGCTGCGCATGGTCTCGCGGCGCCGCTCCTCGTTGGACAGGAGGACGCTGCCGAAGAGCACGCCCACGGCGATGGCCAATCCGTAGGGCAGGGCCATGGCCTTCATGAGCGCCCATCCCTGGCTCAGGCTGCCGATGGGCAGGAAGCCCGGCAGGATGAAGGCCGTCGCGGCCGCCGAGGCCAGGGCCATCTTCCAGGCCGCGTCCAGGCGAGAGCGGAATACCCTAAGGATGGAGCCGGCGATGGCGGCCAGCAGCATGCCCAGGGAGCCCCCCAGGACGCCGGCCCCGCCAAGGTAGGCCCGGTAGGCTATCCCGATGGCCGCCGCGATGGCCGCCGCCAGGGCCCCCCCGAAGAGCCCGGCCAGGATGATGATGGCGTTGCGCTGGTCCACCTGGACGCCAGCGGCCACCGGGATCTTCACGTGCATGCAGCCGTAAACGAAGAGGGCGAAGACCGCGCCCTGGAGGGCCTGCCGCGCCGCGGGCCTGAAGGACCTGGTCCGGGAAAGCAGAGCCCCGTGCACAATCACCAGGAAGATGAAGATGGCCAGGTTATTGAAGAGGGATATGAAGAGGGCCGTCCCGGAGGCGAAGGTCGCCACCGCTTGGGGCGCGAGGAAGAGTGAGTCGATGCGTCTCAGGAATTCGCCGATCGTTTCCGTTCTGCCATCTCCCGTCGCCGCGCGGGCGCTGAAGACATGCGCGGAGAGCCCGGACACGGATCAGATCCCGGAAGTACCGGGGCAACCCTCGGCGGCCTCCTGCGCCGCTCTAAGGATAAACGTTGATCCGCATGGACGCCAGGTATCCGGGGGCCGGCCGCCGGGGCGCGGCGCGGCGCGGCCAGCCCCCGGAAGCGCCTTCATGCCGTTTCACGGGCCTGTGGATCCGGGCAGGCCCCGGATCCGCAGGCGCCATCGAAGTCCAGGACTTGGGCCTGGGAGGCTTTCCGCCCGGCCTTGGGCCGGAGCCCCTTCCCCGCGATAGGTCCATCCAGGGGCCGCTTCGCCTCGGCCGTCTCGCCATCGGGCAGGATGCGGACGGAACCGTTCCAGCTCAGATACGCGATCGCTACCATAAAATTGTCCATGCTCAGCCTCCTTAAGGCGCATGAGGGACGCCTTCTATCAATCATTCAGGCCGGAGCGTCCTAAGCCGGCAGAATGATCCCATTTTTTTGCAACCGTTTGCATTTCGGCCCTAAAAAAACATCACCCGGAATTCCTCACGACCAGAGAAACCGGGGCCACAGCATGGCTCACAGCCCCCGTATCGATGCGCTGGAGCAGGTTCTCGACCAGGAGCTTCCCCACCAGAGGGAGGTTCTGGCTGATGGTCGTCAGGGGCGGCCAGCAGTGAAGACCTATCGAAAGGCCGTCGTAGCCCACTACCGCCACGTCCTCCGGGACGCGCCTCCCGGCCTCGGCCAGAACCCGCAATGAAGAGACGGCCATCACGTCGCTGCAGACGAAGACCGCGTCCAAGTCGGGACGGGCCTCCAGGAGGGCGCGCATGGCCCGGGCACCTGAAGCCGTCGAGAAGTCACCGTAGGCCTCCAGGGATGGATCCGGAGCGAAGCCGGCCTCCTGAAGGGCTTCATGGTAACCTTCCCGGCGCAGCCTCACCTCGGCCTCGGCCTCGGCTCCGCCGAGGAAGGCTATCCTGCGGCGCCCGATGCCGATGAGCCTCTGGGCGGCCAAGCGCCCCCCAAGCCTGTCATTTCCGGCCACGGTGCAGTATTCAGGCCCCGGGCCGGGAGGCCCCCAGGCCACGAAGGGCGCCCCTAGCCCCAGAAGGGTGGAGATATGGAGGCGCTTGCGCGTCGAGGTCATCAGGATGAAGCCGTCGGCCTTGCCGGATTCCAGATGCTGCTCGGCCCAGGAATCGTCCGAGGGATCGACGTTGAGGAGGAGGAGGTCGTAGCCGCGCCCGTGCAGGGCCGAGCTTATCCCACTCACCAGCTCCAGCACGAAGTAATCGTCCAGGCTGAAGGTCCCGCAGGAAGCGTGCATGACGAAGGCCAGGGTGTTGCTGCGCTTGAGGCTGAGGCGCCGGGCGGGAACATTCAGCTGAAAACGGTGTTTCTCGGCGATGGCCCTCACCCGCTCTTTGGTCTCGCGGCTGATGAGGGGGCTATCGCTGAGGGCCCGCGATACGGTGGACTTCGCCACCCCCGCCAGCCGGGCGATATCCGAGATAGTCTTGACCTGTCTCTGCGTAGTCTCAGGCTTCTTCATGCAACCGTGTGCATAATAAGTCGATTTCTCATTTCTGTCAAGGCTTCTCCGACATCCCCTAGCATGATTGATCCAAATCCTTGCTGGAGAAGGAGTACGGGACATTGGGCATGGACTTTGCCCGCACCCCGCCACCGGACGGGGTGAGATATACTGCAAGGCGCTCGGAAGGAGGAAGGACATGGGCAGGTACAGAGCCGTTTTATGCGGGTTTTTTTTAGCCTTGATGGGCGGGATTTCCTACGCCTGGGGCGTCTTCGTCATACCCATGATGGACGCCTACGGCTGGACTAAGTTCGAGGCCACCCTGCCCTTCACTGTCTTCATGGCCGTCTTCGCCCTGGTCATGGTTCCGGGCGGCCGCCTGCAGGACCGCTTCGGCCCGCGCAAGGTCGCCATTGCGGGAGCGGTATGCTTTCTGGCGGCCTACGGGCTGGCCGCCCTTGTGGACGTGGTGCCCTTCCACAATTGGCTTGTCCTCACCTATGGTGTCCTGGGCGGTTCGGCATGCGGCCTGACCTACGCCTGCGTGGCTCCGCCCGTGCGCAAATGGTTTCCCGACAAGCCGGCCTTGGCCGTGTCCCTGGCGGTGATGGGCTTCGGCCTGGCAGCCATCTTCTTCGCCCCCCTCAAGGCCAAGGTCCTGATACCGCGCCTGGGCATAGGCGGGACCTTCCTCTTGATAGCCTTTTTGACTTCATCCGTCAGCGCCTTGGCGGGAGCATTCACGCGCAACCCGCCTATAGATTGGATCCCGCCGGCCCGGCATGGCTCATCCCCGGGGACTACCGCGATCCAGGACATTCCGCCCTCTCTAGCCGTCAGGACGGGGAAATTCTGGGCCATGTGGGGCGTCTTCATCCTCTCGGTGGCGGGGGGCTTCATCAGCCTGGGCCTCATTCCCTCCTACGCCCAGCGCGCCATCTCCTTGAGTCCGAGCCAGGCGGCCCTGGCCATATCCCTCTTCTCAGGTGTGAATGGATTGGGTCGCCCCTTGGCCGGCTGGCTGGGCGACAGGATAGGCATAACCAAGGTGATGTCCCTCACCTTCATCCTCCAGGCCGCTATTTTCCTGGTCTTCGAGCTCCTAGCGGTGAACATGGCGCTGCTCCTGTCCCTCACGGCCGTCCTGGGCTGGGCATACGCCGTCATCCTGGGCCTCTTCCCCTCGATGACCGCCGCCGCCTTCGGGGTCAAGAACCTGGGGACGAACTACGGCCTAGTCTTCACGGCCTTCGGCGTGGGCGCCTTTGCACCCCTGGCCGGGGCGGGCATCTTCGATGCGACCGGGCGCTTCTCCCTGGTCTTCCTGGCCGCCGGGATCTCCTCCGCCCTGGGCGCGGGCTTGTGCCTGGCGATGCGCAGGAGATACGCGATGAGCTGAGAAGGTCGGGCCTGGCGGCGGCGCTATTGACGCCGCAGGCGGGATAGTATAGGTTCTTGTGAACGGATCAGGCGTCCGGTCCCTCAGGACCGAGTCAGCCGGGCACTTGCAGCGGGATCATAGCCCGCGGGACCATAAGTCGGTTCCGCGGCTTTTTTTTGCCCGGACCGGCCGATCACACGAACGGGGGGCTACATGGACATCGCGCGGAAGAAACGCCTGGGCTACCTTGAAGGCATCCTCTCCACAGTCATCAATACCATCCTGGCCGGATTCAAGCTCTGGGTCGGCATGGCCGCGGGTTCCGTCGCCATGGTGGCGGACGCCTGGCACACCTTCTCGGACACCCTCACGTCAATGGTGGTCATCCTGGGTTTCTGGATTTCCTCCAAGCCCAAGGACGATAAGCATCCCTTCGGCCACGGGCGCGCCGAGCTGATCGGCTCCGTGATCATCGGCACCCTGCTGGCCGTAGTGGGCGCCAACTTCCTCAAGGAATCCTGGATGCAGCTGGTTCGCCGTGAGACGGTGGATTATAGCCCCGCTGCCATCATCGTCTTCTCGGTCTCGGTGCTGGCCAAGGAAGCCCTGGCGCGCTTCTCCATCTGGGCCGGGCGTAAAACTCGTTCCCAATCCCTGATCGCCGACGGCTGGCATCACCGGAGCGACGCCCTGGCCTCGGCCATGATCATCGCCGGGGCGGTCTTCGGCGGGCGGCTCTGGTGGATGGACGGGCTCCTGGGCCTGGGCGTCTCCCTCCTCATCCTCTGGGCGGCCTTCCAGGTCATCCGCGAGGCGGCCAACGGCTTGATGGGATCCGCGCTTGACGCGGGAACCGAAGCCGCGGTGAAAGCCGCCGTGGCGGAGGCCGCGCCGGGCCTGAAGCCGCCTCACCACGTGCATGCCCACGTCTACGGCGACCATGTGGAAATGACCTTCCACCTGCGCTTCCCGGCGGAGACGCCCGTGATCGTCGCGCACGATGCCTGCAGCCGCGTGGAACAGGTCCTACGCGATCGCTTGGGCCTGGAGGCTACTGTCCACTCCGAGCCTGTCCGCTGACCGACTTGAGCGCGGCGCCGGGGCTCAGCGGGCCAGCCAGCCTCCGTCCACCGCGATAGTAAAGCCGTTTACGTAATCGGAAGCCGCCGAGGCCAGGAAGACAACCGGGCCCATCACATCCGAGGGCTGGCCCCAGCGCCCGGCCGGGATGCGCTTGAGGATGTCCTCGGAGCGCTCGGCGTCCGCGCGCAGGGCGGCCGTGTTATTGGTGGCCATGTAGCCCGGGGCGATGGCGTTGATGCAGATGCCGTGCTTGGCCCACTCGTTGGCCATGGCCCGGGTGATGCCGGCTACGCCGGACTTGCTGGCGGTGTACGAGACCACCCGGATGCCGCCCTGAAAGCTGAGCATGCTGGCCACGTTGATGATCTTGCCCCCGCCGCCCTGCTTGATGAACTGCCTAGCCGCGGCCTGGGACAGGAAGAAGACTGTCTTCAGATTGATGGAAAGGACGTCGTCCCAATCTTTCTCGGTGAAGTCGATGATGTCCTGGCGGCGGATGATGCCGGCGTTGTTGACTAGGATGTCCAGACGCCCGAAGCGCTTGACCGCCTCCTCCACGATGCCTTGGACGGGTTCTATGCTCATGAGGTCGCGGACGATGTAGTCGAATGTGCCGCCGGCCGCTGTCGCCTTGGCCTGGGTCTCCGGAGACTCCACGTAGTCCACACCCAGGACAGCCGCGCCGGCCTCAGCCAGGGCCAAGCTCATGCCCTGCCCCAGCCCCGTGGACGAGCCCGTGACCAAAGCCACCCTGCCCTTCAGCGAGAATGCATCCAGAATCATCATTTCCCCCTTGGATCGCGGCAGAGCCGCAGCTAGACTATGTCTGCGGCGCCGACGGCGTCCATGTCACCAAAGGCCTGGTTCTCCCCGGCCATACCCCAGATAAAGGAGTAGTTCCGGGTGCCGCAACCGGAATGAATAGACCAAGAAGGGCTTATGACAGCCTCGCGGTCGCGCACCACGATATGCCTGGTCTCGTCCGGCCGGCCCATGTAATGGAAGACCGTCCCGCCCTCGGCTATGTCGAAGTAGAGGTAGACCTCCATCCGCCGCTCATGAGTGTGGCAGGGCATGGTGTTCCAGACCGACCCCGGCTCAAGCGACGTCATACCCATGACCAGCTGGCAGCTCCTAACCCCGTCAGGGTGGAAGTACTTGCGGATGGTTCGCACATTGCACTCGGCCTGGGTCCCCAGCCTGGTCGGCGCAGCGTCGGCGGCGCGCACTAGGGTGCTTGGGTAGGCCGCGTGGGCCGGGCAGGAGTTGATCCAGAACTGGGCCGGCTTGGCCGGGTCATCGCTCTCGAAGGATACGTCCTGGGTGCCGCGCCCCAGGTAGAGCCCGTCCCCGCGCTCCAAGCGGTACACCTGACCACCCGCCTTCACACTCCCCGGGCCGCCTATGTTGATGACGCCAGCTTCCCGGCGCTCGAGAAAAAAGGCCGCCCTGAGCTCGTCCTGAGCCTGGAGGCCGATGGGCGCCCCGGCCGGCACGGCTGATCCAGCGATCATGCGATCCGAGTGGCTATAGACCAGCTTGAGCGCCCCGGGAGCGAAGAGCCCCCGAAGGAGGAATTCATCGCGCAGGCGCCGCGTATCATAGCCTCGCGCGTCATCGGGGTTGGCTCCGTACCTAATCTCCATTCTATCCTCCCGGCCTCAGCGGCCTGCCTGTGCCCTATCCCGCCCGGTCCAGCCCATCCGCCGAGAGATCTCCCCGGCCGCGGCCATCACCAGGACGGCGTGCTCCTCGTCCTTGTCGCGGCTGATCATGGCCGCGTCTCCTGCCAGGGATATCGAGGCGATAATGGCCCCGGCGTAGTCACGCACCGGGGCGGCGATGCAGCGGATGCCCGCGTCATGCTCCTCGTCGTCCACCGTCCAGCCCCTGCGCGCACTGCCTTCCAGCTGCTCGGCCAGGGCCTCTGGGCTTTTCAGGGTTCGCTCGGTAAGTCTCTCCATGGGCACCCCCTCCATGAAGGCTAGAATTTCCTGCTTGGATAAATCCAATAGCAGAGCCTTGCCCAAAGCTGAACAGTAGACGGGGATGCGTTTGCCTATCTGGGAATACAGCCGTAGGTTGGCCACTGGATCGATCTTTTCAATATAAACGGCATCATGCCCATTGAGGATGGCCAGGTGCACAGGCTGGCGCTGGCTATCGGCCAATTTGCGAAGGACAGGGGCGGCCTCAGTCTTGAGCTCCAGGTGGTTCAGGCGTAGGGCACCTATCTCCACGAAGCGCAGGCCGATGCGGTACTCAGGGCCCTCGAAGGCCTTTTCCACGTAGCCGCGCTCCGCGAGGGCGCTCAAGATGCGATGGACGGTGCTCTTGGAGAGTTCGAGCTTCTCGGCGATGGCGGTGACGCCTAATCCGACCCTTTCCAGGGCTAGGAGTTCGATGATGTCTAGGCTGCGTTGAAGGAGTTGGGCTCCCTTTGTCTCCATCTGTATTTCCCACTATATGGAACAACGTTTTACTATATGATTGTATAGAATAATTTCAAATACTGCAAGGGCCTTCATGGGTAAAATTCCCTATTATGGCCCAGAAAAGCATGAGAGTGACGTGGAGCTTTATCGATCGGCCGAAACTATCACCGAGGATGGGATATGTCAATCTGGCCACGGTTCTACCCATTCCTGCTATACTCTTCCTGACCATTCCCCTAAGCCGGGAGGTTTTCAGGTGAAGAGGGTGAGCGAAGGGAAAAAGGCCCGTAGAGATTTCGGCCGCCCCATCATCGGCCTGTGCGCAGCAGCCCTCCTCCTAGCCCTGGCCCGCCTGATCCTCAATCCGGAAAGACAGGCGCTGGACGACCGGGCCAGATGGACGGCCCCGGGGCGCTTCGCCGCCCTGTCCGATGGTTTCACCCATTACCAACTCACCGGTCCCGCGGAGGGACCACCCATCGTCCTCATCCACGGATTCAGCGTCCCCTCATTCATCTGGGACGGAACCTTCGAAGCCCTGGGAGAGGCGGGATTCAGGGTCCTGCGCTACGACCTCTACGGGCGCGGCTTCTCGGACAGGCCGAAAACCGCCTATGGCATGGCGCTCTATATCAGGCAGCTCTCGGGCCTCTTGGACGCAGCGGGCGTACAAGGAAAAGTCGGGCTGGTGGGACTGTCCATGGGGGGCGGTATTGCAGCTGCCTTCGCGGCCGCCTACCCCGGGCGAATCAGCAGGATCGTCCTGATGGATCCGGCGCCCTCATCGGCCCCACCCTTGACGGCCAGGATCCTGGGCCTGCCCCTCCTGGGGGACTACCTGGTGGGAACCCTTGGGCGCTTCATTCTCCCGGCCGGACAGTCATCGGATTTCTTCGATCCCTCGGCCATGCCAGCAGGCTACCTGGAACGCTACCGCGTCCAGATGCGCTACCGCGGTTTCAGCCGCGCCATCGCCTCCAGC
>CAYYCP010000091.1:0-3939 GCA_964470375.1 uncultured Spirochaetales bacterium
ACCTACAGCCTGACCGCCTATTCTCTTGACGAGGTGGTGGCCCGGGACTTCCTCCTGGACGAGCGGCCGGACCTCATCATCGACGTGATAGATTCTTCCAACTTGGAGCGCAACCTCTACCTCTGCCTGCAGATCCAGGAGCTGGGAATCCCCGTGATCGGGGCCCTCAACATGAGCGACGAGGCCGAGGCCAAGGGCGTTTCCATAGATGCCAAGGCGCTCTCGGAGATTCTAGGGATACCCTTTCACAAGACGGTCGGATCCAAGGGCTCCGGGGTGGATGGGCTCTTGGACCTCGCGGAGGACCTGGCCGACGGGATCGCGCCCCAGAAACGCAGCATACGCTACGGCGAGGAGGTCGAATCCAGACTGCTACCGCTGGAGCGGGCTCTGGCCTCGGACGCCGCCTTCGCCGAGGCCTACCCCCCGCGCTGGTTCGCGGTCAAGCTCCTGGAGAAGGACGCCAACGCCTTCGAACGCCTGGGCGCCCACCCGCGGGCCGGGGAGATCGTGGCCATGGCGCGGGAGGGGGCGGCTTGGCTGGAAGGGCATTACAAGCGCGACGCCGAGATAGTCATCTCCGAGCAGCGCTACGGCTATATCCGCGGCGCGGTCAAGGAGGCCGTGCTCATCCGCAGGAAGCCGGACTTCTCCATGACCGAGGCGGTGGACAAGGTCATCATGAACCGATTTCTGGCCCTGCCCATCTTCGCCCTTGTGCTCTGGGGCGTTTTCCAGCTCACCTTCACCTTGGGGAAATACCCCATGGCCTGGCTGGAAGCCCTCTTCTCCTGGCTCCAGGGAGCGGCGGCCTCGATCATCCCCCAGGGCTTCGTCCGTTCCCTGATCGTCGACGGCATCATCGCCGGGGTGGGGGGCGTCCTGTCCTTCGTGCCCCTCATCGTCATCCTCTTCCTCCTCCTCTCGATCCTCGAGGACCTGGGCTACATGTCGCGGGCGGCCTTCGCCTCGGATAAGCTCCTGCACGCCTTCGGATTGCACGGTCAGTCCATATTCCCCATGATGCTCGGTTTCGGCTGCTCCGTCCCGGCCATCATGGCGGCGCGGACCCTCAAGAATCAGCGCGACCGCATCGTCACCATCATGATCATCCCCTTCATGAGCTGCGGGGCCAAGCTCCCGGTCCACGTCCTCCTGGCGGCCGCCTTCTTCCCCAAGCACGCCGGGACGGCGGTGATGGGCATATACGCCATCGGCGTGGCCCTCTCCCTTGTCTCGGCCCTGGTCCTCAAGCGCACTCTCCTACGCGGCGACCCGACTCCCTTCGTGATGGAGCTGCCGCCCTACAGAATACCCACCCTGCGGGGCATCCTCTGGCACGTATGGGAAAAGACCTCCCATTACGCCAAGAAGGCCGGGACGGTGATCCTGGGGGCCTCGGTCCTCATCTGGGCCGTGACCAGCTTCCCGGCCTACGTCCCGCAGGGCGCGGAGAGGGATGCCATGCGCTCAGCCATCGCGGCGGAGCGCCCCGGGCTTCCCGAGGCCGAGCTGCAGGCGGCCTTGGATTCGAAGATCGCGCAACGCGCGCTGGAGGTGAGCCTCGCCGGGCGGATCGGCAGGTTCATAGAGCCGGCGGTCAGGCCCCTGGGCTTCGATTGGCGTGTGGGCCTGGCCAGCTTGACCGGCTTCGCCGCCAAGGAGGTGGTGGTGAGCACCCTGGGCGTGCTCTACGGGGTAGGCGGCGAAGACGAGGAGGGCGGGGCGAGCCTGCGAGAGGCCCTGCGGGCCGATCCCGGCTTCACGCCCCTGACCGCCTTCGTGCTCATGCTAGTGACCCTGGTCATCCCGCCTTGCTTCGCCACCCTGGCCACCATCCGCTCCGAGCTGGGCTGGAAGTGGCTGGGCATATCCTTCGCCTTCTTGCTCGGCTTGGGCTGGATCCTGGGCTTCATCGTTTTCCAGTCGGGGCGCCTCATGGGCCTCGGTTGAGAGGATGTTGTCCATGGACCTGAAGCTCTTCAGCATAGCCTTCATGGCCATTGCATACGTCCTCATCGTGATGGCCCCTACGCATTCGCGCGGCATCCGACCTATGTAGCATTCCCCATGCTGCATCTGAGCTTCTTTCTCATCACCCACAACGCTCTCATCCTCGTGTCGGGCATGGTCATGTCGATCTATGTGAACGAGCGGCGCATCAAGGTGGAGGAGGGCCTCCTCAGCGAGCGCTTCGGCCCCGAATACGAGGCCTACCGCCTGAGAGTCGGCAAGTATTTCCTGCGGCTGCGCCGGCGCGCCTGAAGATCTCCGCGGGCGAGGAGGAAGCCATGCAGGGAAGGATTCTGGTCTACGGAGCCGGCGTGATCGGCAGCGTCTACGCCATCAGGCTGGCCCGGGCGGGCTACCGCGTTACTATGCTGGCGCGCGGAGATAGGCTAAGGGACCTACGCACTCATGGCCTCAGGGCCAGGCATGTTTTCCTCGGGATCGAGGAAAAGGCCGAGGCCGAGATCATCGAAGAACTCATCCCCCAGGCGACCTACGACCTGATCATGGTCACGCTGCGCTCAGGGCAGGTGGAGGGGGGACTGGACCGCATCACCGAGGCGGGGCTCGCATGGGCCCATGCTGGTGGTCGGCAACAACCTCGGGGACTACGCGGCCCAGGCCGCCCTGATCGGCCCGGAGCGCTTCCTCCTGGGTTTCGGCGTATTCGGCGGCTATCGCGAGGGCGGAACCATCGTCTACCTAGATGGGAGGACGAAGGAGAAGCCGGATCTCAAAGGGCAGGGCGAAACCCTCGTCGGGGTTCTATCGCCCGCCGCCCGCCCGGCCATGGAGGCCATCCGGGAGATATTGCAGGGTGCCGGCCTGCCCACGCGCGAGAGTCCGGACATAGCCGCCTGGCTCGTCTGCCACGCCGCCTTGGTCTTCCCCCTGGCCGGATCGATGTACGCCGCCGGGGGCGACCAAGCCCGCTACTGCCGGACCCGCGACGCCATCCTCCTGGGCATCCGGGCCTGCCGGGAGGCCTTCGCCTCAATGAGGGCCCTCGGCTGGCGCCTGGAGCCGCCGAGCTTACGCTTCCTCCGCGGCATGCCCGAATGGATCCTGGCCCCCCTCCTGGCCAAGCGCCTGGCGGACGAGTCAGCCCGGGTGGCCATGTTCGGGCATGCCAATGCCCCCAGCGGGAGGGAGGAAATCGGGGGGCAGGCGGCCGTCCTGGACGCCCTCCTCAGGGCTTCGGGAAGGCCTATGCCTGCATGGGATCGCCTTCTCCCCTATTTCGGGAAGGGCGCCTGCCCTCCCTGACGGGGCCAGGGAGTTGAGCCTCAAGTCCTGGTGAGGGGCGGACCGGAGCACCTGGCCGCACGCCTTTGCTTTTCCCCGACCCGCGCCTTAAGCTTATCCTGGCATCCGGTGGTTGACGCCTGGACGCCCCTCGCGGGCTTCATCCGGGAGGAAGAAAAAGTCGGGGTGAAAAGTGGCCGATCGGAAGCGCGTCCAGGACATCCTCATCCGTCTCGCGCGCGTCGGCGCAGCCGCCCTCCTGGGCGGAATAATCGGCCTGGCCTTCTCCTTCTGGGAGATCCGGGCCAAGTACTTGCGCCTCTTCGAGCATGATCTGGAATATACACTGCAGGGGCTGCAGGACCATTCCAAGCGCGTCTCCAGCGCCTCTACGGCCCTGCGGGCCTATTTCAGGGCTTCGCGGGAGGTGGAAAATGGCGAGTACGATACCTTCTGCCGCATCCTCTTAGCTGACATCCCCTTCATCGATTTCCTCTGTACCCTGGACCAAGTCGGAGGAGGAGAGCATCATTATCCCGAGCCGCACACCGTCCCCCCTGAGCTCCGCGGGAAGACAGGCGACCCCGGCGTCTGGCTCAGGCCAGACTCAGACCACCTGGTATTCTACATTCCCTCGGAAGATGGCCTGCTCGTCCTCATAGGCGTGAAGAAGGAAAACATCCT
>CAYYCP010000091.1:4039-9795 GCA_964470375.1 uncultured Spirochaetales bacterium
TTCCCTCGGAAGATGGCCTGCTCGTCCTCATAGGCGTGAAGAAGGAAAACATCCTGCCCAGGGACATCCCTGATTACATATCGATAGGGATCAGTCTCGTATCCACGACGAATGGAGCCGACGATGTCCCCATAGCCGGCTGGAGGACCGACATCAGACCGCCCCTCCTTGGAACCACTATCCGCCGCAAGCTGGCCCTTGAAGCCACCGGGAGGATTTGGGACGTGAGGGCGGTCTCCCTCAACCGAGCCGGGCCTGATGACCA
This sequence comes from uncultured Spirochaetales bacterium, assembly GCA_964470375.1. Taxonomy (GTDB): domain Bacteria; phylum Spirochaetota; class Spirochaetia; order Treponematales; family JBGSOB01; genus CAYNQK01. The sequence continues at coordinate 4,305 of CAYYCP010000091.1, forward strand.
GGCATTCATGATTCTGACCATCGCGGGCGCGGCCGGCATCGCAGTACTCCTCCAGCAGTTGGCTCAGCGCCGGCGCGAGCTCCGGCAGCGCGACGAGCAGCTCAGGCAGGCCCAGAAGATGGAGCTCATCGGGTTGATGGCCGGGGGCATAGCCCATGACTTCAACAATGTCCTAGCCGGTGTGAGCGGGACGGCCTCAGGGATCGCCGATGGTCTGGAGGCTGGCTTTGTCCCGGGCCGGGAAGCTCTTAGGGAGGCGATCGGCATCATCATGACGGCCGCGCGGCGCGGGCGCGATATCGTGTCGCACCTCCTCAGCCTGGCTAAGCCCGCCCCCCTGGCCAAGGCCCCCTTCGATCTCCGGGCCACCCTAGCCGAGGTGGCCGAGCTGGCCGGCAAAACCTGCGACCGCTCTGTCGCCTTCGTCTTGACTATACCGGGTGAGGGGCCCATGTCCTGCGTGGGGGACGGGGGTCAGATCGCCCAGGCTCTCCTCAATCTTGCCATCAACGCGGCCCAGTCCATGACATCCATGCGTCCGGAGGGCCAGATCAAGGGTGGTACTGTAGGCCTGAGCCTTGAGACGGTGGTCGTCGATGCGGCCTTCCATAAGCGTCATCCGGGGGCGGCGCAGGGGGCGCGCTTCTTCCGCATCGAGGTGACGGACAGCGGAGTAGGTATGGACAGGGCCGCCCTAGACAAGCTCTTCAGCCCCTTCTACTCGACCAAGCGTGCCCAGGGCGGATCCGGCTTGGGGCTGTTGATGACCCATTCCATCATCCAGTCTCACGGCGGCCACATGGAGGTGGAATCTAGACCAGCGCAAGGCACCCGCATAACCGTGTACCTGCCGGCCCTCGGCTAGGGAGGAGGGGCGCCAGGACCTGAGGGGGCAGGGCCTCAGCCTGACGGGCGGCCCCTACGGCAATCCGGGCAGATGCCGGAGAAACTCAGGGCGTGACTGCGCACCTCCAGCCCCGCCTCGCGGGCGAGTTTCGCGATGAGGCCCTTGAGACTGCAGGCCCCGGCGTCTATGAAGCGATGGCAGGCCTCGCAATGGAACCAATGACGGTGCGGGCGCGTGGCGGCCACGTAATAGCGCTCGGCACCGCGAACCTGGCAGCGGAATGTGAAGGACTCGGCCAGGGAGTCGCTCTCAAGGCGCCCCAGGGCCCGATAGACGGTGGCCTGGTCGCAGGCCCCGCCCAGGCGCTCCATCACACCGGAGGCCGACAGGGGGGTCTCGGCGGCCTCGAGGATGGCCAGGACGGCCCGCCGCGCCGGCGTCATCCGCCCACGCTCCGTCCGCGCCGCAGTCCGCCCAGGGCGCGCAGGCCCGAGGCCGCCAGGTACACCGCCCCGGCCAGGGCCACCACCGTCGCCCCCGAGGGCAGGTCCAGGCTCCAGCTTGCCGCCAAGCCGGCGCTGGCGTAAAGCGCTGAGAGGACTGTGGCCCCGGCCATCATCCCGGCCAGGCTGCGGGCCCCGTAGCCGGCCGTGCCCGCCGGGAGGCTGAGCATGGCTATGACCATAACGATACCCACGAAGGCTTGGAGCAGGACCACCGCCAAGGCGATGAAGATCAGGATACCCATGAGGAATGCCTCGGTTCCGACCCCGCGCGAACGGGCGAATTCCGGGTCGAAGGCGCTGGCCTCCAGCTGAGGGTAGAAGATCCATGCCAGGGCCAGGGCCGCCGCGGCCAGGATAGCCAGGAGGACAAGATCGCGCCCTGAGACCATGAGGATATTGCCGAATAGGTAGCTCATCGGATCCGCGTAGCCCGGGGTCTTGTGGATCAGCAGCACTCCCATGCTCATGCCGATGGCCCAGATGGCGTTGATGGCGGTATCCTCCCGGTCCTTGGCCTTGATGGATACGAGGCCGATGACAAGGGCCGCGGCCAGGGCGAAGGCCAGGGAGCCTGCCATGGGCGGCAGCCCCGGGACTATGTTACGGGCTGAGAGGAAGAGGGCCAGGCCCACCCCGCCTAAGACGGCGTGGGAGATGGCCCCGGCCAGGGAGGCCACCCGCTTGACCGTGACGATGGAGCCGAGGACGCCGAAGACGACCGAGGACAGGAGGCCTGCGGCCAGGGCGTTGCGCGCGAAGGGCAGGGCCGGATCCGCCAAAGCCGCCAAGAACTCCCTCATTTTTCCTCCTCCTCGAAGCAGCCGTCGGCCGGCAGGTCGGCGTGGTGTAGAACTCTCAGAGCGGCGCCCCCGAAGCGGGCCTCGGGCAGGCCGCGCTCGGCCGGGGCGGCCGGATGGCGGTGGACTACGCCGCGTCCGCCCTCGCCTAAGCAGTATACCGAGTCGGTGAGTGCCGAGACGAAGCCTGTGTCGTGGGTGACGATAAGTACGGTGGTTGAACCCTTGAGGGCGCCTAGCCCGCGGTAGAGGAGCTCCTCGCTCCGGGCGTCCATGTTGGTAGTGGGCTCATCAAGGAGGAGGAGGCGCGACTCTGCGGCCAGGGCCCGGGCCACCAGGACGCGCCGGCGCTGACCGCCTGAGAGCTCCGCATAGCGGCGCCGCGCCAATTCGCCTATGCCCATGCGCTCCATGGCCTGGGACACCGCGCCGCGGTCGGTCCGGCTATAGCGCCCAAGGCTCCCGCGCAGTCGGCCCATGCGCACCACTGCCTCCACGGTGGCTGGGAAGGCCGGGTCGAAGGCCGCCGCCTGGGGAACGTAGCCCACCAGACGGCGGGCCCCCTCGGCCGCCTCCCCGAACACCTGCACCCGCCCTGAACCGGGACGGGCAAGGCCCAGGATGAGCCTCAGGATGGTGGTCTTGCCCGAGCCGTTGGGCCCTAGAAGGGCGGCGAACTCCCCCTCGTGGATATGGAAGCTGGCGCCCTCCAAAACCTTGATCTCCCCATAGGAGAAGCCCACGTCCTCGAAGCGGACCGCGATCGGTCGCTGCTTGCTATCGCTCATCGAGTGCCCGCCCCAGTGCTTTGAGAAGGGGCGGACGCCCCAGTGCCTTGAGAAGGGGCGGACGCCCCTGCGCCTTCGCCCACCGCGGCCGCGTCCCGCAGGGCCCGACCCATGCGCCAGAGATTGTCCAGCCAGTCGGTGGCCAGATCATCCAGGGGCAGAACGCTCCCGCCTATGCCGCGCGCCAGGGCCTCGGCCGAGCGGGAGGGAAACTGGGGCTGGACGAAGATGACCCGGGCTCCCTCGGCTCTTGCCCGGACTATCAGCTCGGAGATGCCCTTCTGGGTGGGCTCCTTGCCGCCGGTCTCGACGGCCACCTGGCGAATACCGAATTCATCCAGGAAGTAGCCGAAGGCGGGATGGTAGACGAAGACGGGCTTGCCGCGCAGGGGCGCCAGCTCGGTCTTCAAAGAGGCGAAGGCCGCATCGATGTCGCGGACCAGGGCCACGTGGTTGCGGGAGAATTCGGCGGCCCGCGGAGGAAGTATCAGTGAGAGCTCGCGCAGGGCCGCGGCCGCCATGGCCAGGGCCCCCTCCCTGCCCAGCCAGACGTGGGGGTCGGGAGCGCCCTCAAGAGGCTCCTCCATCTCCTCATCGTGATCGCCCTCCCCGTGGGCATGGGCTTCCATAGGGCGGCGGGTAGCTCCGGCGGCCATGTCCACCTGTTTGAGGCCGGGCAGGGAGGCGGCCAGCCTGGGAGCCAGGGCCTTCTCGAAATCTATGCCGATCGTGAACCAGGCATCGGCCTTTGCCAGGAGCGACATCTGACGCGGGCTGGGCTCATAGCGGTGGGGATCCTGCCCCGGCCCGACAATGGTCAGGCAGTCCACCGCGCCGCCCGAGATTCTCTCCACGAACCAGGCCTGGGGAGCGATGCTCACCGCCACCAGGGGCTTGGGAGCCGCTAGGACTGGGCCGAGGGCGGTGATGCAGAAGAAGAGTGAGAGGCAGGCGCGCTTCATGGGCGGCTCCTTGGCTCCGGCAAGGTAAATACTTGCCTAGGGTGTTGCGAATGATTCGCAAAAAAGGATACTACCCGTGGAGCCGCGGCGTCAAGCGGGATTTACCCATCCTTTACCGTTTTTTGCACCTGGATAATTGACCCGGGCAAGTCCTGGCACGATCATTAGGAGCATCCTGAGAGGAGGCGCCGAGATGGGCGGAAACGCGAAAGGCAAGCGGGCCCTGCGCTGGCTGCGCAGGGGCGTGCAGATACTCTTCTTCGCCCTGGTGGCCGCGATCGTCGCGGCCAATGGGCTCAAGGAGGCGGGCGTCGCGGTCCCCGCCTTGGAGGGGGCCAGTCTCCATGCCATCTGCCCCTTCGGGGGCGTGGTGGCCTTTTGGAACCTGGCCACGGCCGGGACCTTGGTGAAGAAGGTCCATGAATCCTCGGTGGCCTTGGCGGTCATAGCCATAGCCCTGGCCGTCCTGGTGGGGCCCTTCATCTGCGGCTGGATCTGCCCCCTGGGGAGCGTCCAGGAATGGATCGGCAAGCTCGGGCGGCGCCTCTTCAAGAAGCGCTACAACGCCCTCGTCCCGCCCAAGATCGACAAATGGCTGCGCTACCTCCGCTACATCGTTCTAATCCTGGTGAGCGTACAGACCGTGCGCTTCGGCAAGCTTGTCTTCCAGGACGTGGACCCCTATTACGCCCTCTTCAACTTCTGGAACAGCGAGGTGACCTGGGTCTCCCTGGCCATCCTGGGCGCCGTCCTGGCCCTGTCCCTCCTCGTGGAGAGGCCCTTTTGCAAGTACGCCTGCCCCTTCGGGGCCTTCCAGGGCATCTTCAACCTCTTCCGCGTCTTCGGCATCAAGAGGAATCCCAAGACCTGCATCTCTTGCCACGCCTGCAACCGGGCCTGCCCCATGAACATAGACGTTGAGGGATCGGGGACGGTCCGGGACCACCAATGCATCAGCTGCATGGAATGCACGAGCGAGCTGGCCTGCCCCGTGGCGGACACGGTTGTCCTGGGGGCCGGCTCCTTCAAGGAGAAGGGAGGCGGGAAATGATCAGGGTAAAGAGCCTGCCTCTGGCGATAGGCGGCGTGGCCATCCTCCTGGGCGGCATTTTCGGCGCCCGCCTTCTGGGCTATTGGAAAACGGAATCCACCAAGGAGCCGGCCAAGATCAAGACAGGTGAATTCGCGGGCAAGCCCAACCCCTCGGATATCCGCGGCTCCTACACCTGGCTGGACGTGGAGAAGGCTTTCGGCATACCGGTCGAGGAGTTGACGGCGGCCTTCCAGGCGGCCTCGGCCGGGGACAAGGTCAACACCCTCGAGGCTCTCTGGGCCGGGAAGCTCCCGGAGGGCTACGAGATAGGGACTGACTCGGTGCGCCTCTTCGTGGCCCTGTACACCGGCCTGCCCCATGAAGCCGAGGAGGGCACCCTCCTCCCCCTTCCGGCTATCGACATCCTGGCCAAGTCCGACAAGGCCGATCCGACCCTTCTCGCCCGCTACCGATCCCGCATCGCGGCGCCCGGGAGCGCGGCCGCCCCCTCGCCCAGCCCCAAGCCAGCGGCATCGGCCCAGGCGGCCGCACCGGCGT
>CAYYCP010000092.1:0-9284 GCA_964470375.1 uncultured Spirochaetales bacterium
CCACCCCCTCCTCGACCAGGAGTACCCCCCGGTAGCGCGAAACGATGTCCAGGAAGTAAGCCTCGTCGATGGGCTTGAGGAAGCGCAGGGCGTAGTGGTCGGCCGTGAGCCCCTCCAAGGCCAGGGCGTCCAGGGCCTCTTCGGCCACCGGGACTAGGCCGCCCATGGAAACGATGAGGAGGGGACCATAGCCCCGGCGCAGGAAAACACCCCGACCCGGGCGTAGGGGCTCGGCGAATGCCGGGAGCTCGGCCGGGACCGGGCACTTGGGGTAGCGGATGGCCGCCGGGCCGCCCGACTCGAGGGCCCAGTCCAGGCACAGGCCCAGCTCGCGGGCCGAGGCCGGGGCCAGGATGGACAGGCCCGGGAGGCAGCGCAGGAAGGCCACGTCGTAGAGCCCCTGGTGGGTTTCGCCGTCCTCGCCCACCGGCCCGGCCCTGTCCATGCAGATGGTCACCGGAAGGCCCTGGAGGGCGATATCGTGGAGAATCTGGTCGTAGGCCCGCTGGGCGAAGGTGGAGTAGACCGCCACCACCGGGCGCAGGCCCTGGCTGGCCATGCCCGCGGCGAAAGTCAGGGCGTGCTGCTCGGCTATGCCCACGTCGTAGAAGCGCTCCGGCCAGCGCTCCTGGAAGGCCGAGAGCCCCGTTCCCTTGGCCATAGCCGCCGTCACCGCCACCACCCGCCCGTCGCGGGCCGCAGCCGCCATCAGGGCGTCCGAGAAGGCCTCGGTGAAGGTCGTGGCCGGGCGCGGCTCCACCTCCCCGTCGCTCACCCTGACCGGCGATACCCCGTGGTAGGCGGTCGGGTCGGCCTCGGCCGCCCGGAAGCCCTTGCCCTTGCGCGTGACTACGTGCACCACCGTGGGCCGGCCTATGCGCTTCACCTCGGCGAATACCCGGGCCAGGCCGCGCAGGTCGTGCCCGTCCAGGGGCCCCACGTACTCGAAGCCCAGCTCGGAGAAAAAGTCGGTGCGGAAGAAAATGGCCTTGGCCACCCGCTTGAGCCGGTTCACACCGGAGGCCAGATGGCGCCCGAAGCCGTCCAGGGAGAGGATGAAGCGGTCCACCCGCCCGCGGAAGGTCTGGTAGCCGCGCGTGGCGGTCAGCCGCGAGAGGTAGCGCGAGAAGGCCCCCACGTTGGGCGATATCGACATCTGGTTGTCGTTCAGCACGATGATAAGGCCGCGCTGCAGCTGCCCGGCGTGGCACAGGGCCTCGTAGGCCATGCCCCCGGTCATGGCCCCGTCGCCTATCACCGCCACCGCATGGCCCGGCAGCCCCTGGCGGCGCTTGGCCTCCAGGATGCCCAGGGCCGCCGATATGGACGTGGAGGCGTGGCCCGTGTCGAAGGCATCGTGGGGGCTCTCGGAGCGGCGCGGGAAGCCCGATATGCCCCCCTTGCGCCGCAGGCCCTGGAAAAGCCCGGCCCGTCCCGTCAGGATCTTGTGGGCGTAGCTCTGGTGCCCCACGTCCCAGACGATGGCGTCGCGCGGGCTGTCGAAGACCCGGTGCAGGGCTATGGCGATCTCCACCGCCCCCAGGCTGGAGGCCAGGTGGCCCCCGTTCCGCCCCACCGTCTCGGTGATGAGGGCGCGGATTTCCCTGGCCAGGCGGGGCAGTTCATCGGCCCTGAGCTTCTTCAGGTCTGCGGGTGAGGCAATGCGGGAAAGGAGGGACTCGGCCATAGCTAATCCCCATGATAGCCTCTGTTTTCCTTCTTTTCTAGATGAAGGAACAAAATGATGTTCACTTCTTGAACATCGCTTCGTCATCGAACTCCCGGGAACCTGACAACCCATCGGGGGAAAGAGTTCCCACCCTTTCCCCCTCCTGCCGCCGGAATCCATCTCAGCCCGGGAACCCAGGACTCCCCCTATCCCGGAAGCGGTATGGCGGGCATCAGACAAGGGGCAACAATCTTCGCGGAACTAGGATATAGTCTCCGGACATGAACATCCTCAGACTCAAGCTCTCCCGCCCCCTGGCATACCGCGCGGCGCCTATGGCGCGCGCCCCGCTCGCCCCCGCTTCCGAATCCTCGCCAGGGACCCTCGAAGCCTTCCTCGCGCACGGCGAATCGTTCGACCGCGTCCTCGTCTTCGCCCTGGCCGACGTCCTTATCCCCTCGAAGGACGATGGCCCTCACGCCGCCTGGCCCCCCGCCCGCGTCCTCTTCAACGGCAGCAGGCTGGAGGGTGAGGCAGCCCCGCCCGGAAGTGGGGGCCGCGCCGAGGGGGGCCCGGGTACAGCGGGGACCTTGGGCGCCGAGCCCGCCGGCTTCAGCATCGGCCTTGGCGAATGTGCCTTCGCCCAGTTCCCCTTGGATAGGGACCTAGGCCACTGCCTGGAGGACTTCCTCAGGGAGGCCTGGTGGAGGGGCATCGAATTGGAGGGCCCCCTCGTCCTCAGGCGCATAGAGGAAGACGGCCGCGCCTCCCTCCAGTGGATATGCCCGGCCGCCTTCCCGCCCCCCCGCTGAGCCCGCCTACTTCCCTCCCAGGAGGGCCTTGACCGCCGTGAAGGCGGGCTTGGGCGTGAGATCGCGATTGAGCATGGTGGCCGAGCCCCAGCTGGACCTCCAGCGCGGAACCCAGGAGCGCCCGTCGTCCGGCCCCCAGAAGGTCACGATGTTCGTGCCATCGGTCTCCATGACGATCTTGACGATATCGGCGAAGGCCCCGGCCTGAAGCTCCAGGCGCTCGGGCGTAGGAGCCCCCTCCATGCGCACGTCCAGCTCGGTGAAGTCCACCCTGAGGCCCAGGGCCGCGAAGCGCTCCACGTTGGCCTTGACCGAGGCCATGTCAGGGAGGTTGTTCAGCTCGAAGTGGGCCTGGAAGCCCACACCGTCCAGGGGAACCTTGCGCGCCAGCAAGTCCTTGCAGAGCTCGTAGAGGGCGTCCGACTTGGGGCAGATGTGGTCCGCGGCCACCTCGTTGATATAGAGGAGGGCCTTGGGGTCGGCCCGCCGCGCCGCCTTCAATGCCACGTCCACGAATTCCTTTCCAGAAAGCGCGTAGAAGATGCTCGGCTCCCAAGAGCCGTCGCCGCGGAAGGGCTCGTTGACCACGTCCCAGCGTCCTATCCTGCCCTTGTAGTGGTCCACGATGGTGAAGCAGTGGTCATCCACGATCTTCAGGATGTCATCCTTCGTCTTGGCCTCGTCCAGGACCCAGCGCGCCAGCTGCTGATGCCATACAAGGACGTGCCCGCGCGTCTGCATCCCGTACTTCTCGGCCAAGGCCAGGAGCCCGTCCGCGAAGAACCACTCGTAACGCTCCTTCTGCGGATGGATGAAGTCCCACTTCATGTGATTGTCCGGCGTCATTGAGGAGAATTGCCCGCCCACGAAGGCCGTGTAAGTCTTATTGTTCAGGTCGTTGAAATTCAGGTTGAAGCCGACCGTGATCCCCTGCTTGGCCGCCACCGCCCTCAGGCTATCCTTGGCCGGCTTGAAGCCCTTGGAGCAGGAGCCGCACAGGCAGGCTAGTCCCGCCAGGATGGCTATCAAAACGGCGGGCATACATCGCCCCGCGGTGTCCTTCTTCATTGCCAATTCCTCCTTCCGTACGCATTTCGGAGGATAGAAGCCTAGCACGGGCTTTTACATAGGTGAAAGGCCCTAATCCCGGATAAGGGCGGCCGCGCGCAGCCTTCTTCGCTCAGCCGCAGGCCCACAGGGCCGCCTCGACAATTCTGAGCCGGTTCCTATGGACCCAGGCCAGGCTCTCGAGTTCGGCAAGGGCATCCGCGGGCCTGCCCAGCTCGCAGGACCAGCCGGCGAACATGATGAACATCGCCTCCATCAGGGGCGGGATGGCCAGGGCTTCCCGGGGCCTGACGCCGCGCGCCTCCGCGTATCCCCGCAGGACAGCCGGGAAGAGATCGAAGAACTCCTCCTCCCAGCCCTCACTGCCCCGTCCGCCCTTGATCATGTGAGCGATGAAGTAGGCCGGATCGAAGAGGCGCGGCCCCAGGCTGAGGTGGTCGAAGTCCACGAAGCCCGACACATCCTCCCCCTCCACGACGACATTGCCATGATGGCAGTCACGGTGGATGAGCTGCCCCTCCAAGCCCCGCAGCGCCGCATCCATCTCCGGAAGGGCCTCATCCATCAAGGCCATGAAACCCCCGATGTCCCTCCCCGATAGCCCCGCCCTGACAGAGGGTATCCAGCGCTCATGGAGATCCTCGGGATAGCGCGTCCGCCAGGTCCTCTCCGAAAGCCCCTCGCTTGGGAAGGCCGCCAGGGCCTCGTCCATGAGCCCTATCGCCCTGCCGCAGTTCCTATTGAGCCGCCTGAGGGCCTCCCTGTCCAGGGAGAGCCCCCTGTTCTCCGACCTCAGAAAGGGCGAGAGGGTATAGAGGATGCCATCACGGGCCACGGACCGTCCTCCCATCCGCGTGGCCATGGGAAGACCCAACGGAACGCCCCGGGCCTGGAGATGCTCCAGGACATCGCACTCGAAGGCGAATCTCCGCGCTACAGCCTCTTCATCGGCCCCGATCCTCTTGAGGAGGAGGGCCGGCCCGTCCAAGGCCTCCACCTTGTACACCCGCTCCGCGCTTATCTCCGTTACATCTCTCAGAGTGTCAATATCCCAGGCGGAGAGGAGGGGGAGGAGTCCATGATGGTCTGTCATATCGTTTCATCCTCGATTCCATTCAACCAGCGGCTGCGCTTCGCGCAACACAGTGTATCACAATTCATTCCGGACTTCATTGGTCAGCGGGACCTGCCAGAGAAAATGCCGTCTCGCTCCGTGTTCGCGGGGCGACTTCGCGTTACACTAGTATGTCTCACTTCATTCTGGCCTTCACAGTTCAGCGGGGCCTGCCAGGATAAATGCCGTCTCGCTCCGTATTCGCCTGAGGGGCCCGATGGGCGAATAAATCGCTCGCCGGCATTTCTCCTGGCACCCGCGCTATATTGATGGAAGACCGGAATGAAGGGATGGATGATAGTGCGCTTCTTTTCAACCGGGCATACAAGTCGGTATTTTCTCATGGCACCCGCGCCGCGTTTCCATTGGACCCGGAATGAAGGGGAGAAGAGTGATAGCGCTCAGCCTTGCTACCGGTAATCGGAGAAAGTCGCTCGCCGACATTTTCCCTGACACCCGCGCCGCGTTTCCATAAGGACCCGGAATGAAGAGATGGATGATAGCGCGCTACTTTTCAACCGCGCACACAAGCCGGTATTTTCCTTGGAACCCGCGCTAGATTCAACGAGGACCGGAATGAAGGGGAGTTGCGTGATGGCGGTCAGCCTCGTTACCGGCAATTGGGGTCAGTCGTTCGCCGACATATCTCCTGGCACCCGTGCTTGATTCCAAGAAAGGCCGGGATGAAGGGGCGGAGGAGCGCCGCGCAGATCCTCAGGATGATGCATCCCGCCCCGATCGTCACCAGCGCGAAGGACGCGGGCAGCCAGGGAGTAGTGAAAGCGGGATAGAAGAGCCTCGTATGGAAAAAGAGGATCCATAGGGCGTAGGCCGCCAGGGCGATGCCAGCCAAGGCCGCCCTGAGGATCATGCGGCGGGCTGGATGGCGTCGGCCTGGCTCCTTTCTCCTTTCCCTCGCGGCGCGGACGGCGAAGGAAGCCAGGAGGGCCGCGCCCAGGCCCGTGAGGAATATGCCGAGCCAGGAAGAGGCGAAGCGCTCCATCTTGAGGGCGCGGTAGAAGGGATCGCGGGCGCCGGGCAGCCATTCCTGCAGGAGCGGATCGATGTCGCTCTCGATGAATACGCCTCCATTCCCGTTCTGGACGGCGAACCAGCCGGCGCCGAGCTCCGGGCAGACGGTGAAGCCGGCGTTGAAGCCCATGGTCGTCCCGCCATGCCCGAGCAGGGTCCGCCCCTGCGAGCGCGTGATCATGAACCCCAGGCCCGAAGGCCCCGAGACGGGCGTGAGGAATTCCATCCACGTCCCCTCGGGCCACCCGAGTAGGAGGGGCAGGCGGCCTCGGGCGAAGGCGGCGATGAAGCGCGAGAGGTCATCGCCCGTGGTGACCATCCCGCCCGGGGCCATGGCCTTCCCGTAGCGGGGAAGGCGGAGTGGAAGGCCGTAGGCGTCGTGGGCGGCGGCGTCGCCGGGACGCGCATCGTTCCAGGCGAAGGAAGAATCGCCCATCCCCAAGGGCTTGAACACGGATTCCCGGAGATAATCCTCGAAGGCCAGGCCGCTCACCCGCTCGATGAGGAGCTGGAGGACCATATAGCCCCCGCCCGAGTAGCGGATGCCGCTTCCGGGAGGGGCCACGATGCGCACGGCCTCTCCCAGGCGAGCGCGCCCTTCCAGGACATCGAGGGTAGTCTCGTCAGCGGAAGGCGCCGGGAAGCCTCCATAGGCGGGGACGTTCGTTCCTGCGGTATGGCTGAGAAGGGCGCGAATGGTCGCCCGGGAGGAGTCGAATGGTCCGGGCGGGAAACGCCATCCCCCCAGGAAGCGTTCCACCGGGGCATCCAGGTCGATGCGGCCTTCCGCCGCGAGGCATAGAACGGCCATGGCCGTGAAGGTCTTGGACAGCGAGGCGACGGCGAAGCGCGAAGCGGGCGCGAATGCCCGTCCGCCCCCCCTTGCCGCGAGGCCGTAGCAGCGGATGGCGCTCCGGTCGCCCCGCACTATGCCGATGCAGAGCCCCGGTATCTTGTAGGAACGCATCCGTCCGGGCATCGCCTCGTCCAAAAGGGCGAGGATGTCCTGGAGATCCGCTCCGGCATGGAGGGGCGCGAATTCACTCAGTTCGGGGAGCGAGAGGATGGCCGACAGCACGGCCCCGGCGGCGGCGATGAGGATGCCCGCAGATGGCCTGGATTTCTTCGCTTCCATGGCCCCGAATATGCGGGCTTGGCCGGGCCGCGGACAGGTGCCCTGGGGGTATCTTTGGGGGAAAGGCGGGGGAAGGCCGCTGCCGGCGGGCTCCTTATCCGCTCAATCGCCTGATGAGCTGGCTCCTATTCAGCACTCCGGCCTTGCGGAAGACTGAGCGCAGGCGTTTCTTGACCGCGCTCTCGCTCAGGCCCAGCGCCTGCGCCATCTCCTTGTTCGTTTTCCCGTCCAGGGCGATAAGGAGGATGCTCCGCTCCTTCTCCGTGAACCCGTGCTCCGAAGCGAAGGCTCCGGGCTCGATCGCCTTCCGCGCCAAGACGGGCCCGGGCAGCTTCATGAGCCAGAAGGCGGTCTGCATCGCCAGCGCGGGGCCGATGCCCCAAGCCGCGAGTTCCGAACGGAGGAAGATGTCGTGCGCCAGGCCGGCCGAGCCGGCTAGGAGGAGGATCGCCGATGCCGGATCGCGGGAGGGGCGCGGCGCATCGGCGCCGCGCGCGAGCAAGCGCGACGCGGCCGGCAGGGCGCAGGCCGGGAGGATGGCCGCGGCCAGGATCCTGGCCGGCAGTCGGAGAGCCGCGGCGAAGCCCGAAGCGTCCAGCCGGTAGAATCCCAGGAGTACCAGGGCGGCGACGAGGAAGGCGGAGAGGGCGAGCGGCGGCGCGAGGGCGCGCGCGCGGCGCCCGAAGGCTTCCGCCATGGGCCGGTCCTCGAGGATGCCCGCGAGGAGGAGGACGTGGGAGACGGCCGAGAGGCCTGAAAGGGAGATGTCCAGCGGGGGGAGGCTTTCCTTGAAACGGTACCTGAGGACCTGGATGGCCCCGAACGCCATCAAGGCCAGTAGGGAGAAACCGGCCAGGTAGGGGGATTTCCTGTCGGCGCGGAGGGCGTTCAGCGCGATGAGGGCGATGAAGGCCGTGAAGGGCGCGGCGATGAGTATCCATGACGCGGCGAGCGATGCCGTTTCCATGCGGTCCCGTCCCCTAGAGCCCCAGCTCGGGGGCGATGCTCCGCATCCCGGCGATGGCCGCGGCTCGGTCATGGGGCATGCGTTCCTCCTCACTCGGTGCATGACGCGCGCTCGATCGCGAACCGAGATAGTCTACGTCTTTTTCCCCGGGGATGGAATCCTTCGTCAAGCCCGCCGCCGGCGCCCGCCCTGGCATCGCGAAAGACCGGAATGTAGGGGAGACTGTCGCCGGAAGCCGTCCGGGAAGCCGGGCACCCGCAGAACCTGCCCAAAACTGGTCCTAACCGGCTATACTTGTCGCTGGGGGAAGCATGGCTATATCCATGGAAGAGCCGGGCGGGCTGGCGAAACGCCATGAGGGGCCAGATCGCATGAGGGATCCCGGAGACTCCGGCGAGCGATCCGGAGAAGCCTCGGCGGGACGGGCCATGCGAGTCGCGATGACCGGTTGTCTTGGATCAGGACGGTTCCATATCCACGTTTCGGCCTTCCCCCTCCTCGTAATTGTCCTGCTGACATGCGCCCATCCCCGACACTTGGCCTGCCAAGCCCTTGGCCTTGAGGGCGAACCAGGAAGCGGCTCGAATTTCACCGTGGCTTCGGCCATCTCGGCGGCTTTCCCGGCGACCGCGATCATCCTCAGGACGGTGCCCCTGGTCGCGCCTGGGACATCGGGGCTCATGCCGTGGATAGCGAATCCCCTTTTGCTGGGCGCGCACGTGCCCATGTACTGGGTCGAGCCTTCGAGGGCCATCGGGTACTCCATCGCCGGGCTCGCGCTTCCGGCGGCCGGCGTAGGCCTGATGTTCGCCGGATCAAGCGTAGCCATAGCGAGTACCTTGTCGGCTACCCTATTGGGAGGCTACGCGCGCTTGATGGAATACGCCGCCTATGACACCTATCGCCTTGAGGCGCCGGAGCTGGAGGGCCATACCCTGGCGAGCCTCGCGGCCGCGCCCTTTTCCGCGGGCAAGCTCGCCTCGCCGTTGGTATGGATACCCTCGCTCGCGGGCCCGGCGGCGCTGATCCTGTTCTACCTCGCCATAGAGCCTGATTTAGGGACGCCAGTGTATGAAAGCGGCCAATCCCGCATCGGAACCGCCGTCGTCGGCCCGGCCCTGGGCGCTCTCGGCGCGGCCGCCTTCGGCCTAGTCGACATGCTGCTGGTGGCGATAGGGGAGGAAGCCTACTACCGAGGCATCCTCTACGAGGAGTCGAAGCGAGCCCTGGGGTTATGGCCGGCGAGGATGATGGACATGGCCGTCTTCCCCGCGATCCACCTTCCCGGGGACATCAAATCGGGATTCAAGCCCGGGACGATATTGTTCAATTACGGATGGCGAGCCGCGATGACGCTAGTGTACGACGCGGCCTACGATGAAGGAGACCTGCCCCTATCCGTGGCGGTTCACTTCTGGAGCGATTTCATACTAGTGATGGCAAGATGGCTTTTCTACGGGGGCTAGCGGGGCGGCTTCGCGCTACAC
>CAYYCP010000093.1:0-8813 GCA_964470375.1 uncultured Spirochaetales bacterium
CCATGTTCCTCTCGCTCCTCGAGGCCTCCAAGCTCAAGGACAACGATACCGGGGCACACATCGAGCGGGTCAACTCCTACTCGCGCATGATCTCCGGTCGGCTCTATAACAATCCGCGCTTTCCCTCCGTGGATCAGGACTTCCTCGACGACATCGGCTTCCTGGCGGCCATGCACGACGTGGGCAAAATTGGCACCCCTGACGACATCCTCAACAAGTCCGGCCCCCTCACTCCATGGGAGTGGTCGATCATGCGCGAGCATACCATCAACGGGGCCTACATCCTTTCCACCTATCCCAACCCGATGGCCAAGCAGATCGCCCTTTCCCACCACGAGATGTGGGACGGCAACGGCTATCCTTACAGGCTCCAGGGCGAGATGATTCCCCTGGCCGCGCGCATTGTCTCCATCGCCGACGTCTATGACGCCCTGCGCATGAAGCGCTCCTATAAACCGGCTTACGCCCATCCGGTGGCCCTGGCCAAGATCAGGGACTGGTCAGGCAGCCACTTCGACCCGCGCTTGGTGGAAATCTTCATGGAACTTCAGGGGGAATTCGAGCGCATTTTCGAGGCGAACCGGGACTGAGACCGATACGGGACGGGGTTGCTTGTCCTCATTTCCACCCGGAAGCGCCGTCGCGGGCGTGCAGGAAAGCCTCGTGGGCCGCTACCTGGGCCCTCAGCACGGCGTCCTCGCGCTCGCCCCGCCCGCCCTGGTCATTGCCCTCCAGGATATACAGGTGCCTCAGGGCTCCCCGGACCTGCTCCAGGCTGGCCTCGCCCTTCTCGGCATAGATAGCCTCCAGGCCCTCGAGGATTTCGTCAAAGGTTCTGCTGTACAGCCGCTCGCGCCACTCGGTGGATGACATCATGGCCTCCGCGGCAGAAGATACTTATTCCGCGGGGTTAGGGCCAGGCCCGCGCGCGGGGTGGCCTCGGCGATGCTGGTCTCCTCAGTCCCGGGAGAAATCGGGCAGGAGGAGGAGGGCCCTGTTGTCGCCGAAATCAGCCTCGAAAAGGTCCTTTGAGACGCGCCCGACGATGTGTATGTTCGACAGAGGTATGTCTCCGTAAGAGACCAGGCGATCGGCCTCGGCCGCGAAGGCCCCCGCGCCGTCCTGGGCGCCCAGAATGACGCTGAAGCGCGCCTCGCCGCCCACCTCAGCCGCCGCTGCGTCATCGCCGCCGAAGCTGGCCGGCCAATAGCGTCTGGAGTCGCCGTGGTCGAAGGCGAAGCCGCGCACCATGAAGCGGGGCACGTAGCGCCGCCGCCCTCCTTGCTCAAAGCACAGAAAGGAAAGGCCGCCGTCCTGGAAGGCCGCCAAGCGGGACTCGAAGCGCCCCATGGAACCGCGTGCCTGCCCCGGTTCAAGCCCATCGGCCGACTCCGAGACGGCCGCGAGTATCCTCTCCATATCGAAGCGCAGGATCTTATAGGAAAGCACCAGCATGGC
Organism: uncultured Spirochaetales bacterium; assembly: GCA_964470375.1. Classification (GTDB taxonomy): domain Bacteria; phylum Spirochaetota; class Spirochaetia; order Treponematales; family JBGSOB01; genus CAYNQK01. Next base: position 1,459 of record CAYYCP010000093.1, read on the forward strand.
CATGTCGGCCTTGGCCTGGTCGCGCCTGGGCGAACGCGGCGCGCAATGCTCGGCGGTCCAACGGGCGCTCTCCTCTGTCCAGGCTGAGTAGGGTATCTCGGCGATGTCCACGGACCCGTTCAGCCTGGAGGCGGCCAGAGCCGCGGCGCGCTCGAAGGGCATCATGGTGGTGATGAAGTAGACCACCTTGCCGGGCAGCTCCCTGGCCGCGCCGGGCTCAGGGCACACGCGCACGACATTGAAGTCGTACTCCATGCGCGCCAAGTCCAGGGAGAGGCGCCGGGCCGGGAAGGGGCTGGGCTCGAACGGGGTCAGGATGATGCGGTAGAGCCGGTCGCCGCGGCGTTCGGCCTCGCGGATCACATAAGCTTCGAGGTCTTGCACGTTGAACTCCGGTAGGGCGGGCCGCCCCAAGCCTTCTTCCATCCCAGGGCCTCTCCCGTCATTGTCGGGAGGAAGCCGCCGGCGGTTGAGGCTTATCTCCCCATTATAGGCCGATGGCCAGGAGGACCACCAGCGCCGCGGCCGGCGTGGCGGCTTGGAGAACGTCCCGGAGGCTTAAGGGCCTGAGCCTCAGACGGCGGGCCGGAGTGTATGAGCGGGCTTCAAGGGCTTCTGCCCGCCTGAAGCCCTCCATGAGGGAGCGCTTCAGCATTGACCCGAGGATGGCCCGGGCTGCAGCCAGGCCTCGGCAAAGGCGGAGGAGCCCTTCCCTTCCCCGCCTGGCCGGCCTAAGGGCGTAGCCGCGCGAACGGGCCGCGTCAAGGCTTGCGCCGGCCTGCACCAGGAGCCTGGGCATGAGGAGGATGGCCAAGGCCGCATACATGCCCGGATCAATGTCCGCGCGCCCTGTTACGGCCCGAGCCGAGGCGCTGAGGGCGTCCGCTGCCTCAAAGGCCCCGGTCCCGCGGTAGAATGCCTCGGCGTGCAGGAATACAGCGATGAGGCGGGCTATGTAGGCCAGTGTCCCTGGGATGGCGGCCGGATCGAAGACCGCCTTGGCCCATGGGTCGATCAGGCGGGCCGGTATGATGAAGAGGGCCATCCAGAGGAGGAAGCGCCCGTCCCGGGCCGCCTGGGCCGGCCCCACCCCGGCTAAGGCCAGGGAGATGACCCCGGCCGCCAGAGCCAGGCAGAGACCCGGGGCCCCGCAGACCGCAATCATCACCGAGTAGAGGGCAAGGGCCAGGGCCAAAGGGATGGGATGGAAGGGCTTTCCGCTCATAGGCCGGACCATGGCGTGGTTCCGCTTCCGACCTTCTCTCAGGCCCTTTTTCAAGGCATAAGCCATGAGAGCTCGGCGCGGCACTGCGGCCGTCTAAAGGGGTTATGGAGGCCGTGGCGTGGGAATTCGGCCGGGTCCATGCCATCGGGATTTCCCTGGTACACGATCCGGCCACCGTCCATGATGGCAAGCCGCGTGGCCTGGGCCAGGGACTTCTCTATCTCATGGGTGAGGAGGAGGATGGTCTGTCCGCGCGAATGGAGCTCGGCCAGGGTCTCCAGGACGGCCCGCACGGATGGGTAGTCGAGGTTTGCGAAGGGTTCGTCCAGGATGAGGCATTCGCGCTCCATGGCCAGGAGACCGGCGATGGCCAGGCGCCGAAGCTCCCCACCGGAGAGGCTGGCCGGATCGCGGGCGGCCAGGGCATCCATGCCCAGAACCCTCAGGGCGCGCATGGCTCGCTCATCCGCTTCTTCAGGCGTACACCCCTGATTAAGGGGCCCGAAGGCCGCGTCCTCCAGCACGCTCTGGCAGACGATCTGCGCCATGGGATCCTGGAAGACCAGCCCCACCTTAGAGCGCAGAACCCCATCGGACGGCGCGGTCTCTCGGCCGCGGTAGAGAATCCGGCCGGATCTCGGCTTCATGAGGCCGGCTAGATGGCGCATGAGGAGCGTCTTGCCTGCCCCATTCCGTCCGGCCAGGAGGAGGAAGTCGCCCTCGTCCAGGCTCAGGCAGGCTCCATCCAAGCCCTGGCTGCCATCCCTGAATCGATAGCAGAGATCCTCGGCCCTGAGGAGCTCAGGCATCGACGTCCCGCTCGGCCAGCTTTTCCTCCAGCCAGGGTCTCAGCGAATAGGCGATCGGGACCGCCACAAGGGCCTTCAGGGCATCCCAGCCTATGAATGGCAGGAAGCCCGCGCTGATGGCCTTCATCCAGCCGCCCCCGATCACGGCCCTGAGCCAGGGCAGTCCGATGGCGTAGACGATGATGATGCCCAGGACGGCTGCCAGGGCGTACTTCCAGAGCCTGCGCGGGCCGCGCAGCGCCAAAAGACCCATCACCGCGGTGGCCGGTATGTAGGCGGTCAGGAAGCCCCCCGTGGGGCCGGCGAAACGGGCCAGGCCGCCCGTGCCGCCTTGAAAGACCGGCAAGCCCAGCGCGCCCATGCCAAGGTAGATGAGCACGGCGGCCAGGCTCCAGGGCATGGGCATGATGAGGGCCGTCAGCATCACGAACAAGTTTTGAAGCACGATAGGCACCGGGCTGCCGGGAACCGGGAAGGCCAGGTAGGCCCCGATGGCTATCAGCGAGGCGCACACTGACGCCAGGACCGGCATGATGAGAATCCGCCCGCTCTTCATTCCATTCCGCCTTTCCCCTCGATGAGGGCCTGCCAGGGCGGGTAGGCGCTTCCGCGCCCTCCCTCCACAAGGATGTCACCGTGTCCGTCTATGCCTATGGCCCTGCCCAGCCTCAGGCCATCGCGTGAGACGACAGCCATGCCCCTTCCGAGGAAGAGGGCGTTCCAGGACGCTTCCAGGTTCCCGTCCTCCCTGTAAAGGGATGCGAAGTGCCTGAGCACAGAAGCCAGGATGATGCGCCGCGGAGGGACTTTGGCCCCAAGGGCCTTCAGGCTGGTGGCTCCACGCGGCGGTCGGTTACGCACGTTGATCCCCAGGCCGAGGACGATGAGTCTCGGGCATTCGGGCTCGCCGCTCATTTCCACCAGGATACCGCCCAGCTTACGTCCTCCGGCGTAGACGTCATTGGGCCACTGCAACCCGGCTTCAATGCCGGCCTCCTCCCGCAGGGCCATGCATACGGCTAGGCCGGCGGCCACCCGAGCCCGCGCGCACAGGGCGGTTCCGTCAACCCCGGCTTCGTTTTCCCGCCCCGTCAGACACAGGCTGGCGAATATTCCTCCCGGCCTCGACTCCCAGGCGCGCCGCCGCCTTCCGCGACCGGCCGCCTGGCTCTCGGCGATCACCAACCATCCGCGTCCAGGCTTCTCCGTTCCGAGGGCCAGGGCCCTGTCCATGGTGGATCCCAGGGCCCGCCAGTGCTCGACCCGCTCCTCAATCCCCGGGAACTCCCAAGGGTAGAGATAATCCCCATCGCGCTCCAGGATATAGCCGCGCCGGTCGGCCTGCAGGCGATAGCCGTAGGTCTCCATCGCCCGGGCATGCTTATGCACTGCCACACGGCTCAATCCGGCCTGGTCGGCCAAGTCCTGGCCGCTGACCGGCCCCTCCGCATCGCGCAGACGAGCGAGGATCAAGGCCCGCGGACTCATGCCTTCGTTAACCATATGAGCAGATTGGTTAACATGTAGACGATAGACTGTCAAGGCGATGCCTCGCGGCTGCCGCGGCATGGTGCGCCGAATCGACTGGTTCCTGGATTGTAGATGATGAAAAAAGCCGTTCCGTGGCGCTGCCCCGGAACGGCCATGATAGCGGCAATTGGGATTGAACCAATGACCTAACGGTTATGAGCCGTTTGCTCTGCCAACTGAGCTATGCCGCCGTCTTACGGTCGAAGAATCTAGCAGGACAGCCGGGCAGTTGTCAAGCTTGGCCTATCGCCCGCTGAGCCTAGTCCCGCGGCCTGAAGAGTCCGGTCAGGAAGTCTTCCACTTGCTGGCGGGCCTTGTCCATGTTCTTGAGGAGCTCCTCTGCGCCGGAGGCCACGTTGCCGGCCACGCCGGCCAGCGGATCCTGGGAGCGCTTCATATCATCGCGGTACTGGCGGGCAGCGTCGCGGAAGTCCGAGCCGACATCGGACTCCGTGGAGTCCCTGCGCGCGTAGATGCCGTTCATGATGTCCTGATAACCGGCCTTCTCCCAGACCTTGAGCTCGGCCACGCGCACTACCGGGAATGGATGCGACTGGCCCAGGGTGTTGAGGAGCTTGTAGATGGAATCCAGGGCGTCCCCGGCGGCGTCGTACTCCGCTGCCTGCTTGAAGAACTCCTCCATATCCATGTCGCCTATGGATCTTCCGCCGGCGCTCTTCATCAGCGCGGTGTAGGGGCTGCGTCCGTCCTGGACGGCCAGCATGCCTGCGCGGTCCGCAGAGAGCTCGCTCTTGCGGTCCCATTCGTGCAGGGCAATCAGCACGCCGTAGAGGATGAGGTTGGCCAGGGGGAACTGGGCTAGGGCGATGGAGGAAATATTCATGAGGTACCAGAGGATGGTCTTGTAGAGGGCATGACCACTGAAGACGTGGCCCAGCTCGTGCCCGACGATGTAGGCCAGCTCGCCTTCGTCCAGCATGTCCACCAGGGCCGAGTTAAGGACGATGAAGGGTCTGTCCACCCCATAGGCCCCGGCATTGAAGAAGGGATTCTGGGACACGTAGACGTCCGGCCTCTCCTTCACGTCGAAGATCTCCAGCGTGCGCGTCACCAGGCGATTGACGGCCGGATACTGCTTTTCCGTGACCCTGGCCGCGCTTGCCAGCATGAGGAGCTTGAGGGCCTTCTCCTGGGTCAGCCCGACGAATTTCCTGACGACCACGTCCGCGCCCGGGATGGCCTTGAACGCTGCCAGCGCCGCCCTGTCGGCCGGATGTTCCCAGGCCCTCGGGGAGATGCCTGGAAGGTATTTGACGGTTTCCATCCCACTAATGTACTGAGCCCGTCCAGGAAAATCCAGGGCCCAAGAATAGGGGCCGGCGGCGCGAGGCCCGGTACGGGCAAGGCCCGCGATGCCGGCTGTGGCCGGATCGGTCGGACTCATGCGGGCATTGCCGACAGCCTCGATTACGGGCTAGCCTGCCGGAGTGGAACAGCCTACCCTCACAGCCTGCCCGGCATGTTCCAGGATGGCGGCCGGCCCCTGGGTCGGTCCTGACCGACGCGGGCGCCTCTACCTGGCCTGCCCGGCTTGCGGCTTCATCTTCCTCTCTCCCGGGAGCCGACCCCAACCGGCGGAAGCGAGGGCGCGCTACCTCCTTCACCGCAACTCCCTGGACGAAAGCGGCTACAGACGCATGCTGGAGGAATTCGCGGACAAGACCATCCTGCCCTTCGCGCCTCCAGGTGCGCGCGCCCTGGACTTCGGATCGGGCCCCGGGCCTTCCCTTGAGCCCATCCTCAGGGAGCGCGGACTGGAAGCCTATTCCTGGGATCCCCTTTTCAAGGACGATCCCGGGGCACTCGCACGGAGCTACGCAGTCTTAGCCATGCACGAGGTCATCGAGCATTGCGCGGATCCGCTGGCCACCCTCTCCAAGGCCACCGGCCTCCTGGCTCCCGGGGGAATCCTTGCAATCGCGACGCACTTCCGCCCGTCCGAGCCCTCCGCCTTCATGTCATGGTGGTATCGGCAGGACTCCACTCACGTTTCGTTCTTCACGGCTGACTGCCTGTCAGACGCATGCGCGGGCCTGGGTCTATCGGCCCTCTTCTGCGACGGGAAATCCGCCTCAGCCTTCAGGAAGCTCCCTGCCTGATCCGTTTAGGCCGGCCAGGAATTCCCAGGGTCCCTTCCCCAGCCTTCTCGACCTGGGCTTGGCTTGGCGGTCGGCCGCGGACGGGAGCGACGGCCGATCCTTGAAATCATCGGCGGCGCTGCGCGTGATGATGCCCCGGAACATGATCGATAGTACGGTACTGTAAACATCGCGCGGCGAACGCTCAGGCCCCATGCCCCTGCGGTCGATGATCTGATTGAGCATTCCCGCGTAGACGTGCGCGGCCAAGACCGGATCCAGATCCGAGCGCACCTTGCCGCAGCGCTTACCCGCCTCAACGATCCGCGTGAAGCAGTCCATGACGATGCCTCGGCGTATGCCTTCGATCTTCCGGGATACCCGAGGGAATTCGGATTCCAGACTCTCGAGCATGCCTACCGGCAAGGTCAGAATGAGGTCGCCGATGCCGGAGAGGGCTCTCTCGATGAGTGGCGCGAAATCCTCAGGCCGGCCCCCCTCGATCTCTGTGAGAAGGCGCTCGAAATAGGCCCGCAGCCTTGAGGTGAACAGGGTGGCCACGCTCAGCACCATGTCTTCCTTGCTGGGGAAGAAGCGGTAAAGTGTTTTCTTACTCACTCGAAGGTCACGCGCGATCCTGTCCATCGTGATGCCCCGGAAACCGCCCCTGAAAAACAGCTCCCCAAGGCGCTCGAGCATGTCGGCCTTGATGGTCTTGTCGCTCTCCCCTGTCTTTCTGCGTCCCATCCCTTTCTCTCGCCCTCCCGCCGGCGGTCTTGACAGTCTATCACAAACTCGGTTAAGAGTGATTTGGAAACTATTTTAGTTTTTATAGTTTCCATGCGGGGTGAGGTCAGCATGGCTCATGACATGGCGGTCGAGACGAACGCATTGGGAAAAACCTATCCGAACGGCGTGAGGGCCCTGGATAGGATCGATCTCAACGTGCCGAAGGGAAGCCTGGTGGGACTATTGGGACCGAACGGTTCGGGCAAGACGACTACGGTGAAGATCCTGTGCGGCCTGATCCGCTCCTTCGAAGGCCGAGCCCGCTTGGAAGGCATCGATCTGCCCAGCCGCGCGACAGCCGGCCTCCTGGGCTACATGCCCCAGCTGAACGCCCTCTACTCGGAGCTCTCTGTCTACGAGAACCTTGACTTCTTCGGTTCCATCAATGGATTGCGCCAGGGGCCTGAGCGCAGGCGCCGCATCGGCGAGGTCCTGGAGCTCCTAGGTCTGGCCGAGAAACGGCGGGCGACGGTGGAGAGCCTGTCAGGGGGCATGCGCCAGCGCGTCTCGCTGGGCTGCGCCTTGATTCACTCCCCGCGCGTCATCCTCCTGGACGAGCCCACGGTGGGGCTCGATCCCGGGCTCAGGCTGGCCTTCTGGAGCCATTTCAAGGAACTGGCCGCCTCTGGACACACCATCATCATCTGCACCCACGCCTTCGACGAGGCAAAGCATTGCAGCCACCTGGCCTTCCTCAAGAGCGGGCGCCTTTTGCGCTTCGGCCGAACCGAGGAGCTCCGGTCCGAGGCCGGGGTCATGGACTGGGAGGCATTCTATATGGAACAGATGGCCGGTCCGGCATACCCGGACGGAAAGCCGGCGGCAGGCGGCCGCATATGAACGCCATTTTCGTGGCCCGCAAGATATTCCGGCAATTCCTGCGCGACCGGCGCACCATGGCCC
>CAYYCP010000094.1:0-8763 GCA_964470375.1 uncultured Spirochaetales bacterium
CTACTGTAGCGCCTCTGGGCGGCTTTGCCAAGGGCGGCCGCCCGTGCTCCTGGCTATGTATTGTGGCCTTGAGCAGGCAAGGCTCCCGAAGGTACTATGAACCATGTTCCCTCGCCCACGCGCCATTCCTCCGGCATTGCCCAAGCGCGCCGTCAGGGATCGGACAGCCTTCGCGATCTGCATAGGCCTGGGCGTGGGACTGTCTTCCTGTGGGCGGGCGGCCATCGCCGATTTCAGGGCCCCGGCCGTCCTACGCTCCATGGACATGGAGGCGCGCGTCGGCCAGCTCATCATGCTCTCCCTCCCCGGAGACGGGGTCCTTCCCAGGGCGGCAATCAAGATCCTGGAGGAATGTCGGCCGGGAGCCGTCCTCCTCTTCGGCTATAATGCCAGAGGAGGCCCTGAGGCCCTGAGGGAGTATACCGCGGGCATCCAGGACGCCTGCCACGGCGAACCCCTGCCTGTATGGGTGGCCATAGACCACGAGGGTGGCCAGGTCCAACGCCTGGTCTCGGACGGCTTCACCCGCCTGCCCTCCCCGGCTGAAGCCGGGCGTATCATGGACGCGCGCGGGATCGAGCGTATGGCCGGGCTGTCCGCTCGCGAGCTCAGGGCGGTGGGCGTGCGCCTCAACCTAGCCCCCCTGGCCGAGGCGGTTTTCGACGGCAACCGCGCCTTCCTTGGAACGCGCGCCTTCTCTGACCAGACAAATCTGGCCGCGCATCTGGCGGCCGCCTTCGCGCGCGGAATGGAGGGATCCGGGGTTGGGGCTGTCTACAAGCACTTCCCCGGAAACTCCTCCGCCGACCCGCACCTAGGCCTTCCGGTCATTCAGGGCGAGGCCCGGGAGATAGACCGACAATTGATCCTTCCCTTCCGACGCGCACTCATGGCCTATCGCCCCTGCGCGGTCATGCTTTCGCATGCCATGGTTCCGGCCCTCGATCCCGACCGACCGGCCTCCCTCAGTCCGGCGGTGGTGAAGCTCCTCCGCGAGGACCTACGCTTCCGCGGCCTCATCCTCACCGACGACCTGGAGATGGGGGCCATCCGCGGCGCGCGCTCGGCGGAGGAATCGGCCCTCATGGCCCTTATGGCTGGCGTGGACATGCTTATGTTCAGCGCCCCAGCCACGGCCCTGCGCGTCAAGCAGGCCATCCTGGCGGCCCTAGCCTCGGGGCGCCTCGACCCCGTCCGCGTGGACGAGGCCTGCCTGCGAATCCTGCGCGCCAAGCTGGCCATAGGCATCCAGGGCGAGGCCGATCCTCGGATCCGGGCCGAGGAATTCGCCGCCTTCAGCAAAGCGGCCGCGAAAACGGCGAAGTTCATCAGGCTGGCGCGTGGGCGGGCCGATACTGAGGAGGGGAAGGCCGCTAAGTGAGCCGACCCCGAAAAGGGTTATACTTGTCGACGGGGCACATGAAGCGGTTCAATGGCGCAGTGGCAATAGCCATACTCCTCCTCCTCGCCCCGCCCGCCGCGCTGCATGCCCGCGGCGAGGCGGCCATGGATCTCTCCTACGCCGACAAGCTGATATCGGAGAAACGCTACGAGGAAGCCCAAAATTTCCTGGTCGAGACGATGAAGAAGCATCCCGACCACTGGGAGGAGGGCCAGTCGCGCCTTTTGCGCATCGACCGTATCATGGCCCAGTACAACAAGGTGCTGGAGCAGCTGATAGCCGAATACCGCCGCGATAAGCCCGACGAGGCGCGCAAGCTGGCCCTGCAAAAGGAGCTCAACCGGCTCAACCCCAATCCCTCCGCGGAGCAGAAGCGGGTTCTCGAGCAGCTCTACGAAACCACCGCTTTCCTGGCCTATTCCGGCGAGATGGAGGCTATCTTCACCCGCGCCGGGACCCTCCTGGCCGGGGGTGACTACCTGGGTGCGGCGCGCCAGTACCAGGGTATCTTCGTCTTGTACAAAGACGAATTCGATGCGGCTCCTCCGGGCGGCCCCCTCATCAAGGAGCGTGTGGACGCGGGCCTGGCCGGCATCGCCCAGGCCATCGACGCCTACGCGGTCCTGCGGCCCCTCCTGGACGCAGCCAAGGCGAGCCTCAGCACGGAGCTGGCCGCCTCAGGCGAGCGGGGCCTGGCGGCCCTGTCTTCGGGGACGGCCCCCCTACAATCGCTCGTCGAACGCCGCAATGCCATGGCAACACAGGGCTCCGCCTTCAAGACCCAGGCCGAGCTGCTCAAGCTCCCCGACCGGTCCTTTCTCCCCTTCGCATTCCGTGCCGTCCTGGGCCGCACCGACTTCGAGCGCCCCAATGGCATACTGGGCGCCATGGATCGCGACTTCGCTTCGATTATGTCCATCCTTGAGGACACCGCCGGACAGGGAGCCCAGGCGACCTATCGATCCATGGAGTCAGCCTACGCGGCCGGAAACTGGTCCGCGGTTTCAAGGGCGGCTCCGGACGCGCGGGCGCGAGCCCTCGCCGCCGCCGGGCTCCTGGGCCTCTGGGAGCCCATAGAGAAGAAGGATGCCGAACTCGGCATAGACGAATTCGGAAGCGCTGCCCTGGCTGGAAAACGCGCAACCGCCCTGGCCTACAGGCATCAGGAGGCCCTGGCCGCCCTCCTCGCCCGGTCCTCAGACCTCATGGCGAACCTGGCGTCCTTGGAGGCCGACTTCAACAAAGCCCAGGCCTCGGCCAAGGGTGGTCAGCCCCAGGCCGGTACGGCGGCGATCAGCCCTGCCCAGGCAGCTACGGCCATCCTGGCACTCTACCGGGCGACTGAGGCGGAACGCCTGTCAGCCGACGGCATCAGCGCAGACCTTGCCGCCCTCAGGCGTCTCTACCAAGACTCAGAGCCGCCTCTACCCTCCGGCTGGAAGGACAGCCAGGCTAGGGCCGAGTCGCGGGCCCAGGCTCAGACTGCCCGGGCCCAGTCCCTCCAGGTGGAGGAGGCCGCAGCAGCAGCAGCTCTCGAGTACCGGGCCCTGGCCGAAGGCATCGAGCAGGGCCGGAGCTTCCTGTCCCAGGCCCGCAGCTACCTGGCCGGGATCGCCTCGTACGATCCTGAGCTCAAGGATTTCCTCCTCAAGTATCCTGACCGAAGCGCCTCCCTGGCCGCGCGCGGCGAGGATGCTGGACGGGCGGCCTACGAGGCCATCCGCGTCCTAGCCGCCAAGTATAGGGCCTTCCCGGCCTTCGTTGTATCTTCGGCCTCGATGCAAGCCTGGCTGCGCGAGGAAGCCGCGGGTGAGCAGACGGCCCTGGAGCTGATCACCTCATGCGCCGACCTGGGCAGGCAGGCCAAGGCACAGAGCCTCCAGGCCGAGACCGCCAAGCAGGACGCCGAGCGCCGCATGGCCGAGGCCCGCTCGGCCCTGGCGCAAAACAACTTCGACCTCGCCAATACGCGAGTGGAAAGGGCCAAGGTGCTATTCGGCCAATCCCTAGGTCTGCAATGGGATCCAGATCTCAAGGCCAGCTCGGACGCGCGCGCCGAAAGCCTGCTGACCGAGATCCTCAAGGCCCGCCAGCAGCGCGTAGTGGTGGACAAGCGCAAGCTCCTGAGCCAGGGCACCGACTACTTCTATTCGGGAGACTTCGAGCGCGCCACGGAGTATTTCAGCCAAGCCCAAGTCCTTCACCGCAGCGCCTTCGACGGAGATGATCCTGAGGCCGCCTTCTGGCTGGGCCTGGCCCAGAGCGCCGCCAGCACCCGCAGCGGAGCCACTATCCCACAGACGGCCGCCCTCTATCCGGAGATGAGCCAGCTTCTGTCCAAGGCACGCCTGCTCTACGAGCAGGGCAAGAATTTGCTCTCGCGCAATAAGGGCAACCTGGACGGACTGCGGCGCCTGGAGGAAGCCACGGCCCTGGTGAACCAGGTTCAGGTGGCCTTTCCGCGCAATCAGGACGCGGCCATCCTGCTGCTCCAGATAGAGCTGCTCAAGGGCGAGGGAGAGGACCGCTTCAAGAAGAGCTTCGACGAGGCCAACCGTAAGGTGGCCTCGCCCAGCGCCGCCACGGCCTGGGAGGGCTACAACGAGCTCCTGAACCTGCAGGCCATCGACCCATCCTGGAAGGGCATGGCCGACGCCATCTACAAGGCTAAGGTCAAGCTCAAGCTGGTGGCGGCCCCAGCTGCGCCCAAGGATCTGACCAGAGCTCGTGAGCTGATAGCCCAAGCCAGGGCCATCATAGAGAAGAACAACCGACCCCTCTTCCAGGACGCCCTGGATATGCTCAACCAGGCTCTGGCCATAGACCCTTCGAATGCAGAGGCCATCTCGCTCAAGGACCGGCTCGAGCGGGATCTGCCCCAGAGCACCGTGCGGACAGAGAGCCTGAGCTCGGTGGACGCCAGTCGCTACGCCGAGGCCGAGACTCTCTATGCCAACCAACAGTACCTGCGCTCCTACGAGATCATCAGCGCCTTGTGGGAGACGCCCAAGAACCGCAATATCGCCAAGGTGCGCACCCTGCGCGAGAAGCTGATGAAGGCTCTCGGTATCCGGGAATGAGGTGCCTTCTTCGCCTCCCGCCCGCCCTCCTACGCCTGGGCATTTTCCTGGCAGCGGCCGCCCTCTCCTCCCAGGATTTCTACTGGGACGAGCCCGAGCGATTGGCCGGCGCGGGGGCCATTTTCCTCCAGGCCCAGTCCGGCCAGGGCGTTGTGGTAGCCGCCTGGCAGGAGAGTCGCTCCTCCGCGGGGGGGCAGAAAGAGGCCTGGGTTTCCCTGGCCCAGGCCTCACTCGATCCTCGCGGCCGGCCGGTCTGGGTGAAGCGCCCGCGGGCGGTCGGGCCGATAGTCTACTCAGGGAGTGAGCCTGCTCTCTTTTCCCTCTGCCTAGGGCCGGCCGGAGAGATACTGGTGGCTTGTCCGCGCGCGGCCGGGGGCGTATCCGTCTGGATATCCCGCGACGGTGGCCGTAGCTTCGTCGAATCAATCCTGGACATCCAGGGGGCCATCAGTCCGCGCGTGTTCAGGCTCTCGGCGGGAGGCTACCTCCTGGTGGCTAGCCGCGGCGAGAGCAGCTCCTTTACACTCCTGCGCTCGCGCTCCGAAGACGGCCAGGCTTGGACGCCGGCCGAACCCCTCATCACCGAGCAAAACCTCAAGATTTCCTTCCTGCCCAGCCTGGCCGGCTCAGGCGGCCGGGACGTACTCGTCTTCCAGTCGCGAGTCATCGCGGAAGCCAACACCTTCCAGCTTTACTCCAAAGCCAGCGCGGACGGGGGCCGATCCTGGAGCCAGGCCTTCCGCCTCACCAACGCCCCCGAGCAAACCCCAGGAAGTAAGCCGTCTTATTGGGACAACCAGAACCCCCACCTCAGTCTCCTCGATCCCGCCAACCTCGCCCTCGTATGGGAGGGCGGACCCGCTTCTTCCCCGGCCCAAGCCTATTGGATGCCCCTGGACCTCTCGGGCCGCCCGGTTGGTGATGCCGAGCGCGTCAGTCAAGGCTCATTCACCTGTTCCAATCCCCAGGGCTTCACCGTGGCTGGCCGGGCCGGGATCATCTGGTCCGACAACCGCGCCGCCGGCTCGCGTGCCCTGGCCTCCCTGCGCGGCCCCCTGGGTTGGGAACCCATTGAGCTGGGCGGGATATCAGGCGCGCCGGCCTTTGTCCGCCCCCTGGCCGCAGAAGGACTCCTCTTCATCGTCTGGCAGGATTCAATAGAAGATCCCAAGGGCATCCTGACCCTGGCCCCAGACCGCAGCGTCCGTCCGCCGACCCTGCAGGCCGGCAACTTCGACTCGGGCAAGCCCAGCCGCCAGGACGGGGTTCTGCTACGCTGGTCGCCCCCCCGCGATTCGAGCGGCATCGCCGGCTACTCGGCCCTTTGGTCGCGCGACCCATCGGCCCTCCCGCCCGAGACCATCGGCCTGGCCGCCTCGGCCACAAGCGCTGTCTATTCCGCCGATCAGGACGGAGTCTGGTTCTTCAAGCTACGCGCCCTTGATTACGCCGGCAACTGGTCCGAGGCTGCCGGAATCGAATTCATCCGCGACACGACGCCACCCCCGGCGCCTATTCTCGAACTGCCTCAGTTGGATGCCTCGGGCAGCCTGGCTTCGAACAGCTTCAGCCTGCGCTGGTCCATGCCGGACGACAGCGGTCTGGCCGGCTTCACATGGGCACTCAGCCCACTGGCCTCAGGCCCGGCGCCCGCCGAGGACGCCGAGCCCCTCTACCCCGGGCGGGTCCTCGGAACGACACCGGTCGCCTCCTATGAGAACATCGATAACGGCACCTGGCTCTTCGAGGTGGCGGCCATTGACGAGGTGGGCAACATCTCAGCCCCGGCCCGGGCCGTGCTGCGGGCCGACAAGTTCATCCCCTACACCGCCATCGCCTTCGCCGAGGCGGAGCAGGACGAATCGGGCCTGCTCAAGCTCTCTATCCGAGGGCGTGGCTTCACCGCCGACGGCTTGGTTCAGCGCGTCTTCATAGACGCCGATGGGCGCGAGCCCTGGGATCGCGAATTCCTGCGCAGCCGAGGTGACTTCGCCATCGTCAGCGACCGCCTCATCCGCGGCATCAGCACAGACGGGTTGGAAGCCGGACGCTACCGGGTCGGGGTGGATCACGCCTCGCGCGGCATCCTGTTCACTCAACCCGTCCTGTCCGTGCTGGCAGGCGGCACGGTCAAGTACGGCGACTACAGGCCCGCCTCCGGCGGCGACTGGATGGCCGTCAGCGAAGTCCGCCGGACCCTCAGCCCCTACGCCCTGCCGGTGGCCGCCCTGCTGGCCCTATGCACCGCCCTGGCCCTGGTGGCCGGGCGCCGCCTGGCCGGTGCCGTCCAGGATGGCCGGGCCCTCGACCTGGAGATTAAAGCCCTATTCCAAGGAGGCCTCATGCCCGCCATGGAAAAGACCCGCAAGCTCGCACGCCTCAGGCGCAGGGGCATGGGTCTCAGGATCAAGTTCAGCATCTTCATGATCGCCCTAGTCGTGCCCATCGTCATGATGGTCTCGGTGCCCCTGGGGCTCTACTCGGTTCTGCGCCAGTCGGCCACCCTCCGCGACGGGTTGGAGCGCCGCGCCAAGGTCCTCCTGGGCAGCTTGGCCTCAAGCGCCAGCACTTACATGGGCTCGACCCTGGAGTTGGGCCAAGCCCTCTACCAGATGGGTGCGATGGAGGAGGCCGTCTACATCACCATCAGCGGCCCGGCCCCGGGCAGCCCCAGCGGGGACGACATCGTCTGGGCCACCAACGACGCTGCCCTAGAGACCAGCGAGGGCGCCCTGGCCAAGCTGGGATCGCAGAGGCTGGAGCGCGGCGTCTCAGTGCTGCGAGACGCTCTTACCGATTCCATCCCGGCCATCCGCGAGAAGGCCGCCGAGGCCGCGGCCACCCAGCAATTCGCGTCCCGCCTGGATACGGTCAAGGCCGCGGTGGCCGAGTACCGCGCCCTCAGCGCAAAGCCCAGGAAGACTCCCGAGGATCAGGCCCGCATCAACGAGCTGCTCAGCCTCACCGAAGCCTACAACCGCGAGCTGGGCCAGCTGCTCTCGGCCGCCTCGGATTCCCTGGTCGGCTCCATCCCGGACTTCACCACCGCCAGGCTCACGGGCGGGGATGAACGCTTCCTATTCTATAAGCCGGTCCTGCGCTACGACCAGAACCGATCCGATTATTACATCGGCATGGTTCGCCTAGAAGTATCCGCGGCCTCCATCAACCGCGAGATAGCCGCCTCACGCGATACAATCCTGGGCATCGCCGCGGCCATCGCCCTGGTGGCCATCGCCATCGGAGTACTGGGAGCCCTCGTGCTGGCCCTTATCATCATCCGCCCCATCCGCAGCCTGGTGCGCGGCGTAGAGATCATCCGCGATACGCCGTCCAAGGATAAGCTGGCAGGTCTACGCATCGATGTTCGAAGCCACGATGAGCTCAGGACCCTCTCGGACACCATCAATCAGATGACTGTCGGCCTGGTGCGTGGCGCCAAGGATAACGCCGACCTCCTGGCCGGAGAGCAGGATCAGCGCGAGCTCCTCCCCCTCCTGGCGGATCAGGCCAGACGCAAACTCTCCATCGGTTCGATGGACGATGGGGCGGTGGAGTTCTTCGGTTATTACAAGGGCGCCAAGCTCGTCTCCGGCGACTACCTGGACTTCCGCCCCCTGGGCGGCGGTTACTACGCATTCATCAAGTGTGATGTGTCGGGCAAGGGCGTCTCGGCGGCCATGATCATGGCCGTAGTGGCCTCAGTGTTCAGGCGCTGGTTCATCGGCTGGACCGAGTCCAAGCCCGGCTTTGCCGTAGACCGGCTGTGCTACGAGATCAACGACACCCTGAACGCCTGCGAATTCAGGGGCAAATTCGCCACCCTCATGATAGGCATATTGGACGCCTCCACCGGCCAGGTGAGGCTCTGCCACGCAGGCGACAAGTTCTACCGCATCTTCGATGCAGCCTCCGGGAAGCTTATTACCCATGAGATGGAAGGCAGCGCGCCTGCAGGCCCCTTCGACTCGGAGATGATCCGCAGCCAGACCCCCTTCCGGATCGAGTCCCGCCTGATCCATCCGGGAGACGTTCTCCTCCTCTACACCGACGGGATCGACGAGGCCCGCCGCTACATCCGCGACGCCGCCTGCGCACGGCGCCCCAAGCCTCAGTCCGTGGATGCCCCGGCCCGCCCGCGCCGCCCCGGCGGCGAGCCCGAGGAAACGGATTTCCTCTACGAGGACTTCGGCAACGAGAGGGCGGCGGCCATCGTGGAGGCCGTTATGGCCGGGCGGCGCTATCGGCTCGAACGGTCCGAGGACCCGGAATCCGCCGCCG
>CAYYCP010000095.1:0-8596 GCA_964470375.1 uncultured Spirochaetales bacterium
TAGGCCCTGGTCACGACAGCTCCCCGGCGTAGGCCCGGCGGATGACCTCCTCCATAGACACGTCTTGGACCGACACGTCCTTGGGCTTGGACCTGGACATGAAGAAGGACAGGATATCCACCAGGGGCGTCTCCTCCTCGTCGAAGGAGACTTCCAGCCAACCCGCGCCGTCCTGGCGCGTCTCGAACTTGGCGGCCCTGGCGTGGGCGCGCTTGGCCTCAGCGGCCAAGGCTTCACGGGCTGAGGCGTCGCTTTCCGAGAGGTCCAGGCGCAGGGTGCGGGCCCGCCCGAAGACGGTCAGGAAGCGCTCGGTAGGGCCGTCGTAGAGGATGCGGCCCTTGTCGATGAGCACGATCCGGCGGGCCAGGGTCTCTATGTCCCGGACGTCATGGCTGGTGAGGAGGATGGTGGTGCCTTCGCGCCGGTTGAGCTCGCCGATCAGGGAACGCACCTTGGCGCGGATATCCACGTCCAGCCCTATGGTGGGCTCGTCCAGGAAGATGACTCGCGGGCCGTGGAGGAAGGAGGCGCAGATGTCGCAGAGCATGCGCTGGCCCAGGGAGAGGGTGCGCACCGGGCGGCGGTAGAGCTCCTGGATCCCGGCTAAGTCGCCGAAGGCCCCCAGGATACGCTCGTAGGTGGCTTTGGGTATGCCGTAGACCTCTTTGAGGAGCTTGAAGGACTCGATGACCGGGATGTCCCACCAGAGCTGGGATCGCTGGCCCAGGACCACGCCGATGTTCCTGACGTAGCGCACACGCTCACGGAAGGGCTCGAAGCCGGCCACGCTCACCTTGCCCTCGGTGGGCTTGAGGACGCCCACCAGCATCTTGATGGTGGTGGACTTGCCCGCCCCGTTGGGGCCGATGAAGCCTACGAGCTCACCGGACTCGATGCCCAGGTCGATGCCGTCCACGGCCTTGATGGTCTCGTAGTCGCGCGAAAAGAGATCCCGTAGGGCCCCGCCCAGGCCCGGCCTGCGTTTGAGGCTCCTGAAGTGCTTCTTAAGTCCGCTCAGCTCGATGAGGGGCATGAATCCTCCGCGCGGCTCCATCCCATGGAAGGAGCGAATGAAAAAAGCCTCCGCTGAAGGGCTTGCGAGAGTCAAGGGGTGAGGGGCGGTGGATCAGGGAAAGAAAGCTGTAAGCACTGTGCTCCGAATTTGTCCCCGCAGTCCTGCGCGAGGAGGGAATGATGCCGGAAAAAGGCACATACGCGGCCGCCATTCTGGCGGCCTCTCCGGCCATCGTTTTCTGCAGTGGGGGCGAGAGCTCAGGATGAATGCCCGAATCCATGCTATCTTCTACTATCATGGCTGTAAGTTCCCGGCGCGCCGCCCGGCACCCGATGATCGGCTTCCTGGCCGCCCTCTGCATGGTTCCCGTCGCCCTGGGCGCAGAGATCCTCGGCGCCGACGAGGGATTCTTCCTTGACCTGCCCGAGACCTACGAGCTCGTCTCCGATGACGGTAAGGGCAAGTACGGCTTTCAGGGCTTGGGCGGGGCCGTCACCTTCCAGGTGGCTGTCTACACGGGCGGAACCTATATTTCCGCGGACGCTATTGCCCAGGACGTCCGCCGGCGCCTCAAGGGCGAGGTGCAGGGAAAACGTCTGCGTTTTCAGGGGCGGGATGCCTTCTATGCCAGCCTCAGCGTCAAGCCCTACGGCCAAGCCCTGGCTGGCTACGGCTTCTTCATCAACGGCAGCGGGAGCGAGCGCGACTACGTGGTCCTTTCCCTGGCCGACGCCGCCGACAAGGACGATTACACGGACGCCCTCCTCTCGGCCCTGGATTCCTTCTCCATAGATCGGGGCGGCCTGAAGCTGCCCGGCCCTGTCTCCTGGAGTGAGGTCCCCTATGACGGCGGCGCGGAGACGAGGGCGTCTTTCGCATACGCCGGCGCCACGGTCGAGGCTCCCATCCGCACCAATTGGGTGGAGGCATCCCGGCGCTTGGCCGAGCGCGAGTACCGCCTCCTTCTGGCCTATCAGGATTCGGCGGACTACGGGGTTGGGGCCTGGAAGCGCTTCTACCGCATGATCTTCCGCGACTCCTATTCGCGCCTGGATTCCCTGGCCTTCGCCCTAGGCATACGCGTCGCCGAGCTCTGGGATGCGGGTCGCCTGCCGGGAGTGGGCGGCCGCCTTTTGGGGCCCTCGGCCCCGGCTGCCTCGTCCGCCGGGGCGCGCAGCCCTGAGGAGGAGGCCGCTCTGGCGGAAGCCGTCATGGCCTTGGTCCAGGGATTCACCTACGTCCGCGATACAAAGGGCATGGACTTCACCGTTCCCCTTGAAGCCCTCCTCAGGTCCGAAGGCGATTGCGACGCCCGCTCCATGCTGGCGGCCATTCTCCTTCAGCATTGGAACCTGGAGTCCGGCATGATGGTGAGCGCGGAGTACTTCCACGCTATGGCCCTGGTGGATTTGGAGGGAGCCCCCGGGATGAAGGCCGGGCTGAGCGTGGACGGCAAGCGCTTCCTGGCCGCCGAGACCACAGACCAGGTCTTACCCGGGCTCATAGCCAGCGACATGTCCCGCGAGGACGCTTGGATAGGCATCCGTTTCCAGTTCTGAGGGAGGCATAGCATGCGGCGTGACGATCATCCGCGGGCCCTGTGGGCTTTTCTCATCTTGACCGCGGCGGCCTTCACTCTCGCGGGCTGCCTGAGCTCGGGCGGGCTGGCCGAGAAGGAGGTGCGCGCGCAGAAGGAGGCCGCCGAGGCCAAGCGCGTCTCCGAAAAAGAGAAGGAGCCGGCGACTGTCGTTTGGCCTGTGAAAGACAAGGAACCAGAGAAGCCTGAGCTCAGGATAGGGGGTCAGCCCACGGGGGCCGAGGTACGCCTGGACGGCCACTACGTCGGGAGAGCCCCCCTGTCCATCCATCCGAGCGGCGGCTACCACCAGGTAGAGGTGGAGAAGGAGGGCTATGAGGCCTGGAGTGTCGGATTCTTCTACGACGATGACGATGTCCTGGAGCTGGACTACGAACTGGAGCGCATCACCGGCTACCTCATGGTCGATGTCCAGCCCCGCGATGCCCGTCTCTACCTTGAGGGCTGGGGTGAGTTAAACCAGGGTTTGAACGAAGTGCCGGCGGGCGCAGCCGAACTCAGCATATCGCGCTTCGGCTACCGCACCTTGAAGGCCCGTCTCAGCATCCCCGAGCGCAGCTCGGCGGACATAGGCTTGAACCTGGAGCCCAAGGACCTGGAGCTCGATGTCGAGGCAGCCCCGGCCGCCTTCAATCCCGAGGAGCCGGGCCGCCTGGGCCGGACGAGGCTACGGGCCCTGCCGGACAGCTATGGCTACCTGCGCCTGAGCGTCCTGGGGCCCGACGGCCGGACTCTGCTCCGGAGGGACTATCCCTTCATCAAGGACGATGAGCCGCTGGAGCTGGAATGGGACGGGCGATCGTCATCAGGTGAAAAATTGCCAAAAGGTAAATACACGGTCCTTTTCGAGACCTGGACCCTGCGCGAGCCCCTCGAAGACGGTGCCTTCCCCGATTACCCCGCCGATGGCTCAGTCAGCCGGGATGTCTCCATCACGGACGAGCGCCACGACTATGCGGCTATCATCTCCGGCGCCGGCGGCCTGGCCTACTGCCCTGACGCGGTGGCCTTGGCCGACGCCTTCCAATTGGGCGGGGCCGTCCAAGGCACATACGTGTCGGCCGGGCTCTGGTTCGGGCAACTGGAGGCCCAAGCGCGCATCGGCGGCCCGGGCGGGGCCAAGCCCTGGGAGCTGGCTGCCTGGCTCGGTCTAGCCGCCCTGGCCGGCGAGGATATCCAGGCATCCTTCGGGCTTGGAACCAAGTTCACCTTGACCGACCTGGGCGCCCAGGCATTCCGACTGCGCTCCGCCCTGACGGCCAAGGCGGCCATCTATCCATCGGGCGTGGTCATCGACCCCTACGGCAACATGGCCGGCCTCTCCATCGGCTTGCCCCTCCAGATAGGGCTGGGAGGTCTGGACATCCTCCTCTGCCCGGAGCTGTCAGCCAGCCCCTATCGGCAGGGGCTACCCTCCAGCGCCGCAGGGGATATTTGGTCCCGTCCCTGGTACCTGACGCCCTATGCCCGGGCGGGGCTGCGCGGCAGGATAGGCTGGGGGCATTGGGGTGTATCGGCCATGTGCCGCTTCACACCCTTGAATGAGGCCGCCTTTGGGATCGACCTTCCCCTGGGGCTGGCTGTGGAGGCGGGCATGGCCGATCGATCCGGGCTTCGCTATGTTCTGAGCGCCATGGGGCAGTTCGAGAGTCTGGAGAGCTTCTATTTCCTGATGGGGCTCTCCGTCGGCGGTATCATGGGGGCGCCTTGATATAGTTCCTCGAAGCTTTTTTTAAATTCTCCCATTTTTCCATCCTCAGACGGCTGAATTCGGGAATTTGGGTATAAAAAGTGCGAAACTCGTTCGACAAACACAGGCTAAAATCCTAAATAAATATATTATAAGGATATAGAAGAACAAAGCTTCGAGGAACTAAAAAAATGAACTTTTCTCCGCTCGCAGCGTCAAATGAATGACGCTGCGAAAGGAGTCCCTATGCCTACCGACATGTCCATCACCCAGATCATCGCCATGGTCGCCCCCCTGGCGGCCCTCCAGATCGGCCTACAGGTCTTCTGCATGGTCAAGATTATCCGCGAGGGCACGGCCAACCTGAACAAACTCGTCTGGTCCATCATTGTCCTCAGCTCCGGCGTCCTGGGGCCGGTATGCTTCCTCCTCCTGGGAAAGCGTAGAGACGCATGAGCATCGAGATGCGCGGTGTGTGCAAGAGCTTCGGGAAGAAGCAGGCTCTCGCCGGCCTGAGCCTTACGGTGGGGAAGGGCGAGGTCTACGGGCTGATCAGCCCCAACGGGGCGGGCAAGACCACCGCCATGTCCATCATGGTCGGACTCACCAGCCCTGACAGCGGCCATTGCAGCGTCCTGGGACGGGCGCCGCGGAGCAAGGGGCCGGCCGAGCGTTCCCGCGTGGGCTTCCTCCCTGAGGAACCCGTCTTCCCGGAAGGACTCTCCGCCCTCGAGTGCCTCGAATTCCTGGGGGGCTGCATGGGAGGCTCCCACGGGCGTGCCGAGCTCTTGGGGCTCCTGGGCCGGGTCGGCCTGGCCCAGGACGCCAAGCGGCGCGCAACGGGCTTCTCGCGCGGGATGCGTCAGCGCCTGGGCCTTGCTTGCGCCCTCTTGGGGGATCCCGAGGTCCTCATCTTGGACGAACCATCAAGCGCCCTGGACCCGGAGGGGCGCCGGGCTGTCCTCGACTTGATCGGCGCACTGAAGGAGTCCGGCCGGACGGTTCTCCTGTCTACTCATATCCTGAGCGACGTGGAGCGGGCCTGCGACCGGATAGGCCTGATTGACTCAGGCAGGTTGGTCCTGGAGGGCGCCATGGACGATGTCCTGGAGGGCGGCCTGGGCCTGGCCCTTGAGCTGTCCTTCTCACGCCCCCTCGAGACGGCCGAGGTCCGGGCCCTGGGGGAGCTTCCCTCCGTGGAATCCATAGATGCGAGAGGGGCCGAATGCGAGCTGCGCTTCAGGCCCCAGGCGGATCGGGAGGCGGCCCGCGCGGAGCTCCTGCGCGCCATGGCCGGGCTTTCCCTGCCCCTGGCATCGCTCAACGCGAAAAAACGCGGCCTGGAGGAGCTCTTCCTGGCCAAGGCGGGCCGGCATGCGTGATTTCAAGGCTTGGACCATTAAGGAGACACGCGAGGGTCTGAGGCGCTACCGCTTCCTAGCCCTGGGCGCGGCCTTCCTCTTCTTCGCCCTGATGGACCCGCTGATGATGCGCTTCCTCCCCCTCATCCTGGAGTCCCAGGCCGCGGGCGGGGGCCTGCCGCCCGGTTTGGACCTGGCTTCCCTCTTTCCGGCCAGCCGGGAATTCGGCTTCAGCACCTTCCTGGGCGATCTCCGCGAGATCGTCAGCCTGGTCGTCTGCCTGGCCTTGGGCGGCATCATCGCCCGCGAGCGCTCGCGGCGCACCCTCATCCTGCCTTTCTCCAAGGGCGCCTCGACAGCCGGCATGGTTCTGGCCAAGGCGGCTGTCTACGCGATCTTTCTCGTCCTCTGTTCCTTCGCGGCTGTCTTCATCGCTTACGTCTATGCCGGCATCATCTTCCCCGGCAGTCCCTTCGAGCCCATCCGGCCCCTTGAGGCCGGGGCAGCCTACGGGCTTTACTTCGCCTACCTGGTCTGCGGCCTGGTCCTGGCCAGCGCCCTCCTGCCCTCGGCCATCGCCGCTTCGGCGGCCGGCCTGGTCCTGGCCTACGTCTTGCCCGCACTCGCCGGCCTCCTGCGCTTCGGGGAATACCTGCCCTCCGCCCTTGCCGATGCTGTCGTCAAGCCTGAGGGGCTTTCGAACCTGACATCGGCCTGGCCGGCCCTTACGGCGGGCCTGTCCATCGCTGTATGCTTGGCGGGCGCCGTGGTTGCCATGCGGAAGGCCGAGCAGTGAATGACCGCGGCGCGGGAAGGCGGAAGGCTGTTGGACGGAGGCTCAGGGCCGGCGGATCCCCTGCGGATCGGCTTGGAGGAGAACCGCGAAATACTCTACCGCTTCCTCCTCAGGCTTTCGGGGGACAGGGAGAGGGCCCGGGACCTGGCCCAAGAGGCCATGGTCAGGGCCATCCTAGGCTATCCCTCCTTCCGCGGCGCCAGTTCCTTCCGCACCTGGCTCCTGTCCATCGCCGCCAACCTCTACCGGGACCAGGGGCGCCGTTCCCGGACCCTGCCCTTGGGGGAAGTCCCGGAGCCGGACGACGGGGGGCGCTCGGCGGAGGGGGACCTGAGGACCCTGGACGCGGCCCTCGCCATGAGGGCCATGGCCGCCCTGCCGCCCAAGAAGCGGGTCGCCCTGGCCCTCAGGATCGAATTCGATTATACCTACGAGGAGATCGCGGCTATCCTGGGTTGCCCTGTCGGGACGGTGAGGTCGCGTATCCACCATGCTTTGGCGGCCATCAGGCGCGCCCTAGGAGTTGAAGATGGACGATAGGGAGACCGAGGCGGCCCTGCGCTCCGCCCTGCTAGAGCGGATTCCCGATGCCGATTTGCCCTCGGTTGAGGCCGCCTACGCCGAGGCAGAACGCCGTAGAGCAGCCCCTCCGGCTCGGGATGTCACGAGGCGCCCGCTTACGGAAACCCTGGTCTTCTTCGCCGGCGCCGCTGCGGCTATAGGGGGGCTGGCCGGCCTAGCCCTCCTCGGGGGCCTGGCCGGCTTCCTGGCCGCCCAAGCGGCCCTGGCCGCGGCCGCTTCCATCGGCGCCTACTTCATTCTGGCTCGTCGTTGGCGCGTGGCGGAGGAGAGGCCATGACCGATTTTTACAGAATCCTCATTGTCATAGCCGCGGCCTGCCTGGTCCTCTGCCAGGCCGCCTGGATTTACCGCGATGCGGGCAAGCGAGGCGAGCGACGCCTCCTGTGGGGGCTCTTCGGCCTCCTCAACGTGCCCAGCTCCCTCATCATCTATCTCCTCGTCACTCGGCGCTTCCCCATCGGCAAGCCCTGCCACGCCTGCGGGAAGCCCGTTCCCCGGGGCGCGCGCTTCTGTCCCGCCTGCGGCGTGGAACAGGAAGCGGCGAGCCGAAGGCCGGATGAGGGGGCCCGGGCGTAGCTGTCCTCAGCGCGGGGCCGGGAACGCGTACTTCGCGCCCAGCTTGACGCAGGGCCAGAACCAGTCCAGGAAGGCATCGCCCCCCAGCCGCGGCCTGCCCTCCTCGAAATAGAGCGGCAAGCCCCCGCCCAGGTCGATGTTGGCCGCGAATCCTCCGCCGAAGTCGTAATTGAGTTTCCCGGCCAGGCCGATGGCGTGCATCGAGGCCTTTTCCCCATTGAAAACGAACATGCCGTCGTTCAGGCCGAAGGTCAGGCCGAGCTTCATGTTCGATATCGGTTCGGTCGCGTACCAGATGCCATAGAGGCCGTAGCAGAGCACGAAGTCCCCCTCCAGGGAGAAGAGGCTCGAGCCGGCTTCGGCCTTGATGGAGAGAGTCTCGGTGAGGGGTATTTCGATGCCCAAGCGCATATCCATACCCCAGCCGAAGTCAGCGGATATGGTGATCGCTGGCAAGGTCATGAGGGCGCTTAAGAAGACGCACAGAATGAGGATTCGTTTTCGACGCATCGCTCCTCCTCTATCGGGAAAAATGGTTAGTTCGTCGAGAAGTGTGGAAATGGGCAAAACCCCACAACCAGGGCTATAGCCGCCAGCCCATGGCCGGTACAGAAGGGCCAATCCACATTTTTCGACGAACTAGAAAAAAGATATGGGTAGGGTAATGCATGTTTAACAAAATGTCAAGATTACTTTACTTAGTTTCCTTACACAAAGACGAGATGCCGCTCTGAGGCTTTCGAAAAGTCCGCGTAGACTCCCCGGTATTGTTCCGGAAGGAGGGCCGAGAGCTGGTACATGGCCTCATCGGCCATGGATTGGCGCAGCTCGCGGGTGAGGTTTTCGCCGTGGGTATCGAAGCGGAAGGGGCGCCCGACCCTCATGAAGAAGTCCGTGCGTCTGAGGCGCCGGGCGTCTCGGGCCCGGGTCTCTCCGCCCCAGTGGGCGATGGGGAGGAGGGGAGCGTCCGCGTGCATGG
>CAYYCP010000096.1:0-8456 GCA_964470375.1 uncultured Spirochaetales bacterium
ATGGAGGAGGTCATCCGCCGGGCCTACGCCGGGGAGCTGTCGTGACCAGGGCCTACCTCGCCATCACCAAGAACTCGGTCCTCTCCAACCTGGCCTACCGCGGGCACTTCCTCTTCATGGCCGCGGGCAACCTGGTCTACATCGTGGTCGTGCGGGCCCTGTGGTCCTCCATCTACCGCGGGCGCGATTCCATCAACGGGATGACCTTCGACCAGGCCTTCCTCTACTTAGTCCTAGCCATGAGCGTCTTCCTCCTCTTCCAGACCTGGACCGAGTGGTTCATGGCCGGCCGGATCCGCTCGGGCGAGGCCATCATAGACTTCATCCGGCCCCTCCGGCACCAGGAGACCTATTTCTACGACGTGACCGGGTCGGCCGCCGTCAATCTCATCGCCATCACCCTGCCCTCCATCCTCATCGTGGTCCTCCTCTACCACGCCCCCCTGCCCCTGGGATGGAACCTCCTGCGCTTCGCCCCCGCCCTGATCTTGGCCTTCCTGATCACCTTCAACCTGGATTATTGCGTGGGCCTGAGCGCCTTCTACACCGAATCCATCTGGGGCATATCCACCGCCAAGGAGATGCTCGTGCTCTTCCTCTCGGGGGCCCTCATTCCCCTGCCCTTCTTTCCGGAATGGGTCCGCGGCGTCCTGGATTGGCTGCCCTTCAAGGCCATCTACGACACCCCCCTCAGGATCCTTCTCTCCGCGGACATGCCCCTCAAGGAATACCTCTCGCTCCTGGGCGCCCAGGCCCTGTGGGCCCTGGCCCTGCGGGGCTTGTCGGCCATCGCCTTCAGCCGGGCCTCAAGGGTCTTGACGGTGAACGGAGGCTAGGATGCGCGGGCTCCTCAGGTACATCCGCCTGTACTTCCTCATCACCTCGCAGTACGTGAAGGCCCGCTTGGAGTACCGGACAGACTTCATCATCGGCTCCCTGGGCATCATCTTCCAGAACGGGGCCGGCTTCCTGACCATGATGGTGCTGCTGCGCTCCATACCCGCCCTGGAAGGCTGGTCCCGGGACCAGCTGGTCTTCCTGTTCGCCTTCTCGGTCCTGGCCGTGACCCCTTGCCAGGTGATCTTCGACCACATCTGGGCCCTCCGCAGCGAGCTCCAATCGGGCGCCTTCATCCGCTACTACTTCAAGCCCCTCAACAGCCTGTTCGCCTTCGTGGCCGACGTGGTCGACCTCAAGGGCTTCGCCCAGCTGGCCTTCGCCCTCTGGCTCCTGGTCGACTCCTCCATCCGCATCGGCTTCCCCTGGGACCCCCGCTCCGTCCTTGTCCTGGCCCTCTACCTTTTGGGCTCGAGCGCGGCCTTCACCGGCCTTATGATCACCGCCGCCTCCACGGCTTTCTGGATCACCAACTCCTACGCCGTCATGGCCTTCTTCTTCCGCTTCAGGGAGTATGCCCGCTGGCCGGTGAGCATCTTCCAGGGAGTGCTGCGCTTCGCCTTCAGCACCTTCGTACCCCTGGGCTTCATCGCCACCTTCCCCGTCCAGGGCCTCATAGACCCGGCCGGGGCGGGCTGGCTGCCCTGGCTCACCCCCCTGGTGGGGGGCGCCTTCTTCGGCCTGGCCGTCCTGGTCTGGCGAGCCGGCACCCGCAGCTGGAGCGGGACGGGAAGCTGAAGCCCTCGTCTCAAGCGGGCTCGGTCGGCCCGCCCTCGATGCGGACGAGGCGCTCGGGGACAAAGAGCCAGCCCTCGTCCACGATGCGGTTTTTCTTCTCGGCCGATTCGATGCCGCCCAGCTGCATGACCTCCACCAGGTGGCGCAGCACCCGCACGGAATTGTAGATGTTCCGGTACTCCGCGCAGGAGCTGGCCCTGGTGTTGGAGCAGGCGGCGCAGTCCCTACCGTACTCCGCGGAGGCTATGTCGGCGCAAGAGACCCGCCCCCGGCGGTTGAGGAGATAGTAGGCGCAGACGCAGCCGCTCTTGCCCAGGATGGGCGTGAAATCGATGTCGTCCACCATGAAGCGATCGCGCTCAGCGCGCACGCTGCGCACGTGGGCCAGCGACAGCCTGAAGCAGACGGCGTAGAGCATGCCCGCCAGCCCGGCGTTGTACAGGTTATAGACGATGGATTCTCCCCGCCTCGGCTCGGCCCGGGTGGCGATGGCGTAGCCCATCATGATCAGCCAGGCGCTCCAGAGAATGGAGGCGGCCAGGGCGAAGGAAAAAAGGAAGCGCCTAGAGCTGGCATTGATGGGCCTGGGGTTGAAGAAGGCGCAGGCGTACAGGGTCGCCCCCACGGCCTGGATGAGGTGCATGAAGAAGGCGCTGAAGAAATCCCGGTGGAAGAGGAAGCCCATGACCGCGTCCCCAGCCATGGTGGCCAGGGCGTAAGCCGCCAGGAGTCCCAGGGCCGCCCCACGCCGGCGCATGCCCACGAAGGCGCGGAAGAGGAGATAGGCCATAAGCGAAGCGCCGACCGCGACGAACAGAGCCGAGGCGGGCAGGTCGGCCGATTCCGGGGATCCGAAGGGCGAAGCCTTCACCATGCCCCAGACAAGGATGGGCGGGAAGGCGCAATACACCGCGACGCCCTCGCGGATACAAGCGCGCCAGACAGTGCCTGAGCGCGACGAAGGGCTTTCAGTCATTATTTTTCTCCGTGACCCACTATAGCGGTGCCGGGCCGCCCCTGCAAGCGCCGTCCTAAAAAGGCCGGGAAGCTTGCCTCGGAGGCGGCTATCGCGGATACTTAGGCCATGGAAGACACAAGCAAGAACGCGATACCCCGGGACGAGGACGGCTCCGAGCTCTGGCTGCGCTACCGCTTGGAGGAGGATCCAGCCCTCCTAGCGTCATACCGAGCGGCCATCGGCTGCCTCCGCGTGGAGGGCTGGCGGACATCGGCCACCCTGGCCGCCCTGCGCGATGAGCTCCGCATGGGTCTCTCCGCCATCCTAGGCGACCCCCTCCCCTGTCCGGAGGATCCCCTGCCATCCGGGACACCGCCGGCCCCAGGCACAGTCCTTGCCGGCACACCCTCCTCCTCCCCCACCATCGCCGGCCTGGGCCTGGACAGGGATCTGGCGGCCCTGGGCGAAGAGGGATTCATCCTCAAGCGGACGGAGATCGGGGGAAGCTCGACCATCCTCATCGCCTCCCAGGGCCAGGCGGGCGCCCTCTACGGGGCCTTTGCCCTCCTCCGGCTCCTCCAGTCCGGCTCCCCCCTCGGCGGGCTCGACATAAAGGAGAGGCCGCGCATCGCCCTGCGGATGATAGACCACTGGGAGACCACCCGCTGCTATGCCGGGGGCAACGTCTGGGATTGGGACGCCCTCCCCGACCGCGTCCATCTCAAGTACCTGACCTACGCCCGGGCTCACGCCTCCATAGGCGTCAACGCCATGGTCCTCAACAACGTCAATGCCGAGCGTAAATATTTGACGAAAGAGTATATCGCCAAAGAGAAGGCCCTGGCCGACCTCTTCAGACCCTACGGCATCCGGGTCTTCCTATCGGCCAACTTCTCCGCCCCCGTCTCCCTGGGCGGCCTGCCCAGCGCCGACCCGGCCGACCTGGCCGCCCTGGACTGGTGGAAGGCCAAGTGCGCGGAGATCTACGCGGCCATCCCGGACTTCGGCGGCTTCGTGGTCAAGGCCAACTCGGAAGGCGAACCCGGCCCCAAGGACTACGGCCGCAACCACGCCGAGGGCGCCAACCTCCTGGCCCGCGCCATCGAGGGCTTCGGCGGCCTGGTCATCTGGCGGGCCTTCGTATACGACCCGGATGTTGACCCGGACCGCCTCAAGCGCTCATACAAGGAGTTCGTCCCCCTGGACGGGAGCTTCCTGCCCAACGTGGTGGTCCAGGCCAAGAACGGCCCTCTGGACTTCCAGCCCCGCGAACCCTTCAACCCCCTGTTCGGGCGCCTCCCGCGCACGCCCCTGGCCATGGAATTCCAGATCAGCCAGGAATACCTTGGACAGGATCGCCACCTGGTTTACTTGGCACCCATGTGGAAGGAAGTCCTGGATGCGGATACCTTCGCCCTGGGCCCCGGCTCCAGCGTGGCCAGGATCGTGGACGGGAGCCTCTACGGCCGCGAGGAGCGGAGCGTGATAGCCGCCGTGGCCAACACCGGGGACGATCCCAATTGGTGCGGGCACCACTTCCACCAAGCCAACCTCTACGCCTACGGGCGCCTGGCCTGGGACCATTCCCTGGACGCCGCCGGCATCGCCCAAGAATGGATAAAGTTGACCTGGTGCAAGGATAAGGCCTTCATCGGCCCGGTCCTGTCCATGATACTGGGCTCCCGCGAGACCTGCGTGGACTACATGACCCCCCTGGGGCTGGGCCACATCATGGCCCGCGACCACCACATGGGCCCCCAGCCGGACGACACGGTCCCCGGCCACGAGGACTGGAGCCCCACCTATTACCACCGCGCCGACTCATCCGGCCTGGGCTACGACCGCAGCTCGCGCGGGAGCGGCTTCAGCGCTCAATACCATCCCCCCGTGGCCGCCGTCTTCGACGACATCGACGCCTGCCCCGAGGAGCTCCTGTGCTGGTTCCACCACGTCCCCTGGAAGCGCACCATGAAGTCGGGCCGCTGCTTCTGGGATGAACTCGCCTTCAGGTACCGCCGCGGCGTGGAGGGCGTGGATCGCATGCTGGAGACCTGGCGATCCCTGCGCGCCTTCGTGGACGGACGGCGCTTCCGCGAAGTCGAAGCCAAGCTCGTCCAGCAGGCCCGGGACGCCCGCGAATGGCACGATGTATGCTTATCCTACTTCTCCCGCTTCAGCCGCATGCCCTTCACGGACTCCTCGGGAATTCGACAAATGCCCGCCTGAGGTGTATAGTTGAAGTGACCGGAAGGCGCGGCGACGCGGGGAAACCGGATCCCCACGCGGCCGCCCCCACGGCGCGTATTCCCCGCGCGCAGCGGGGAACAGGGCCGGAACCGCGCGAGCCCCCGGACCGTCGTCCCTTAAGGATATCGGCCCCCGGGCGCTTGACGCGCGTCCGGCCCTCCTCATTGACGGCGCAGGGCCCGCTGCCGCCCGGGGGAAAGAGCTCCCGCCCTTTCCCCCGCCGCCGGGCCATCCCTCCCGCAGAGAGCATCGGCCGGCTCCCCCTAACCCGGAAGCAACATGGCGGGCGAAGAATTCCTTCTAGCCTTCCCCCAGCGGTATGCGCTACGATAGCTCCCGATACGCGCGGCCTATCCACGCCCAAAGGAGCCATACGATGAAAAACATGCTGAGCCCCGCCCTCTGCCTCATGTGCGCCGCTTCCTTCGCGGAAGGGGGCCTTTCCGCAGCTGTATCCATCCCCGCCGAATTCAGGCTCCCTTGCCAGCGGCCGGGCTCCCTCATCGCCCTGGAGTACGATTGCTATCACTATACGGATTCCAAGGAGATGGGCACCGCCATCCAGGCGAAGTTCGAGAAAGACGGCTACCGCCTGGAGCGCCGCACAAGCCCCATCAAGCGCCGCTGCAACGTATACCTGCCCTATGGTTACGACGCCAAGCTCAGCTATCCCGTGATCTACATCCTCCACGGCATCACCGACAACGAGGACTTCTACCTCCGCCCCGACGGTATCAAGAACATCCTCGACAACTTGATCTCCTCAGGGTCATGCAAGCCCTTCGTGGCCGTCTTCCCCAACGGAAATTCCTGCAAGGACTTCCTGGACCGGAGTTTTCAGAACCAGGCCGGCTACTACTTCTTCGGAAACGAGCTGGAGAAAGACCTCATGCCCCTGATCGAAACGCGCTACGCGGTCCGCAGGGACAGGGACGGCAGGGCCATCTGCGGCTTCTCCATGGGCAGCATGCAGACACTCAACATAGGCCTGGGCCGCCTCCTCTCCCACTTTTCCTCCTTCGGGGCCTTCTCCGCGGCCCCCACATCCTACTCCGCTTTCAAGCTCGGCACGCTCATAGACGCCCAGAGCGGCTACCCCGTGAAGCTCCTCTACGGCCTCTGCGGCTCGGAAGACAACGTCGCCCTCCAGAGCCACAACGCGGCCTTGGGCACCCTGGCCCAACAGGCTTCCGGACTAGACAAAACCAATTTCCTAGACCAGCGCGTGAGCGGAGGCCACGATTTCCAGATCGCGCTCCTGGGGATCTATAACTTCCTCAGGGCCTTCTGCGGCTAAGAGGGCCCGGATAGATGGGGGACAGACCCACCGTCTACTCCACAGCACGCCTCGCAAAGGACTTCGGCGTCCATCCCAACACTGTTCGACTCTATGAGAAATGGGGCTACCTCTCGCCTGCGGAGCGCCGCCCTAACGGCTACAGGATCTTCACTGAAAACCATAAAAAGCAGATGACTCTGGCGCGCCTCTCCTTCCCCGGCCCCCATCCAGGCGGCTCCCGCACCATCCGCGCCCTAGTCCTGGCATTCGCCGAGGGCCGTCTACTAGAGGCGCGGGCCTGGGCCGGACACTTCAAGGATACAGTGCTGCGGGAGCGGCATGCCGCCGAAGAGGCCATCGGCATAGTCGAGCGATGGCTGGACGGGAAACCGGTCCGCTCCTCCGGAACCATCTTTTCCCGTCGTGACGCTGCGTTACACCTCGGTATCAGCGTGGACGCGCTCCGCAATTGGGAGCGGAACGGATTGCTCAAGCCCGCGAGAGGCGAAGATGGAAGCCGTCAGTACGGCGAACCGGAGCTCGCCCGCGCCAAAATCATAAGGACGCTCCGGGCCGCGGGATATCAGCTCCTCCCCATCCTCCGCATGTTCGACAAGATCGCAGACAGCCCCGCCGCGCGCGTCCGCGAGTCCCTTGAGGACTTCAGGGATGAGATAGGCTGCGCCACCAACCGCTGGATGAGCCTCTTGGAAACAAGCCTCGCAAGGGCGGACAGGATCATCGAATTCCTGGAAACACTCCACTAGCTCACCACCCCCCTGGCCATCTCATAGCTTCAAGCCGGTAAGGAGGAAACCCCATGAAAATTCTCTCAGAAGCATCCCGGAGGATATCGGAAACCATCCATACCCTTTGCGCCATCGGACCGAGGCACTCAGGATCGGAAGGCGCGGCGGCGGCCGCAGACTACATTCAAGGCTGCTTCAGTCGGTCGGGACTCATGGTGGAGGAACAGCCCTTCGCGTGCACGGCCTGGACATTCACGTCCGCCCGGCTGTCCATAGACGGTAAGGCTTTCAAGGATGGCTATATACCCCATCTCTATTCCCCTCCCGTGAATGTGGAAGGCCAGGCCCTCCACGCGGCCTCCGTGGAAGAGCTGGAAAGCCTGAGCATGAAGGACAGAATCCTGATCCTCTCGGGGAAACTCGCCGATACAGCGTATTTCCCCTCGTCCTTTCCCTACTTCACCATGGAAGACCAAGCCCGGGTCATACGCGCCCTGAAGGCGGGTCAGCCCGCCGCACTCATCGCCATAGCCCCGGAATTCACCCGCTATGGCATAGATCGCTGCCTTCCCCCGGAGCCGCGCTTCGAGGATCCTGACCTAGGCATCCCGGGCCTGACCCTGGGTGCTGAATTCGCGCCCCGCCTCCTGGCCCCCGAGCCCCCGCGCTTGGCCCTGGGCATAGAGAGCCGACTCCGCCCCGGCCAAGCGGCCAATATAGTCGCCAGGACCCGGGAATCCAAACTGCACAGACTTCTCTTCTGCGCCCATTATGACACCAAACCCTTCACGGACGGCGCATACGACAACGCCTCCGGCCTGGCCGTCCTCCTGGAACTGTCCCACCGCCTGCCTTCCCTCAGGCCGGAGCTCGGCTTCGAATTCGTCGCCTTCGCCGCCGAGGAATCCGTGCCCATGGGTGACATCGAGTACCTCCGCCGCCTCGGATTGCGGATCGTGCCATACGGCTCGCAAGCCCCTGAGCTTTCATCTTCGCCCCTGGGCAATATCGATCTAGCGTGCAACATAGACGGGGTAGGCCAGATCCTGGGCTCCCCGACGTTCTGCGTCTTCAACGATGCCGATGACAGGCTGAAAGCGGCATTTGAGCGAGCCCGCGGACCTGATTGGTCGCTCGTCGATCCCTGGCCCGAAAGCAACCATACGACCTTCGCCTCACATCTCCTGCCCACGGCCGCCATAGGCTGGCAGGGGGGAGTGACTATCCATCACAGCCGGGCGGACAAGCCGGAGTGGATCGATCCAGAGGCCTTGGAAGACATCGTCGGCTTCTGCGAAAAATTAGTCAGGACGCTGTGACAGGAAGGAGATCCAACCAGAAAATATAATTTGATAATAGAGAAACAATCCTCAATAACCGGGAGAGAGTCATCAAAGCCGAATCACATACTTGTGCCTGCCTGGTGATGCAATTATCACTCCCGTGCGGGGGCGACTGTGGGCTCTTCTCATCGCAATGGACGGCCCAGTGTTTCAATCCACGCCCCCGCGCGGGGGGCGACGGAGGAATATGGCGAGCTGCTCCATCTCTACCGCGTTTCAATCCACGCCCCCGCGCGGGGGGCGAC
>CAYYCP010000097.1:0-8383 GCA_964470375.1 uncultured Spirochaetales bacterium
CGCGCTGCTCCGCGATATCGCGCCAGCTGATGTCGGGATGGCGGTAGCGCCGCTTTTCCTCGCTCCGGCTGCCCCGGTATTGGATGGCCCCGCGCGGGCAGAGGTTGATGCAGGCCTCGCATTCCTGGCAGCCCGCCGACCAGGCCGGCTGGCCATCGGTCATGCGGATCCTGCCCAGGGGGCAGAGCCTGGCGCATATGCCGCAGCCCGTGCAGGAGGCGTCGGCCAGGAAGTTCAGGTGCGATGATTCGATGCGCCCCAGGTAGACCCGCCGGCGCACCGGCCCCATGAAGGCGAAGGGCTCGATGTCCCTGTGGCGCCGGCCCGAGGCGATGCCCGCCGCGATGGACGGGAGGCGCCGGCCCGCTCGCTCGAGGGAGGCGCGGTTCCTAGAGTCGTCCCTGACAGAAAAGAGCGTCACGTCGTTCAAGGGCATGTCCAGGTAGGCTCCGTAGCGCAGATCCAGTCCGCGAGAGGCCAGCTCGCGGGCGAGCCTCCCGAGGACGGCCCCCATCCCCTTGACGCCCCGGGTGACCAGGGCGCACACATCGTCGCCGGCCTGCAGGGGAAAGTCCCTGATGGCCCGGCCGACCGCCTCGGGCCAGCCCAGGTAGAAGAGGGGGAACGCGAAGAGGTAGCGCCGGGCCGGGCCGGACGCCCTCTCCTCGGGGAGGAGGAGGGGCCTCAGGCTGGCGGCCCCGAGGGCCTCCGCCAGGAAGCGAGCCGCGGCCAGGCTGTTGCCCGTGGCCGAGAACCATCTCACATGCGTTTCCATTCGCGCCCCTCTCACGCGCGCCAGCCCTCGGCCAGCGCGGCCATGCCGCTCCTGTGGTAATCGATGACCAGGAGAAAGTCCCCGGGATCGGCCGGCCGGTCCCGGCCTCCCACCTTCCAGGCCGCCATGAAGGCATCGGCGGCCAGGGCCAGGAAGGAGACGTACAGTGCCCGCACGAGGGGCTTCCTCCGCGCCGGGACGCGTGCGCCTATCGAAGCGGCCCAGGCCTCGAATGCCGCGGACAGGTCGGCCGCTAGGGATTCGGCGAAGCCCTCCAGGGCCGATCCGCCCGCCCCCCTGAAGAGGAATGCCAGCTCGCGCCCGTAGGCGAAGAGCCTTTCCATGGAAGTCGCGGCCCCAGCCGCACCCCCGTCCCCTGCCCCGGCTTCCGCGCGACCGCGGGGCGCCGCGTGGTAGGGACTGCCCCGGGCGGCCAGGGCCCTCAGCCCGCCCAGGACGATGTCCCTGATCCCGACTAACTTCTCTTCCGGGATAGCCTGGGCCAGGATGGCATCCTTCAAGTCGAAGTAGCGATACACGTTGCCCACCGATACCCCGGCCAGCTCGGCGATGCCGGGGAGAGTGGCCCCTCGGTAGCCCTTCTCGGCCAAGAGGGACAGGGCCGCGTCGAGAATGCGTTCGCGCACCTCCGCCTTAAGGATTTGCATGGGCACTCCAATAGCGAATCCGTATTTCGCTTTTAAGATACCCAGGACGGGCAGGGACGGTCAAGCACCGGAGGCGGGGCTTGATACCCGCGCGCGCTCCGCCGTATATTATGGTCAATCATGGCCGACAGGAAACCGATGGCGCCCCTGGGGCGCGGAAACAGCGGAATCGCCCTCCTCGTAGTCGATGTACTCGTAGTCCTCCTAGGAGGCGGAGTAGGCTGAGTCAGGGCGGGTGAAACGGAAATAGCGCCCCCGGGCTCAGGCCCGGGGGCGTTTTTTATGCCCACGGGCCTAGCTGGGGGCGGCGCCCGAGGGCGCGAAGGAGGAAGGATGAAGGCAAGCGGGGCGAACATCATCGCCAAGCTCATCGAGCGCGAGGGCGTGGACACTGTCTTCGGCATCCCCGGGGGGGCCAACCTGCCCATCTACGACGCCCTGGCGTCCAGCCCACTCAGGCACGTCCTTCCGCGCCACGAGCAGGGCGGAGGCTTCATGGCCCAGGGCATGGCCCGCTCCACGGGACGGACGGCCGTGTGCATGGCCACCTCGGGCCCGGGCGCCACCAACCTGGTCACGGCCATCGCCGACGCCAAGCTGGACTCCGTGCCCATCGTGGCCGTCACCGGCCAGGTGGGCCTGTCCGTCCTGGGGACCGACGCCTTCCAGGAGATCGACACCTACGGCATGACCCAGTCCATCACCAAGCACAACGTCCTGGCCAGATCCGCCGGGGAACTCCTGGACATCGTCCCGGAAGCCTTCCGCATAGCCCGCTCGGGCAGGCCGGGGCCGGTCCTGATAGACGTGCCCAAGGACGTGCAGACCCAGGAGGCCGAGTTCGATGCTTGGCCCGAGCCCTCGCGGGCCGATCCCATGCCCGAGCCCGATCCCCAGGCCATCCACGATCTCGCGCGCATGATCAACGAGGCCGAGCGGCCCTTCGCCTACTTCGGGGGCGGGGTGGCCATGGGCGGGGCCTGGGATGCCCTGCGTTCCTTCCTGGCGTGCGCGGGCATCCCCTCGGCCTGCACCCTCACCGCCCTGGGCTGCCTGCCCCAGGGCGAGCCGGGCTTCCTGGGGATGCTGGGCATGCACGGCTCCGAGGCCGCCAACAGGGTGGCCGAGGCGGCCGACCTGGTCATAGCCATAGGCGCGCGCTTCGACGATCGCGTCACCGGCCGGGCCGACAGCTTCCTCAGGCGGGCAGCCATAGCCCACATAGACGCCGACGCGGCCGAGATAAACAAGATCCGGCGGGTCAACCTCTCGGTCCTGGCGGACGCCGGCAAGGCCCTGGACGGACTGACCCCTCTCGTCATCCCCAGGCAAAGGCCCGAGTGGGCGGCCTTCGTCGAGCGCGAGCGAGAGCGCGGCGGCTACGTCTTCCCGGACGACTCAGGCCATCCCGCCTCAGTGATCCGCGAGGTCGCCCGCCTGGCCGGGCCGGAGGCCATCGCCGCCACGGACGTGGGTCAGCACCAGATGTGGGCCGCCCAGGCCTACCCGGCTATGCGCCCGCGCTCATTCCTGACATCGGCCGGCCTGGGCACCATGGGCTTCGGCCTGCCGGCCGCCATAGGCGCGGCCCTGGCCAATCCCGGGCGCAAGACCCTGCTCTTCACCGGGGACGGCTCGCTGATGATGAACGTCCAGGAGCTGGCCACCCTGGCAGAGCTCAACCTGGACCTGTGCGTCATCCTGTTCGACAACGGCCACCTGGGATTGGTGCGCCAACAGCAAGAATTGTTCTACGGCAAACGATTCATGGCAACGCGCTTCGACATGCGGATGGACTTCCGGGCCATCGCCCGCGGCTTCGGCATAGAGTCGGCCAAGGTCGAGCTGGGCCGGGATCCCGGGCCGGCCCTGGCCGAGGCCATCTCCGCCAAGGGCCCGCGCTTCCTCCAGGTGGAGGTGGATCCCGAGGAGCTCGTCCTGCCCATGGTCCCGCCGGGCAAGTCGAACCTTGAGGCTATCACGGAGGGATCGCTCGCCAGGCGCTGAGGCGGAGCAGCCGGCGCGGTAGAACCCTCAGCCCCTCAGTGCGAGCACTCGTGGCCGGCGCCGCCGTGGCCGGCGCAACCCTGGCCGGAGTCCGCGAGGGCGCCCGCGGCGAAGGCTTCAGCCGCCGCGCGGGCCCTCCCCGAGGCCCCGCGGATGACCTGGATGCCGTTGGCCTCCAGGACCCGCACCGCCCCCTCGCCCATGTTGCCCGCCACCAGGTGGGTGACGCCGGCCCGGGCGAGCTCAGCGGCGATGCCGGACTTGCAGCCGCAGCCCTGTCCCGAGGGCAGGACGGATTCTCCCGAGACCTTCCCGCCCGCGACCTCGAAGATCATGAATTCCTCGCAGTGGCCGAAGTGCTCGTCCACCATGCCGGCCTTGGAGGGCACCGCTATCTTCATCACCTTGTCTCCTTCATCCCTCACGCAGATAGCCCCGCCTTCCAGGCGGAGCGCCTTTCCATTCAATACCGCGTCGGCTACCTTCCGGCGCGCCTCCTCCACGATGCGCCCGAAGGTCGGGCGCGACACGCCCATGGAGCGGGCGGCCGCCTCCTGGTAGAGCCCCTCCAGATCGGCCAGGCGCAGGGCTTCAGCCTCGTCCAGGCCTAGGACCACGGTCTCCAGGTTCCGCGCCGGAACGCCGGCCGGCTTCATGACCCGGGGCGGAATCACGCCGCCGAGTATGCGTTCGCTCCGCGGGCGCGGCACGCCTCAGCCCTTCCACCCGCCGGGGCCATCGGGATTCGAGGAGCAGGAGGAGCAGCAGGAACTCGTCCCGCATTCGCAGCCGCCGCCCGCATCGCAGGCAGACGCCTTTGGCGCCGGCGCGGGCCGGGAAGCGAGGGCCAGCTCCACCTCGCTCGCCATCGCGTCAGCTTCCTTCCGCGCAGCCTCCGGCAGATCTGTCCACCTCAAGGAGCGGGCGCGCACGATCTCCTTCCTCCAGGGCAGGCTGGCAAGGAGGGGCAGGCCGAGGCGCTTCGCGCTGTCGACCTTGCCGTCATCGAAGAGCTCGACCGTCTTGCCGCAGTCCGGGCATACCATCGTGCGCATGTTCTCCACGATGCCGATCACAGGGGCCTCCAGCATGCCCGCCATCCGCACCGACTTGGCCACGATCATGGAGACGTAGTCCTGGGGCGTGCCCACCACCACCACGCCGGAGAAGGGGATAGTCTGGAATGCCGTAATGGCCACGTCCGAGGTTCCCGGGGGGAAGTCCACGACCAGGTAATCGAGCTCGCCCCACTCGGTCTCCCCGTAGAACTGCGAGAGGGCCCCCGCCAGGAGGGGGCCGCGCCAGACTACGGGGTTGTCCTCTTCGTCGTGGAAGAGATTTATGGAAAGGACCTTGATGCCCTCCTCGCTCTCCACGGGGATGAGCCTCTCCCCGTCGGAGCCGCCGCGGAAGGAGTCCACGCCCATGAGCCTGGGCAGCGAGGGCCCCGTGATATCGGCGTCCAAGACGCCCACCTTCCTCCCCCGCGCGGCCAAGGACTCCGCGAGGAGGACGGCCACGGTGGACTTACCCACCCCGCCCTTCCCGGACATGACACCCACCACGCGCTTTACGCTGGGCAGGCTCTTTTTCTCAGGCAGTTGACCAGACATGCACACTCCTCATATCGATTCATATCGATGCGCGCGAACCGCAGGACAACCACGCGGTCCTTCCGGGCAGGGCCGCGGCGATGCCCGCGTATCCCCTCACGCCCGTGCAATGCATGCATAGAACCCTTCCGGGCCTGAGCTCCGCCAGGCCGGCCGCAACGCGCCCTATCTCCACGTCATCCGCGTCCGCGAGATGGAAGCCTCCGGCGATGGCCTTGAGCGGCAGGCCGGGGAAGACGGCCAGGGCCGCCCTGGCGATGTTCAGAACGCCTCGGTGGGCGCAGCCGGTGATGACCGTGAGCCCGTCAGCCTCGACGGCCACCATAGTGAGCTCGTCCGCGAAATCGTCGATCTCCTCGTCCTCCCGCCCCTCCGCGCGGAAACGCTCCAGGAGCCGGGATCCGTCCCCCAGAGCGGCCGCGGGGAGGAGAAAGAGACGAACGGAAATTTTCCTGACGGTGCTGACGGTCTCCGGCGCGGGCAATCCCTCCATGTCCATGCCGATGCTTCTGCGCGACGCGCCGTCCACGGCGTAACGCTTCTTGCCGAAACCGGGGCCGGCGTAGAAGGTCAGAGCCCTCCGGCTCGCGGCAAAGAGGGCCAACAGCCCTCCCCCGTGATCGTAATGCCCGTGGGAGAGAACCACCGCCTCGGCGGAGGCCGGATTGATGCCGAGAAGGCGCGCGTTCGCCAGGAAGGCATCAGTGGAGCCTGCGTCGAAGAGGACGCGCGAGTCGCCGGCCTCCACCCAGAGCGAAAGCCCGTGCTCGCCCCGGAAGCCGGCCTTGTCGCAGTGATTGTCCATCAGGGCGGTAATGGTCATATGTTCACTATAACGATATAGCGCAACACGTCAATAGAGGAACAAAACCCATCCTTCATTAGATGCAAGCGACAGGGGGCCGATCACGGGTATCCGCTTCGATCCTGCCGAATACGGGGCGACGCGAGACCCTTCCGGGCAGGGGCCATATTGACAGCCCCGCCCGGCCCGAAGCATGATGCCCCCGTCGAGAGGGAGTAGTCAAAGCGGAGCGGTCAACAGGCTAGCGGCGCAAAGCCGCTTGGCCGCCCGGCCCCGAGAGGGGCGACGAGACTTTCGGCGCTTTCTTCCGCCTCGGGCGGAGCAGAGCGCCGGAAGTCTTTTTTTTACTCCCGAAGGAGCGGCCATGGGCATCATCTCCATCCTGGGCATCGCGGTCGGATTGGCTATGGACGCCTTCTCGGTCTGCGTCGCCGCAGGGGCGACCATCAAGAAGCTGGACCGGGGCCACTTCTTCCGCCTGTCCTTCCACTTCGGGCTCTTCCAGCTCCTCATGCCCCTGGGCGGCTACCTGTGCGGCGCGACGGTGGTCGCGGCCATCAGCCGCTGGGATCACTGGATCGTATTCGCAATCCTAGCCTTCCTGGGAGGCAAGATGCTCTGGGAATCCTCCAAGAAGGACAAGGACTACGCTGAATCGAAGGATTCGTCCCGCGGCATGACTCTCATCATGCTGTCCCTGGCCACTAGCGTCGACGCCGCGGCGGTGGGTTTCAGCTTCTCCGCCCTCGGGGTCCCCATCCTCCTCCCCGCCATCATGATAGGCCTCGTGTGCTCAGGCTTCTCCGCCCTCGGCGTCCTCCTGGGCCGCGGCCTGGGCGGCGCCGTGGGCGCATGGGCCGAGCGCCTGGGCGGCATCGTCCTCATGGGGATCGGGGTGAAAATACTCGCGGAGCATTTGGCGGCGGGATAATCCCTCAGTCCGCGCGCTCCAGGTCCAGGCTCTTCCCGGGCGGCAGGGAGATGACGCCGGGGCCGGCCAGCTTGGCGGCCCGGGCGGCGTCGTAGTCGCCGTTGGGGCTGGAATGGATGGCGATGGCGTGGCGCGGCTTGACGGCCTCCACGCAGCGCACGGCCTCCTCGCCGCCCATGTTGTAGAAGCCGTCCACCGGGAAGAGGGCGTAGTCGATCTTGGCCGAGGCCAGGGCGGCCATCTCCGGGACGTAGTCCGTATCGCCGGCATGGTAGACGCTCACCCCGTCGAAGGAGATGACGAAGCCCACGGTGGAATCGCGCCGGTGGTTCTTGTTGTAGGCCGCCACGGCCCTCACGCCCACGCCCTGGTGGAAGAAGGCATCGCCCTCGGCCAGGACCTTGGCCCCCTTGGCGCTGGTGGCACCCTTGGCCCCGGCGATCAGGCCCCCGGCCTTGAGCTTGACCAGGGAGACGCGGTTGTGGTCGCCGTGGCCGTGGGTCACCAGGACGAGGTCGGCGGGCTCGGAGTAATCCCCATCCGCGTAGGGATCCACGTAGATCACCAGGCCCGAGGCGGTCTTGATCTTGATGGAAGCGCGCCCGAAGTAGGACAGGCTGCCGCCCTTGCCGGCGGCCATGGCGTTTCCGGACGCGGCCATGGCGCAGACGGCCAGGCAGAACGCTTTTTTCAGCATGGAAGGCCTCCCGCGGGAGAGGATAGCCCCGCGGGAGGCCGGATGCAAGCGCCGCGCCGGGATCAGTCGATGATCACGTCCAGGCTCGGCATGGCGACGCTTAGGATGGCCGCCTCGGCGGGGCCGCCCTGGTAGGCCACCGTGCCGGCCACGTCGAAGACGAAGCTCAGGCGGCTGCCCTGGCCGATGAGGATGGGGGCGTCAAGGGCCGAGGCGCCTTCCAGGGGGCCGCCCCAGATGTAGACGGTCTGGTCCAGGTTGACCGAGCCGCTGCCCGCGTAGATGGTGCCCGCGTCGTCTATGGAGCCGTCCACGGAGAGGAGGGGGCCGATAGTCAGGCGCACGAAATCGTAGCTGCCCGGGGCCACCGGCAGGACGCCGTCGAAGGTGACCGTCCCGGCTACGTCCATGACCTGCCCGTCCGGATCCTCCCAGAGGGTGAACTTGTCCTCCTCGCTGTTGCCGATCTCGACCTTGGTGAAGACCACGCGGTAGGAATCGATGTTGGTGACCAGGTCTCCGGCGTTCACGGCCCGCGGCGATGCCAGGCCGGCTCCGAGCTCCACCACCACGTTGCCGCCCGCGGGGGCGCAGGAGGCGGCTAGGGCCGCCAGGGCCAGGGCGATCAGGGAAAGGGAAAAGCGCTTCATGTGAACCTCCGTTGTCCGTCGATGCGGGGCCGCCCCAGGGCGGCCCACGCATATTCAACGGAGCCTGCGGCCGATCCATTCGCGGGCGGGGCGGAATTCCGCGCGATTCGCGCCCCCCTCAGGGAATGAAGCGCAGGAAGAGGCGGGGCGCGGCCTCCAGCATGGGTGAAGTCCCCCAGGCGTTGAAGACGATCCCGGCCCGCAGGCCTATCCCCGGGCGCAGCCAGGGCAGGGCCT
>CAYYCP010000098.1:0-5914 GCA_964470375.1 uncultured Spirochaetales bacterium
CGAGTCCCGTCCCAGTTCATGCAGGCATAGCAGCGCTTCTCGAACATCGGCTCGTAATCCCTGGACATGCGGATCTCCTTTCACTGCGATCCTTCCTCAGTATACTCCATCCGCGGGTCTATTCCCCGCCGACATCATCTTGATGAAGGCCGCCCCCAGCTCGGGGTCGAATTGGCCGCCGCAGCCGGCTTCTATCTCCGCCAGGGCCCGCTCC
Organism: uncultured Spirochaetales bacterium; assembly: GCA_964470375.1. Lineage (GTDB taxonomy): Bacteria > Spirochaetota > Spirochaetia > Treponematales > JBGSOB01 > CAYNQK01. Next base: position 215 of record CAYYCP010000098.1, read on the forward strand.
CCGCTCATGGCCGCCCGGTAGGGTCTGTCCGTAGTCATGGCATCATAGGCGTCGGCTATGGCGATGATCCGGGCGATGAGGGGGATTGCCGGACCGGCCAATCCGTCCGGGTAGCCCTTTCCATCCCAGCGCTCATGGTGGTGCTTGACCGCCGCTTGGGCGTCTTGGAGGAAGCGCAAGGGGCTCAGGATGGCGTCGCCCAGCAGGGGATGCTCGCGGATGGAACCCAGGTCCAGGTCATCCAGCACGGAGCGCTTGTTGAGGATGGAATCGCTGATGCCGATCTTGCCGATGTCGTGGAGGAGGCCGGCGTACTGGATGATGGTGGTGTCCTTGTCCGGCAACCCCAGGTAACCGGCCAGGCGCTGGGCATAGGCGGTCACCCGCTCGGAATGTCCCTTGGTGTAGGGGTCGCGCATCTCGATAGCCCGGGCCAGGGAGGAGATAGTGTCGAAGTAGGCGTTCTGGGTGGATTCGAAGAGGCGGGCGTTCTCAATGGCTATCGCGGCCTGGGAGGCCAGGGTCATTAGTATGCGCCGGTCCTCCTCGGAGATGCCGGCCATGGAAACCGACGAGAATTTGAAGGTGCCGATGGTTCGCTCGCCTATCGTCAGGGGGATGTCTATCTCGGCCCCATGTCCCTGGGCCGCCTCGTCCGGGTTCCGCCCCGGGAAATCGAAGCGCACCCGCTCCTTGAGCTCGGATGTCTCCTCGTCTATGAGCATGATAGCTCCGGAGGAGATGCTGATGATGTCGTTGACCATGGCCATGATGGCGCGCAGGGTCTGGTCCAGGTCCAGACTGGAGGTGATGGCCTTACCCGCCTCATAGAGGGTCTGCAACTCCCGGATACGTTTCTCCAGGAAATCATTCGAGTCGCCCAGGCGGCGCGAGTACTCGCGCAGCTCTTCATTCATGCGCTTGATGTCCTCGAGGTTGGCCGCCAATTGTTCGTTGGAGGAGGCCAGCCGGGAGAGCATGTCGGCGTTGTTGAGGGCCGTGGCCGCCTGCTCGGCGAAGGCCGATAGGAGTTCCAGGTCGTTGTCGCCGAAATACTTCTCATCGCTCTCGGCGTCTATCACCCCGATGGCCCTCCCCTGTACCATCAGTGGACACGCCATCTCCGAGACGGTGCTGGTTGAGTCCTTCACATAGCGGGCATCCTTAGTGACGTCCCGCACCAGCACGCGCCGTTTTTCCCTGAAGGCCTCACCCACCGCCCCGGCCCCGACAGGGAAGCGGTAACCTGAGCGGAAAAAGTCGTCGTAACCGTAAGCCTCACGGATTACCAGGCTCTCGCCCGTCTCATCAAGGAGGAGGATGGCGCACTGGCTGTAGCCCAGGGCCCATTGGGCGGCTACCAGGATCTCCTTCAAGAGCTCCTCGGGCTCGGTGAAGGCGTTCAGGGCCGCCCCCAGCTTAGCCAGGGCGGCCAGTTCCTTTCCCAGCTTGATGGCCTGCCCGTGGAGAAGGGAGTTGCGGTAAGCCACCGCGCCCTGGGAGGCGAACAGAGAGAAGATTTCTATGTCATCCTCGTCGAAGGAGCCCTCACGCCCGCTCAGGGCGGCCAGGTAGCCTAGGAGACCCTCCTCGGTGCGCATGGGGGAGATGAGCAGGGTCCCGCCCGGGTTGGGCTCCGGTAGGCCAAGGGCCTGGGCGCCGCCCAGGATACGGGTCTTGCCCGACTCCGCCGTCTGCTTGAGAGCCGGAACCTCACCGGACAGCCGCAGACGCTTCATGGCCGCAGCATCAAAGCCCTTCCAGCGTTTGGGCACGAAGTCCGGGGCCCGTCCGTCGGCGACCAGGAGAACGAACCCTGGGTAACCCAGGGTGTCGGAGGCGGTCTCGAGCATCTCGTCCAGGAGGCCGGCCAGGTCGAGGCGGGAGTTAATCGCCCGGGCACAGTCGTTGAGCGCCCGCAGTTTGCGTAGTGTCTGGCTCATCGGAACAGGATCCTCACGACCCGTTTTTTGCCGGCCCTGAGGACGAGGGCACCCGATGCGTCCAGGCTATCCATACCGATGACAGCCTTCTCGTCGGTCAGGCGCTCCTCGTTGAGGGCCGCCCCGCCCTGCTGAACCAGGCGGCGGGCCTCGCTCTTCGAGGGCGCCAGCCCGGCCAGCACGAAGAGATCCAGGGCCCCGATACCTGCCTTAAGCTTATCGATGGGCAGTTCCGCGCTCGGCATGTCCTCGGCCTTCCCGCTCCCGCCGAAGGCCGCCCGGGCTGCGTCCAGGGCCTTATCGGCCTCTCCCCGGCCGTGTATAAGGGCCGTCACCTCCCAGGCCAGCCTCTCCTTGGAGGCGTTGATGGCTGCGTCCTTGGCCCGCCCTAGGGCCTCGCACTCTTCGACCGGAAGGAAGGTGAACATGAGAAGGAATCGTTCAACGTCCGCGTCCTGGACATTGCGCCAATATTGGAAGAAATCGTAGGGGCTGGTGATCGAGGGATCGAGGAATACGGCCCCCTTCTCCGTCTTGCCCATTTTTTTGCCGTCCGCGGTGGTCACCAGGGGGAAGGTCAGGCCGTAGGCTTCCTGCCCTTCCAGGCGGCGGATGAGGTCGATACCGGCCACGATGTTGCCCCACTGGTCGTCCCCGCCGATCTGGAGACGGCAGCCATAGCGCCTGAAAAGCTCCAGGAAGTCGTAGCTCTGGAGGAGCTGGTAGTTGAACTCCACGAAGGACAGGCCGGTCTCCAGGCGGGCCTTATAGGCCTCGAAGGACAGCATCTTGTTCACCGAAAAATGCGAGCCTATCTCACGCAGGAAGTCGATGTAGTTCAGGCCGGCCAGCCAATCCTTGTTGTTCACCGGCAGGGCCTTGGAGCCGTCGAAGCCTATGAAACGGTCCAGCTGGGCCCTTATGGAGTCCGCATTTCGATCGATTTGGTCGTAATCGATCATCTTGCGCGTCTCGGTCCGGCCGGATGGATCGCCGATACGGGCCGTGCCCCCGCCGATCAAGGCCAGGCCGACGTGGCCCGCATCGCGCAGGTGCCGCAGGGCGAAGAAGGGCACCATGTGGCCGATATGCAGGCTTGGTCCGGTGGGATCGCAGCCGACATAGAAGGTCACCGGCCCCCCGTCCATCAGGGCAGAGAGTCCGGCCACATCGCTGCATTGCTTAAAGAATCCCCTGCGCTTGAGGGTTTCGAGGGCCGCGTTCATCGACATGTCTCCAGAAAAATGAATCGTCCGCCGCGAGGGACGGCCGGTTGAGTATAGCCCGGTCAGCCCAGAGCCCTCAAGGGGCGGCAGCGTATCTTCTCGTAGTATCGACGTCTGGACCTGAATCATAGAGCCGAATCGCTCATCAAGCCCAGGAATTCCGGGCGGATTGAAGGAAAAAAGCAGCGTGACTGGAAGTGAAAAGAGGCGGGGCGCGTCTCAGGATGGGGCGGATGCGAGGATGATCTTCGATGTCCTCGGCGATGAAGCGGCGGACCGCCTCCCGGCCCCATCCGAGAGGATGCCTGAGGGGAAGGTAGAGGGAGAGGTCCCCGCGGTCGGCCCCGGGCTCAGCCAATTCCAGGGCCTCTGGTATTCCTGCCGGCATGTTGAATAGTGCGATATTGAGGAAATCTATGAGTTCCGCGTGATCGGCGATGAAGTCCCTGGTCAGACCGGCATCCTCGGGGCCCTCCCAGGGGCTGCCGAAGAGGACATAGACATAGGTTCCGATGCCGGCCCCCTTGAGGTTCGCGAGGATGCGTGGTGATGTGTTCAGGCTCGTGCCCTTACCCATGGCCTTGAGCACCCGCTCCGATGCGGATTCAAGGCCCAGTTGCAGCATGGCGCAGCCCGCGTCAGCCAGGGCCCTGCAGAAGCTTGGATCCTCAAGGAGCCTGGAGAAGCGGGCGAAGCCATACCAGGGGCGGCCGGGACCTGAGTCCGCCAAGGCCTTTAAGATGGATTGGGGAATTTCACTGTCAACGAAGTGCAGGAGGATCGGCTCCTCTTCGCGGATGAGTCTTGAAACACCTGCCATGGCCTCTGCCAGGCTGGCTTGGCGGTAGGGCCGACCCTCGGCCTTCTCGGGACAAAAACGGCAGCGGGCCCAGGCGCAGCCGCTGGAAAAGCCAAAAGGCAAAATCCTCCCCGGGGCCAGGTAGGCCTCGGCCCTGAAATCCGAATAATCGGCCATCCACGGGGAGGCCCCTTGGATCCCGCCGGAAGGCAGGGGTCCGAAGGCCGCCTCGAGCCAGTCCTCGCCCTCCCCTCCCACGACATCGTCGGCCAGGTCGCCCAGGGCCTTGGCCCCTCCCTCGCTCGAGAGCCAGCTCGTGATGAGGCTTCCTCCCAGGACCAGTCGGAGATCCGGATATTCGCGCCGCAGGTAGCCCAGTATGGCGCAAGCGGCCTGGACCTGGCTCAGGTAGCAGAGGGAGACGCCGGCCAGCTCGTGCCTGCCCTCCCTCAGGGCCGCGTCGAGACGAGGTTTGAAGGAGAAAAAGAAGGGGCTCGCCTCGGGATCGCGCGAGGCCGCTAGGAGGTCCTCGGAACGGTGCGGATCGAAGGAGCCCAGGCGGAAGTCGGCCAGGCCCGCCCCCGTCTCCCCCAGACCCAGGCTGTAGGCTATTTCCAGCTCGAAGACTGATCGCGAATAGACGCTGAAATTCTTATAGCCCTCCGGCGATCGCAGGAGACTGAGGTTGCGGCGCCGGCGTCTCCATGCGGCACGGGCTCCCCCGCTCAGGGATGCTGTTCCGGCCGGCCCCTCCTCCCTGCCTACCGCGTCCAGGAGGCAGGCCAAGTTGAGGTCAAGGCAATCCACTTGTATTCCCCTAGCCCGCGTCGATGCGGCCAGACGGGCGATGCCTGGGGGAGCCTCGCTGGGGCGGGATATAGGGGGATAGACGAGGAGCATGTCCCGGGAGCTTAACGGGAGCGAACCCGATTGTCTATTATTATAGGTCCATGCGCCTCGAGGGCACCGAGCGCCGCCCGCGCAGCCCGGCGCCGGCCTGGGCGGCCGGCCTGAACCTGATAGATTATCTCTGCCGACGCTTCAGCTACGCTGATCGGGCGGCTTGGGGGGCCCAGCTCGCCCTGGGCGCCCTGCGTCTGGACGGCCGGACGGCCGACGGTCAGGAGATCCTCCGGGGCGGCGAGCTGATCGAGTTCACTCCTCCACAGGGCATTGAGGAGGAGTGGACCGATCCTCTCAAATGCATCTACGAGGACGAACTCTTTCTTGTCTTCGAAAAGCCCCCCGGCCTTGTATGCCAGCCCTCCGGACGCTACTTCAAGCGTAGCCTTTGGTACGTGGTCTCCGCGCACCATCCCGGCATCGGCATCGCCACTCGTCTGGACCGCGAGACATCGGGGCTTGTGCTATGCTGCAAAAGCGGCGTAGGCATGCGCCTGGCCCAGGATGCCATGGTATCGGGAAGGCTCCGGAAAACCTACCTCGTCCTCGTGCGCGGGGATTTCCCGGATGAGGCCCTGGCTGAGGGCTGGATCGGCCCCCTTTCCGGGTCACGCGTCCGTAAAATGATGGGCTTCACCATGGCCCCGGCCGGACCGGACTCCAAGCCCTGCCGTACATCCTTCAAACGTCTGTCCGGTGACGGGAGATGCAGTCTCCTGCGGGCTCGGACCGATACGGGCCGCACCCACCAGATCAGGGCAAGCCTCCTAGCCCTTGGCTACCCCATCATCGGCGACAAGCTCTATGGAGGGGATCCGGAGATCTTCGT
>CAYYCP010000098.1:6014-8303 GCA_964470375.1 uncultured Spirochaetales bacterium
TGCGAGCCGTTGGTATTGGCCCCCGAGTTGGCCATGCAGAGGGTGGCATAGGCCACCGGGTTTATCACCTCCCGCTCCATAAGGACCTTGGCCGATCCGGTCATGTCGCGGTACTCCTGGATGCTGATGCCCATGAGGGGCGTGGCGCTGTACTCGCTCAGGACCTTGTTGACGATACCAACCAGGCGGGCGTTCTGGTTTTCCTCGGGTGTGCCGATCACATAAGGGACTATCAGCTCATTCCATACGATCAGGGCGGTCTCTTCGTCCTCTACCAGGCCGGACAGTTCCTTTCCGGTCTCGCGGTAGGTTTCGTCTTCGAACTCGTAACCCGGCCCGCCGGTACCGTCGCCCTTAGGATCTCCACCTTGAATCATGAAGCCATCGATGACGCGGTGGAATGTGAGCCCGTCGTAGAAAGGCTTCTTTGATGTGCTGCCGGTGTCGGGGTTTGTCCATTCCTTGGAGCCCTCGGCCAAACCGATGAAGTTGTCCACCGTCTTGGGGGCATCCTCGGAGAGGAGGCGTACGGCGATTTCGCCGTAATTCGTCTGCAGCACGGCGTAGCTGCCAGGTTCGGAGGGCTTGAAACCCACCTTGCCGGAGCAGGAAACCGCCAGGAGGCAGACTAGGGTGATAGAGGCGGGAATGGCTCTTTTCATCGGAATATCCTCATCGGTCTGCATTCGGAGAGCACGGGCCTCGCGGGGCCGAAGCCCCGCCGCCCACAAGTTAAGCACATGCGCATGGATAACGCAAGGCCGGGTGACTCAGGCCTTGCGCCGGTAGTCCTTGATCTCCTGGCGAATCCTGGCCGGGAGCTCGGAGCGGGCCACCCTGATCTGCTCCATACTGTCGCGGAAGCGAAGGGTGACAGTGCCGTCCTCCTTCGACTGATAATCCACAGTGACGCAGAAGGGCGTACCCACTTCGTCCTGGCGGCGGTAACGCTTGCCTATGGCTCCGGACTGGTCGTAATCGGTGACGAAGTCATCCTTAAGCTGAACCTGTATTTCCTTGGCCAGCTCGGCCAAGCCGTCCTTCTTCATGAGCGGCAGGACTGCCACAGTGATCGGGGCCAGCTCGGGATGGAAGTGCATAACCGTTCGCCAGTCGTCGTCATTGCCCTTATCAGCCACCTTTTCTTCTTCGTAGGCATCGCACAGGATCATCAGGAGCTGGCGGGTCAGGCCCGCGGATGTCTCGATAATATAGGGGGTATAACGCTCGTTGCCGTTGTCCTGATCGATGTACTGCAAGTCCTTGCCCGAGAATTCCTGATGCCGGCGCAGGTCGTAGTCGGAGCGGTTATGTACACCCTCCAGTTCCTTCCAGCCCATCGGGAATTCGTATTCGATGTCATAGGCGTCCTTGGCATAGTGAGCCAGCTCCCCGGGGCCGTGCCGGTGCCATCGCAGCTTTTCCATCCGCACGCCCAACTTTTTGAAATAATTCCAGCGTTGCTCACGCCAGTACTCGAACCACTTTACGTCTTCGCCGGGCTTGACGAAGAATTGCATCTCCATCTGCTCGAACTCGCATGTGCGGAAAATAAAGTTCTTAGTGACGATCTCGTTGCGGAAGGCCTTGCCCACCTGGGCTATCCCGAAGGGGATCTTCATCCGGTTGGACTGGACAATGTTCTTGTAGTTGACGTAGATGCCCTGTGCCGTCTCAGGGCGGAGGTAGATGAGGCCCGTGCCGTCGTCCACCGGCCCTATGTTGGTCTTGAACATCAAGTTGAACTTGCGCGTGTCAGTGAGTTCGCCGCCGCACTCGGGGCATTCCTTCCTGGCGAGCTTGTCTTCCGGGATCATGTCCGCGCGGAAGCGCATCTTGCATTTTTTGCAATCCACCAGAGGATCAGTGAAGTTCTCTACATGGCCGGAGGCCTCCCATGTCCGTGGATGCATAAGAATGGCCGCGTCCAAGCCGACGATGTCGTCGTGGAGCTGGGTCATCTCGCGCCACCAGAAGCGCTGGATCCGGTTCTTCAGCTCAATGCCCATGGGGCCGTAGTCCCAGGCTCCGCTCTGGCCTCCGTATATCTCAGAAGACTGAAACACAAAGCCCCTGCGTTTGCAGAGCGAGGTCAGCTTTTCCATCGTTAGGGGAGCGCCCGCGTCGTTGCTTGCCATGCTGTACTCCTTGCCTTCCCTCCTTGGCGAGGAGGGTGGCCTGATGTCGCGCGGGATAGGGGCCCGCGTGCAGGCGCAGTATAGTAGAGCCCTTCTATAAAGGGCAAGCCTGCGCTCGTTTCCCGAACTTACTTCCTCGAAGCTTTTTTTT
>CAYYCP010000099.1:0-8091 GCA_964470375.1 uncultured Spirochaetales bacterium
TGGCCTCGGCGCAGACGAGGAGGGCCAGGGCCGAATCGAGGCCGCCCGAGACGCCCAGGAGGGCCTTCTTGGCCCCCGAGTGCTCCAGTCGCTTGGCCAAGGCATGAGCTTGGATAGAGAAGATTTCCCGGCATCGCCCGTCTAAGAGCTCGGGACGGGAGGGCACGAAGGGATGGGAATCCACGGGCCTGTCGAAGCATTCCGCACGCCAGGGCCCAAGGTCGATGTCGATGGGCTCCCGCTCCGCGACCGGCTGCCCGCAGCAGGCTTCCCTTCCGCCGTAGCCACCCCCGGCGAAGAGGAGGGCTTGGTCACGGAAGCTCGTCAGGCGGGCGCGCTCTCCCTCCAGGCCCTGGATGTCGAATTCGGCGTAGATAGCCTCGCCTTGGCGTTGGAAGCGCCGCGACTCCGCCAGGAGGAGGCCGTTCTCGGCGGCCAGGCAATGTCCTGAAAAGAGGAGGTCGGTGCTCGACTCCCCGGGACCGGCCGAGGCGTAGAGGTAGGCCGCCACGCAGCGGGCCGACTGCTGGAGGACGAGGGCGCGGCGGTAATCAGCCTTGCCCACCAGCTCGTTGGACGCCGAGGGGTTGAGGATGAGGCCGGCGCCGCGCAGGGCCATCAGGCTGGAGGGCGGAAGGGGGGCCCAGAGATCCTCGCAGATTTCTATGCCGAAGAGGAAGGGCCGGCCTCCCTCGGGCCTGGCCCTGAAGAGGAGGCCGGCTCCCAGAGGGACGGTTTTCCCGTCCAGCTCGACGGACTCGCGCACGCCCGACCGCCCGGGCGCGAACCAGCGGGCCTCGTAGAATTCCTTGTAGTTGGGGATGAGGCTCTTGGGAACCAGGCCCTTCACCTCCCCGCCCGCCAGGACGGCGGCGCAGTCGTAGAGGAGGCCCTTATGGCGCAGGGGCAGGCCGACCACGGCGCAGAGGCCCATGCCCCGGGTGGCCCGGGCCAGTTCCCCAAGGGCCGAGCGGACCGCCTCCAGGAGACGCTCCTGCTGGAAGAGGTCGGCGCAGCTGTAGCCGCTCAGGCCCAGCTCGGGGAGGAGCAGTATGCGCGCCCCGGCCTCGTCGGCGGCCCTGATGGCTTCTAGGCTGCGCGCGGCGTTGTATGCAACGTCCGCCACCCGCAGAGCCGGGCTGGCGGCGCAGACGCGGACGAAGCCGTGATCCATGCAACGAGTATAGCATAGACCCGCCCAGCCCTCATAGGCGCGGGCCATACCCCAAGCCCCACCCTCCGGGCTATACTCTCCGGCCATGGATATGCACGCCGCCGAATGCCGCTCCCGCCTGAAGACCGCCACGCGGGCCTTCTTCCTGGGCCGAGGCTACCTCGAGCTCGACACGCCCCTCCTGGCGCCCTCCCTCATCCCCGAATCCTGCCTTGAGGTCTTCAGGACTGAATACCTGGATCCCTTCCGCGGCCGGGAGGAGCTCTACCTGGTTCCCTCCCCGGAGGTATGGATGAAGCCGGCCATCGCCTCCTGGCGCAGGGACGTCTTCCAGCTGTCCAAGTGCTTCCGCAACTGCGAATCCCGCGGGCGCCTTCACAGCCCGGAATTCACCATGCTCGAGTACTATACCTTGGGCCTTGACGCTGACGGGGCCGTCCCCCTGACGGAGGAATTCTTGCGGTCCGTCCTCCCCGACGATGCCCCGGCCGCTCTGCGTCCGCCCTTCAGGCGCATGGGCATGGACCAGGCCTTCCGGGAATTCGCCGGCTTGGAACTGGGGACCCTGATGGACGAGGAGGCCATAGGGGAAGCGGCCCGGTCCAGAGGCCTGCTCGTCCCGCTGGAGGCGGCCTGGGAGGACGCCTTCAACCAGCTCTTCCTCAGCCTGGTCGAGCCCCGCCTGCCCCAGGACAGGCCCTTGGTCCTGGAGCGCTTCCCGGCCCGCATCGAGTGCCTGGCGGCCGACATTCCCGGAACGCCCTGGAAAGAGCGCTGGGAACTCTACGCCCTGGGCATGGAGCTGGCCAACACCTACACCGAGGCCGCCGATCCCGCCGCCGTGCGGGCCTCCTTCATAAAGGAGGATGCCCGCAAAAAGGCCAAGGCGGCCGTGCCCCACCGCGTGGATATGGATTATCCCCGCCTTTTCGAGGATTTCCCGGCCTGCGCCGGGGTTGCCCTGGGCTTTGACCGGCTCCTCATGGCCGTTCTGGGCGCGCACGACATACGCGAGGTCCTGTGGGCTTGAGGCGGAACGCGCTAGCGTCGGCCGCCTCGGCCCGCCTATACTTAAGGGGCATGCTCAGGAGAGAATCGGCCGCCAAGCGGCGAGGCGAAGCAGAATGAAGATCCTCATGCTTGCCAGCGAGGCCGCCCCCTTCGCCAAGACCGGAGGCCTGGCGGACGCCGTCTCCGCCCTGGCCCGGGCGATCCGGGGGGCCGGACACGACGTGCGTATCCTCATGCCCTACTATTCCTCCATAGGCCGGAGCGGCATAGGCCTCCTACGCCCCTTCCTGCCCTGCGGCTACACGAGGTCCGAGTACTTCGACCTGCACGGCTGCACCTTGCCGGGATCGGACGTGATCGTCTACCTGGTGGGCAAGGACGAGCTCTTCGGGCGCGACGGGATCTACGGCGAGGACGCTGACTACCCTGACAATCCGCGCCGCTTCGGCTTCCTCTGCCGGGCCGCCTTTTCCGCCTGCCGGGCCGAAAAGTGGATCCCCGAGATCCTCCACCTGCACGATTGGCAGGCGGCCCCGGCCGCGGTCTACCTCTCCGAGCGCGAGCGCTACCGCGAATTCGCCTTCAGCGCCTGCCTCCTGACCATCCATAACCTGGGGTACCAGGGCCTCTACCCTGAGTCGCGCTTCCCCGAGCTGGACCTGCCCTGGGAAGCCTTCCACGGAGCCGGCTTCGAGGATTTCGGGCGTCTCAACATCCTCAAGGCCGGCATCCTGAGGGCCGAAATGCTCAGCACCGTCTCGCCCACCTACGCCCGCGAGATCCAGACCCCCGCCCAGGGCTTCGGCCTGGACGCCGTCCTCAGGCAGCGCTCCCGCCGCCTGGTGGGCATCCTCAACGGCATCGACCAGGCCGATTGGAATCCCGCCCGCGATCAGCGCATCGCCCGGCGCTTCGATCTCCGCGACATGTCCGGCAAGGCCGAATGCAAGGCCGCCCTCCAGCGCGAATTCGGCCTGCCCGAGAGACCGAACACGCCCCTGTTCGCCTTCGCCTCCCGCCTGGCCGACCAGAAGGGCATACGCGAGCTCTTCTGGCCCGGATCGGGCTGCGCCGCCCAGGCCTGCGCCGACATGGACATCCAGATAGTGGCGGCCGGATCCGGGGAGCGCTGGTGCGAGACGGAGATGAGCTCCCTGGCGGAGCGCCTGCCCTCCTTCAAATCGCGGGTCGGCTACTCGGAGGATCTGGCGCGCCGGATCATGGCCGGGGCCGACTTCCTCCTGATGCCCTGCCGCTACGAACCCTGCGGGCTCAACCAGATGTACGCCATGCGCTACGGAACCCTTCCCCTGGCCCGCCGCACCGGGGGCCTGGCAGACACCATCCGCAACTACGACCAGGATTCGGGCGACGGCACCGGCTTCCTCCTGGACGACCTGACCCCGCGTTCCCTCTACGACACCATCGGCTGGGCGGCCTGGGCCTACTACAACCGCCGCGAGCACGTCGAGGCCATGCGCCTGCGGGCCATGTCCCAGGACTTCTCATGGGCCGAGCCGGTGCGCGAGTACATTTCACTGTACAGCAACGCGCTCAAGGCGATATCTTCACTGGGGGGCTAGAGCATGCAGAGGAAGACCTACGACTATAAGCCCGAGCGCGTACGGGCCGCCTTAGTGGACGCCTTCAAGCGCCGCAAGCGCGAAGCCACCGTGGCCGACCTGGTGGCCGACACGGCCCTGCCGCGCGTCCAGGTGGAGGAGCAGCTCCCGGCCGTGGCCGACGAGTACGGGGCCCGCCTGCGCGTCACCGAGTCCGGAGAGATCCTCTACTCCTTCGCCGGCCGCATGCGCAGCCGCTACCGCGGGCCGATCCCGGCCCTCAGGCGCGCCCTCAAGGCCTCAGGCGCCCTGGCCGCCAAGGTCCTGGCCTTCCTCTTCAAGATCTGGATCATGGCCATGCTGGTGGGCTACTTCGTCCTCTTCCTAGCCCTCTTTCTGCTCTTCCTGGTGGGCGGGACGGCCCTCCAGGCCGGCGACCGCAACGGCCGCTCCTCCCGCGGGGGCTATAACCTGGTGGGCGGGATCCTGAACGCCTTCATCCGCATCTGGTTCTACTCCGAGCTCTTCCGCGGCCCCGAGGAGCGGTACCGGCGCGCCCAGGCCCGGGCGGGGCGGAGGCCCCTGCACAAGGCCGTCTTCTCCTTCGTGTTCGGCGACGGCGACCCGGACGCCGACTGGCCCAAGATCGAGCGTAAGGCCGTGCTGGCCTGGCTGCGCGCCAACTCCGGCCTAATCTCGCTGGAGGAATTCATGATCCTGACCGGCCGCCCGCCCGAGGACGCCGCCCAGGCCATCAACGCCTACTGCCTGGAATTCGAGGGCAGCCCGGAGGCCAGCCCGGAAGGCGTTGTCTACTACCACTTCGACTCCATCATGCGCGGAACCGACATTGTCGACGCCGACGCGGCCGCCCGCCCGCGGGCCCGGCCTCTGGCGGCCTTCTCCTCCAATCCCCGGAAGGCCAACGTCCTCTTCGCCGTCATCAACGCCGTCAACCTGGCCTTCGGCTCCTTCTTCCTCTGGGCCAGCGCGGCCTGGGGGCCGATCGTGGGGAGCATCATCGAAATCCTGGCCAACAGCCGCAACGCCATCACCCGCCTGGGCCTGGGCAGGGCATTTTACGGCTTCGTAGTAGCCCTGGCCGCCGCCATAAGCGCGGATCCGGTGGCTTTGGTGGCTGTCCTCCTGGGCATGGTCCCCATCGCCTTCGGCGTCCTCTTCTACCTGGTGCCCCTCTTCCGCAGCCTGGCCCTCAAGCGCCGCAACGAGAGAGTCAAGCGCGAGAACCTGCGCCGCATCGTCTACGCCCAGGCCTGGGACAGGCCCGAGGGCCTCGAGGTCCCCTCCCGGGAGCTCCTGCCCGCGGCCGCCCTACCCGCCGCGCCCTCGGCCCCGGAGGATCTCATGGACGAACTGGCCGCCTACAGCCAGGCCGAGATCCGGCGGGGCGAACGCGGCAATGTCTACTCCTTCCCCGAGCTGGCCCGGGCCAAGAAGGCCATGGCCCGCCTGCGCGCCTCCGGCGAGGCGCCCGCCTTCGACTTGGGCAAGGCTATCTTCGATTCACACGCTCCCGGCGACGCCTGATGCCGGCCGTCCTCGTCAACGTAGCCGCCATCATCCTGGGTTCCCTCCTGGGCCTGGCCGCCCGGTTACGCTCTTTCCCGAGAAGCCGCGCCCCGTCACAGGCGGCTGACGGGCACGAGGCGGGATCGTCCCGGGACGCCGCGGGCATCCAGCCCATGGTGATGGCGGCGGCGGGCGTCTTCACCCTCTTCATCGGCCTCAAGATGGCCTTCCAATCCCAGCGCGAGCTCTACGTGGTCCTCTCCCTGGTCGCCGGCGGGATCATCGGTTCCTGGCTTGGAATAGAAAAGCGCATCCTAGCCCTGGGGGAGGCCGTCAAGGCCCACCTGCCCGGCCGTGGGGCCGGCCAGGCCTTCGCCGAGGGCTTCCTCTCGTCCAGCGTCCTCTTCTGCGTGGGGGCCATGGCCATCCTGGGCTCCTTCAAGGCCGGAACCGAGGGCGACTACAGGCTGATCTACATCAAGTCCGTCCTGGACGGCTTCCTCTCGGTCATCCTGGCCTCGCGCTACGGCCTGGGGGTTCTGTTCTCGGCCCTGCCGGTCTTCCTCTACCAGGGCCTCCTGACCCTGCTCGCACGCTGGATCCAGCCCGTCCTCCCGGCCCTGGCCCTCAGCGAGATATCGGGCGCGGGCGGGGCCATGGTGATGATGATAGGCATCAATTTGCTCGAAATCAAGAAAATAAGGACCGGCGACTTCCTGCCGGCCCTCATCATCGTCACCGGATTCTGCCTCCTGGATCCCTGGCTGGGGCCCTATGTGAGCTTCTAGCCCAGCCTCGGTCGGCGACGAGTCGCCGGACGGCCCGGGGACGGCCGGCCCCTAGCCCAGCAGCCCCTCCAGCTCCTCCACCCCCTCGGCGAATATGCGGCAGGCCGTGCGCACCGGCTCGCTGGAGGCCATGTCCACCCCGGCCAGCCTGAGGCTCTCGATGGGATAACGGCTCCCGCCCGAGCGCAGGAAGGCGAAGTAGTCCTTCCGCTCGGCCTCCCCGCCCCGCAGGACCCGCCGCGAGAGGCTCATGGCCGCGGCCAGGCCGGTGGAGTACTTGTAGACGTAGAAGGCCCGATAGAAGTGGGGGATGCGCAGGCACTCCAGGTCGCTCTCGCTCTCCAGGACCGTATCCGGCCCGAAGTATTTCTGGAGCAGGCCGCGGTAGAGGGAGCGCAGGGCCTCCAGGGTCAGGGGGCGCTCCGCCTCCAGCATGGCGTGGCAGCCGGCCTCGTACTCGGCGAACATGGTTTGGCGGAAGATGGTGCCGATGACGTTGTCCAGGCGCAGGTTGAGGAGGTAGGCCTTGAGCTCCCGCGAGCCGGCCTTGGAGAAGAGGCTGGCGAAGAGGAGCTCCTCGTTGAATGTGCTGGCCACCTCGGCCTCGAAGATGGAGTAGCGGTAGCAGTAGAAGGGATTGGAGCGCGAGGAATAGTAGGAATGCATGGAGTGCCCGGCCTCGTGGGCCAGGGTGTAGAGGTCGCGCAGGACCGAGCTCTGGTAGTTGAGGAGGATGTAGGGCGGGGCGGCGTACGAGCCGGATGAGAAGGCCCCCGAATGCTTGCCGCGGTTCTCGTAGCGGTCGACCCAGCCGGATTCCAGGCCCTTCCTGAGGGTGTCCACGTATTCCGGGCCCAGGGGCGCGAGGGCTTCCAGGACCGTCTCGACGGCCTTGGGAAAGGGATAGTCCGTGCTGATCCCGGGCAGCATGGGTACGTAGGCGTCCCAGTGCCGGAAGTCCGGCAAACCCAGGCGGCGGCGCTTCAGGCCATAGTAGCGATGCAGGGCCGGCAGGCCTTCGCCTACGGATTCCACCAGGGCCTCGTAGACTTCCTCGCCGACTGCGTCCGGGAAGAGGGCCCGGGCGCGGCAGGAGGGGAAATTCCTGGCCCGCGCCTCGAAGCGGTCCTGCATGCAGGAGCCCTGGTAGAGGGCCGCCAGGGCGTTCTTATGGGCGTCGAAGACCCCGTAGAAGCGGCGATAGGCCTTTTCGCGAAGGGAGCGGTCCGGATGCTGCATGAACCACATCCAGGTGGTCTGGGTGAGGGGCTTCGCCCCCTCCGGGGTGTCGATGGAGCCGAAGTCGAGGTCCACGTTGGTGAGGAGGGAAAAGGCCTCCTGGACGGCACGCCCCGGCTCGGCCTGCAGGGCCATCAGGCGCTCCTCGCCCTCGCCCAGGATATGGGGCTTCCAGCGCAGGAGCTTGCGCAGATAGACCGCGTAGGGGGCGAAATCGGGCTCGGCCGCCCAGGCCTCCACCTGGGCGGCGTCAAGGGACTGGATGGCCGGCTCGAACCAGGCCGCATCGGCCTGGAAGGAGGCCTCGGCCATGCTGAAGCGGGTCAGGCGCTCGCGGGACGCCGAATCGCCCTCGTCCTCGGACTGGCGCAGGAAGGCGTATTCGCCCAAGCGCTCGGAGAGGATGCCGAATTCCTCGAAAAAGCGCAGGAGCCTGAGAAGACTTTCTCGCCCCAGGCCCCCTTCCGGCCTCATCCCGGCTATGCCGGCGCCCATTTCGCGCATGCGGGCGAAGGCGGCCTCCCAGGCGGCCTCGTCCTGGAAGAGGGGACGCAGGTCCCACTTGTCGGCCGGATCTATCTCGGATCGTGCGGGAGCGCTCGTCTGCATGGCTTCCTCCTTTATAAGCCGGGCTCGGCTGGCTTTCAGTGACGCTCCACGCCCCTACGGGATCCCGGGCGCGGAGTACGGGCCGAGGCGATGGCGTCCAGCACCATGTCCATGGTGCGGAATGCCCCCTCGTCCAGGCTTTCCAGTGAATCCGCGGTCCCGTGGATCATCCGCCAGG
>CAYYCP010000100.1:0-7909 GCA_964470375.1 uncultured Spirochaetales bacterium
GATAGGATTGAGCGAGGTAGGGATATTCGTCGATCACCAGGATGAGGCGCTTGGATTGGGCCCTCTGGCCGATGTAGTCCAAGGCGGCGTTCCAATCGGGAAAAACCGGCGCGCCGGCGTTGCTCTCAAGGGAAAGGGCGGCGCGGCTGAAATTCTCAAGGTTCTCCCGGGGGCTTGTTTCAAGGGCGGTATAAAAGACCGCCTCCTTGCCTTTGACAAACTGGCTGAGCAAGGCGGTCTTACCCACGCGCCGCCTTCCCCAGACGATTGCGCATTGGAAGGAGGCGTTTTTGTAGAGATCTTCCAGCTCCTTGAGCTCCCTCTCCCTGCCTACGAACATGGAGCCCTCCCCGGTTTGGTAAGGTACGATTTACTAATGTATACCTTAGCAAGACTATACCCGCTCCCGGGAGCTGTCAAGGGCGGAATTCCGACAAGAACCCATCATTACAAATTGTCAATACAATTGACAATTTGTACGTATACCGTGTGTCTTCCGAGCTAGGCAACTCGTCTATGCGGGATCCGGAGTTAGTTTCTCGAAGCGTAGCGATTCACTTTTCAGCCACCCATATTTCATACCTTTATGGGTATATTCTTGACTTATACCTCATAGGGTATTATTATATCTTATACCTTTACGGGTATCGATCTATTTCGACCGGAGGAGAACATGACATATCTCATTTCCACTCCACCTCAACTCTCCCATGCCCTACGGAGCGCCCGCAAAAAGGCACATCTGAGCCAGCTCGAAGCAGGTAAACCCGTGGGACTCCTCCAGAAAAGCGTTTCCATCCTGGAAAACCATCCGGAGACGGCGAGGATCGAAAGCCTCTTCAAGCTCCTCTCGGCCCTCGGGCTCGAGCTCGTCATCAGGCCCAAGGATGAACGGAGCGGCGGGAATTCCCGCCTGAACGATGCCGGGGAGTGGTGAGGATGCCCAAGCCTACCCAAAAGCGGTCCTTGGGCATTTGGCTCAACGGAATCCATGTAGGGCGTTGGAGCGTGGAGGGCCAGGGAGAGCAGGAGTTCCGTTACGATGATGCGTGGCTCGCGCATCCCGAGGCTCGGCCCATATCCCTATCGCTTCCCCTGGCAGAGAGCGGCTACGCGCATAGGGGGCGGACGGTATCGGCCTACTTCGAGAACCTCCTGCCCGACTCGACCGAGATCAAGCAACGCATCAGGGCACGCTTCGGGGCTCGATCATTATCCGCCTTCGATCTCCTAACCGAGGTAGGGCGTGACTGCGTCGGCGCCATCCAGCTCGTCCCGGAGGACGAGGAACCCGCGGGCCCGGGAGGCATCGAGGGCCGGAAGATCGATGAGGCCGAGATCGCCGGAATACTGAAAGGGCTCGTCTCCTTGGGAGCGGACAATCGGGCGAGCGATGAGGAATTCAGGATCTCCTTGGCGGGCGCCCAGGAAAAGACGGCCCTGCTCCGGCACGATGGAAGATGGATGATCCCCCACGGCTCGACGCCCTCCACCCACATCCTCAAGCTTCCGCTGGGCAAGATCCGCGGCATGGAACTGGACATGACCGGCTCCGTGGAGAATGAGTGGCTATGCTCCCGACTCGTGGCCGAGTTGGGACTGCCGACCGCATCGTGCGAGATAGGACGCTTCGAGGACATGAGCGCCCTCATCGTCCAACGCTTCGACCGGAGGCTGTCCGTGGACGGGAGGAGACTACTCAGGATTCCCCAAGAGGATTTCTGCCAATTCACGGGGACGCCCCCCGAAGGCAAGTACGAAGCCGATGGCGGCCCCGGCATTAAAACGATCATGCGCCTCCTCTTGGGATCGCAGGAGGCCCCTACGGATCGGCTAAGGTTTTTCTCCGCGCAAATCGCGTTCTGGCTCCTGGCCGCGCCCGACGGACACGCCAAGAACTTTTCCATCTTCATAGAGCGTGGCGGACGTTTCAGGCTGACGCCCTTGTACGACATCATTTCGGCCTATCCCGTACTAGGACATGGCGCTGGCCTCCTCCCACCCGAAAAACTAAATCTGGCGATGGCCTTTACCGGGAAGAACAGGCATTACGAATGGCAGAAGATAGGATTGAGGCATATCCGAGAAACGGCCCGCCTGAGCGGCATAGGGGATTTGGTCGATGGAGAGATATCCCGCCTCCGCGCCGCCATTCCGCGCGCCATAGAAACAACAGCGGCGGCCCTGCCCCAGGGATTCCCCGCGGCTGTCGCTGACTCTATTTTCTCAGGGTTGCGGGAGAGGGGGCACATGTTGGAAGGGTAATGGGTTCCAAATCCTCACCCCTTCCTCCTCTCGAATTCCTTCCACACGATTCTATAATCCTCTTCCCTACTGCACTTGTCAAAGGGCGCCTCATACACGATAGTCCTCTCCTTAGGCCCGCCGGGCAAGGTGTCGTCCATGACCTTCTGCTTCACCCTCCCGCTCTCCATGCCCTGGACGTCTTCCTAACCGATGATGCCCTTTTTGGGGTTCCCCTTACGCGGTAAGCCCACGCCCACCAAGCCCTTGGACACGGTAAAGACAATACGGCCATGGGCGTCGTACCAGGTGTCCGCCTCGTACTGGCGCATCACGGGAAACTGGATGCGGTAGATGTCCAGGAGCTGGTCAAGCGTCAATCCTAATTCCTGGGCCACGAGGACGCCCAGCTCCACCAGGGCCTGGCGCCGTTCGTAGGCAGTGCGCAGGGCGCAATTCCGCTGCCAGCTCGGCGTGAGGCTAGAGAAGAAGGAGTTCTTGAGCCGGGATCTACCTTTGCCCAGCTTTCTTTTTTGAAGACAGAATCCCAGCACTCTGCCCAGAGCTCGGCATAGTGAGTAGTGAGGCAGTTGAGGGCGAGGGTTCGTATTGAGGTTGAACATAGATATGATAAGGCGTTATCGGCTCAATAGTAAATCATTCCGCATGAGGCGTCCACCCGCCCCTACGCCGACGGGCAGCTCATCCCCATGGCCCGCGCGCAGGTATCGAACGGGGCGTCGGGGCTGCCGATTAGCGTGGGGAAAGGAATCCCCCGCGTGATGCCCAGGACAGCCTGGACGGATGGGCTAACGAAAGTTTCCCCGCCTTCGATGCAATGACATTGATGATCATGCTAGCGGATATTGCGTGAAAATCGGCCATGCCCTATTCTCAGCGGAGGAGCGCGCGCCATGAAGGTCGGTAGGAACGATCCCTGCCCCTGCGGGTCGGGGAGAAAGTACAAGCACTGCTGCGGCGGTGGAAACCAGGGCAGGGTGGTGGACGCAACCGCCCTCTTCCAAGCCCGGCGCATGGCCTCGGAGATGCAGGCGGGCTTTCAGGAATACGAAGCGGATCCCCGCCATGAGACCATGACCTACCAGGAGACCAAGGGAAGCCCCAACGCGGCCACCGAGCTCATCAAGGAGTTCAAGGTAGCGATGGGCGGGAGGAGATTCTCGTCCATGGCGGAACTCCAGGCGGCCTTCGAGCAGTTCCAAGACGAGGCCCAGAACCGCGGCCTGGACGACTTCCTCGGGATCAGCCCCAATCAGATGCACCTGATCCTCTATTCCGACCCCCGTGAAGCCGAGGCTTTCCTGGCGGTCGGGGAGGGGCTGAATAGGGATCACGTGAAGGATATCCCCCTCCTCAGGCGCTGCGTCTTCCTCCTGGAGCGGCTCAAGACGGAGGGCAACCTCCTCCTCACCGAATCCGGATACCTGAATACCGCCTTCCTCTCTGAATGGTACGAGCATGGCCCGCTCCAGGAAGACCTGGAACAGGTGCCGCACAAAGCGCCGCGGAGCGAATCGGCCTCTCCCGTCCTGGGCATGGCGCGCTATGTCTGCGAGGACGCCGGCCTCGTGGGGCATTCAGGGAGATGCTTGGCATTATCGAAACGCGGTCATGGATTCCTGGCCCCGGACCGAGTAGGAGACCTCTACCGGGAGCTCTTCTACTCCTACCTGCGCGGCCTAGCCGACCCCGACTCTCCGGGCGCTGATACGCGCTCCGGGTCGGAGCTGAGGTTGGTCGTATTCTTCTGCCGCTTTCTGTCCGCCCTTGACCAGGACGAATTCACCCATGGGGAACTGATAGCGGCCGTGCAGCGGGCCTTCCCTCAGTGGGGGGACAATACAATGTATTACGATTTCCTCGCTCGGTACGAATGCATCATCCCCGGTGAAGAACTCGGGCTGATCCGCCGGAACCCTTCCCGCCCCCTCGACAGGCCCGTGGAAGCAGAGAGGCACTTCCGATCTCCTTTCTACAGAGAAATGATCCGATGGAAATGAAAACCACCCGAAACCTGTTCCACTGCCTGATAGGGCTCGCGGCTATCTTCCTTTCTTCCTTCTTTTCGATTTCCCGCAGTACGGGGGTGGGCTTGGGTACCGGAAGGCTCGTTGACGTGGACGGCCACGCCATGTACCTCTCGTCAGCCGGCCGCGGCAAGCCGACGGTCGTCCTGGAGTGCGGGCTCGACGATGGCGGCTCGTCCGGAGTCTGGGGCATCGTCCCCTCGGGCGTTAAGCGCTTCGCCCAGGTCATCCTGTACGACAGGGCCGGCCTGGGGAAATCGGCTCCCGGGCCCGAGCCGCGGGATTCCATGCGGATAACCCGGGAACTGCACAGCCTCCTCCAGAATACGGGCTTCCAGGGGCCCTATATCCTGGTGGGTCATTCCTTCGGCGGCCTCCACCTGCGCTGCTTCGCTGACCAGTTCCCGGAGGAGGTGGCCGGCTTGGTCCTCGTCGATCCTACCCCGAGGGAATTGATGACCGAGCCCCTGTCCGACTCCCAGATCGATAACCTCAAAAGGATCGGAGCCTCCCCGGGGATGATCGCCGAAGCCGAGGGGGGCGTCACGGCCTCCATCCCCGAATGGGCTGGCTTGAAACCCCTGCCGGACGTCCCCCTGGTTGTCTTGACCAGCACTCCGCCCGGACCGGGCGCCAGCAGCCTGGACATCGAAAGGCACGCATCCCTCGAGGGATACCATCAGGCCTTGGCCGCCATGTCGAGCGATGTAGTCCATATCGTCGCCAGCGAGGCCAGCCATTATATCCAGCTGGACCAGCCCCAATTGGTGATCGACGCGATCAAGTTAGTCATCGACAAAGTCGCGGCCCGCAGATGAGGAGGAGCAGGGAGGGCTTACCCGTCTTGCGCGGGTATTATTGAAGTGAATGCAAATTGGCAATGGCATTGACAATTTGCATAATAGAGTTAGCGGCGACTCGCGAAGGGCTTCCCGTTGCTCTGCGTTACGGGGCCCCGGCAGTCAGGCAAGACTACCCTGGTAAGGACTACCTTTCCCGATACGCCCTACCTCTCCCTTGAAGATCCGGACATCGCGCGGCTGGCGCGGGAGGATCCCCGCGGGCTCTTGAGAGGTTATGGCGACTGCGTCATCCTGGACGAGGCTCAGGCCTGCCCCGAGATCTTCGCCTATCTCAAGACCGCGGTGGACGCGGATCCCCGGCCCGGGAAGTACATCGTGACGGGCTCGCAGCGGTTCGGATTGATGGCCGGCGTCACCGAGTCGCTGGCCGGCAGGGCGGCCTTCCTGACCCTCCTGCCTTTCTCCGTCCAGGAACTCAAGCGAGCGAAGCGCCTTCCGGGCGATCCCTTCCAGGCCATCGTGAAAGGCTTCTACCCTCCCCTCTACGACCGCAACATGACCGCCTACGATTGGTACACGAACTACATAGCCAGCTATGTCGAACGCGACGTGCGCTCGGTACTCAACGTGAAGGATCTCGGACAGTTCCAGACCTTCGTGAAGATGTGCGCGGCGCGCATGGGCCAGCTCCTCACCCTGAGCGCCTTGGCGCTCGACTGCGGACTCAGCCACAATACCGCCAAGGCCTGGCTCTCGGTCCTGGAGGCGAGCGGCATCGTGTACCTGCTCAAGCCCTACCACAAGAAATTCGGGAAGCGGCTCGTGAAGAGCCCCAAGCTCTACTTCGTCGACCCGGGCCTGGCCGCGCGGCTCCTGGGCATCAAGACCGATGAGGAATGCTTCATCCATCCCAACCGCGGCAGTCTCTTCGAATCCTTCATCGTGGCGGAATTCCTCAATACTCGCCACAACCGGGGACTGGACCCGGATATATCCTTCTGGCGGGATAGCGCCGGCGTGGAAGTCGATGTAGTGTTCGAGGGCGCCGTCTCCGGGCAGGGACGGAAGGTCAAGGCCATCGAGATCAAGTCGGGGAAGACATTCTCGCCCGAGTTCGCTGCCAGCTTGGAAACATGGTTACGATATGCTGGCGCTGATCGGGGCGATTGCTCCCTTGTCTACGCGAGGGATCGGAAGATGGACTGGAAGGACCTCGGAGTCCTGCCCTGTGACCAAGCCGGCGGGATCCTCATCTGAGGGCTCAGGCGCCCCCTTTATGCAAGCCCTGTAGCCGATACCTTATTGGATATTTCCTCGATGAAATTCACCTTTTGAAAATATCCACCATGGTCTCCGCGCAGGGCCTCAGGTCCATATCGTTGGAGCCGATGGTGAACCAGCTGTCCGGCTTCAGGTAGAAGTCCAAGCCGCGGCCAATCTTCACGATCCAGCCATTGGATAACGTGATTTGTCGATCATGAATGGTATCCTTGAACTCCCATGTGAACTTGACTCCCATGTCCAGGAGGCTCTGCGCGAGATCCGTGAAGGCCGCAACGGCTTCTGCTTTCTGGGCGTCATTGTCAGAGCCGGTGATAAGGTGGATCGCCTTTGCCGGCGCGCGGCTCACCACGGTCTCGCAAAAGCGGACGAAATTCTGGATCTGGTGGTTTAAGCGTATATAGGGGTCCTCCACGACGACTTCCTTCGCGCTCGCGAGGTAGTCTCCCATGATGGAATCGTAGCTGAATCCGGTGGCCCCGTAGGTGATGCGGAAATGCTGTTCCCTCAGCTCAGGCTCAGGAGCGGGGACGGCTCCTGCTTCCTCCGGCGTGAGAGGATGCGCCCCGGTCTGAACCCGCGACGCGCTTCCTGCCGCTGCTTCGTTGGTGGGCTGCGATTCCGATGCTGTTTCGACCAGCCTGCCTTCATCGGGTTTCCCCTCGATGGTTCTGCGCTGTGGCGCCTGGGTTGCCTGAGCATCCCGGCTTTCCGGACAGAAGACCACCACCTCCTTGCCGGCGGCGGTAAAGAAGGAAAGGTTGATATGGGCGTACTCGTCATCGGTCTTGCGCTTGTTCAACTGCTCCTTGATCCTCCGCCGTCCTTCGACCGCATAGGAGACGTATTCCTCGAGCTCCTCCGGCTCAGGATCCCCCACGGGATGGAGTATCTTGAGCAAGGCCGAGATAGTCTTCTTGATGGCCCGCTCGTCCCTGCCCTCAACGGACTTGCCGAGCCGGACGTGTTGGTTGATCCAGTCGATGCGGGTGTGGTGGAGGGCGAGCTCCCGGAAGGCGGCGGCAAGGTAGTCGGTGATGAAGCCGTACCGGTTGGTGAGGAGGGCGCTGGTGTTTTTCGGCATCTCCCACCCGGGCAGGTAGGTATGGAAGCGGTCGATGAGGGCCAGGTCGAATTCCTTGGGCAGGGGCGCGAAGAGGTCGAACTGGGTGCTCGTGACCACTTGGGGGATCGAGAGGTCTATGTTGCCCACGAAGGCGAAGCTGGCGTTGGCGATGTTCTCCTTGCCCCGGCTGAACCGCCCGTTTGCCATGTAGTCCTTCATGATCTGGATCGAGTCCGGATCCTTTATGCGCATGCTGGCCACCTCGTCGAAGGCCACGACATCCCAGTAGCCCACGAGTCCTATCTGCTGCTTGGCGTTGTTGTAGAACAGGATGGGCGTAGTCGCCTGGCCCCCGGAAATGAGGGTGGAATAGGGGGAGAACTCGCTGTAGCTGTAGGACTTGCCGGTGCCCCGGGGGCCCAGCTCGATGAAGTTGTAGTTCGACTCGACGAAGGGGAAGAGCCGGG
>CAYYCP010000101.1:0-2506 GCA_964470375.1 uncultured Spirochaetales bacterium
ACGTCCTGGAAGCCGGAGGAGCGCATGTCGTCGCTGCGCGATATCTCGTACTTCTTGGCGGTGCAGGGCATGATGGATACGGAGTAGATCTTGGCCGGGTCCACCTTGGCCTTGCCGGCCCAGTAGGTCTTTATCATGGCGCCCATCATCTGCTGGGGGCTCTTGGCCGTGGAGAAGTTGGGGATCATATCGGGGTAGTACTTCTCCATGTAGTCCACCCAGGCGGGGCAGCAGGAGGTGATGAGGGGGATCTCGCCCCCCTCGGTGAGGCGCTTCACCAGCTCGGTGCCCTCCTCCATGATGGTGAGATCGGCGGAGAAGTTGGTGTCGAAGACGGTCTCGAAGCCCAGGCGGCGCAGGGCGGCGTAGATCTTGCCGGTGGACAGCTCTCCGGGCTGCATACCGAAGGCCTCGCCCAAAGCCACGCGTACGGCCGGGGCTATCTGCGCCACGGCGTGGACACCGGGATCCTGGAGACGCTCCCAGACTTCCTTGGTCTGGTCCTTCTCGTAGATGGCGCCCACGGGGCAGTGGGCCGAGCACTGGCCGCAGCGGATGCAGGGGGAGTCCACCAGCTTGACGTCTGCGGCCGGGGCGATGCGGGTCTTGAGGCCGCGGCCGAGGAACTCGATTGCCCAAACGCCCTGCATGTCCTGGCAGACCTTGACGCAGCGCCCGCAGGACACGCATTTCTCGGCGTCCACTACGATGGAGCCGTTGGACTCGTCCTTGGGCAGATCCTTGAGGAGCTTCTTATAGGGCGCCTCGCGGATACCGAAGTCCGCGGCCAGGGTCTGCAGCTCGCAGGACTGGTTGCGCGGGCATTGCAGGCAGTCATCCGGATGGGTGGACAGGATCATCTCGATCACGGTGCGGCGCACGCCGACGATCTCGGGATCGTGGGTGATGACCGACATGCCCTCGGCGGCCGGGGTGACGCAGGCGCGCACCATCTTGGGGCTGCCCTCCATGCGCACAATGCAGATGCCGCAGGCGGCCCAGGGCTCCAGATCCGGGTTGTGGCAGAGGGTGGGGATGTTGACGTTGACCTTCCTGGCCGCCTCCAGGATGGTGGCGCCCTCCGGAACCTGGACGGCCTGGCCGTTTATCTTCAAGTTGACCATGTAGCTCTCCTTATCTCTTGGCCACGGCGCCGAATTTACAGGCCTTGAAGCACTCGCCGCACTTGATGCACTTGGACTGGTCTATGAGGTGAGGCTGCTTCTTCTCCCCGCTGATGCAGGGGATGGGGCACTTGCGCGCGCACAGCCCGCAGCCGATGCACTTATCGGCGATGATCTCGAAGCGCAGCAGGTCCTTGCATTTGCCGGCCCGGCATTTCTTGTCGCGGATGTGCTCGATATACTCCTCGCGGAAGTTCTTGAGCGTGGACAGGGTGGGATTGGCCGCCGAACCGCCCAGCATGCACAGGGATGCCTTGGTCATGGCCTTGCCGATGGTCTCCAGCTTGTCGAGGTCGGACATCTCCCCGTCGCCTTTGGCTATCTTGTCCAGCAGGGCGTGCATCTGGGTGGTGCCTATGCGGCAGGGCGAGCACTTGCCGCAGGACTCGTCCACGCAGAATTCCATATAGAAGCGCGAGACGTCCACGACGCAGTCGTCCTCGTCCATGACTATCAGGCCGCCCGAGCCCATCATGGAGCCCAGCTTGGTCAGGTTCTCGTAGTCGATGGGCGTGTCCAGGACGGACTCGTCCAGGATGCCGCCGGAGGGGCCGCCGGACTGGACGCCCTTGAACTTCTTGCCGCCCTTGATGCCGCCGCCGATGTCGTAGACGATCTCGCGAAGGGTGGTGCCCATCGGCACCTCGACGAGGCCGGAGTTGTTGATCTTGCCCGTGAGGGCGAAGACCTTGGTGCCCTTGGACTTCTCGGTGCCGATGGAGGCCAGCCAAGCCCCTCCCTTCACGATGATGACCGGCACGTTGGCGAAGGTTTCCACGTTGTTGATGACGGTGGGCTTGCGCCACAGGCCCTCCACGGCCGGGAAGGGCGGCTTGGGTACGGGCATGCCGCGCTTGCCCTCCAGCGACTGAAGAAGGGCGGTCTCCTCGCCGCAGACGAAGGCCCCCGCGCCCAGGCGGATCTCCACGTCGAAGTCGAAGCCTGAGCCCAGGATGTCCTTGCCCATGAGGCCGTAGGCGCGGGCCTGCTCCAGGGCGATGCGCAGGCGCTCGATGGCCAGGGGGTACTCGGCGCGGATGTAGATGTAGCCCTGCGCGGCGCCTATGGCCTTGCCGCAGATGGCCATGGCCTCGATGACGGAGTGGGGATCGCCCTCGATGGTCGAGCGGTCCATATAGGCCCCCGGATCGCCCTCGTCAGCGTTGCAGACCACGTACTTGACGTCCCCGGGGGCCTTCTTGGTCAGGTCCCACTTGAGCCAGGTGGGGAAGCCCGCCCCGCCGCGGCCGCGCAGGCCGGAGGCCTTGAGCTCGGCGATGATCTCGTCAGGGCTCATCTGGAACAGGGCCTTCTCCAGGGCC
>CAYYCP010000101.1:2606-7905 GCA_964470375.1 uncultured Spirochaetales bacterium
TCCGGCAGGACCTTGACGATGGGACCCTTCTCGCAGAAGCCGAAGCAGCCCGTCTTGACGATCTGGACCTGGTCCTTGACGCCCTGCTTCTCGGCCTCGGCCTGGAGGGCCTTGTATATCTCGTCGCCGCGGCCGGACTCGCAGCCCGTCCCGCCGCACACCAGTATGTAATGCCTGTACGCCATGCCTTCCCCCTATTTCCCGCCGATCAGGTCGACAGCCGGGCGATCGATGATCAGGTTGTCCAGAAGCTGCCGGCCCAGGATGTGGCGCTCCACGATTTGGGCGGCCACCGCCGCGTCCACCTTCCCATAGATGACGGTGGGCATGCCCGGGACGATCACCTCCACCGTGGGCTCGGAGTGGCACAGGCCCATGCAGCCGGTCTGGCGCACAAGCACCGAATCCGCCAGCTGCTTGTCTTCCAGCGCCTTCACGAATGCGTCAAGGGACTCCTTGGCGCCTGCGGCTATGCCGCAGGTTCCCATGCCCACCACCACCTGGATGGACTTGCCGCCGGCATCGCGCTTGCGCATCTCGTTCTTCTTGGAGTCGCGCAGCCTGCGCAGATCCTCCAGCGTCATCTTGGCCATCTCATCGCTCCTTCAATCGTTCGTTTCGTCCGCATCCTCGAGCGAGCGCAGGTAGCGCTCCAGCAGGGCCAGCTCGGCGGCCGTCTCAAGCCCGCCCAGGGCCTCCTCCAGCTCGCTGCGGCGCAGGCTGTAGTCCGCACCTCCGGATACCCCCCGGCGCGTGCGCCTCAGGACCGTCTCGGCCGGTCCCCGGAAGAGGAGGGCCGTACGCAGCAGGCCGGGTACGTCGCCCACCGGCGGGGTGTCCAGGGAGGTCAAATCGAACCAAGCCTCCACGGTGGTGCCCGCGCCGGGCGCTGAATCCATCTTCCAGCCCCCGCCGCATTGCCGGGCGGCCTGATCCAGGAAGGCCAGGCCCAGCCCGACCCGCCGTCCCGGATGCTTGATCCCGTCCGTATGGAAGGGATCAGCGGCCCGCGCCAACTGCTCAGGCCCCATGCCCCTCCCGTCATCGCGCACGCGGAAGCGGAACTCCGCCTCCGTCTGCGCTATCTCCGCCTCCACGACCGCGGCCCCGGACTCCGCGGCGTTTTGGATGACGTCGGCCGCGAGGTCGCAGAGGCTCCAATGCATCGTCAGCCTCTGTACTTGGCGATTATCTCGGGGAGCTGGTCCTTGCTCACCTTGCCGTAGACGTCGTCGCCCACGGTCATCACCGGGGCCAGGCCGCAACAGCCCACGCAGCGCACCGGGTCGATGGAGAACTGGCCGTCCTCGGTCACCTCGCCCTCCCCCAGGCCCAAGATGGCGCGCGCCTCGTCTATCAGCTCCTGGCCGCCCTTGAGGTAGCAGGCCGTGCCGAGGCAAACCGAGATCTTGTGCTTGCCGGGCTTGGTGGTCTTGAAGAAATGGTAGAAGGTGACCACCCCGTAGACCCGCGCCAGGGGGATGCCGGCCAGGCGGGCCAGCTTCTCGGCCGCCTCGCGCGGGATGTAGCCGAAGGTCTGCTGGATCTTATGCAGCAGCATGATCAGGCTGCCGGGCTTATCCTTCCATTGATCGATGAACGCGCTGAGCTCCGCGGGGAACTCTATTTCGCGCGTGAGCGTGGCGCTCGCCGTAGCCATGTATACCCCCGCTAAGAAAGAAAAGTTGTACCGTCTGACGGATGGCCGCATTCTACCGATATCGCCTGACTTAGGCAAGACGGTTAAATTTTATCTATATATTTTTATCTTTATATGGGGCCAAGAAATCCTCAAGACCGGATATGCCATGAATTCGATCAACCCTGACGGGAGCATGGGGCTAAGGCCGCCAGAGCCGCGGCGAGGGCCGCGATATCCACGCCACCATCAGGGGCACGCAGCCCTTCCGAGGGCGGGGGCAGGTTGAAGGCCCGTCGCCCGACGAGGTCCGGCCGATGGGCGTCGGATGAGGTGATCAAGGGATAGGGGCCGGTGGGAAAACCCGGAGGGATCCGCAGGCACTCCAGGGCCGCCCAGGGCCCCTGGGCCACGAAGCCCAGCTGGCTGGTCATGGAATGCATCGGCCGGTCGATATGGGCCGGGATAACCAAGCCGCCGCGGGC
This sequence comes from uncultured Spirochaetales bacterium, assembly GCA_964470375.1. Classification (GTDB taxonomy): domain Bacteria; phylum Spirochaetota; class Spirochaetia; order Treponematales; family JBGSOB01; genus CAYNQK01. The sequence goes on from CAYYCP010000101.1 coordinate 4,731, forward strand.
CTGGACCGGTCCGCCCAGATCGTCCAGGCCCAGATCCAGGGCGTTGCCCAGGTAGCGCTCCACCATGCCCAGGACAGTCTCGTCCGCGTCGACTCGTACCTGGTCGCCCAGGCGCTCCGGGTCATTGGGAATGTGTGGCAGGCGGCCATAGGCCCATTCGCCGAAATCCAGGGCAGCCTCGAGATCGGCGAAGAGGCATAGGACATGGACCTCCTCGCGAGTGCATGCCTCCAGGCCGAAGAGGGGTAGGATTCCCCGTTCGCGGCAAACGACGGCGAAGGCCGGGCAGTTGAGGGCCGAATTGTGGTCGGTTAGGGCGAGGAGGCCTATGCCGCGGGCGGCGGCGCGCTCCGCTAGGGCGCGCGGCGATTGCTCCAGGCAGGCGCAGGGGGAGAGGCAGGAATGGTTGTGGAGGTCGATCAGCATGGTCAGGATCGCCGCGGGCGGCCGGCTCAGGCCCCGCCCAGGAGGGTATAGAGCCTGCCGGAGACGAGGTACTGGCTCTGCGATGTGCGCAGGATAGCCACGCCCTCAGAGCGGGCGGCCTCCAGCATATCGGCGGGAACGGGCCGGGAGTTGCAGACGATGATAGCCGGCATGCCCACCAGGACGGCCACGGCCACGGTGTTCTTGTGGGCCTGGATGGTGATCAGAACTTCGCCCGCGGCGGCGTGGGCCATGACATCCGATAGTAAATCCGAGGTGTAGCCTCCGCCCAGTTCCGAATCCGCAAATTCGCCTTGCAGGACCTCGCAGCCCAAGGCCGCGGCCAGCTCGCCCGTCCTCATGCGCCCTCCTTCTCCTCGGCCGCGTCCCGGGGTATCCGTATGACTGACATGACCCGCGTGCCCGAGCCCACGGCGGACTCGATAGTGAATTCGTCCGACACGCGCTTGGCATTGGCCAGGCCCATGCCCGCCCCGAAGCCCAGCGAGCGTATCCATTCATTGGCGGTGGACCAGCCCTCCTGCATGGCCAGCTCAACGTCGGCGATGCCGGGGCCGTCGTCCACGGCCAGGATAGTCACGCTGTCGGGCCTGATGGCGCAGCTGAGGCTGCCGCCCTGGGAATGGACCACTTGATTGATTTCCAGCTCGTAGCTGGCCACGGCGATGCGGCGCACCAGGGCCGGATCCAGGCCGAGGCGCTTGAGGGCCTTCTTGATCTCCGTGGAAGCCCGCCCGGCGCCCTCGAAGTCATAGCGGGCGATGCGGAATTCCATGTCCCCGGCAGCTCCGGCCCCGGGACGCCCGGCCTGCCCGCGCTCCAGGCGCAGGACCTCGCGGTTGATCTCGACCAGAAGGGCGCGGATGACGTCCTTGGAAGTCAGGATGCCCACGAGTCGGCGGGCCTTGTCCAGGACGGGAAAGCGCCGGAAACGGTATTTATTGAGGAAGGAGATGGCGAAGGACAGGGGCATGTCGTCCTCGAGCACGATCACGCTGCGGGTCATGCGGCTACCGGCCGGGTCGCCGATGTGGCCCTTGTCCAGGGCCGTGAGGATGTCATCTATCGAGACGATGCCGAAGAGGCGCCCCTCCTCGGCGATAGGCACGCCGGTGACATCGTTCTCTCGCATCAGAGCTTGGACATGCCGCAGGCTGTCCTCGCGCTTGGCGCTGACGACGTTCCGGCTCATCACGTCCTTGACTTTCAAGCTGTAGATCAGGTCCAGGATGACGGCAGGGGAATCATCGGCGTTGATGGGGACGGCGCCCTCCACCTCAGTCGGCCCATCCCGCCCGGGCTATGGCCTCCGGCGAAGCCTCCGCGAGGGAGCCGGCTAAGAGCGCCCCGAGAGCCAGGCAGGCCTGGAACATGCTCAGGGGCGTCGAGAGAAGGGTCAGATCCTGCTGGGCCGCCAGGGCCTTCATCCCCGGCTGGGGCGGCTTATCGTTGACCAGGAGGATGCCGCGGGCCCCGATCATATCGGCCGTGCGCAGGACCTGCTCGGAGGCCAGAGAGGTGACGATGAGTACGTCGTCGAAGTCAGTCACCAGGACGTCGCTCATGAGATCGCCGGCCACCACGTGGCGCAGGGACAGGCTGGAGAAGGCCGAGGAGCGATGCACGATATGGGCGGGCAGGCGCTCGACGATATCGATGAATTTCATAGGCCTCCGATGGTTGCACCGACAGGGCCCCCGCTTACGGCCTTGCATGGGGGCATCCACGGCGCATGCGCATCCTAGTGGAGAAGTGGGAAAAAATCAAGATAAAAAGCCTTTTTTATCGATAAATATTTATTTTTTTATTACTACAAGATTTAGCTGCCAGGATATCCGCGTCAAGATCCGATTTTCACCTTCGCGCTTAGGGTGATGGGGGGCGTGAAGCTGATTTCGACCTCGGCCGGCCAATAATCGGACATGGACGCCTCGTAACGACTCGGCTTCCTGCCGATGCCGAGAAAACCCTTCTTCCCGGCTTCCAGCAACTTCACGGACTCAAGGCGGGCTTTCCCCTTGCAGGCCCGCCGCTTGCCCTCCTTCTTGGCAGCCTCCTTCGCTTCCTCCTCGCTGAAGGCCTCCACGACGATGGAGAAGGCCTCCCGGCCCCCGGCGGAGAGCTCGCGCTCCACAATCCCGGAAGCGCCCTTGGGAACCCGCTGCCGGGCTTGGGCGAATGCTCCTTTCAGGTTATCGGCCTTGCCCCGGACGCTTCTCGGGTCGCCGTTCGTCACCGTCTTCCTCGAGATGATTGTCTCGCCCGCCTTGAGCTGGGCTTCCAGGGCGGCCGTCGCCTCCTCGAGGCTGGCCGCCTCGGCATGGATTTCACGAGTGAAGACGGCCGGCTCCTTAGGCGCATCGGGCTCTTCGGACTGGTCGGGCGCGCCACGTCCTGCCAGGGGGGTCGCTCGCAGGGGAACCTTGTGGGTGAGCCACCAATGCCGCGCGTCGGCCGCGGCCGTGGCCAGATCCAGTCCACGGGCCCGGGCCCCCTGCTCGCATACCAGGATGGAGGTGATCATAGAGGGATCGAACATCACCATGCCGCCCATACGCGCGCGGATCATGGCTATCTTCATCTCGGCTTCGGCCACGCTGCGGGCGTCCCGCCGGAAATCAACGCATTCCTGCGAGATGTAGATGTAGCCCGTCCCGCGGGGGATCCTGGCGCCGGGGAAGCCGCAGGGGCACTGGTTGTCGGAGCAGACGCCGTCCTGGCCGGGATT
>CAYYCP010000102.1:0-7232 GCA_964470375.1 uncultured Spirochaetales bacterium
CTGAACGGCACGATCTCCTTATGCGGGCTCACGGCTCGGGACGCTTTAGCTCGCTTGATGGGAAGTCCGCCGCCTTGGATCTGGCCGAGTCATTGCTTACGAGAAAGGACTACCTGCGAGCAGAATCCGTCCTGCGCGGCATGGAAGACGAGGGGCCCCGGCCGGCCCTGCTCTGGTGCCGGGCGGCCTACTTCGGCGGACGCATTTCGGCTTACGAGTCCAGGATAAGCGAGGCCTGCTTCCGCTATCCTGATGACCCGCGTATAGCCGCCTTCTGGCTCGCTCATGCGCGTAAGGACGCCATGGGAGCCTTCGACGCCCTCATGCTGAAGCGCCTTCGGCCGCGCCTGAGCGCCTGGGCCGCCGCTGATCCGGAGATGGCTATCTTGGCGGCCCCCTTCCTTCAATCTAAACAAGAACGCCTGAACTACCTGAGAAGCGCCCTTGCGGCAGGGTATTACTCCCGCAACGCATTGACTGCATACCTCGAGTACGGACTCATGAACGGCCGCAGGGCGATCGAGCTTTTTTTCTCCGACCTTCTCCCCTCTCCCAGCTACGCAGAACTAGTCTCCCTGTCTGAGGCCCTGGGTGACGATGAGGCCCGCCGAGCCCTGGAATCGATCCTGGAATCCTATACGGGCGAAGTGGCCGAGGATGCCGAGGGTGACGGCAAGGTTGAATTCAAGGCCAGCTACGAGGGCGGCCAGCTCATGTCGGTATCCCTGGATGCAGACCAGGACGGGCGGGAAGATCACTCGGCCCTGTTCGCCGACGGTCTGCCCTACCACATCGGAGAGGACTCTGAAGGCCGTCGCCTTTCTCTACGGTATGCCGCCTATCCCGAACTCGCCTCTATTGTCTACGATGACCAGGACGGAAAGCGCGAGTACAGCCTGAAGGGTCACAGCCTCTTCGCTCCGCTGTTGGACTTCTCACGCCCCCTTGAGGCCGAGGGCATTGATATCCTGCGGGTTTCCTTCAAGTCGGATTCCCCTGCGCCCCTCGAAAGCGAATCCCTCCTCGCCGCCGCCAGGCTGAGGGAGGAGCTTCCGAGCCCGCAAGGCGGGGGAACCGGGGACACGATCGTGGCCGAGCTGGACCAGGGCCTGCCCCTGCGCGTGGAAACCTACCGCCAGGGACGCCTCGCGGAATGGGTTGAGTGCGAGCGTGGTCGGCCAGTCCAGGGAAAGCGGGACTCGGACCTGGATGGACGGATGGAGACCAGCCTGGGCTTCTTGCCCGGATCCTTCTGGCGCGACCGGAAAGAGGCATGGATAGAGGTGGACCAGGACGGAGACGGTTACAACGAGTACCGCGAGGACTTGCGGCCTTCCAAGCTGAAGAGCTGGGACTGTGACCAGGATGGAATTATCGACGCCCGCGCCGAATACCGTGCCGATGGAAGTCTGGTGCTGAGCTATTCGCGAAACAGGGATGGGCGGATGGATCTGGTAGTGGAATACCGCGATGGCCGCCTCATATCGGTCACCCGCGATGGCAAGCGGATGCCGGTGATACGGGAGGAGGGCGGCCCTGTCTATTGGATAGGAAAGAAGCCCTTCGACATAGCCGATGACCTGCCGGCCCGCGAGGGCCTCAACCGAAGGGGGGGATTATCCTTCCTCTTCTACAGGGCCATGGGTATCGTTGTAGCCGAGGTCATGCCTTGAAGCACTCTCATCCGCTCAGCGGCCTCATTTTCGGCCTATGCGCCCTGGCGGCTTCTTGCGGCTCGGCGCCCGACGCGTCCGGCGATGCGGGTTTATCAGGCCTGGAGCCTAAGCCCGGTAAACTCTTAGGCCTGATCTCCGAGGAGCCTGCCAAAGCCTTCGCCCTGGCCTATAAACATTTTCGTGATCCGCAAAGCCCGCGCCGGGAAGAGGCCCAACAGGCCATGACGGAAGCACTGCGGCGTCTCGAGGACTGGGCCGCCCATCCCGATGGCCGGGAAGAAAGAGCCCTGACCGCCCGTATCAGCCTAGAGCGTGTAGCCGCCTCGGAAGCCGGAGCCGGCCTCCTCTCCCCAGATTGGGACAGGGGGCCCTCGCAGGCTGAGCTGAGGGATGCACTGGCGGCGAAGGCGGAAAAGTCCGGTCAAGGTCTCGTGGCCGATATCCTGCGCGGAACGCGGACAGGCGCCGAGCCCGCTGCGGGCGGTCTCCGCGGCTCAATGGAGGATAGACTCAAGGGCGTCTGCACCATCTGGGTCAACCGCGGTCTCAAGGTGGAGAGCCACGTGGCTGTGCCGGACAGGGTGATCGGCTCGGGCTTCTTCATTGACGAGCAAGGCCACCTCCTCACCAACTACCACGTCATCGCCAGCGAGGTCGATCCCGAGTACGAGGGCTACTCGCGTCTGTATGTACGCTTGTCAACCGACACGTCCGAGCGTATTCCGGCAAAGGTCGTCGGCTGGGATGAGGCCCTTGACCTGGCCCTTCTCAAGGCGCCCCTCAAACCCGAGTACGTCTTCGACATTGCGGAGCACCCCGGTCTCTCGCCGGGAGACCGAATCTATGCCATAGGCTCGCCGGTCGGTCTTGAGAGCACGGTGACTGCCGGCATCGTCTCCGCGGTAGGTCGAAACGTCATCTCCCTGGGCGACGCACTCCAGGTGGATGTCGCAGTCAATCCGGGCAACTCCGGTGGACCGCTTCTCGACGAGAATGGGGTTTTGGCCGGCATCATCTTCGCCGGTCTCCTGGATTACCAGGGCCTTAACTTCGCCCTGCCGACCCGCTGGATCATCGCGGCCTTGCCAAGCCTCTACGCAGGAGGCCGGGCTGTACACGGCTACCTGGGCCTGGCGGCCGCCAACATCGATGGGGCCATCGAGCTGAGTTACGCTGTCAATGGGTCCGGAGCCAGGGATGCGGGCATACAGAACGGCCAACGCTTGATATCGGTAGACGGACTGAGCTTCTCCAAGGCCGAGGAAGTGCGCGCATATACCATGGGCCTCCGGCCTGGCAGCCTGGCCCTGGTGACCACCGAGAGCGTCGAGGGAAGACAGGAACGCTTCGTGGATGTGCGGACGCGTCCCTACCTTCCCCTGGAGGCTGGCATCAACTCGGATTCCAAGGAAATGCTCTTCCCGCCCCTCTTCGGAATGGAGGTGGAGCGCATCAAGCAGGACATATTCACCAAGTCCTACCGGGTGGCCCGTGTCTATAAGGGCGGTGTAGCCGATGAGGCCGGGCTGTCCGTGGACGATCCCTTCGTGCTCAAGGATTGGAAATACGATCAGAAGAACAAGGTTTTGATCATCCAGCTCTACGTCAAGCGCCAGAAGAAGGGCTTCCTGGAGACTATCATGCAAATCCCCGCTGCCATTGAGTACCCTATCCTCTTCTAGGAAGAAGCCCGGTCCAGCCCGGCCGTCCACAGCCCCTCACGCCCGATCAGGCTCATGTATAGATCGCGTTCGGTGTCCAGGAGAGGGCCCTGCATGAGGATCCGTCGGCCACGCAGTCCCGGTATCTTGAGGCTCTTGACGACCCGGGCGGGATCCCCGCCCATGACGTGGAGACTGTCACCTAGGTAGAGGGCTTCATCAGGATCGTGGGTGACGAAAAGGACGGTGCGCGGCTCCTCCTCCCAAAGGCGGATAAAGGCGTCCAGGAGGGAGGAGCGCAGGCCGATGTCCAAGGATTGGAAGGGCTCGTCCATGAGGAGGATATCGGAGGGGAAGGCGAAGGCCCTCGCCAGAGACACCCGCTGGCGCATGCCGCCTGAAAGCTGGGCCGGGCGTTTGTCCAGCTGCTTACCCAATCCCACCATATCCAGGCTGCGCAGCGCCTTCCGGCGGGCTTCCCGGGCCCCCATCGCACCCCTCAGGGCGACTACGACATTATCGAGGGCGGAAAGGCCGGAAAGGAGCCGGGGTTCCTGGAAGACGAAGGATATCCGTTTCCCCTCCAGGCCGCTGACCCGGCCGCCCTGGTAGGGCTCCATAGAGGCAATCACCCGGAGGAGGCTGGTCTTTCCACAACCCGAGGGGCCTAGAATAGCGGCCACCTCGCCGTCTTCCACGCGGAGATCAAGGCCGGACAGCACGATCTTGGAGGCGTAGGACTTGATGAGTCCCATGAGCTCAATCGGCATGGGAAGCTCCATCCCTGGCAGAGCCCATCAGGCCGCCGGAACGACTTACTTGACCCGCGGAACGGCGGAGACATCGCGAGACAAGGGCGAAGGCGGCGTCCGTGAGGGCGCAGAGGATGACGGCCGAGAGGGCCCAGGCCATGGCCCGGCTTGTATCCAGGTAGATCTTTGCCTCATGGAGGCCCGTGCCGATGGCGCGGGCCGGAAGGCTCAAGACTTCGCCGGCCACGACCACCTTCCAGATCAGCCCAAGACAGGCCGATGCCCCTGAGACGAGGAAGGGCAGGAGGGCCGGGAAATATATGCCGGATATGCGCTCGCGCCGACGCATGTGGAAGACCCGGGCCATTTCGACGAGTCGGGGATCGGCCGCCCGCACGCCCTCGCTCACCGAGGCTAGGAATACCGGGAAAGCCATCAGCACGGCCGATACTACGGGAACGCTATCCTGGGGCACCCAGATGAGGAGGATGAGGATGAGGGCCAGTACGGGCGTTGAGCGGATCACCGCAAGGAGGGGCCTTAGGGCGGATCGGAAAGCGGGCCATAACCCGGCCGGGATGCCTGCAGACAGACCGAGGGCAAGGCTGATGGCGAATGCCGCCAAGCCGCGTAAGCCAGTGGCCAAGAAGGCTTGGGCGAAGCGCGGGCTGGAGACGAGGACAGCCAGGTCGGAGATGACGGACTCCGGGCTCGGCAGGATGAGGGCTGAACCGACGATCAGGGAAGCGGCCTTCCATATCCCCGAGAGCATGAGGATGGAGAGGAGAGGAGGGAAAAAGGCCAGGAAACGCCTAGTAGGCGTAGAAATCCTCCCCGGGCAGGGAGCCTCCGAGGGATTCCGGCGCAAAGGCAAGGAAACGACGGTAGAGGGCCTCGATCTCGGGCTTGGCGGCTTTGGCCGTCTCGAAGACATAGTTGGCCTTGGGGATGGAGGCCGCGGCTACGGAGGCCTTCAATCCGAATTCGAGCCTCTCCGCCAAGGCCCCGGCTTCTTGGGGATTCGCCTTCACCCAGGCGATCGATTCTTCCACGGCCTTGAGAATGGACCTGGCGGCCTCGGGATCGTCGGTTAAAAAACCTTTACGTATAACCAGGACTGACAGGGGATAATCCTTGGCACCCCCGGCAGAGGCGTATTCAGCCTGGACATCGAAGGGGCGCTGGAGCTCCTTATTGCCGGCCAGGGCCATAGTAGCGAAGGGCTCGGGGAGGAGGGCTGAATCGATACGACCTGCGATAAGGGATGAGGCGATCTCAGGGTAGGGCATGCCGAAGAGAAGCTTGAGATCCTTGGCTGGATCCAAGCCCCTTGCGGCTAAAATAGTGCGGAATACGTACTCGGGCACGGCCCCCTGCCCCGATACCTGGATTTCCTTGCCACGCAGCCCGGCCACCGAACGTATGGAGGAGTCCCGCGTGATGAAGGAGAGCATGCCCTTACCCGTCACGGCCGCCAAGACATAGCCCATGCCCCCGCGGTGGATGATGGCGGCGGTGTTGCTGGGCAGGGCGGCCAAGGCCAGTTCTCCTCGGGCCATGCGCGCGACCATGAGGTCTACAGAAGGCAGGATGACGCATTCCACTTTCCGGCCATCGGCTAAAACCAGGGGCTTCTCAGCCAACTTCTCCATGCAAATGCCAGTGGGTCCCTTGAGAATGCCCACGAGGATACTATCCTTCCCAGCACCCTGGGCGGAAAGGCTGAAGGAGGATAGAAAGAGAGCCGTGATGAGGATGTGTCGGAGTGTCTTCATTGGATAAGAATATATCGATTTCATCATGGGATGTCCACTGGAAAGACAGTCCCGCCTACTCCTCTTATATCAATACCCTGTAGTGAGATAGATGCGATATCTTCAAGGTTGAAGTCGAGTTCCACATCCGAACCCGCGCCGGATAGGAGGATATGCCTCTCAGATCCCTCCCTGGGCTTGATACGCACAAGGATTTCTCTTGCATTTTCGCTCTCGAAATGGAGCCTCGTTCGCCCCGCTTCTTCTCTCATTTCCGCCCAGGATATGACGGCCTCATCGTTCCCCGGCCTGAGCCAATCGAAGGCGGGGATGAGGGCCATGTCAGCAAAGGGACCCTGCCTGAGGAGATCCAGGGAAACCCTATCCAGGCGCCTCAGGCCTGAGAGAGAGTAGATGGAAAATCCTGGCGCAGAGGGGGACATGCCCCTCTCCACCAGGATTTGTGAGAGGCATTCCATGCCGTTCGCGCCCCCCGAGGTCGGGACGGCCCTGATGGACGGCCATACATGGCGCCCGGCATGGTTCTCATCCAGCCAAAAGCGGAGGAGGCTCGGGAAGGAATGGGGATAATCGGAGATGGGCCAGTAGAGCTGGGGCATCATGAAGTCGACCAAGCCCTCCCTGAGCCAGGCGGGGGCATCGATCCATACCTCCGCGTATGCATCCTTGCCCTGGATACCCGGGGGACGGCCGGGTCTGTAGATGCCGAAGGGCGATATACCCAAGGGCATGCCAGGACGCGTATCGGCCAAGGCCTGCCGGAGTTCCTTGACGAAGCTGTGTGTAACCTCTCGGCGATACTTCCCCATGGATTCTTCGTCACCAGGATAGAGCCGAGCGGCCGTGTCGGGCAGGGCGGGGATATTAGGGTACTGTTCTTTGTACGGATAGAAGTAGTCGTCAATGACGATGCCGTCTATGTCATAGGCTCGAGCGATCCCCGATATGACACCTACCACGTAAGCCCGTGCCTCGGGAATCCCGGGATCCAGCCAGAGATACCCCGGCGGGCCCAAGTCGAGGATCCATTCGGGATGGGCCTGGGCAGGGGCTGAGGGCGCGTATGCCTTGACGCTGGGGGCGCCGGCGCGAAAGGGATTGATCCAGGCGTAGAGGCGCAAACCCCGGGCGCGGGCGGCCCCAATCCATGCCTGGAGGGGATCGAAGGCTCCAGGAGGGGCCAGGCCCTGGGTTCCGCTAAGGTAGGAGGACCATGGCTCCGGAGATCCCACGTAAAAGGCGTCTGCGCAGGGTCGGACCTGGAGGATGAGGGCGTTCAGTCCCAGGCCGCAGGCGAGGGCGGTCGATTCCTCTATGGAGGCCTGGAGGGAGGGGATATCCATGCCGGGGGAGGGGGGCCAGTCTATG
>CAYYCP010000102.1:7242-7562 GCA_964470375.1 uncultured Spirochaetales bacterium
CGCTCGACGTCAAGACGCAGGGCGGTCAGCGGGGTGTGCAACCGGTGCGACAGGGCGGCCGCCAGCTCCCGCTCGGCGGCGATCAGACCGACCAGCCGATCGGCCATGACGTTGAACGTCGTCCCGGCCTCCACCAGCTCGGGTGGGCCCGCCGGGCGTACCCGGGCGGTGAGGTCCCCCGAGCCCCCGGCGCGGGCGGGCGATGCCGCAAGGGCGGCCGGGAGGGCGGGGCTCCCCCGGCCGGGGGCGGGGGGCCAGTCTATGCCCATAAAGGTGGCCACCCAGACGGCCCTGAATTCCCTTGGGAAGGGGGCGAGGGG
>CAYYCP010000103.1:0-7364 GCA_964470375.1 uncultured Spirochaetales bacterium
ACGCTACCGCGTCCAGATGCGCTACCGCGGTTTCAGCCGCGCCATCGCCTCCAGCGTGCGCCACATTTTCGACGCGGGCTACATGGAACGCTATGCCGCCCTAGAGAAGACGGGCCTGCCGATCCTCCTGGTCTGGGGACGCCAGGATAGGACAGCCCCCTTCGCCGACAGCCAGAGGCTTCTAGGGCTGATGCCCGGCGCGGTCTTCCTCCCAGTGGACAGGGCGGCCCACCTCCCCCACATAGAGAGGCCCGATGAGGTCATCCCAGCTCTCGTGGATTTCTTCAAGCCCTGAGCATCCCAGCGGGCCGCGCCGTCAACGCCTCGGGCTTACCGCCTCAAGCCGCCGCCAAGACCCTGAGGGCCCTCAGGGTGATCCACTTGGAGGGCTTGCCCTTCTCCTCTATGTCCACCAGGGTCTTGCCGTTGAAGCTGTTGCGCATGGTCCAGCGCCCGTCCTTGCCGCGGGCCCTGGCCACTACCTCCAGGGCCTCGCCCGCGCGGGCGTCCCTGGCTCCCAGGTCGGCCAGGATCCACAGGATTTCGAGGACGTCGGTCTGATACATGAGCGGGAAACCGAATTTTAGCCAGCCCGGCCGGGAGACCTGCGAGAGGTCGTGGCTGCGCTTGTGGATCCGGTGCGCCATCAGGTACTCGACGCCGGCGCGCGCGGCGGCCCGCCCCTTGGCCCCGCGCGCGGAGGGCGGGAGAGCCGAGAGGCCCTTGAGGGCCTTCACCACGCCCATGTGGCAGCTGTGCCGGCCCCAGCACATCTCGAAGCGGTCATAGAAGGGCGTACGCGGGGCGGCCGTGTCGCCGTCGTCGAAGCGCTGGAAGCGCCCTATCCAATCCGCGGCCGCCCGGACCCGCGGGTCTTCGCCCATGCCCAGGCGGGCCAGGGCGAAGACCATGTTGCCGGTGAGGCAGGGAATGACGTAGGAGGGCAGGCCGCCCGCGCCCCTGGCACTTTCCTTTGCGGAGAAGCCCCCGCTCGAGGGATCCTGGGATGAATCCAGGAGGAACTGGCAGGCCTTGCGCACGCGCGGATCGGTTCCGTCAGTCCCTAGCTCCGCCAGGATGAAGATCTGCCAGACCGTGCCGGTATACTTGTCCTCATAGGCCCGCCCGGGCTCGCTCCAAACCCCGAGGGGGTTGCGCTTCTCCAGGATGGCCGGGACGGGCCCTGTCTTCATAATGGCCCGGCGCGCCTTCGCGGCCGCGGGAGAATCCTCGGCCTCGCCCAGGAGCTTTGTCAGGGTGAAATACCTGACCGAGGGATTCTCCTCCTCCAGGAGCCAATCGACGGCGGGATCGCCGGATACTCTGCTCATACCTTTCCCCATGGAGGCTCTATTGAGGGATTCATGATGAAGGCCGCATGGCCAAAGGGAATGCGGCCATGAATCCCTTTGCCTAATTACTTCCTTAGGATAGTCGGCATGCTAGGCATGTCGGCCTACCGACGAAGGCATCAGTATAGCCCATTCCAGCCCTGGAGGAATTCCCCAGGCCCTGGCCAATTCCTCCAGGGCCTCGCCCGCGCGGGCATCCACCTTGACTCCGCCTCAGCCAGGGGGGATGATGCCTCATGCCTCATCCCGGAAGGGGCATCGTGGCGGCCTTCGTGGCCGGCCTGATGCTCACCGCTCCCCTCGGCGGCCAGGCCGCATCGGCCGCCGGAGGGATGGCCATCTCGGTCCTCTATTTCGATAACACGGCCAAGAAGGCCGAATTCGATTGGCTCTCCAAGGGGCTGGCGGACATGATAGCCAGCGACTTGGCCGCCTGCCCCGGCGCTGTCCTGGTGGAGCGCGAGCAGCTGGAGAAGATCCTCAAGGAACAGGAATTCGCCTATTCGGGCCTCGCGGACCCAAGCACCGCGCCCGCGCTCGGCAAGATCCTCAATGCCCGGATACTTGTCTACGGCAGCTTCATCGTGTCCGGAGCGGCCCTCAGGCTGGACGCCAAGGCCGTCGACGCCCGGACGGGGAGCCTGGCCGCCGCCGCCCAGGCCAACGGAGACGTCCAGGACGCCTTCAAGGCCCAGGCCGAGCTCTCGTCGCGCCTGGCGGCCGGCCTGGGCCTATCCGCCCCGCGGCCGGCGCGCCCCACGAAGGCCGACGCCGGCAAGGCCTATTACCAGGGCCTGGCCCTGTACGACCAGGGCAAGTACGCGGAGGCGCTCAAGCTCTTCAAGAGCGCGGCATCCATAGACCCCGGCTTCGCCAAGCCGGGCGAATCCATAGAGGACGCCTACAAGTACCTGAAGGACTTCCAGAAGCAGCGCTACCGCCGCGAGATGAACGCCTTGATGGACGACATCGGCCGCATGGGCGCGCGCCTATCGTCGGAACGCTTCTACTCCTACGCGGACGCCCTCGATGCGCCCCAGCGCTTCGGGTTCAAGGACGCCGCGGCCGTCTCCGCGGACTACCAGGCCCATCCCAAGGCCTGGGGCGGCGACGGCCCCGTCCAAGCGATCTGGGAATTCCAATACCTCTACGCCGAACTCGCCGACCTCGGCATGGAATACTTCGAGGACGAGTCGCTCCAATCGTATTGCCACGACCGAGTCCTGGAGCTGGCCGACGCGGCCGAACGCGCCTATCCCGATGATCCCTTCCTGCCGGAGCCGCTCTACCAGAAGCTCTTCGTCTACCGCGAGCGCGGGCTGTGGCAAGCCATGAAGGAGCTCTGCGAGCGCCTCATGGGCGACTACCCCGACTACCGGATGATGTGGGCCGTGGAGGATTTCTACGCCGAGGCCCTCGAAGGCCTGGGGTGCCCGGAGCGCGGAGGCGAAGAGGACTGAGGCCCCCGCCGGGGCGGCCCGTCAATCGGCCATCGACCGCCTCCTTCGGTCCATCCAATCGGCCATGCAATCGAGCGCGAGCCGGAGATTGCCGAACTGGCAATGGTCCTGCGCTCCCTCCTCCCTCGTGAATACCCTCCCCGTGAATGAGCGGGCCGCCGCCAGGCTCCTGGCCTGGAGGAAGAAATCCTCAAGCGGCACGAAATGGTCCTCGGCGCCGGCGAGGAGGAGGGCGTCCTGCCCGGGGGAGAGCTGGAGGCCGGCGGTGGAGAAGCGTTTGAGCGCCTTGAAGTACTCGGACGGCGACCCGGCGCCGAGCACGCGCATGCCGTGGTCCACGCCCCAGTGCGTATAGGGATCGCGCCGCATCTTGGCGCGGATGATCGCGTCCAGGAGCGGCCGGAGCCTGGCCGCCAGCAAGGCTTTGATGAGCCACTGGATGGCCCGCCCGCGGCGGGACGTGACCACGCCGAAGAAGTCCCGCATCACGCCCCAACCGATGAAGCCTTCGATGCGACTCTCTCTGGACGCGGCCCTGAGGGCCAGGCAGCTCCCCAGCGACAGTCCGATCAGGACGACCCGATCCAGCCGGTAGCAGTCGAGGACCGCCTTCACCGGCCTCTCCCATTCGGGGACCATGGCCATTCCGTTCATATGCAGCGCCTCGCCCTGGCCCGGCCCCTCGAAGAAAAGGGTATCGTAGCCCCGTCCGGAAAAATAGGCGATGACCGGGATCATCTCCTCCTTGATGCAATCGAATCCTCCGGTGATGACGACCGTCCCGCGCGGCTCCGCGGACCGCGCCGGCGCCCTGAGGACGGGCAGGAAGGAGTCCTCGTACTCCACGCGCTCGTCGACAATCCCGTATTCCGCCATGATGCCGGCGAAGGCCGCCTTGAAGAGCGAGGCGCACCTCGCGTAGGTCTCGGCCTTCCCGGGATCCCCGTAGGGCAGGAAGAAATCGACGAGCCGGTAGTAGCCGGCCGCGTGGAGGATCTTCCCCTCGCCCGAGGCCCGTTCCGCGAGGGCCAGGAATTCGCTTATCCAGCCGGACAGGCTGGTGATACGGGCCGCCGCCGCGCGGACGTCCTCCATCGGCAGATCCGCCAAAGCGGCGAACCTGTTCATCTGGTATTCGAAATTCGGATCCGGGTGAAGCCGCTCCGTTCCCTTCCTGAACCTGATTTCCACGCTCATGCGTCCATTCCTCCCTTCATCTCCGCGACCAAGTCGTAGGCCTTGAAATCGATACGCAAGCCCATCCTGCCCAATCGGCGGAGGAGCGCCGCCGTGAACAGGCCCGGACCGTCCTCCAGGCATTCCCCGTATAGGCTTCCGTTCATCGCCCGCCTGTCCAGGTCTTCAAGCCGCGTCCGGGCGAAGAGCGGAAAGGAGCGCGCCATGCTCAATCTCCGGTTCAGCCCGCATGAAGGCGATCCATCTATGCACAGCACCTCCTTGACCGAGTATCCGGCCTCCACCCAGGCCGCGATCGTCCTCGCGGCCGCGCGCGCGTACCTGGCATACCTGGCCCTCGTCCAGGCCATGAATAGGCCGAGGGCGGCGCGGCCCAGGGGGCCATCGCCCATCCCGACGCCGATCCAGAGCCACTTCTTGAGGATCCCGCCCCAGGCCCCCTGCTCCGGGCAGGGCAGCTGGATGATGCCCGTCCCCGACGCCAGGTAGCCCCGCGCCAGCTCGTCGACGGAGCCCGCGCGCTCCGATCCTCCCAGGTAGCGCGCGTTGACGTTGAGGATGCAATGGGAGAGGAAGACCACTTCCCCCCTCCTCCGGTCGGCCAGCTTGGCCCTGACGAGCTCTATCCTACGCATATCCCCTCCTATAGTTTAGCTACTAAACCATAACCCGGAAAAATTTTACTTCCAAGCCGTCTTCTCGAGCTTGTACGATTCGAGGCGGACCTCCAGGTAGGCGAGGACCTTTGCGAAAGCCTCCACCTGCTCGCGGGTGAAGGGCGCCTCGCCGAGCATCCGCCCCTCCACCATCTCGTGGAAGCGTTCATGGTTGCGGAAGGCCTTCCTCCCGGCATCGGTCAAGACCAGGGGCTTCTCCTTGCCGCCTCCGGGATCCCGCTCCGCCCTCAGGAGGCCCTTGGCCGCCAGTTTCTTCACGATCTGGGAGACCGCGCCCTTGGTGACCCCGAGTTCCACGGCGAGCTCCCGCCCCGTGCATGCCCTTCCCTCCCCGATCGCCTCCAGGACATTCACTTCCGCGAGGTAGAGCGGCCCCGTTCCGAAATCGTAGGGCTGGCGCTCGAGCTCGGTGTACCGATTGACGAATCTCGCGATGCGAGCGCGCAATTCCCGCGCCATGCCCTTCCCGACCGTCATGAATATTGTATAGCACCTAAACTTGAATAGCGCAAGCAGCCCCCCTCCCGCCAGGACCGCCCGGGGCAGAAGGCGGCCCGCCCGCCCAAAGCTGGCGGCGGGCGAAAAGTCCATGCTATAATGGCATCGGGAAAACACCCTATGCCGAGGCCATCGGCGCAATATCGAGGCCCTTCGCCGCGAGCCCGGCCGGAATGGATTGAACGGAGGAGAGAGATGAGGAAAACGATCTTGGTCATCCTAACATTGGCATCGGTATTCCTGATGGCCTCGTGCAGCAAGGGCAAAACGGCCCAAACCGGGACGACGTCCGGATCCTCGGGCGGAACCTGGGAATTGACCGAGGAATCCCTGGGCCGCTATTACAAGGCCGTGGCCAAGCTGAACGCCGCCTACCCGAAGGTGCCCTTCGAGAATGCGGCCAGGGCCGCCACCAGGGCAGCTGCCGAGGGCATAGATATCAAGAAAGCGGTGGCCAAGGAGGCAGGCATAAGTTACGAGGAGTACGTCGGCGTGTCGTCGGCCATCATGAAGGCCCTGGCGGCCAGCCTGGAGGACTCGTCCACCGAAAGCATGATCGAGCAAGTCCAGCAGATGATCACAATAACGGAATCGACCGATACGAAGGATTACGACGCCGAGCAGAAGGAGACGCTCAAGCGCTCACTGGAAGACCAGAAGGCCCAGCTGGCCGAGTTGAAAGCCCGCGCATCTTCCCCGGAATTTCTAGAGCGTAAGCGCATCTTCGACATGATAGAGGCGGCTAAGCGGGCGGCCGGTCTCTAGCGGGCGGTCGCGAAGGCGATCGCCGCATGGCAATACTTGATGACGAGGGCTCTTTGGCCCTCGTCATCAGCCCGCCGGGGATCGAGTGTCCAGATCGGTCCCCTCATTCCTCCAGGGAGAAGCGCCCCGGGATGGAGGAGATCACCGGTATGGTGTCTATATGCCGCGCGCCTAGTACGGCCAGGCGGTAGCGAGCCATGGCCAGTGGCAAGGCCGGGTTAGAAGCGTCCAGCTGGACCGAGTACTCCGAATAATCCTTTCCGCGGTTGACTGTAGGCTCGTCGCCGAAGAGGTTCTGCTCGCGCAGGTATCTCTCCACGGCCGGGCAGTCGGCGCTTCTTACATTGAAGACCAGGAGGACCTTGGACTCCGCGTTCAGGGCGCCCTGGAGATTCATCAGGAACAACTCCAGGAGCTCCCGCTTAGCCGGCTCCCCAAGCAGAGAAGGCCTGATCCAGATGGAGGATTGAGATTCGAAGACGGTCTCCAGGATCCTGAGCCCGTAGTTGGCCAAGGCACTGCCGCTCTGGGTGATCTCCAGGCCCAGGTCGACCCCCAGGTTCTTGACCTTGGCCTCGGTCTTGCCCCATGTCTCGTAGACCACCACGCCCTCACCGATCCTGGGAGGGGTCTTGTACTTCTGCACCGAATACCGCCGGAGGGCCGGATCCACGGCAGCCCCCTCCATGGCGCCCAGGATCCAGTCCAGGGCGGTGTAGGGCATCTCGGTGGCGATCACCAGGAGCCTCTTCCTCGAAAAATGATCCTTGAGGAAGGCGGCCGTGTCCGGGTGTTCGTCCTCCCTGTCCACGATGCCCACCAGGCGCACCTGCCCGCGGTTCAGGGGCAGGATGCGCTTGAGATCGATGCTCTTGCCGTACTCGTAGCGCAGCTCCAACTGGCGCTCGCGGATCCAGTCGTCCCCGGCTATGGCCACGTCCAGCTCGGAGAGGCCCAGCTGGCAACCGAATTCCTGGGGCCGACCGTCCCAGCCGAAAAAGAAGGCGGCCGAGGGGAAGCTGGTAGGCCCCCCGTCCTGGTAGCCCTTTGTCTTGAAACCGGCCTGTTCCAGGAGGCTGACAAGGTTCCCGCCTCGGGACGCCGAGGCCAGTGAGCCGGCCGGCATGCCGATGACCAGGCGCTCGCCCATACCGCTCACTCCTCGATCCAAGAGAGGGAATCGTCCGAGTTGATCTTCCGGTAATAACAGCTCGTGTGGGCCCGGCCATCAGCCCGCTTGGCATGGCAGGCGCCCTGTCCCTGAGGCGTCACCAGGAAAACCAAGGAATTCATCTCGCAATTGACTCGGATCTCATCCACCCTGAGGGTGTCACCGCTGGTCATGCCCTTCTTCCAGAGTTCGTTCCTGGTTCGGCTCCAGTAGGTGGCTAGGCCGCTCCGGCGGGTTTCTTCGA
>CAYYCP010000104.1:0-7193 GCA_964470375.1 uncultured Spirochaetales bacterium
TGGTCGAGACGATGAAGAAGCATCCCGACCACTGGGAGGAGGGCCAGTCGCGCCTCTCGCGCATAGACCGCATCATGGCCCAGTACAACCAGGTCCTGGAGCAGCTGATAGCCGAATACCGCCGCGAAAAGCCTGACGAGGCGCGCAAGCTGGCCCTGCAAAAGGAGCTCAACCGGCTCAATCCCAATCCCTCCGCGGAGCAGAAGCGAGTCCTCGAGCAGCTCTACGAGACTACCGCCTTCCTGGCCTATTCCGGCGAGATGGAGGCCATCTTCACCCGAGCCGGGGCCCTCCTGGCCGGCGGCGACTACCTGGGCGCGGCGCGCCAATACCAGGGAATCTTCGTCTTGTACAAGGACGAATTCGATGCGGCCCCTCCGGGCGGGGCCCTCATCAAGGAGCGTGTGGACGCGGGCCTGGCCGGCATCGCCCAGGCCATCGACGCCTACGCGGTCCTGCGGCCCCTCCTGGACGCAGCCAAGGCGAGCCTCAGCACGGAGCTGGCCGCCTCAGGCGAGCGGGGCCTGGCGGCCCTGTCTTCAGGGACGGCCCCCCTACAATCGCTCGTCGAACGCCGCAATGCCATGGCAATACAGGGCTCCGCCTTCAAGACCCAAGCCGAGCTGCTCAAGCTCCCTGACCGGTCCTTCCTCCCCTTCGCATTCCGTGCCGTCCTGGGCCGCACCGACTTCGAACGCCCCAACGGCATACTGGGCGCCATGGATCGCGACTTCGCTTCGATCATGTCCATCCTTGAGGAAACCGCCGGGCAGGGAGCCCAGGCGGCCTATCGATCCATGGAGTCAGCCTACACAGCCGGAAACTGGTCCGCGGTTTCAAGGGCGGCTCCGGACGCGCGGGCGCGAGCCCTCGCCGCCGCCGGGCTCCTGGGCCTCTGGGAGCCCATAGAGAAGAAGGATGCCGAACTCGGCATAGACGAATTCGGAAGCGCTGCCCTGGCTGGAAAACGCGCAACCGCCCTGGCCTACAGGCATCAGGAGGCCCTGGCCGCCCTCCTCGCCCGGTCCTCAGACCTCATGGCGAACCTGACATCCTTGGAGGCCGACTTCAATAAAGCCCAGGCCTCGGCCAAGGCTGGTCAGCCCCAAGCCGGTACGGCGGCGATCAGCCCTGTCCAAGCAGCTACGGCTATCCTGGCCCTCTACCGGGCGACTGAGGAGGAACGCCTGTCGGCAGCCGGCATCAGCGCAGACCTTGCCGCCCTCAGGCATCTCTACCAAGACTCCGAGCCGCCCCTGCCCTCCGGCTGGAAGGACAGCCAGGCTAGGGCCGAGTCTCGGGCTCAGGCCCAGACTGTCCGGGCCCAGTCCCTCCAGGTGGAGGAAGCCGTCGCGGCAGCAGCTCTCGAGTACCGGGCTCTGGCCGAGGGCATCGAGCAGGGCCGGGGCTTCCTGTCCCAGGCCCGCAGCTACCTGGCCGGGATCGCCTCGGACGATCCCGAGCTCAAGGATTTCCTCCTCAAGTATCCTGACCGAAGCGCCTCCCTAGCCGCGCGCGGTGAGGATGCTGGACGGGCGGCTTACGAGGCCATCCGCGTCCTAGCCGCCAAGTATAGGGCCTTCCCGGCCTTTGTTGTATCTTCGGCCTCGATGCAAGCCTGGCTGCGCGAGGAAGCCGCGGGTGAGCAGACGGCCCTGGAGCTGATCACCTCATGCGCCGACCTGGGCAGGCAGGCCAAGGCACAGAGCCTCCAGGCCGAGACCGCCAAGCAGGACGCCGAGCGCCGCATGGCCGAGGCCCGCTCGGCCCTGGCGCAAAACAACTTCGACCTCGCCAATACGCGAGTGGAAAGGGCCAAGGTGCTATTCGGCCAATCCCTAGGTCTGCAATGGGATCCAGATCTCAAGGCCAGCTCGGACGCGCGCGCCGAAAGCCTGCTGACCGAGATCCTCAAGGCCCGCCAGCAGCGCGTAGTGGTGGACAAGCGCAAGCTCCTGAGCCAGGGCACCGACTACTTCTATTCGGGAGACTTCGAGCGCGCCACGGAGTATTTCAGCCAAGCCCAAGTCCTTCACCGCAGCGCCTTCGACGGAGATGATCCTGAGGCCGCCTTCTGGCTGGGCCTGGCCCAGAGCGCCGCCAGCACCCGCAGCGGAGCCACTATCCCACAGACGGCCGCCCTCTATCCGGAGATGAGCCAGCTTCTGTCCAAGGCACGCCTGCTCTACGAGCAGGGCAAGAATTTGCTCTCGCGCAATAAGGGCAACCTGGACGGACTGCGGCGCCTGGAGGAAGCCACGGCCCTGGTGAACCAGGTTCAGGTGGCCTTTCCGCGCAATCAGGACGCGGCCATCCTGCTGCTCCAGATAGAGCTGCTCAAGGGCGAGGGAGAGGACCGCTTCAAGAAGAGCTTCGACGAGGCCAACCGTAAGGTGGCCTCGCCCAGCGCCGCCACGGCCTGGGAGGGCTACAACGAGCTCCTGAACCTGCAGGCCATCGACCCATCCTGGAAGGGCATGGCCGACGCCATCTACAAGGCTAAGGTCAAGCTCAAGCTGGTGGCGGCCCCAGCTGCGCCCAAGGATCTGACCAGAGCTCGTGAGCTGATAGCCCAAGCCAGGGCCATCATAGAGAAGAACAACCGACCCCTCTTCCAGGACGCCCTGGATATGCTCAACCAGGCTCTGGCCATAGACCCTTCGAATGCAGAGGCCATCTCGCTCAAGGACCGGCTCGAGCGGGATCTGCCCCAGAGCACCGTGCGGACAGAGAGCCTGAGCTCGGTGGACGCCAGTCGCTACGCCGAGGCCGAGACTCTCTATGCCAACCAACAGTACCTGCGCTCCTACGAGATCATCAGCGCCTTGTGGGAGACGCCCAAGAACCGCAATATCGCCAAGGTGCGCACCCTGCGCGAGAAGCTGATGAAGGCTCTCGGTATCCGGGAATGAGGTGCCTTCTTCGCCTCCCGCCCGCCCTCCTACGCCTGGGCATTTTCCTGGCAGCGGCCGCCCTCTCCTCCCAGGATTTCTACTGGGACGAGCCCGAGCGATTGGCCGGCGCGGGGGCCATTTTCCTCCAGGCCCAGTCCGGCCAGGGCGTTGTGGTAGCCGCCTGGCAGGAGAGTCGCTCCTCCGCGGGGGGGCAGAAAGAGGCCTGGGTTTCCCTGGCCCAGGCCTCACTCGATCCTCGCGGCCGGCCGGTCTGGGTGAAGCGCCCGCGGGCGGTCGGGCCGATAGTCTACTCAGGGAGTGAGCCTGCTCTCTTTTCCCTCTGCCTAGGGCCGGCCGGAGAGATACTGGTGGCTTGTCCGCGCGCGGCCGGGGGCGTATCCGTCTGGATATCCCGCGACGGTGGCCGTAGCTTCGTCGAATCAATCCTGGACATCCAGGGGGCCATCAGTCCGCGCGTGTTCAGGCTCTCGGCGGGAGGCTACCTCCTGGTGGCTAGCCGCGGCGAGAGCAGCTCCTTTACACTCCTGCGCTCGCGCTCGGAAGACGGCCAGGCCTGGACGCCGGCCGAACCCCTCATCACCGAGGAAAACCTCAAGATTTCCTTCCTGCCCAGCCTGGCCGGTTCAGGCGGCCGGGACGTACTCGTCTTCCAGTCGCGGGTCATCACGGAAGCCAACACCTTCCAGCTTTACTCCAAGACTAGCGCGGACGGAGGCCGATCCTGGAGCCAGGCCCTCCGCCTCACCAACGCCCCCGAGCAAGCCCCAGGGAGTAAACCTTCGTATTGGGACAACCAGAACCCCCACCTCAGTCTCCTCGATTCTGCCACCCTCGCCCTCGTATGGGAGGGCGGACCCGCATCTTCCCCGGCCCAAGCCTATTGGATGCCCCTGGATCTCTCGGGCCGCCCGGCCGGCGAGGCCGAGCGCGTCAGTCAAGGCTCATTCACCTGTTCCAATCCCCAGGGCTTCACCATGTCTGGCCGAGCTGGGATTATCTGGTCCGACAACCGCGCCGCCGGCTCGCGTGCCCTGGCCTCCCTGCGTGGCCCCCTGGGTTGGGAATCCATTGAGCTGGGTGGGGTATCAGGCGCGCCGGCCTTTGTCCGCCCCCTGGCCGCAGAAGGACTCCTCTTCATCGTCTGGCAGGATTCAATAGAAGATCCCAAGGGCATCCTGACCCTGGCCCCAGACCGCAGCGTCCGTCCGCCGACCCTGCAGGCCGGCAACTTCGACTCGGGCAAGCCCAGCCGCCAGGACGGGGTTCTGCTACGCTGGTCGCCCCCCCGCGATTCGAGCGGCATCGCCGGCTACTCGGCCCTTTGGTCGCGCGACCCATCGGCCCTCCCGCCCGAGACCATCGGCCTGGCCGCCTCGGCCACAAGCGCTGTCTATTCCGCCGATCAGGACGGAGTCTGGTTCTTCAAGCTACGCGCCCTTGATTACGCCGGCAACTGGTCCGAGGCTGCCGGAATCGAATTCATCCGCGACACGACGCCACCCCCGGCGCCTATTCTCGAACTGCCTCAATTGGATGCTTCAGGCAGCCTGGCCTCGAACAGCTTCAGCCTGCGCTGGTCCATGCCGGACGATAGCGGTCTGGCTGGCTTCACCTGGGCACTTAGCCCCCTGGCCTCAGGCCTAGCGCCCCTCGAGGACGCTGAGCCCCTCTACCCCGGGCGGGTCCTCGGATCGACACCGGTCGCCTCCTATGAGAACATCGATAACGGGACCTGGCTCTTCGAGGTGGCGGCCATAGACGAGGTGGGCAACATCTCAGCCCCGGCCCGGGCGATGCTGCGAGCCGACAAATTTATCCCCTACACCGCCATCGCCTTCGCCGAGGCGGAGCAGGACGAATCGGGTCTGCTCAAGCTCTCTATCCGAGGTCGCGGCTTCACCGCTGACGGCTTGGTTCAGCGCGTCTTCATAGACGCTGACGGGCGCGAGCCCTGGGATCGCGAATTCCTGCGCAGCCGAGGTGACTTCGCCATCGTCAGCGACCGCCTCATCCGCGGCATCAGCACAGACGGGTTGGAAGCCGGACGCTACCGGGTCGGGGTGGATCACGCCTCGCGCGGCATCCTGTTCACTCAACCCGTCCTGTCCGTGCTGGCAGGCGGCACGGTCAAGTACGGCGACTACAGGCCCGCCTCCGGCGGCGACTGGATGGCCGTCAGCGAAGTCCGCCGGACCCTCAGCCCCTACGCCCTGCCGGTGGCCGCCCTGCTGGCCCTATGCACCGCCCTGGCCCTGGTGGCCGGGCGCCGCCTGGCCGGTGCCGTCCAGGATGGCCGGGCCCTCGACCTGGAGATTAAAGCCCTATTCCAAGGAGGCCTCATGCCCGCCATGGAAAAGACCCGCAAGCTCGCACGCCTCAGGCGCAGGGGCATGGGTCTCAGGATCAAGTTCAGCATCTTCATGATCGCCCTAGTCGTGCCCATCGTCATGATGGTCTCGGTGCCCCTGGGGCTCTACTCGGTTCTGCGCCAGTCGGCCACCCTCCGCGACGGGTTGGAGCGCCGCGCCAAGGTCCTCCTGGGCAGCTTGGCCTCAAGCGCCAGCACTTACATGGGCTCGACCCTGGAGTTGGGCCAAGCCCTCTACCAGATGGGTGCGATGGAGGAGGCCGTCTACATCACCATCAGCGGCCCGGCCCCGGGCAGCCCCAGCGGGGACGACATCGTCTGGGCCACCAACGACGCTGCCCTAGAGACCAGCGAGGGCGCCCTGGCCAAGCTGGGATCGCAGAGGCTGGAGCGCGGCGTCTCAGTGCTGCGAGACGCTCTTACCGATTCCATCCCGGCCATCCGCGAGAAGGCCGCCGAGGCCGCGGCCACCCAGCAATTCGCGTCCCGCCTGGATACGGTCAAGGCCGCGGTGGCCGAGTACCGCGCCCTCAGCGCAAAGCCCAGGAAGACTCCCGAGGATCAGGCCCGCATCAACGAGCTGCTCAGCCTCACCGAAGCCTACAACCGCGAGCTGGGCCAGCTGCTCTCGGCCGCCTCGGATTCCCTGGTCGGCTCCATCCCGGACTTCACCACCGCCAGGCTCACGGGCGGGGATGAACGCTTCCTATTCTATAAGCCGGTCCTGCGCTACGACCAGAACCGATCCGATTATTACATCGGCATGGTTCGCCTAGAAGTATCCGCGGCCTCCATCAACCGCGAGATAGCCGCCTCACGCGATACAATCCTGGGCATCGCCGCGGCCATCGCCCTGGTGGCCATCGCCATCGGAGTACTGGGAGCCCTCGTGCTGGCCCTTATCATCATCCGCCCCATCCGCAGCCTGGTGCGCGGCGTAGAGATCATCCGCGATACGCCGTCCAAGGATAAGCTGGCAGGTCTACGCATCGATGTTCGAAGCCACGATGAGCTCAGGACCCTCTCGGACACCATCAATCAGATGACTGTCGGCCTGGTGCGTGGCGCCAAGGATAACGCCGACCTCCTGGCCGGAGAGCAGGATCAGCGCGAGCTCCTCCCCCTCCTGGCGGATCAGGCCAGACGCAAACTCTCCATCGGTTCGATGGACGATGGGGCGGTGGAGTTCTTCGGTTATTACAAGGGCGCCAAGCTCGTCTCCGGCGACTACCTGGACTTCCGCCCCCTGGGCGGCGGTTACTACGCATTCATCAAGTGTGATGTGTCGGGCAAGGGCGTCTCGGCGGCCATGATCATGGCCGTAGTGGCCTCAGTGTTCAGGCGCTGGTTCATCGGCTGGACCGAGTCCAAGCCCGGCTTTGCCGTAGACCGGCTGTGCTACGAGATCAACGACACCCTGAACGCCTGCGAATTCAGGGGCAAATTCGCCACCCTCATGATAGGCATATTGGACGCCTCCACCGGCCAGGTGAGGCTCTGCCACGCAGGCGACAAGTTCTACCGCATCTTCGATGCAGCCTCCGGGAAGCTTATTACCCATGAGATGGAAGGCAGCGCGCCTGCAGGCCCCTTCGACTCGGAGATGATCCGCAGCCAAACCCCCTTCCGGATCGAGTCCCGCCTGATCCATCCGGGAGACGTCCTCCTCCTCTATACCGACGGGATCGACGAGGCCCGCCGCTACATCCGCGACGCCACTTGCGCCCGGCGCCCCAAGCCTCAGCCCGTGGATGCCCCGTCCCGTCCGCGCCGCCCCGGCGGCGAGCCAGAAGAAACAGATTTTCTCTACGAGGATTTCGGCAACGAGAGAGCGGCGGCCATCGTGGAGGCTGTCATGGCCGGGCGGCGCTATCGGCTCGAACGGTCCGAGGACCCGGAATCCGCCGCCG
>CAYYCP010000105.1:0-7092 GCA_964470375.1 uncultured Spirochaetales bacterium
CGGGAGAGGAAGAAAAGCTAAGCCCCCATGATCCACCACGAATCAGCCGCGGGTGTCAGGAGAAACATCGGTGAGCGACTTTCTCCGATACCTGGTACAAGGCTGAGTGCTAGCACTACGCTCCCCTTCATTCCGGGTCCTTCTGGAATGCGGCGCGGGTGTCAGGAGAAACATCGGCGAGCGACTTGTTCGCCCATCTGGCCACCCAGGCGAACACGGAGCAAGACGATGTATCTCCTGACAGGCCCCGCGAACGTATAGAGGCCCGGAATGAAGCGAGATTTTCTGTGTAGCGCGAAGCCGCTTCGCGAAGGGGAGATACTTTGACGTCACTAGGGGAAATGTCGTATCATCGGTCTCCTGCGAGGATGCGCGTCGCGTACAAGACTTCGCTTCACGGCGGCAACCCTCTCGATGGAAGGAGACTACGATGAAGGAAATTCGCGTCCCTGCCTCAGGGCGGCCCTTCAAGAATCGCGTCACCTACTGCGTTGGCACGGGCAGGATGGGACTGGCCCTGCAGAAGGAATACCTGGATCACCTGGATATCGTGCAAAAGGCCATCGGCTTCAAGTACATCAGGGGACACGGAATCTTCTGCGACGATGTGGGCATCTGCCGCGAGGTGGAGCTGGACGGGTTGAAGCGGCCTTTCTATAACTTCACCTACCTGGACCGCATCATCGACTCCTATCTGGAGCGAGGCATTCGCCCCTTCCTGGAGCTGGGCTTCATGCCAGCCCTCCTCAAGAGCGGCGAGCAGACGGTCTTCTATTGGAAGGGCAACGTCAGCCCCCCATCTTCCTATGAACGCTGGGCCGAGCTGGTGAAGGCCCTCCTGGCCCATCTGGGGTCGCGCTACGGACGTGACGAGGTGGCCACCTGGCCGGTGGAAGTGTGGAACGAGCCCAACATTCCCTTTTGGGCCGGGTCGATGGAGGAATACTTCAAGCTCTATGACGTGTCCGCCGCGGCGGTCAAGGAGGTAGATCCGCGCATCCAGGTGGGAGGGCCGGCCATCTGCGGGGTGGAGACCGAGAAATGGCTGCGGGCCTTCTTCGAGCACTGCGTCTCCCACAACTCCCCGCTGGACTTCGTCAGCCGCCATTGCTACACGGCCGGCCCCCCGGATCGGCGCGGGGAATACGCCCACCACCTCCTGTACGACCCGGCGACCATGATCCGCGAGCTCAAGGAGACAAGGACATACATGGCGGATTATCCGCGCATCGCCGGCCTGCCCCTCCATATCACTGAGTTCAACTCATCCTACGATCCGACCACCCCGGCCCACGACACGGATTTCCACGCCGCCTACATAGCCCGCATCCTGAGCGAGGCCGGCGAGTACGCGGACTCCTACTCCTACTGGACCTTCAGCGACGTCTTCGAGGAGGCCGACGTGCCTAAGGCCCCCTTCCACGGGGGCTTCGGCCTGGTAGCCCTTCACTCGATCAAGAAGCCCACCTTCTACGCCTTCGAGTTCTTCTCCACGGCTGGCTCCGAGCTCCTTTACCGCGACGAACATCTCCTCGTCACCCGGGACGCGGGCCGCTACGCCATCATCGGCTGGAACTGGCATGACATGCGCGACGGCCGGGAGGCCGATACCCTGCGCTACTCACTCAGTCTGGTGTCGATAGGGAAACGCGCCATCGCCATAACGCGCCGGGTGGGCGGGACGGAGGCCAACCCCCTGCAGACCTGGAGCAACCTGGGCAAGCCGCGCTTCCCGGGCAGGACCCAGATCGACATCATGCGCGAAGCCGCCGAGCCCGGCCGGAGCGACCAGGCCCTCTTTGAGGACAAGGGAGCCTACGCCGTAGAAGTGGAGATACCCTGCAATCGCCTGGTGATGGTGGAGATCCTGCCGGTGGAGGACATGACCGGTGACTACCTTGGCTTCGACCTCAAGGAATACTGCGGGATGAAGTGAGGAGTCCGCATCCATGAAGACCCTTGCATCGCTGTTCGAGAACAATAGGGCCTGGGCCGCACGTATGACACGGGACGACCCCGAGTTCTTTTCCCGCCTAGTCGATCAGCAAGCCCCGCGCTATCTCTGGATAGGCTGCTCGGACAGCCGGGTACCGGCCAACGAGATCGTGGGCCTGGCCCCGGGGGAGCTCTTCGTGCACCGCAACGTGGCCAACCTGGTCTCCCCTGGCGACCTGAACTGCCTCTCGGTCCTCCAGTACGCGGTGGACGTCCTGGGCGTGGGGGACATCATCGTGTGCGGGCACTACGGCTGCGGCGGGGTGCGCTCGGCCATGGAGGAGGGGCCGCACGGCCTTATCGACGAGTGGCTGGAGCCCATCCGCGAGCTGGGCAGGGAGCGGGCCGCCGCCCTGGCGGCCCTAGGATCGGGCCGCGAGAGGCTGGACAGGCTCTGCGAATGGAACGTGCTGGAGCAGGTGCGGCGCGTCGCGCGCACGGCCGTCCTGCGCGATGCCTGGCGGCGCGGCCGGAGCGTCAACGTGCATGGCTGGATCTACGCCCTCTCGGACGGCCTCCTCAGGGACCTGGAGGCCTGCGTCTCCCGCAAGGCCGACCTGGAAGCCCTGGAGGGGCGCTGAGCGCCGGGCCGGCGAGAGGGCCCGCGCCTCAGATGTTAATCAGGTACTTGGCCGCCACCGCGTTCAGGCTGGCGCCGCCGGCCTGGCCCCTGAGGGCCTCCAGGTCGGACTTCCAGACCAGATCCCCGGGAGCCACCAGGCAGGTGAAGCCGGGAGCGTAGGCGGTGGACAGCTTCCCGTCCTTGAAGTAGTAGTGGGCGTCGCTTATGTCCACGGGATAGGCCCGCATGGAGGGGGGGATGTCCATGGGCTGGAACCAAAGCTTGATCTCGCGCTCGGCGTCGGCGGGGTTGGCGGAGGCGTGGATGAGGTTGTCCATGCGCTCGCCGATGACCTTGCCGGACCCGTCCTTGACCGGGACGATGGTGCCCAGGGAGCGGATGCAGCCGGGCTTCTCCTCACGGGCCACGTGGGGATTAGTGGGGCCGGCGATGCCGCGGATTTTCATAATGGCGTCCTGGCCGCGGTAGACCAGGGCTATCACGCGGCGGCGCTGGGGTTCATCGGGATAATGCAGGGCGCCCTCGATGTATTCGAGGAGGGGCGGGTAGAAGACCTTGCCCTTGTGCTCGGCATAGTGCTCCTCCGAGAGCATGCGGCTTACGCGTACCACCTTCATAGCGGCGAAGCGCAGGCCGGTGTGGAACTCAGAGAGCTGGGAGAGGACGAAACCGGTCAGCGAGTTCTTCATCGCGTCCGGCTTGATGAGCACCAGGGTCTGCTCGATGGCATCGCTCATGCTGGGCCTACCTGTTCGGGGATCGAGTCCGGCGGCCGGGCCGCCGGAAAGCGCAAATCTAGTATAAACGGGGGAAAACGTCCATACGCGCTCCCCGCCTCCGGCGCGAAGGCGGCCGATTGCGCAGGCGCCCCTGAAGGGGTAGACTCCCCCCGATGGGCGCGAACAAGGATCAGTTGAAGCGGATATTCGGCTATTCCCTCCTGGGCCTGGGCTTCCTGGCCTTCTTCGTCTGGCTCAGCCCCCTCTTCCCCATCCGCCTGGGGGCCTTCCTGATGGGCCTGGGCTTCACCGGCGCCGGCCTAGGCCTCCTCTCGGGCGAGGAATTCCCCCGGCTATGGAAGCGCGCCAAGGCGGCCCTGGCCAGCCGGGCCGAGCCGCGGGCACCCAGAGATCCCCTCCTGCCGGTCAAGGTCCTGGCCCTGGCCAAACAGCGCGCGGGCCTGCTGACGGTGTCGGAGGCGGCCATCGCCCTCAAGGTGCCCCTGGATGAGGCAGAGGCGGCCTTGGAGGCCTGCGTGCGCAGCGGGACGGCCGTGCAGGACTATGATATGACCCGCGGCTTCACGCGGTATTCATTTCCCGAATACCTCCCGCCGGCCGAATCCAAGGATCTCCTGGAACCCTAGGGCCGCGGCTCCACCCCCTATTCCGTTCAGTCCCTCCGCTCCGCCTCCAGTCCGCCATCGAGGGCTTTCTGCAGCCAGGCCATGAAAGCCTCGGGCTCCTGGAGGTACATGCGCTCGGCGTGGTACCCATTGGGCCAGAAGGACCAGCCGCTGCCGGGGGGCGAGGCCATGAAGACCCTGCGGCTCAGGCGGGGGAATACCAGAGCGTCCTTCCCGCCCGTCAGGAATTCGGGGTTAGCCTTCAGGGCCGGGGCCAGGTCCGCGGCATCGGGCTTGTCCCCGCCGAAGATCGGTCCGGAGCGGTAGGACAGGTCTTTCTCCGGCTTGATCCTGTAGCCCCGCTGAAACATAAGGGCCAGGGGATTGAGAAAGGCCCCGCCCGAACTCACGATCTCCTCCAAGCGCGTAGGGCAGCTCACCAGGATCAGGCGGTCTACCAGGTCAGGGCGCCGGGCGGCCTCGCGCAGGGCGGTATAGGCGCCCAGGGAGAAGCCCAGCACGGCCAGCTCCGCGTAGCGCGGCCGGGCCCAGAGAAGGAGGGCCTCGAGGTCGCGGTACTCCTCCGCGCCGAAGGTATATTTGCCTCCTGACAATCCGTTGCCGCGATAATCAAGGCAGGCGCAGTCCCCCAGGCTTGCGCAGTCGCGCGCCAGGAGGAGCATGTTCGACGTGCCGGAATGCTGGACGTAACCGGGGGATATGACGATGAGCCTGTCCCGGCGCCCTCCCTCGGCGGCGGGCCTGAGCCTGAAAGAGATATCGGTCCCATCATCGGATTTGATCCTGATGATGGATGGCTCCCCCTCCCCGCCCGGCTCGCGGGCGGGAGCAGGGACCTGAAGACTCATGGATAGGGCCAAGGTCAGGCAGAGGCTCCCTAGCCCCCGAACATCACTCATCACCAGCCTCCGGGAGCAAGTGTATCGCGTCCGGACTCCCTCGGCGAGCCTCTCTTGCTGCATCGGGCTGCCGGGGATCAGGCAAAGGCTGCCATGAGGTGCTCGTAGAAGCTCTGCGCCGCGGGCGAGAGGCGGCGTCCGCGGCGGCGGATGACCTGGGTCAGACGGGTCATGGGGGGAAGGCCGCGTATGGAGAGGAGCCGGAGCTGGCCCTGGGAGAGCTCAGGCTCGGCTACCGCCCGCGGAATAATAGCGGCGCCCAGGCCCACGGCGGCCATGCGTTTGATGGCCTCCATGCTGTCGGACTCCATGGCTATAGCTGGTTCCAGGCCGTGGGCGCGGAAGATATCGTCCTGAAAAGCGCGGAAGCCCGAGCCGCGGGCGAAGAGGATCATGGGGCAGCCCACCAGATCGGCGAAGTCGGGCTCATCGGGAAGGGATGAGCCGCGCCCGGCCACCAGGACCATCTCGTCCTCGTAGAGGGGACGAATTTCCAAATCAGGGTGTTGAAGGGGCGAGGTGATGATGCCGATGTCGGCGCTCCCGCCCAGTACCAGGTCGCGAATCCCGGTGGTGGCCCCGGTGAGGAGGGCCAGGCCGATGCCTGGGTGGAGCTCGCGGAAGGATTCGAAGATCTCAGGCAGGACGATGATGGAGATGGTTGCACCGGCCCCGATGGTCACCCGGCCGGATTCTCCAGAGCGCATGCCCTCCAAGGTCTCCCAGGCCTCATCGGCCACGGCCTCGATCTTCTTAGCCGCCTCGTAGACTACCCTGCCCGCCTCCGTCAGCCGGGCCCCCCGGGGAAGGCGCTCCAGGAGGTCCTGTCCAACCTGGGTCTCCAGGGCCCTGATGGACTGGGTGATGGCTGGCTGTGAAAGCCCCACCCTTTCAGCGGCCTTGGTGAAACCACCCTCCTCCACAACGGCTATAAAGGCCCTTAAGCGGAAGAGATCAGCATCAAATGCCATCATTGCTCCTTATCGATTCAATTATAATAATCCATTTGAATTATAACTGAAAAGAGGATACTGTCTCTCCGGCTTTTCCAAGGAGGTTCGCATGCCGTTCACCGCCGTAGTCGGGACCCAATGGGGAGACGAGGGCAAGGGCAGGATCGTGGATTATCTGGCCCACGATGCCGACATGGTCATACGCTATCAGGGCGGGAACAACGCCGGCCACACGGTGGTCAATGACCGGGGCCTCTTCAAGCTCCACCTCATCCCCTCGGGTATCTTCCGCTCCGGGGTCCTGTGCATCCTGGGGCCGGGGACGGTAGTGGACCCTATGGCCCTAGTGGCGGAGATGGATTCACTGAAGGCGGCCGGGGTAGACCTGACCGGCCTGCGCCTCTCCGAGAGGGCTCACCTTGTCCTGCCCTATCACCGCGCCTTGGACGAGGCTGACGAGGCCTCCCGCAGCGGGGGCAAGATAGGTTCCACGCTCAAAGGCATCGCTTGGGCCTATTCGGACAAGACCCTGCGCTCCGGTCTTCGGGCGGGGGATCTCCTGGACCCGGCCGCGCTGGAGGGCAGGATCGAGGCGGCGGTGGCCGCGCGCAACAAGTGGCTCGTTCAGCTCTACGGCCGCCCAGCCCTGGATTGGCGCCCTATCTATCGCGACATCGCCAAGGCCGCCGAGCGCCTACGGGCTCACATCGTGGACACAGCCCCCCTCACCCTGAGGGCCGCACAGAAAGGACAGAACGTCCTCCTGGAGGGCCAACTGGGCATCATGCGCGACCTGGACTGGGGGGATTACCCCTGGGTCACCTCTTCCTCCCCGGTTCCGGGCGGAGCAGGCCCCGGGGCGGGCATACCCCCCCGCCTCATAGATCGTGTGGTGGGAGTGGTCAAAGCTTACACCACCTCGGTGGGCGAAGGCCCCCTGCCCACGGAGCTCCATGACGATGTGGGCGCCCGACTGCGCGAGAAGGGCGGGGAATTCGGGGCCACCACCGGGCGCCCGAGGCGCTGCGGCTGGTTCGACGCCCTGCCGGTGCGCCACGCGGTGGAAGTGGGCGGCGTGACCGAGCTGGCCCTGACCAAGCTGGACGTCCTGGACGGCTTCGAAAAGCTGATGCTCTGCGTGGCCTATGAGAAGGGCGAGGAGCGCCGCGAGCGGGTGCCTTACCGCCTGGAGGGCTGGAAACCGGTCTACGAGGAAATGCCCGGCTGGGAGGGTCCCATCAGCGGCGCCAGGACATGGAAGGATCTGCCGGCGGAAGCCCGCGCCTACGCCGAGCG
>CAYYCP010000106.1:0-7006 GCA_964470375.1 uncultured Spirochaetales bacterium
GGCCGCTGAAGCTGCGCTCCAGGAGCCAGAGCTCGTTGAGCGATATCCACGTCCCGTCGGAGCCCTCGAACCAGGCTGATTCAAGCTCCTTCCCGGCCTCGCGCCTCAGGCGCCCTAGAACCTGGTCGGCTTCGGCCCAGGGTGCGACTGAGGATAGGGGGGCCGAAGTCAGGACAAGAAGGCCGATCCCGACGTCCGTGACAAGGCCCATGCCCCCGGGGACGGG
Organism: uncultured Spirochaetales bacterium; assembly: GCA_964470375.1. GTDB lineage: Bacteria > Spirochaetota > Spirochaetia > Treponematales > JBGSOB01 > CAYNQK01. Next base: position 227 of record CAYYCP010000106.1, read on the forward strand.
GCAAAGGGACTCGGCCATACCGAAGGGGGCATTATCCGCCAAGACCCTGGTGAAGGCCCCGTGGGTCATGTCCCAAGCGTAGACATGGCGGCGGAAACTGCCCGAGACCCAGGGCACCGCCGCTATCCCGCTAGCACGGCCTCCTCCGCGTGCAGGGGCTATTTTGATGTCGGCCAACTCATCCGGAAAGCTCGATCCTGACCCCGTCTCGAGCCCGGCGTTGAAGGATGCCCAGGCCGGCGCGGCGGAGTCTGGGCGCAGGCGGAACAGGCCCTTGATGGGGTGCGATGCCAGAATGGTCAAGGCCGGATCGCGGTAGACCGCCACGGCCTTGAGGCCGCTTATGTCCGGGACCGGGCTTGGAAAGCGCGCCCAGGTCGTTCCGGCGTCGCGGCTCAGGTAGACATCGTCCTTGGTGCAGACGACCATCAAGCGCGGATCCTCAGGATCGGCCTCGATGTCCTTGATGTCCTGGATCTCTGTCTCGTAAGCCACCACGTCACCGCGGAATGTCTTCAGGGTCTTGGTCGGCAGGCCCTGGTTGCGGGTCTCGAAGGAGACTAAGTCCGAGGAATAGATGATTCCCTCTGATGTCAGTAAGTACCAGCCTTGAACCGTCCTGAGAATACGCTTCACTTCGCCCGGCCCCCACAGCCTCTGCGAGGGGCCGCTGGAAGCCGCCCTGAAGAGGCCTGTGTGGGTCCCGTAGAGGATGGGCTGGAGGGTCTGGGCCGTGAGAGCGGCGGGCTGGAGAGCGCAGAGCAGGGCCAGGACGGCCATGCGCGGGGCGATGGAGTGCCGTAAGGTCATGCGTGGCTCCGGTGTATCAGGTGTAGTCGTCTGGGAAGCGTATGGATGATTCCGCCCTTGGCGATGCCTCAACGGCGGATATAGATGCAGGCGGCATGAGCGCGGCTGCGCGGGCGGCCGCGACGTCGTCGGCGATCAGGGCTGCCCGGAAAAGCCGGCGCACGGCTATGGCCGCGACGATGACCGTTGGCACGACCATGATAGTCAGCCAGGAACCGGAGAAGGCGAAGAAATCATAAACACCGTGGATGAGGATGGCGGCCAGGAGCCCCTTGCCGCGCTGGTCGGCCGGGCCGCGCTTGGAAAGCCCGATGTAGTAGCCCATGATGCCGGAGGCCGCCGCGTGCATGGGCACGGCCGTGAAAGCCCGCGCGATCATGGTGCCGAAGGAGCCGAAGCTGTAAATGACGTTCTCCACCAGGGCGAAGCCCAAGCTGACGCAGGCGGTGTAGACGATGCCGTCGGCCACCTCGTCGAATTCCCCGCGCGCATAGAACCAGCGGTTGACGAAGGCGAACTTGACGCCCTCCTCCACCAGGCCGGCCACCAGGAAGCCAGTCAGGGCCGCGTCAAGGAGGCGGTGGCCGGTGTCCGGGATGAGGGCTTCCAGGAGCCATTCTAAACCGATGGCGGGCAGAACAGCGATGAAGCCGAAGAGGATGCTCTTGAAGATGAGGCGTTTGGGCTCGGGGCGCTTGCGGTCCAAGCGATAGAAGTACAAGACCAGGAGGAGGGCCGGCAGCACGGCCCCCAGGACGCTCAGGGCGAGGATGGCGGGCACCGGCATGTCGGGGCCGCTCAGGAAGGAATCCATGCGGCCATGATACCATGCCGGCGTCCCGACGGAGAAGCGGCGCAGGAGCGGGCAAGCCGGCGTTGACAGCCCAGCGGCGCGGGTTTACTCTCGAGCCCGATGAAGCCGACCTTCGAGCGACTGTCCCCCGACAAGCGCGAGAGCGTCATGCGCGCCTGCATCTCCGAATTCGCGGAGCATGGTTATGAGGGCGGATCGACTGACCGGATCTGCAGGATGTGCGGCATTTCGAAGGGCGGGCTCTATGAGTACACCGGCTCCAAGGAGGAGCTCTTCCTATACGCGGTGGAGACGGCTTACGGCGAGCTGTATGGCTATATCCGCGAAGCCCTGGCCAAGCGCCGCCGCAAGCCGGCCGACATCCTTGAGCGCTTCATGCGCGTCTCCGAGATCGCCATCGACTTCTACCTGGCCCGCCCTGACTGTATCCGCCTCATCCAGAAGGCCGCCCTGGTGGTGGATCCCGCCCTCAGGGACAGGGTCCACGCCGTCTTCGACGCGGAATTCATGTCAGTTTTCGGCGACCTGGACGGATCCCAACTGCGCTTCGCCAAGTCCAAGATCGTAGATCTGATCGCCTGGCTCCTTCTCAAGACCCGGGACGACTTCCTAGCCGCCCTCCAGGCGGGCAGGCCGGCGGCTGCGGTAAAACGGGCTTATTTGACGGAATGGAGATTCTACCTGGACATCCTCAAGTCTGGCATCTACGCCGACCGAGCCGATGAAGGGCGGGGCGATCCGCCTGGAGGACCGGCGCAGAAAAGGCTTGCCTAATCCTCGATTCCGTACTAACCTAACCTGCGCCGACCGGCAAGTCGGCTATAAGCGACCGGCCGGTCGGACCCTCGGCCCGCCCACGTCCCCGGCCGCCCCATCGCACGGAGGTTCAGCATGTCATCCTATCCAAGCAAGAGGGCAATCCGGCTCCTGTCCGCCCTGGCCCTGCTGGCGCTCGCAGCGGGCGCCTGGGCCCAGACTATCAAGATCGGCGCGGTCTTCGCCATCACCGGGCCCGCGGCCTACCTGGGCGCGCCCGAGGACAAGACCGCCAGGCTCTTCGTAAACAATCTCAACAAGGCCGGCGGCATAGACGGGCGCAAGGTCGAGCTGATCGTCAAGGACACGGGCGGTTCCTCGGAGAAGTGCCTTTCCCTGGCCAAGCAACTAGTCGAGGAGAACGAAGTGGTCGCGGTCATAGGCCCCACCACCTCCGGCGAGTCGCTGGCCATCAAGGACTACATGGAAAAGGCCAAGGTGCCGCTCATCTCCTGCGCGGCCGCCGAGGGCATCGTCGAACCGGTGGCCAAGTACGTCTTCAAGACCCCCCAGAAGGACAGCTACGTGGTCAAGTGGGCCTACCAGACCATGGTGGACATGGGTATCAAGAAGTTGGCCGTAGTCGCCGCTAACACCGGCTTCGGCAACGGCGGCAAGACCAACCTGGAGAAATTCGCCCCCGAGTACGGCATCAGCGTGGTGCTATCCGAAACCTACGCCGCAGACGCCACGGATCTGTCCGCCCTGGTCACCAAGGTGAAGGCCTCCGGCGCAGACGCCCTCATCAATTGGTCCATCGAGCCGGCCCAGTCCATCATCGCCAAGAACATGCGCCAGCTCGGCCTGACCATGCCCCTCTTCCAGAGCCACGGCTTCGGCAACATCGGCTACGTCAAGGCCGCCGGCGCCGCCGCCGAGGGTATCATCTTCCCCTGTGGCCGCCTGATCGTCGCCGACGAGTTGCCCGCTTCCGACCCCCAGAAGGCCCTCCTGCAGAAATACAAGAGCGACTACGAGAGCACGTACAAGGAAGACGTGAGCACCTTCGGCGGCCACGCCTACGACGCTCTTCTGATCCTGGAGACCGCCATCAGGAACGCCAAGAGCAGCGAACCGACCAAGATTGCGGAAGCCATCGTCAAGATCAAGAATCTGGCCGGCACGGCGGGTACTTTCAATTTCTCCGAGACTGACCATAACGGCCTCGGCATGGATTCCATCTCGATGCTCACGGTAAAGAACGGCAAGTATACCTTCTACAAGGGTAAGTGAGGCATCAGCGCGTTTATGAAAGACTCCTGCGGAGCGGACTGCCAAGGCCGCCCCGCGGGCGTTTCGCGCATATTTCAAGCCGCACAAAGGCCGTGAAATAGTGTAAACTGAGCCATGGGCCTCTCCAACATCCTGCAGTACCTCTTCTCGGGCCTAACCTACGGCAGTATCTACGCGGTGGTGGCTCTAGGCTTCAATATCGTCTACAACTCGACCGGCATCATCAACTTCGCCCAGGGTGAATTCGTAATGCTAGGGGGCATGCTGACCTACGCCATGTCATCCGCCCTACCCCTGCCCCTGGCCATCCTGGCGGCCGTGACACTGACCGCGGCCATCGGCTCCTTGATAGAATTGGTTTTCGTGCGCAGCCTGGAAAAACCGGGCCTGGCCCAGCTGGCGCCCATCATCGGCGGCCTGGCCTTCATGGCCACGCGCATAGCCATGCCGGAGGCGGCCCATAAGGGCCTCACGGCCAACCTTATTCCGGCAGCCGCGGCCTTGGCGGCCATAGGCAGCTTCTCCGCCCTCTACATACTCTCACCGGGGGCGCGCGCCTTCCTGAGCAAGGAACGCAAGTCCAACGCCATGCAGATGACCATAATGACCATCGGCATATCCATCCTCATCAGAGAGGCGGCCCTGGAGGCCTGGGGCGAGCAGGTCAAGACCGTGCCCTATTTCACCGGCACGGAGGTCTCCTCCCTGAGTCTCCTGGGCGCGGGCTTCTCACCGCAGATGCTATGGATCGCGGGCGCGACCGCCCTGGTGGTGACGGGACTGAGCCTCTTCTTTCGCTTCACCCTGACCGGCCAGGCCATGCGCGGCTGCGCAGCCTCCAAGGACGGGGCCCGTCTCTGCGGCATCAACGCGCGGCTGATGGTGAACCTCTCTTTCACCCTGGCGGCAGCCATAGGTGCGGTGGCGGGATCTGTCACGGCCCCACTCACACAGACCCACTACGCCCTCGGGACCAGCCTGGCCATCAAGGGCTTCACCGTGGCGGTATTCGGCGGCCTGGGGGGCTCGGCGGGAGCCGTGGCGGCCGGATTCATCCTGGGCATCATGGAATCCTTCCTCATCATCGTCATCCCCGAGGCTTACAAGGACATCGCCACCATCCTCATCCTGCTGCTGGTCCTCCTCCTCAGGCCGGCAGGGCTCTTCGGCTCGCGCGAGGCCGGCCGGCTGGCGGAGCATTGAGATGCGGCTGAAGCGATACCTGCCGATCCTGGCCGCGGCCCTCCTGGCGGCCCTGATCCCTGTTCTCACCCAACTTGCCCATAAGAACTTTTACTTGGTGCAGCTCACCATGTCGGCCTACTATGCCCTGGTGGCCATCGGCCTGTGCATGCTCCTGGGCTACGCGGGCCAGATATCCCTGGGTCAAGCCGGTTTCTTCTCCATAGGCGGCTACGTCTCGGCCGTCCTCTGCCGCGCCGGCCTGGACCCGCGCCTGGCCTTCCTGGCCGCTGTCGCCTCGGCGGCCCTGGTGGCCTTCTTGATCGGCATCCCGGTCCTGCGCCTCAAGGGCCACTACCTGGCCATGGCCACCCTGGGCTTCGGCGTCATAGTCGAGAAAGTCGTGCGGGGCACTGCCTTCCTGGGCGCTGCTGATGGCATCTCAGCGGTCAAGGCCTTCCCCCTGCTCGGGGGCCTGGCCGTGACCGGGGACCGCTCCGCCCGCATCCTCAACTATGGCATAGCCTGGGGCATCGTCATCATCGTCCTCCTCCTCCTCGTGAACCTCCTGGACTCGCGGGCCGGACGGGCTCTGCGCGCCCTGCATGGCTCGGAGGAGGCCGCCGACGCCATGGGCGTGGACACCGCCCGCGCCAAGCTATCGGTCTTCGTCCTTGCAGCCGTCCTCGCGGCCGTGGCCGGCAGCTTGATGACCCATTACAACGGCAGCATCGGCCCGGGTGAGGCCGGGCCTATGAAGTCGATCCGCTACCTGTCCATCGTGGCGGTGGGCGGGCTGTCCAGCCTCTGGGGCACCCTGGCCATGGCCATCGGCCTCAACTTCCTGTCCCTGCGCGGCGTTTTCGGCGTCTACGACGAGGCATTCTTCGGGGCCATCCTGGTCCTGGTCATGCTCTTCGCCCCGGAGGGCTTCGCCCTTACCCGGCGCCCCGGAAGCAGGCGGCCGCGTCCCCGTATGGAGGGCCGCCCATGAGCGGCATACGAGCCCCGGAAACCATCCTTGAGGTGGAGAGCCTGGACCGCAGCTTCGGCGGCCTGCATGCCGTCAACAAAGTCAGCTTCAGCCTGAAACGCGGCACTGTGCAGGCCGTGATCGGGCCTAACGGCGCCGGCAAGACCACCCTCTTCAACCTGATCGCCGGTTCTCTGCGCCCGGATGCGGGCCGGGTGCGCTTCATGGGCCGTGATATCACCGGCCTGCCGCCCCACAGAGTGGCCAAGGCCGGCATCCTCCGCACCTTCCAGGGCGTCAAGCTCTGCAAGGGCATGACCGCCCTTGAGAACGCCATGCTGGGCGCCCACGGCCGGACCCGCTCGGGCATGCTGGCCGGTATGCTTGCCCTGCCGCCGGCGCGCCGGGAGAATGCGGCCATAAGGGACAGGGCGATGCGCGCCCTTGAAGCGGCTGGCATAGCCGACCTGGCCTCCAGGACGGCCGGCAGCCTGCCCTTCGGCTCTCAGCGCATGGTTGAGCTCGCCCGGGCCCTGACAGGCGACCCGGCCCTCCTCCTTCTGGACGAGCCGGCCTCCGGCCTCAACATGCGCGAAACCGAGGAACTCTCCGAGAGGATCCGCGGCCTGGGCGCGGCCGGCGTGACCGTCCTCCTGGTGGAACATGACATGGGCCTGGTGATGGGCATCTCGGACCATGTGGTGGTGCTCAACTTCGGCGTGAAGATCGCCGAGGGCCCGCCGAGGCAGGTCCAGCGTGATCCCGAGGTCATCCGCATCTACCTGGGGGACGATGATGCTTAGGGTGCGCAACCTCGAAGCCGGCTACGGCGCCCTGCGGGTCATCAAGGGCATGTCCCTGCACGTGGATCCGGGGGAGATAGTCGCCATCATCGGCGCAAACGGGGCCGGCAAGACCACCCTGCTCTCGGCCCTGGCCGGCCTCCTGACGC
>CAYYCP010000107.1:0-6988 GCA_964470375.1 uncultured Spirochaetales bacterium
GGCCGCTGAAGCTGCGCTCCAGGAGCCAGAGCTCGTTGAGCGATATCCACGTCCCATCGGAGCCCTCGAACCAGGCCGATTCAAGCTCCTTCCCGGCCTCGCGCCTCAGGCGCCCTAGAACCTGATCGGTCTCGGCCCAGGGCGCGACGGAGGATAGGGGGGTCGAAGTCAGGGCAAGGAGGCCGATCCCGGCGTCTGTGACGAGGCCCATGCCCCCGGGGACGGGGCAAAGGGACTCGGCCGTGCCGAAGGGGGCATTATCCGCCAAAACCCTGGTGAAGGCCCCGCGGGTCATGTCCCAAGCGTAGACATGGCGGCGGAAGCTGCCTGAGACCCAGGGTGCCGCCGCGCCTCCGCGGGCAGGTGCTATTTTGATGTCGGCCAACTCATCCGGGAAGCTCGATCCTGATCCCGCCTCGAGCCCGGCGTTGAAGGATGCCCAGGCCAGCGCGGGGGCGTCTGGGCGCAGGCGGAACAGGCCCTTGATGGGGTGCGATGCCAGGATGGTCAAGGCCGGATCGCGGTAGACCGCCACGGCCTTGAGGCCGCTCACATCCGGAACCGGGCTTGGAAAGCGCGCCCAGGTCGTTCCGGCGTCGCGGCTGAGGTAGACATCGTCCTTAGTGCAGACGACCATCAAGCGCGGATCCTCAGGATCGGCCTCGATGTCCTTAATGTCCTGGACCTCCGTCTCGTAAGCCACCACGTCACCGCGGAATGTCTTCAGGGTCTTGGTCGGCAGGCCCCGGTTGCGGGTCTCGAAGGAGACTAGGTCAGAGGAATGGATGATTCCCTCGGACGTCAGAAAGTACCAGCCCTGGGCTGTCCTGAGAATGCGCTTCACTTCTCCCGGCCCCCACAGCCTCTGCGAGGGGCCGCTGGAGGCCGCCCTGAAGAGGCCTGTGCGGGTCCCGTAGAGGATGGGCTGGAGGGTCTGGGCCGCGAGAGCGGCGGGCTGGAGGGCGTAGAGCAGGGCCAGGACGGCTATGCGCGGGGCGATGGAGTGCCGTAAGGTCATGCGTGGCTCCGGTGTATCAGGTGTGGTTGTCCGGGAAGCGTATGGATGATTCCGCCCTAGGCGAAGCCTCAACGGCGGATAAAGATGCAGGCGGCATGAGCGTGGCTGCGCGGGCGGCCGCGGCGTCGTCGGCGATCAGGGCTGCCCGGAAAAGCCGGCGCACGGCTATGGCCGCGATGATGACCGTGGGCACGACCATGATAGTCAGCCAGGATCCCGAGAAAGCGAAGAAATCGTAGACGCCGTGGATGAGGATGGCTGCCAGGAGCCCCTTGCCGCGCTGGTCGGCCGGGCCGCGCTTGGAAAGCCCGATGTAGTAGCCCATGATGCCGGAGGCCGCCGCGTGCATGGGCACGGCCGTGAAAGCCCGCGCGATCATGGTGCCGAAGGAGCCGAAGCTGTAAATGACGTTCTCCACCAGGGCGAAGCCCAAGCTGACGCAGGCGGTGTAGACGATGCCGTCGGCCACCTCGTCGAATTCCCCGCGCGCGTAGAGCCAGCGGTTGACAAAGGCGAACTTGACGCCCTCCTCCACCAGGCCGGCCACCAGGAAACCGGTCAGGGCCGCGTCAAGGAGGCGGTGACCGGTGTCCGGGATGAGAGCTTCCAGGAGCCATTCCAAACCGATGGCGGGTAGAACGGCGATGAAGCCGAAGAGGATGCTCTTGAAGATGAGGCGTTTGGGCTCAGGGCGCTTGCGGTCCAAGCGATAGAAGTACAAGACCAGGAGGAGGGCCGGGAGCACGGCCCCCAGGACGCTCAGAGCGAGGATGGCGGGCACCGGCATGTCGGGGCCGCTCAGGAAGGAATCCATGCGGCCATGATACCATGCCGGCGTCCCGACGGAGAAGCGGCGCAGGAGCGGGCAAGCCGGCGTTGACAGCCCAGCGGCGCGGGTTTACTCTCGAGCCCGATGAAGCCGACCTTCGAGCGACTGTCCCCCGACAAGCGCGAGAGCGTCATGCGCGCCTGCATCTCCGAATTCGCGGAGCATGGTTATGAGGGCGGATCGACTGACCGGATCTGCAGGATGTGCGGCATTTCGAAGGGCGGGCTCTATGAGTACACCGGCTCCAAGGAGGAGCTCTTCCTATACGCGGTGGAGACGGCTTACGGCGAGCTGTATGGCTATATCCGCGAAGCCCTGGCCAAGCGCCGCCGCAAGCCGGCCGACATCCTTGAGCGCTTCATGCGCGTCTCCGAGATCGCCATCGACTTCTACCTGGCCCGCCCTGACTGTATCCGCCTCATCCAGAAGGCCGCCCTGGTGGTGGATCCCGCCCTCAGGGACAGGGTCCACGCCGTCTTCGACGCGGAATTCATGTCAGTTTTCGGCGACCTGGACGGATCCCAACTGCGCTTCGCCAAGTCCAAGATCGTAGATCTGATCGCCTGGCTCCTTCTTAAGACCCGGGACGACTTCCTAGCCGCCCTCCAGGCGGGCAGGCCGGCGGTTGCGGTGAAGCGGGCTTATTTGACGGAATGGAGATTCTACCTGGACATCCTCAAGTCCGGCATCTACGCCGACCGAGCCGATGGAGGGCGGGGCGATCCGCCTGGAGGATCGGCGCAGAAAAGGCTTGCCTAATCCTCGATTCCGTACTACCCTAACCTGCGCCGACCGGCAAGTCGGCTAAAAGCGACCGGCCGGTCGGACCCTCGGCCCGCCCACGTCCCCGGCCGCCCCATCGCACGGAGGTTCAGCATGTCATCCTATCCAAGCAAGAGGGCAATCCGGCTCCTGTCCGCCCTGGCCCTGCTGGCGCTCGCAGCGGGCGCCTGGGCCCAGACTATCAAGATCGGCGCGGTCTTCGCCATCACCGGGCCCGCGGCCTACCTGGGCGCGCCCGAGGACAAGACCGCCAGGCTCTTCGTAAACAATCTCAACAAGGCCGGCGGCATAGACGGGCGCAAGGTCGAGCTGATCGTCAAGGACACGGGCGGTTCCTCGGAGAAGTGCCTTTCCCTGGCCAAGCAACTAGTCGAGGAGAACGAAGTGGTCGCGGTCATAGGCCCCACCACCTCCGGCGAGTCGCTGGCCATCAAGGACTACATGGAAAAGGCCAAGGTGCCGCTCATCTCCTGCGCGGCCGCCGAGGGCATCGTCGAACCGGTGGCCAAGTACGTCTTCAAGACCCCCCAGAAGGACAGCTACGTGGTCAAGTGGGCCTACCAGACCATGGTGGACATGGGTATCAAGAAGTTGGCCGTAGTCGCCGCTAACACCGGCTTCGGCAACGGCGGCAAGACCAACCTGGAGAAATTCGCCCCCGAGTACGGCATCAGCGTGGTGCTATCCGAAACCTACGCCGCAGACGCCACGGATCTGTCCGCCCTGGTCACCAAGGTGAAGGCCTCCGGCGCAGACGCCCTCATCAATTGGTCCATCGAGCCGGCCCAGTCCATCATCGCCAAGAACATGCGCCAGCTCGGCCTGACCATGCCCCTCTTCCAGAGCCACGGCTTCGGCAACATCGGCTACGTCAAGGCCGCCGGCGCCGCCGCCGAGGGTATCATCTTCCCCTGTGGCCGCCTGATCGTCGCCGACGAGTTGCCCGCTTCCGACCCCCAGAAGGCCCTCCTGCAGAAATACAAGAGCGACTACGAGAGCACGTACAAGGAAGACGTGAGCACCTTCGGCGGCCACGCCTACGACGCTCTTCTGATCCTGGAGACCGCCATCAGGAACGCCAAGAGCAGCGAACCGACCAAGATTGCGGAAGCCATCGTCAAGATCAAGAATCTGGCCGGCACGGCGGGTACTTTCAATTTCTCCGAGACTGACCATAACGGCCTCGGCATGGATTCCATCTCGATGCTCACGGTGAAGAACGGCAAGTACACCTTCTACAAGGGCAAGTGAAGCATCAGCGCGTCTATGAAAGACTCCCGCGGAGCGGACTACCAAGGCCGCCCCGCGGGCTTTTTGTGCATATTTCAAGCCGCACAAAGGCCGTGAAATAGTGTAGACTGAGCCATGGGCCTCTCCAACATCCTGCAGTACCTTTTCTCGGGCCTGACCTACGGCAGTATCTACGCGGTGGTGGCTCTAGGTTTCAATATCGTCTACAACTCGACCGGCATCATCAACTTCGCCCAGGGTGAATTCGTAATGCTAGGGGGCATGCTGACCTACGCCATGTCATCCGCCCTACCCCTGCCCCTGGCCATCCTGGCGGCCGTGACACTGACCGCGGCCATCGGCTCCTTGATAGAATTGGTTTTCGTGCGCAGCCTGGAAAAACCGGGCCTGGCCCAGCTGGCGCCCATCATCGGCGGCCTGGCCTTCATGGCCACGCGCATAGCCATGCCGGAGGCGGCCCATAAGGGCCTCACGGCCAACCTTATTCCGGCAGCCGCGGCCTTGGCGGCCATAGGCAGCTTCTCCGCCCTCTACATACTCTCACCGGGGGCGCGCGCCTTCCTGAGCAAGGAACGCAAGTCCAACGCCATGCAGATGACCATAATGACCATCGGCATATCCATCCTCATCAGAGAGGCGGCCCTGGAGGCCTGGGGCGAGCAGGTCAAGACCGTGCCCTATTTCACCGGCACGGAGGTCTCCTCCCTGAGTCTCCTGGGCGCGGGCTTCTCACCGCAGATGCTATGGATCGCGGGCGCGACCGCCCTGGTGGTGACGGGACTGAGCCTCTTCTTTCGCTTCACCCTGACCGGCCAGGCCATGCGCGGCTGCGCAGCCTCCAAGGACGGGGCCCGTCTCTGCGGCATCAACGCGCGGCTGATGGTGAACCTCTCTTTCACCCTGGCGGCAGCCATAGGTGCGGTGGCGGGATCTGTCACGGCCCCACTCACACAGACCCACTACGCCCTCGGGACCAGCCTGGCCATCAAGGGCTTCACCGTGGCGGTATTCGGCGGCCTGGGGGGCTCGGCGGGAGCCGTGGCGGCCGGATTCATCCTGGGCATCATGGAATCCTTCCTCATCATCGTCATCCCCGAGGCTTACAAGGACATCGCCACCATCCTCATCCTGCTGCTGGTCCTCCTCCTCAGGCCGGCAGGGCTCTTCGGCTCGCGCGAGGCCGGCCGGCTGGCGGAGCATTGAGATGCGGCTGAAGCGATACCTGCCGATCCTGGCCGCGGCCCTCCTGGCGGCCCTGATCCCTGTTCTCACCCAACTTGCCCATAAGAACTTTTACTTGGTGCAGCTCACCATGTCGGCCTACTATGCCCTGGTGGCCATCGGCCTGTGCATGCTCCTGGGCTACGCGGGCCAGATATCCCTGGGTCAAGCCGGTTTCTTCTCCATAGGCGGCTACGTCTCGGCCGTCCTCTGCCGCGCCGGCCTGGACCCGCGCCTGGCCTTCCTGGCCGCTGTCGCCTCGGCGGCCCTGGTGGCCTTCTTGATCGGCATCCCGGTCCTGCGCCTCAAGGGCCACTACCTGGCCATGGCCACCCTGGGCTTCGGCGTCATAGTCGAGAAAGTCGTGCGGGGCACTGCCTTCCTGGGCGCTGCTGATGGCATCTCAGCGGTCAAGGCCTTCCCCCTGCTCGGGGGCCTGGCCGTGACCGGGGACCGCTCCGCCCGCATCCTCAACTATGGCATAGCCTGGGGCATCGTCATCATCGTCCTCCTCCTCCTCGTGAACCTCCTGGACTCGCGGGCCGGACGGGCTCTGCGCGCCCTGCATGGCTCGGAGGAGGCCGCCGACGCCATGGGCGTGGACACCGCCCGCGCCAAGCTATCGGTCTTCGTCCTTGCAGCCGTCCTCGCGGCCGTGGCCGGCAGCTTGATGACCCATTACAACGGCAGCATCGGCCCGGGTGAGGCCGGGCCTATGAAGTCGATCCGCTACCTGTCCATCGTGGCGGTGGGCGGGCTGTCCAGCCTCTGGGGCACCCTGGCCATGGCCATCGGCCTCAACTTCCTGTCCCTGCGCGGCGTTTTCGGCGTCTACGACGAGGCATTCTTCGGGGCCATCCTGGTCCTGGTCATGCTCTTCGCCCCGGAGGGCTTCGCCCTTACCCGGCGCCCCGGAAGCAGGCGGCCGCGTCCCCGTATGGAGGGCCGCCCATGAGCGGCATACGAGCCCCGGAAACCATCCTTGAGGTGGAGAGCCTGGACCGCAGCTTCGGCGGCCTGCATGCCGTCAACAAAGTCAGCTTCAGCCTGAAACGCGGCACTGTGCAGGCCGTGATCGGGCCTAACGGCGCCGGCAAGACCACCCTCTTCAACCTGATCGCCGGTTCTCTGCGCCCGGATGCGGGCCGGGTGCGCTTCATGGGCCGTGATATCACCGGCCTGCCGCCCCACAGAGTGGCCAAGGCCGGCATCCTCCGCACCTTCCAGGGCGTCAAGCTCTGCAAGGGCATGACCGCCCTGGAGAACGCCATGCTGGGCGCCCACGGCCGGACCCGCTCAGGCATGCTGGCCGGAATGCTTGCCCTGCCTCGGACACGCCGGGAGAATGCGGCCATAAAGGACAGGGCGATGCGCGCCCTTGAAGCGGTTGGCATAGCCGACCTGGCCTCCAGGACGGCCGGCAGCCTACCCTTCGGCTCGCAGCGCATGGTTGAGCTCGCCCGGGCCTTGACCGGCGACCCGGCCCTCCTCCTTCTGGACGAGCCGGCCTCCGGTCTCAACATGCGCGAAACCGAGGAACTCTCCGAGAGGATCCGCGGCCTGGGCGCGGCCGGCGTAACCGTCCTCCTGGTAGAGCACGACATGGGCCTGGTGATGGGTATCTCGGACCATGTGGTGGTGCTCAACTTCGGCGTGAAGATAGCCGAGGGCCCGCCTAGGCAGGTCCAGCGCGATCCCGAGGTCATCCGCATCTACCTGGGGGACGACGATGCTTAGGGTGCGCAACCTGGAGGTTGGCTACGGCGCCCTTCGGGTCATCAAGGGCATGTCCCTGCACGTTGATCCGGGGGAGATAGTCGCCATCATCGGTGCAAACGGGGCCGGCAAGACCACCCTGCTCTCGGCCCTGGCCGGCCTCCTGACGC
>CAYYCP010000108.1:0-6828 GCA_964470375.1 uncultured Spirochaetales bacterium
ACCCAGGGGAAGACGGGTACGCGCTCGGGAGGAATGCGATAGTAGACCATGATCTCGTTGCGAGCGATCTGCGAGAACAGGAGGACGGTGCCGGTCTGCTTGTAGAACCAGAAGGGATGGATGGTGAAGGGGTCGGTGCAAAGCGTCAGGACCTTGAACTTCATGCCGAAGACACGCCTGAGGATCTTGAGGGTCGAGTTGACCAGGAAGTGGCAGTTCACGACCATGTCGGGCTTTTCCCTGCGGATAAGGTTCCACAGGTAGAAGGTGGAGTTGAAAATAATGGAGATGGAATTGAGGAAGAGGGAGAGACGGGGCTGGGAGAAGTCGTACACCGATTTCCAGACTGATGGCATCCTTGTGGTGACGAGGCGGTAACCCTGCTCAAGGATGGCCTGGACAATGAAGTTGGCGGAGGAGACGCCGTTGGCCACGACGGCCTTGGCCTCTTGCGCGGCGTAGCGGTTGATCCAGCCGGCCACCGCCATAGCTGGGGCTTTGTGACCGCCGCCCGAGTCCAGGTAGAGGAAGAGAATCTTCTTAGGAGTTGTACCGGCCATACTTGCCATAGTAACGCTTTCTCCTCTTTTTGGCCACTTCGGGCCCTCATGGGCGGACGAGGCAGCCGGAATCCTTTCCGATCAGGTCAGCCCGTCCCGCGGCCCTGAGGGCTTCCCGTACCAGAGCCTCGTTCTCGGGCTTGTGAAAGTGGAGGAGGGCCCTTTGGAGGCGGCGCTCGCGCTCCCCCCGGGGGATATGCAGGGTCTCCCCGTTCAGGGGATCGAAACCGCAATAGTACATGGCCGTGGATAGGGTCCCCGGGACGGGATAGAAGTCCTGGATCTGGTCGGGGGCGTGCCCCTCGGCCTTGAGGGCCAGGGCCAACTCGATGGCATCCTCAAGGGTTGAGCCGGGGTGGGCTGAAATGTAATAGGGAATCAGGTGGAGTTCCTTGCCGGCTTGTAGGGAGGCCTCGCGGAATGCGGCCCGGAAGGCGCGGAAGATATCCGAGCCTGGTTTGCCCATGGCGCGGAGAACCTTCTCTGAGACGTGCTCGGGGGCTATCTTGAGTTGACCAGAGACGTGGTGGAGGCAGAGCTCCTCTAAAATGGCGGGTGCATTCCGATCCAACATGAGGTAGTCGAAGCGCAGGCCTGAGCGCACGAAGGCGCGTTTGACGCCGGGGATGGCGCGCACGGCCCTGAGCATGCGCAGCCATTCGGTATGGTCGGGCTTGAGGGCTGGGCATGGGAGGGGGGCCAGGCAGCGCCTGTCCGGGCAAGCTCCCTTTTTTTCCTGCCCGGGGCAGGGCGGGGAGAGGAAGTTGGCAGTGGGGCCGCCCAGGTCGTGGATGATGCCCTTAAAGCCCGGCAGGCGGGTCAGGAGTATTGCCTCGGCTTCCACGCTCTCCAGGCTGCGCGAGACCACCCGCCGGCCCTGGTGGAGTGCTAGGGCGCAGAAGGAGCAGGCCCCGAAGCAGCCGCGGGTCACGGTGATGGAAAAGCGCACCTCGGCTAGGGCCGGCACTCCTCCGGCCGCGGCGTACATGGGATGGGAATCCCGGACGTAGGGCAGGGCGTAAATCCTGTCCAGCTCCTCGCGTGAGAGGGGGGCGGCGGGAGGATTTTGTACGCACCAGCCGGCCGCCGAGGGCTCGGCCAGGACAGAGGCGCCGGCGGGATCGGTGTTGCGGTATTGGAGGGCGAAGGCACGGGCGAAGGCTGCCTTGTCCTCGGCCTGTACCTCATGAGAGGGCAGGCGCAGGGCTTCCTGAGGGATATCCTCATCGCGGCCGGTGCGCCAGACCGTGCCGGGAATGTCGCGCAGGGCCTTGATACCCACGCCCTCGGCCAGGCCGGAGGCTATTGCGGCGATGGCGCGCTCGCCCATGCCGTAGACGAGGAGGTCGGCCTTGGAGTCCAGGAGGACGGACTTGCGCAGGGAGTCCGACCAGTAGTCGTAATGGCTGAGGCGCCTAAGGGATGCTTCCAGGCCGCCCAGCACGATGGGGACGCCGGGGAAGTCGCGCTTGATGGCGTTGCAGTAGGCGATCAGGGCGCGGTCGGGCCTCAATCCGGCTTGGCCGCCCGGGGAGAAGACGTCTTCCGAGCGTGGCTTGCGGTTGGCGGTGTAGCGGTTGACCATGGAGTCAAGGTTCCCGGCCGTCGCCAAGAAGGCCAGGCGTGGCCGACCGAGGGCGGACATGGATCCTGGTTGGCGCCAAGCCGGCTGGGCCAGGACGCCCACCCGATAACCCAGGGATTCGAGGTAGCGCGAGATGACGGCCGCACCGAAGGAGGGGTGGTCCACGTAGGCGTCGCCCGATACCATGACGAAGTCGCAGGCGTCCCAGCCGCGCGCGGCCATGTCGTCTCGGTTGACGGGCAGGAAGGTTCCTGGGGCGGGCATGGCGCATGGTAGCGCGGCGTCCTTCCCCTTGTCGACCCGTGGAAATCGGGTTATCTTTCAAATGGATGACTCCGGTGCGCCCGAGGGGCGACCGGACTCGGCCGCTCCGCACGGAGGGCCTGAAGACGACCGATCCACGCGCATCCCCGGGGAGGAGCGCGGATCGAACCTGCCCGCTAGGAGGCTGCCTATGAAGGGCAACAAGATCTATTTCGATCTGGGTACGCTGTTCGATGACATCTTCGAGGCCGCCCGCAATTTCTCGGAGAACGTGGCCCATGAGTTCCGCTTCGAGAAGGACGGGCCCTTCGGAGCCTTCAACGACGACAACGTCGACTACTATCCCAACTATTGCTATCCGCCCATGAACCTCTATATGACCAAGGAGCGCACCCTGGTCTTCGAGTTCGCCCTCGCGGGCTTCGACGAGTCCGACATCCAGCTTTCCTTCCAGGGCGACTACATGACCTTCTCCGCGACCATGGGCAAGCGCGAAGAGTCGGAAGAGGGTGTGCGCTACCTCAAGCGACGCCTCAAGATGAAGGATATTGAGAAGCAGAAGTACTTCGTGCCGGCCGACAAGTTCGACCAGGCCAAGGTCAAGGCTCTCTTCCGCAACGGTATCCTCAGGGTGACCGTGCCGGCCCGCGAGGAACCCGAGACCGCCGACGGGGTGAAGATCGAGATCGTCAAGGAGGGCGAGTAAGAATCAGGGCTTGGCGTGGGATGCATGTTGCCATGGTAAAGGGCGTCCAGGCGGGCGCCCTTTTTTATTGCTTGAAGCGAATATTCTGCCTGGGGCTCATCTCAGGGGGGGATGCACAGGCACAGGGAATAGCGTATGGTCTCTGGCTGGAGCGAGATCCTGGCGAAGGGCAATGGCTTACTTGAAGGCTGTCAGGATTCTCGGCGTTTCCCCGTGGCGATGATGTAGGTCTCGAATGACTCGGAGCGGCAGGCCTGGGGTTTGAAGGCCCTGGCCTCGGCGAAATCATCTTTTAATAAGCGTATCAGACGCCCCTGGTCGCCGCCTTGGAAGAGCTTGGCCAGGAATGAACCGCCGGGGGCCAGAATTTCACGGGCGTAGGACAGGGCCGCCTCCACCAAGGCCGCGGAGCGCTCGGTGTCCACGATGGAGTTACCGGTCGTGGAGGGGGCCGCGTCGGACATGACCAGGTCGTAGGGGCCGCGGGCGATGAGAGCCGCGCGGTTTTCCGGATCGTAGAGGTCGCCCTGGAGGAAGAGGAAGGCCGGTGGGACAGCCGCGCGCAGGCGGGGCGCCTCGGCGGGCCGGGCCAGGGGTGAGAGGTCGATGGCGGCCAGGAAACCCTCAGGGCCAATGCGCTCCAGGGCATAAGCGCTCCAGGAGCCAGGGGCCGCTCCTAAGTCCAGGACATGCATGCCCGGCCTGAGGAGGCGGAACTTAGCGTCTATCTCCTTGAGCTTATAGACCGAGCGGGCCGGGTAGCCCTCTTCCTTGGCTCTGAGGGCCCAATGGTCGGGCTTGCGGTAGGATTCTCGGGCCACGGGTCGCCCCTATAAGGTGACGATCAGGCCCTCGCGGGCCATCATCACTTCCATGGACGTCTTTTCCCTGACCATCCCCTGGTAGCGCAGCTCCAGCTCGGTCAGCTCGGCGTCCGTCCGGTTGGGGTCGTGGTGGAAGAGGGCTAGGCGCTTCACGCCGGCCCTGTGCGCAGAGTTGATGGCGCGCTCGTAGCTGGAGTGGCCCCAGCCCTGCTTGGAGGCCTTGTATTCCTTCTCGGTGTACTGGGAATCGTGGATCAGGAAGTCGGCGCCCTTGAAGAACTGCAGCACGCGCTCGTTTTCCTCGCGGGCCGCCCGCTCGCCCTCCTCGGCGGCTATGGCGTCGTAATCCGGGTGGCCGGGGTCGGTGGGGAAGATGTTCTGGAAGGGCTCGTGGTCGTAGGCGGTGACGAAGGCCTTACCCTCGAACTCGAAGCGGTAACCTAGGCAGACGATGGGGTGGTTCAGGTACTTGGTCCTGAGGGTCAGCCCATCGCCCATGTCCAGAACGGTCTCCTTGAGGTGCTTATACCCAATATCGGCGGCCAGCTCCGATTGACGCACCGGCCAGTACTTGTAGGAAAGCTGGTTGCCGATGATGTCCTTGAGTGTGTCTTCCTCGTAGGTTACGGCCCCGTGGATACGCAGTTTGGTGCCTGGGACGTAGATGGGCGTGAACATGGGGAAGCCCATGATGTGGTCCCAGTGGGTGTGGGTGATGAACATGTCCGCATCGATGGGGCCGCGCTTGAAGTCCGTGCGCATGAGGTGGTCGCCTAGCTGGCGGATGCCCGAGCCGGCGTCAATGATCACCAGGCGTGGGCGCTCCGGATCCCCAAGGCGAAGCTCGATGCATGAGGTGTTGCCGCCGAATAGGACGGTGTCCGGCCCGGGGCAGGGCATGGACCCGCGGTCGCCCCAAATCCTGACTTGGAACATGCGCCCTCCTTGGCGGGACGGCTCAGGAGATCTTCAGGAAGACCTTGGCCTTCTCGATCTCCGCGTTAACCTGGTCGGACATCTCCTCGAGAGTGTCCTTGCCCAGTGACAGGGCCTCGAAGACCGAGGGATCCGGCCTCTCCGGATAGCGATTGCCGGAAAAGCCGATCTCCTCGCGGTTGACGTAGTGATCCGCGACGATGATGGCCAGCAAGAGCTCCCGGTCGTCGGCCGGGCAGAGCTCCGGGCTGTGGTGGAAGCGGATGGCGTCGCCGATGCTGCGGTCCAGCTTCCAGGCGTCGGCTATCAGGCCGCCCACCATGCCGTGATCCAGGTCCAGGCTGCGCTTCTCGGCCAAGTAGAGGGGGATGCGCTCACGGTCAGAGAGGGCCATGGCGCCCACGTACTCCGCCGAGAGGACGTTGTTGAGCGGTATTTTGCCGATGTCGTGCAGGAGGCCGGCGGCGAAGTACTCCTCGTGCTTGAGCTGGGAAACGCCGCGCTTGCGGGCTATGAGGCGGGCGGTGGAACCCACCGCCAGGGAGTGGCGCCAGAAGCCTTCCATGTTGAGGGCCCGGAAGTCGCCCTTCTTGCCCAGATTGTCCAGGACGGCCGTGGACAGGGCCAGGTTCTTCACCGTGTTGATGCCCAGCATGATGATGGCCCTTACCAGGCTGGTGATCTGTTGGCCCAGGCCGTAGTAGGCCGAGTTGATCAGCTTGAGCACGCGGCCCATGAGGACCGGGTCCAGGGAGATGACACGGTTCAGGTCCGTGGGCGAGGTCTTGGGGCTGTTGCAAATCTCGAGCACCTTGGCCACGGTGGTGGGCAGGGAGGGCATCGAGCCTATGTAGTTCTTGATGCGCTCAAGGCTGTTTGCGCTCATTGGCCTTTTCCCGTTTCATGATGCGGATGAGCCGGGCCGTCTTGGCGGATACGGGCACGCCATGGATGGTGGCGCCGTCCTCCGAAGCGGATTCGGCGTATATTTGTATCTCGGATTCCGATGATTCGGCAAGCGTCTCGCGGGGAGCGGGGACGTCCGCTCTTGCGGGAGCTTCGGCTGGGGAGGGTGCGGACTGGGCCGGAAGGTTGCTCACCAGGCGGGCGATGATGTCGTCGATGCGTCGCTCGGCCTCTTCCAGGGGCTGGCCGCGGACGGCCTCCTCGGGCAGGTCGCGGGCCAGCTCCTTGAGGTACTCGAGGAGTCTGAGCGTGGGCTCCCCCAGGATGGCTGCGTCTTCCGGCTGGAGCCGGCCCGGAAGGCTCTGATCCGACCCTGGCTGGGTCTCCGAGGCAAGGCCCTGGGGACCTCCCGCCTCGGAAAGGATCTCCTCGGCGGCTTCGGATCCATCACCAAAGATATCCTCCTCCTCGTCGACGAGCTCCACGGGCTCTTCCGGCTCGCCGAATGTTTCCATGGTGGGGAGGGCATCCGGGGAGCCGCTGCCATCATGTCCAGTCTCCCCGGCTGCGGCATCCTCATCGCCAAGGGCGGGGATGTCACCCTCTTCGGCCAGCTCGCCTAGGGGCAGGAGTTCCTCCTCCGGTATGGTCTGATCCAGGTTTTCCGGCTCCTCCAGGAGTTCGGCCGCGTCCAGGGATTCCGGTGATGGAGCTTCTTCGGCCTCCTCCGGGATGGGCAGTCCTCCTTCGGCCTCGTCGGGCAGGGAGGGCAGTTCCTCCATCAGGGAGGGGTCCTCCGCAGGAAGGAGCTCGGCCTCCGGGACGAGGTCGGACATCTCCTGGGCGTCGGCGAAGGCCTGCTCGGCCAGGCCATCCATCATATCCAGGTCTATCTCCTCGGGCTTGGGGAGGGTGGGCTCCGGTGGGAGGCGGTCTTCCTTGCGCCTGCGCATCTGGCTGGAATCTTGTATGGGGGCCGGCTGATAGGGCGGGTACGGGGGCTGGGGCGGATAATAGGGCGGTTGGTATGGCGGCGACTGGTAGGCC
>CAYYCP010000109.1:0-6725 GCA_964470375.1 uncultured Spirochaetales bacterium
CGGGGCGGGCGGGGGCATCGTTCCCAGTTGACCCTCTTCCCGGAGCACCCATGAGCGCCACCAGACCCGGACCGCCCCTACTGGAGGCCGCCGTCTCTGAACTCCTCTCCCCCGCCGAGGCGCCGGGGCTTGACGCCATCCTGGCCGCAGTGCCCCAGCTCCCGCGCTATTTAGGGCCCGAGGCCTGGCTGGAGGCCATGGCCGCCTTGGCCGACCAGGAGGCCTCCGTTGCCCCGTCGTCCGAAGCCGGGCTATACTCGCGCATGCGCAAGGAGAACACATGGTAATCCTGACCCTGAATTGCGGCTCTTCCTCGGCTAAGTACCAGGTCTACGACTGGGAGCACCGGGAGGTCCTGGCCGTCGGCATCGTCGAGCGGGTCACCCAGGGGAATTCCTTCATCAAGCACAAGGTCAGCGGCCGCGAGGAGCTGACTATCCAGCAGGACTGCCCGGACCATACCTCTGCCGTGGAGCTCATCATCCGCACCCTTACCGATCCCGATCATGGGGTGATCGCCGACATGGGCATCATCAAGGCGGTCGGCCACCGGGTCCTGCACGGAGCCATGAAGTTCACCAAGTCGGTGGTCGTCAACGAGGAAGTCCTATCTGTCTTCCAGGAGATCGTTGGTCTTGGGCCCCTGCACCTGCCGGCCAATATCGCCGGCGTGCGAGCCGCCCAGAAGGTCCTGCCGGACGTGCCGCACTGCGCGGTCATGGACACGGCCTGGCACCAGACCATGCCCCCCGAATGCTTCATGTACGCCACGCCCTACGAGTGGTTCACAAAGCACCAGGTGAGGCGCTATGGCTTCCACGGCACCAGCTTCCTTTACACCGCCAAGCGCGCAGCCGTCCTCCTGGGTAAGGATCCCTTCCGCACCAACCTCATCATCGCCCACATCGGCAACGGGGCCTCCATCAACGCCGTCAAGAACGGCTGCTCCTTCGACACCTCTATGGGCCTGACTCCCTTGGAGGGCCTGATCATGGGGACGCGCTCGGGCGACATGGACCCGGCCATTATCCACTTCATCTCCGGCAAGACCGGCCTGGGCACCGCCGAGATCGACAGGATCCTCAACAAGCAGTCCGGCATCCTAGGCATCACCGAGAAGTGGACGGATCGCCGCGATGTTCTCCAAGCCGCCGAGCGCGGCGACGAGCGGGCCCGCCTGGCCCAGGCGATGGAGGGCTACCGGATAAAGAAGTACATCGGGGCTTACCTGGCCGCCCTGGGCCGGGCTGACGCATTGGTCTTCACCGCCGGGGTGGGCGAGATGAGCCCGGTCATACGCGGTCTGGCCACAGCCGGGCTGGAGGAGCTCGGAATAGTGGTCGATCCCGAGCGCAACACAGCCTGCCGTACGCGCAACGCCGAGACCGAGATATCGGCGCCCGGCTCCAAGGTGCGCGTCTTCGTCATCCCCACCGACGAGGAGCTAGTGATGACCGAGGACGCCTATGCCCTGATGGCCGGAACCTACGACGTGCACACGAAATTCCGTTATTCCTTCCAGGATCCGGGTTACCGCAACCGCGAGCGCGAGGCCGGCCTGGAGCGCGACCTGGCTAAGAACCCGGCTCTGGCCGCTTGCGTGGCCCGGCCCCCTGCCTGAGGGAAGCGTGGATCGTCACATCCCCTTTTTCGAGCTCTCCAAGGCCTGTGCCAGACCGGGCTGCCCTCTCTGCACCATCACCGCCGATAGATCCGCCCGGTACCTGGACAACCTCCTCTTCGAGCATGTCAGCGACCGCGGCTTCCGGAGAGCCTTCCGGGCCGCCGGCGGCTTCTGCGCCGAGCACGCCCGCGACCTGGCCGCCTACCGTGACGGCCTGGCCGTGGCGATACTGTACCGGGACGTTCTGGCCGACCGCCTGGAACGCGGACGCGGCGGGAAACCGGCCCGGGCCAAGGCAGAATGCCCGGTATGCGTGGAGCGAGCCCGCATCGAGGATGAGTACCTGGGATTCCTGTGCGAGGCCGATGGCACAAGCGAGGACGCGCGCGAGCTGCGAGAAACCTTCGAGGCCGGCCATGGCCTCTGTCTCCACCATTACGCCATGCTGATGTCGCGACGAGGCCGCCCGCCGGCCTGGCTGCGGCGCTTCCATGAGACCAGGTTTGCGTCTCTCCTGGAGCGTGTAGACCGCTTTGTGGCCCTCTCGGCCTACGGCCGCCAGGCCGAATTCGAGGCCTTAGCCACTGAGGACAAGCTTGTATGGAAGGAACTTATCGAGACGGTCCGTAGGCGGCCCGGTGCCTGAGCTGGCCTTACAACAGCTCCTGCTGGTAGTCCTCCAATTGGTTTAGGGCCTTCAGCTTGACCAGGGCCTTCTCCTGGATTTGGCGCACCCGCTCGCGGGTGATGCCCAGGAGCTTGCCGGTCTCCTCCAGGGTCAGGGGACCCTCGCCGGTCAAGCCGTAGCGCAATTGGATAATTTTCATCTCGCGCTCGGAGAGGTGTTTGAGCACCGAGTCGAGGGTGTCCTGCAGAGTCATGGAAAAGACGGCCTCGAAGGGCTCGGCGTGGCTCTCGTCTTTGATCAGGTCTGCCAGATGGGTGACATTGTCCTCATCTACCGTGGTATCCAGGCTGGTGGTCTCCTGGGAGAGCTTCATGATCTCCTTGACTCGGGCCGGCTCCATGCCCAGGTACTCGGCCAGCTCATCCGGCGACGGGTCGCGACCCAGATCCTGGGTGAGCTGTTTGGCCACGAAATAACATTTCTTGATGGTGTTGAGCATGTGGATGGGTATTCGGATGACACGGCCCTTGTCGGCCAGGGATTTGATGATGGCCTGCCGAATCCACCAAGTGCCGTAGGTGGAGAAACGGCAGCCGCGGCGGTAATCGAAGCGTTCGACCGCCTCGATGAGACCGATGTTGCCCTCATCGATCAGGTCTAGCAGGGACAGCCCGCGGTGCTGGTAGTTCTTAGCGATGGAGACTACCAGGCGCAGATTGGAATTGACCATGCGATTCTTGAGCCCGCGCAGGAGCGAATCGAGGCGGTGACGCTCGCGCGGGTATGTTCCGGCCTCGATCTCCCCTGCCACCAGAAGCCGTTCCAGGCGTTTGCATTCCTCACGGGTGCTGGCGATGCGCTCACCCAGGCTCTGCTCCTCATCGGCACTGAGGAGGGGATAGCGAGATATCTGCCTGAGGTAGAGGGCTAGGGGATCCGTTTCCTTTGTGGACTTGCCCCGCTTTAGGAGTTTGTCTCCGGAGCGTTCGCGGATGACGGGCGCGTCCAACAACGCGTCGCCTCTCTCGGTGTGGAGTCTTTCCATACCTGCTCCAGATCGAAAGCCGGGGTTACATGGGGATACCTCGAACCCCATGGTAATGAACGAAGCCAAAGTAGAATCTTATCACGTGTCAAGGAAAAAGCAAATTATTCCGAAATATTTTTTCATTTTCTCGATAAGTACCAATATCTCGATTTCTGTCAAAATGACGATTTCTTCCCATTTGTCCGAATCCATTAATCCCTAGGGCTTTTCGCGGGATCCTGGGCCTTCCCGTCTTTGAAGGTCAGGAAATACATGATAGCCTTACCCTCCATGGCATCCCGTCCAAGTTCTCCTAGGATAGTACCTGGGCTAATGGCCTCTCCCGGTTTGACGAAGAGCCGATCATGACCACCATAAATATATATGTAGCCGTCATCTCTTTCTATTGAAACGATTTGGCCCCAGCCGCGATAGGGCCCGGCGGAGAGAACCCTTCCGGAGGCTACGGCACGTACAGGATCTCCTTCCTTTGCATGTATCTCGATGCCATAGATCTTATTGGTCATGTATTTACGCTGGCCCTCCACCGGCCAGCTACACGAGGTGGCGGGGGCCGGGCTGGCCTTGGAACCCGCTTCCCCAAACGCCTTGGATGAAGCCGAAGGGGCTGCTGAGGTCGGGGACTTTGTGGGAGTGGCTCTGTCTGGATTGGAGGGGGCCTGGCCTGGAACCAGGATTTTTTGCCCCAGTTTGAGGGTCTGGTCTCTGGTGAATCGATTCAGGGCCAGAATCTCATCTAAATCGACTCCGGCCGTCCTCGCTATTCCATAGAGGGTGTCGCCCTCCTTCACTGTATATGAAAAGGCCGGGGACTGGATCGGCTTAGGGGAGGGACTGGCCTGGGCGGGCTGTCCAGCCCCCGGAATAAGTATCGAACGACCCTCTATCAAGGGGTCGCCCACCTTCAAGCCGTTGGCCTTCATAATTGCGTCGACGGTCACGCTATAGCGCCGTGAGATGGAGTAGAGGGTATCCCCCTTCTTCACCTGGTAGCGCAGGTCCTCGGCGCTTAGAACCAGGGCAAGAAAGGAAATGATGATGATGTGCAAGCGCGGAATTCTGCGCATGGGCTTTTTCATGATCGGCCAAGGCGGGAGGGGGCTTTACATGGGGATAGTAGTTCATCAAAAAGTGTGGGAATGGGCTCAAGCACACAACAAAAGCTATAGGTTCCTGCTGATCGCCGGTACAGATTGTCTTATCCACATTTTTCGATGAACTGAGAGAGGGATAGGGTCGTCTAGGGCTCGAGGGGCGCGCCTGCGTAGATCCATTCGGCTGCTAAATCTATATAGCGAGATGCGATAGCCCCGCTTACATCACCACGGGCATTCTCGGCGGCGTCATCCCAACGTCTGCGCGGAAAAGAGCGCGCCAGGGCTGAGCGTGTAGCCTCGGCCTTGGCAGCTGCATCCCTGGCGGCAGTATCATCCATTCCCCGGGCGCATAGGGCCAGGAGGTAGGCGGCTAGGCCTCGCATCAGCCCCTCGCGGCTGTCCAGGAGGGGGAGAAGGGCTAAGGCGGCCTCGCGGGCCTTTCCTAGGCGCAATCTGGTGAAGCCGAGGTAGAAGGCCCGCCAGCCCCTAGGCCCCCGACCGGATCCGGTGCGCGTTGTCAGAACAGTCTCAGCGGCTGTGACATCGCCTGAGAGGATGCGGGATAGGCCGAAAAGGAGGGATTGGGCCTCCAGGAGACGGGGGCGCGTAGTAGCTAGGCGTTCCTGGAGGGCGGCGGCCGAGGCATGATCCTGGAGGATGATGAGGGCATTGAGGTAAAGGCCGATCCGTGCCGAAGAATAGCGACTGCGTTCCATGATATCCAAGCGCAGTCGCGCCGCCAGACCCGGCCAGTCTGAATTCTCCAGGAGGGACAGGAGAGCCCAATTGCGGGCGAAGAAGAAGTCCACCCCCGCCAGAACCGCTAGGAAGGTGGCCGCCAGAAACCAATTGGAGGCCCAGAAATGGGCCGCCGAGCTGAGATCCAGTACCAGGGCCGGCAAGATGAAGGAAAAACCAAAGGAGAGCAGTAGGATGATATTGAACAAGACGAAAATAACCCTAAATTTCAACGGCTTTCGCTCCTATAATAAGAGGGAGCCCCTTGCGCCCGGGCAGGCATGAGTGTAGCCCAAGGACAGGTACGGGTCAACGGGGCGGGAAGGACTGATGGATCGCATAAACATCCGCGACCTTAAGCCCGAGGGTGTCTTCTCCAAGCCGGTCTATCTCGACCCGCGCTATATCTTGCTCACGCCCGAGACACCCGTCTCCCAGGCCCTCATCCGCTCGCTGATCCAGTGGGAATTCCGCGAGGTCCTGAGCGAGGGCAGGCAAACTCTACTCAACGACCCTACTGCTATCGGCGAGGTCAAGGCGGAATTCGACGGCGCCTTGGCCCCGGCTGTCCAGGAAGGCGGGGCGCGCGAAAAGGACATGCTGCGCAAGGTTCAGGAATTCTACCAGAGCGCCACGGCCTTCGTCGATCAGATCTTCACCCGCTACGTGACACGCAATGAGCTTTCGGTGGCCGAGGTGTCACAGCGCATGCGCGATTTCGCTGACTTCGTAGTGGCTAATCGGCGTTGGGTCCTCAGAATTCAGGACCCCGGCTCAGCCAGCCGCAACTATTTGGTCAGTCATTCGGTAAAAACCACCATCCTGGCTGTTATCCTGGGATCCTTCCTCAAGCTCCCACAGCCCAAGCTGGCTGAGTTGGGCACTGCGTCTCTCCTGCATGAGATAGGCATGGTGCGTCTGCCTCCCCAACTCTATATGACGGATCGCCAGCTCTCTCCCCAGGAGAGGAAGAGCATCCTCAGCCATCCAGTATTGGGCTACAATATCCTGCGTAGTTTCTCCTTTCCCTTGAGCGTGTGTCTGGCCGCCCTAGAGCACCATGAACGTAACAACGGACAAGGCTATCCGCGGGCCTTGCAGGCGGGAAAGATTTCGGCCTATGCCAAGATAATCGCGGTTGCCTGTTCCTACGACGCGGTCACTTCGTCCCGGCCTTATAAGGAGGCTAAGGAGGGCTACGCCGGCATCCTGGATATCCTACGCAATGAGGGGAAGCGTTACGAAGAGGGGGTCATCAAGGCCTTGGTTTTTTCCCTCTCCATCTTCCCGATCGGCACCTACGTAGAGCTTTCTGATCAGCGACTGGGTATGGTAGTGGATTCCAATCCAGATAACGCCCGTTTCCCCGTGGTTCGTGTTTTGACCGGGCCGGGTCAGGCCGAGGAAGTTCTACGGACCAGCCCAGATGGAATTTCCGTAAAGCGTGCCCTCAGCCAACGCGAGGCAGAGGAGATCCTACGGAGAAAGTAGTAGGTAGTTCATCGAAAATTGGTGCGAATGGGCCAGGGGCTTAAGTGAAGCGGGGTAAGGAAATAGGGTGAAGGAGGGGGCAAGGAGGCACCCATGCGC
>CAYYCP010000110.1:0-6620 GCA_964470375.1 uncultured Spirochaetales bacterium
CGTGGCTGACGCCGCCCAGCGCGACGCCTCCCCCGGCCCCCTCCTGGCCGTAGTCCTGGCCGCGCAGGGATGCCTCGCCGGCCTTGGGCAGGTAGAGGCGGGCGATGCTCGCCCCGCTCACGAGGTACTCGTCCTCGCCGAAAGCGGATACCGTCCCCTCGAGGCTGTCGCCCAGGCCCAGGCGGGGGATGCCCGTCCTCAAGTGGAGGGGCATGGAGGCGTCCGTAGCCGCTGCCCATACCGCCGGCTCCCCGCCGTGGAGCTTGACCAGGTAGAGGCCCTTCTCTAGGCGGGCCGAGAAGCGCAGGCGGGCCAGGGGCTTGCCTGAGGCCGAGCCCCCGCGCAGGCTCTTGGGGCGCTGGTCGATCAGGTACTGGCCCTCGCGCCAGAGCTCCATAGCCGTGAGGCAGCGCCCGGCCGCGTCGATGTCGACTGGCTGGGTCCCGTCCGAGGATACCCAAAAGGAATAAGTCTCCAGATCCTTGAGCGATAGGCTAGCCGATCGGCCCTCTCCCATCAGGGGCCAGGCCACCGGGTCCTTCCCGGCCGTCTCCCTGAAGAGCTTGGCCTCCAGGCTGTATTTCTCCTTCCCGAAGCCCGAGATGCGCAGCTTGTACTCGCCCTCCTCCAGGCTCAGGTCCAGGCGGGCCGCCAAGCCCAGGTCCTTGACGGATGCCGAGCCCAGCTCGCCCTTCATGCGGTCGAGGACCGTGAAGGACGTCCCGGCCGCCCCCTTGAGGCTGATACTCACCCGCCCGCGCAGGGGCATGGTCAGGAGGGCCTCGGGATCGTCATCCGGGCCGAACATGGAGCGGCTGAGCCTGGCCTC
Source organism: uncultured Spirochaetales bacterium (assembly GCA_964470375.1). Classification (GTDB taxonomy): domain Bacteria; phylum Spirochaetota; class Spirochaetia; order Treponematales; family JBGSOB01; genus CAYNQK01. The sequence goes on from CAYYCP010000110.1 coordinate 830, forward strand.
CTGGGCCAGGGCCAGGGCGGCGCTCAGAAGGCAGGCCGTAAGCAGGGCGGAACGCTTCATGTTTTTCCTCCATTCTGTCATGAACAGCAGGGGCCCCGAGAAGCTGGGTTGCGGGGAGCCTCAGCCCCCCGCGGGAGTGTTTATTTAAAGAAGAAGCGCAGGCTGCCCCCGGCCGACCAGCTATAGCCCGTCCCCGGGTGGACCTCCCACATGGGCACGAATTCCCCGCCCAATTCCAGGGCCGCCTTCTTGAAGCGGAAAACAAGGCCGACCGGGAAGCGAATGCGTATGCGGGAAGGCGGCGCGTCCGGACCGGTGGCCCGGGGGATGCTCAGGACGGCCCCGACCCCGATCACCGGCGGGATCTCGTTCTTATAAAGGTAGAGGGCCTCCCGGAGGTGGAAGAGGTAATCGGCGTGGACGGCCAGGCCCTCCTGGGTCACTGAGTAGCCCACGCCTGCGTCCAGGGCGTTCCAGTCGTTGAGGTAGACCTTGGGCGAGATAGACATGGGCTCTCCCAGGAGGACGCCCAGGCCGAAATTCCCGTAGACCGCGTCGGGTCCAGGCGTGCGCTTGGGCTTGACGCTCGGCTGCGGCGAGACTGAGGGCGAAGGCGCCGGCGTGGCCGAGGGACTGGGTAATGGCTTGGGAGTCGGTTTGGGAGTCGGCTTGGGGCTTGTCTGGGCGGAGAGGCTGAAGGCTAGGCAGGCCATCACGATGAACAAGGTTGAACGCTTCTGCATGATCTTTCCATATTACCCCAGGCAATCCGCCCTATCAAGCTCCGCATATCCGAAGACCGACGAATACTCAAGGCACAACGATGCGGCCGTCGGCGCCCCAGCCGTCTAAGGATAAGCTTCGGGCTAGTCCCCGCCAGAGCCTCAAACCCCCGCTTGCCCATGGCCCCGGCCGCGCCCCGCTTGCTCATGGCCCCCGCCTATCCTAGAATGACGGGATAAGGGGGTCGCCCGTGAACAAAGGCAGGATCATCGGGATCATCCTCATCGTCGCCATCGTCCTAGGGGCCCTGGGCTACTTCCTGGTGCGCTCGGGCGTCATCGCCCTCCCGGGCGGGGCGGGCTCGTCTGCCCAGCCCGAGCCGGTCAAGAATCAGCCCCTGGACATAGCCCCCGCCTCGGGCTACTTCCTGGATACGGTGGACCTGGAGGGGGAGAAGGTGCCCCTGGTGCGGGTCCCCCTGGACACATGGGGCGGCTACGCGGCCATCTTCGCCGCCAACGGGGGCTCCAAGCCCTCCAAGAATTCCCTCTTCTACAAAAAGGGCAAATTCGCGGTCGAGTTCGTCCACACCGAGAGCGCCAAGGAGCAACTGGACGGCCTGGCCCAGGGCAAATTCCTCGTCCTCTGGTCCTCAATGGACTCACTGCCCCTCCTCTACCAGGCCTTCAAGTCCGATAGGCGCGTCATCCCCCAGGTCTTCGGCATCTTCGACTGGTCCTCGGGCGGGGACGGCATCCTGGTCAAGCAGGGCATAAAGACCCCCAAGGACCTACGCGGCAAGACCGTCCTGAGCTCGGGCAACACCCCCTACAACTTCTTCCTCCTCTGGCTCCTGGCCCAGTCGGGCATGGGTCCCAGCGACGTCAAGATGCTCTACCTCCCCGACGGCCCGGCCGCGGCCAAGGCCTTCAAGTCCAGGAAAGACATCGACGCCTGGGTGACATGGTCGCCCTTCCTGGAGGAGGTTCTGGACCAGAAGTCGGCCAACTACGTCGCCGGCTCGCGCCTCCTCATCTCCAGCCGCGACGCCAACCAGCTCATCGCCGACATCTATTACACCCGCCTGGACTTCTCGCGCGAGCACCCCGAGATGCTGGAGGCTTTCCTGGAGGCCATGTTGGAGGGCGTCGACCTCCTCGAGTCCAACCCGGAGCCGGCCTACGCCGCCATGGCCGCCTTCTTCGGCCTGGAGGGCGGGGCGGCCGAGGCCCGCGAGATGGTCAAGACCGTCCACATCGCCAATTTCCCCGAGACCCTCATGTTCCTGGACGTGGACAACCCCATCAACGCCTACAAGATCTTCTACATGGCCGCCGAGTACTACAAGGCCGCCGGGGCCCTGCCCCAGGACGCCTCCGTGGAGGCCGAGGCCGTCATCAACCTGAAGCCCCTCCAGGCCATCGCCGCCCGCGGCCTCTTCAAGGGCCAAAAAAACAAGGTCCTATCCAGCTTCAACAAGCAGGCCTCCTACGACCTAGCCGACCTCGAGAGCCAGAAGGTTGTCCTGGCCGAGGACGTCGAGATCTACTTCGACGCCCAGAGGATAGACTTCGATCCGGATGCGCCCGGCCAGGAGATGCGCCGCAATCGGGCCGCCCTGGAGAAGATCACCGAGCAGATGGCCATCCTGGGCACCACCATGGTCAAGCTGGTCGGGCACCTGGACACATCAAAGGTGGAGGAGTACAAGCAGAAGGGCCAGCGCGAGTTCATAGAGGCCAGTGCCCAGGCCAAGCTCCTCTCCAAGCAGCGGGCCGAGTTCATCAAGCGCCTCCTGGTGGAGAAATACGGCTGCGACCCAGAGCGCATCGTCACCGAGGGCAAGGGCTGGGATCAGCCCGTGGACGCGGTGGACCACGCCGCCAACCGCCGGGTGGAAGTCCGCTTCCTCTCCTTCGAGTAGGCCATGGCCAGGCAGGCATCCGGCCCCCGCCGCCTCCTCGCCCTGGTCGTGGCCGGGGCCGTCGTCCTCATCCTGTCCACGGCCCTGCGGGACTGCGATTGGCGCCGTTTCCCGGGCCTGGGCGCCCCCGCGGTTTCCGAGGCCCCCGGCCCCCTCTCCCCCGCCAAGCCAGCCCAGTCCGGGGACTCGCGGCCCTTCTCCGGCCCCGGCTACGTCCTGGACTTCGCGGACGATTTCAACCCCGGCCTCAACGCCCTGGACGACCTGGGGCTCTCCGTCCTCATCGCCGTGGACGTCTCGGGCTCCATGCTTGACCCGCCCGCCTCGGGCGGCGACCCCAAGTACATCCAGGCTGAGCGGGCCCTCTTAAGCATCGCCTCATTCCTGGAAGGCCTGGCCGCCCGTCCTTCCATGCGCGGGATGAGGCTCAGGGTCGGCCTCGTCCGCTTCCACTCCGAGGTCCAGGAGCTCTTCCCCCTCTCGGACATGGACGCCCAGGGCTTCAAGCGCCTCAAGGCCGCCATAAGCGCCCCGGGGGCCCTGAGCCCCGGCGGCAAGACCGCCATCGGCCTGGCCCTTGAGCGGGGTGCCGAAATCCTGGCCTCCTCGGGCACCATCATGAAGAGCCTGATCCTGCTGTCCGACGGGGAGAACACCTCAGGCGAGGAGCCCGCCCAGGTCCTCATGGCCATCAACCAGAACCGCAACGACGCCAGCACCCTGGACTTCCCCGTCCTCACCAGGGGCACCCTGGTGAGCGTGGTCGGCTTCGACGTCGATTCGGGCATCTATTCTCCGGTCGCCCGGGAGGGCGCCCTCGTATCTGCCGCCGCGGACGAGGAGGCCCTGGTGCGGGCCCTCACCGAGATCCTAGTGGCCGACATCTCCCGCCTGGAGGCCGCCCCTTGAGCGATCCCGTACGCTCCGCCAAGCCCACCAGCCCCGCCGGCTCCAGCTCCGCCCCGCCCACGAGGCCCCCTCGCATCATCCCGCGCCCCCTCTTCATCGGCCTATTGGCGGGCATTTCCATTCTCCTCATCCTAGCCGACCAGGCCCTGAAGTGGGCCGCCGACGCCTGGCTCAGGGGGGCCGGCGTCGTACGCCTCATCGGCTCCTACGTGGTTCTAGTCTACGCCCAGAACACGGGCGGCTTCCTCAGCCTGGGGGCCGGTATCCCCGAGCCCCTGCGCATCGCCCTCCTCATCGTCCTGCCGGTCGCCCTCCTAGGAGGCTTCGCCGTCGTCTACCTGCGCCGCAGCGAGCTCCGCATCCGCGACCTGGCCATCCTCTGCCTCCTCATCGGGGGCGGCCTGGGCAACATCGTGGACCGCGTCTTCCGCGGCCGGGTCACCGACTACCTCCTCTTCCGCCTGAGCGACAGGATCCGCACCGGGGTGATGAACCTGGCCGACCTCTACATCCTGGGCGTCGTCATCATCATCATGGCCGAGATCCTCTTCAAGAAGAAAAACGAAGCCCCCAAGCCCGGCGGCACGGCGCCGGAAGGGCGCTGATGCCCGCAAAAGGACCGACAGCTCCATCACCGGCAGCCCCAAGTCCCGCCTCGTCCCCGAGGGCCGCCCTCCCTTCCCCCGCTCCCGCGGTTCTCCCCTCCTCGGCCGCCCTCCCTCCCCCCGCCGGCGCCTCGGCGGCCGCCCTCCCCATGGCAGCCCTCCTCGGCCTCCGCCTCCGCGCCGCCCTCTCCCGGACCCTGCGCGAGCTCGCCCCCCAGGCCCCCCGCCTCATCATCGCCCTCATCCTGGCATCGGGCATGGCCTACGGCATCGTCCATGAACTCGTGGCCCTCGGGAGAAGCGAGCCCGAGCTCCTCGGCCCCGGCTTCCTCCTGGGCGCCTGCGCCCTCCTCCTCATCCTCTCCTACGCCTCAAGGCCTTGGATCACCCGCCGGGAAGCCCTGGCCGCCGTCGGCTCGGGCGCCGAAGCCCGCGACATCCTCCTCCTCTCCGCCCTCGCCCGCCTCCCCCGAGGCATCCCGGCCCTCCTCGCTTTCTGCGCGGCATCGCCCATCATCCTAGTCGCCTCAGGCCGGCCCGGCACGGGCAGGCCCCTGGCCGCCCTCCTCTGCCCCCTCGCCGCCATCCCCATGGCCCTGGCCGCCTGGGCCCTCTGCGCGGTCGCCGCCCTCCTCCCGCCCCTCATAAGGGAAGGCGGGAACATGGAAAGGGCCCTAGCCCGTATGGCTTCCGCGCCCGGCCATTCCCCGCGCTCCATCGCAAGCGCGCGCCCGGGCCCGCGGCCCTGCGCCATCGCGATGAAATTCCACCCCGCCTCCCTCTCCGCCCCCCTCAAGGCCCTCATCCGCGGCCGCCTCCTCAGGGGCGAGGGCGCCCTGACCGTCCCCCTGGCCCTCCTCATCGCCCTGGCCTGCCCGGCCTACCTTGCCCTGGCCCCCCGCCTCCGAGAGCTGCCCGGCCTGAGCGGCGTCCTCTATGGCCTCTCGGCCATCCTGAGCCTCATGGTATCGGCCAACGCCATCGATAGCCTGGCCCACGACAACCTGGCCTTCTACAAGTCCACGCCCCTGGGCGGCCGGGCCTACGCCCTCCTCGGCGCCGCCCCCTACGCTCTTGTCTCCGTCCTATGCTGGATCCCCACCGCCGGCCCGGCCCTGGCCCGCGCCCCCCTGCGCTCCCTCGGCGCCCTGGGCCTGGCCCTCATCGCCCCCCTCCTCTCATCCAGCCTGGCCATCGTCACCCGGGCCGGCCCCCTCCTCACCCAGGTCCTGTTCGCCTTCCTGGGCTTCCAGCTAGCCGCGGGCCTCTTCTCCTTCCCCCTCATAAGCCTCTGCGCCGCGGCCCTTGCCCTGGCCATCCTCCTCTCCAAGTGCGGCCGCTCCTACGCCGCCCTGGAGGCCCTTCCATGATCAGCGTTAGTTCCCTGAGCCGCCTCTACGGCAACGGCAAGGGCGTCCAGGACCTGAGCTTCAGCGTGCCCAGCGGCCTCTGGGGCCTCGTCGGCGCCAACGGCTCCGGCAAGACCACCTGCATGGGCATCCTGGCCGGCTTCCTCGTCCCCGACTCGGGCAGCTTCTTCATCGGCCCTTCCGATCCTCCCCCTCAGGCGCCATCTGCCCCTAAAGCCCCCCACCTCCGATCCCGCAGCCGCCCTCCCAGCCGCCCCCGT
>CAYYCP010000111.1:0-6444 GCA_964470375.1 uncultured Spirochaetales bacterium
CCGCCGGCGGCCGGGACCCTGCTGACTTCGATGCTCTCCACAGTGAAGACCCCGGTGCTGGCCTCGCTCTGGATGCGGACCGACTTCTCCTCCTGGAGCTCGGCGTAGGTGAAGGTCTTCTCCAGGTCGAAGGCCCCGTCGGCCCCCACGACCATCGACAGGTGGGTCTTGTAGGGCCCCTTGCCCTGGGAGAGCTTCATCTTGTCGCCCGCGTTGGCCGTGCCCTTCGCCCTGATAGTGTAGGTGAAGCCGTCCGGCAGGGATGCCAGGTTGCGCAGGTCGATGCAGTCCCAGTCAACATCGCGCCCGACGATCCTGATCACCTTCACGCCGCCCTTGTCGGCGATGGTCAGCGAGGGATCGCCCGAGCGTATCAGCCAGGTCGTGCCCTCGAAGGTCTTGCCCACGGCCAGGCCCTGGATGTCCGGATCCTTGGCCAGGGAATAGACGATCTCCTTGGCGACCTCGACCGGCTTCTGGGTGACCTCGATGCTCTCCACGGTGAAGACGCCGGCGCTAGCCTCGCTCTGGATGCGGACCGACTTCTCCTCCTGGAGCTCGGCGTAGGTGAAGGTCTTCTCCAGGTCGAAGGCCCCGTCGGCCCCCACGACCATCGACAGGTGGGTCTTGTAGGGCCCCTTGCCCTGGGAGAGCTTCATCTTGTCGCCCGCGTTGGCCGTGCCCTTCGCCCTGATAGTGTAGGTGAAGCCGTCCGGCAGGGATGCCAGGTTGCGCAGGTCGATGCAGTCCCAGTCAACATCGCGCCCGACGATCCTGATCACCTTCACGCCGCCCTTGTCGGCGATGGTCAGCGAGGGATCGCCCGAGCGTATCAGCCAGGTCGTGCCCTCGAAGGTCTTGCCCACGGCCAGGCCCTGGATGTCCGGATCCTTGGCCAGGGAATAGACGACGACAGGCTCGGCGAAGGCTTGCAGCGCGCCTCCCGCGAGGAGGAGGAAGGCGGTCAAGGCCCAGGCCAGCAGGGAGAATCCGCTTCTCTTCATCTGATCATCTCCTTGGCAGAATGATGATCCGCCATCTCATTGAAGGCGGATATGTTGTCGGGGAATAAAGGCTCCAGATGCGGGGGCGGACGATGCCATCCCCCTGGCCTTCCGTAGCCCCGTATGCGGAAAGCCCGATGGATAGGCGAGTGCGTGCGACGATCATGCCATTTCAGGACCGGATTTCCATAGGCGGTTTTTCCTATTCGCCTACCAGTGGAATGCCTAGTGCGGGGCTGGAACGGGAGACCGCGATGCCTCAGGCGGAGTGCATCGTTACGATGCGCATAGAGACAACTTGATGATTGACAAATTCGCGGTCAGGTCAGATCCGAGGCCATTATTGCCGTAGGCCGGTATCCTGGGGAGTCCAGAAACTCCCGGTGCCGAATTGTCCGTGGTGGTTCAAGCCCCAGGCCCAGAGGGTCCCGTCATGGGCGACCGCGATCGCGTGCCGGTTCAAGGAATCATCGGTCGAGACCATCGCCCAGAGGGTCTCGTTGGAGATGTAGGTGAAGGGGAAATTCGTGGAGTAGAGGGATCGCTCTCCCCAGAACCATGCCGAGGCGTCCTTGATCTTCACCGGGGAATACTTGATCCCGTTGATGATCCAATCGAAGTCGAGGGGCAGGTTGCCCCATGCCCAAACCGAGGTATCGGCTTTCTGGGCCACCGCGCAAAAGCCCGAGGCGGCCACGTTGATCCAGTCATCGTCTGTGCCGATACGGACGGGGGCGGGAACCTCCGCGCCGGAGTTATCCCCGTTCCCGACCTTCCCCTGGGCATTGTCGCCCCAGGCCCAGAGGCTGCCATCGGACTTCAGGGCGTAGGCGTCCGTCCGCCCCGCGACCACCCTGCTCCAGTCCGAATCGCTTCCGATGCGGACGAGCTCATCCGCGCTCGCCTCCATGTAACCTCGGCCCCAGAGGCTTCCGTCATCCCTGACCGCCAGGATGCGGAAGTAGGGAGCGCCGTAGGAGTACCCGGAGGAAGCGCAGAGCCAGGCCTGGCCGCCGCCTATTTCCTGCGGGGAGGTGCCTATGGCCGAGCCCCAAGCCCAGAGACTGCCATCGTCCTTCAAGGCCGCCGCGGCGTAGACCCCGCAGGACACGCTGGCCCAATCATCGTCCTGGCCGACCTGGACCGGTACTCCGCGCGAGCGCCGGTCGCCTATCCCGAGCTGGCCGTCCCCGTTCATGCCCCATGCCCAGAGGGTCCCGTCCGCCTTGATGGCCATGGAGAAGCCGTCTCCGGCGCTGACGTACTCCCAGACCGGATCGGAGGACACCTGATAGGGATCGTAGGCGCCCTGGTCATGCACGAAGACGCCCAGCCCCAGCTGCCCGTAGGAATTGTCGCCCCAGGTATAGATCCGGCCATCCGCGCCCCGGGCCATCGCGTGCTGGCCGGATGCCTCCACGTCAGCGAAGAGGAGGCCATCACCCACGCGGCGCGGCGCGTCGTAGAAGGCATAGACGTCTCCCGTGCCGCTGTCCCCGAAGATATTGCCGCCTATGGCCCAGAGCTCCCCACCCTCGCTCAGCATGAAGAGGGTCCGGTCGCTCACGGCGATCTCCTTCCAGTCCGAGCGCTCGCCGTAACGCCGCGGAGTGTCCGTCCAGTTGTAGTCGCCGGACTCGCCTAGTTCCTCGTCCCAGAAGACGAACATGGTGCCCCAGGTCCAGACCGATCCATCATCCTTCAAGCCCGCGCAGAAGTAGCGCGATGCCTTCACGTCCGCCCAATTTTGATCGGAGCCCACCTGTAGCGGGGCGGCGGCGTTCGGCTCCGAACGCCCCACGCCCAATTGCCATGACTCGTTCCTGCCCCAAGCCCAGAGGCTCCCGTCTTCCTTGATTGCCAGGTTGGTGCCCATGCCCGCGGCCGCGACGACCCAGTCCTTGTCCGTTCCCACCTGCCGCACGGGCATGAATTCGAAGGGATCGACCCAGCTCTGCCAGCCCCAGATCCATAGGCTCCCGTCGGCCTTGATCCCGAGGGCGTGGTCCGTCCCCGGGGCGACACTACTCCACGGAACTTCAGTCGGGATGACCCAGGGCGTTTCCAGGTCCTGCCGCATCGTCGCGTGTCCCTGGCCGAGTATGCCCGAGGAATTATTGTTGTATACGCACAGGGCACCGTCAGAACGGAGAGCGAAGGTGTGCCCTCCCATGGAGGTGAATATGGCGCTGAAGCGGGTATCCCCCCGCGACTTTCTGGAAGGAGCTCGAGAAGGCATGCCCCAGCTCCCCGGAAGTGTTCGCCCCACAGGTCCATAGCGTGCCGTCAGCCTGCAGGATCATTGAATGCGCGTAGCCGACCGCTATGTCCGGCTCGCAGGAGAAGGCCGAGGGCGGGCCATCTTCATCCCCGATCCCAGTGCCGCAGGCGGCCAAAAAGACTGAAGTGATGGCGATGAAGGCCGAACGCGCCGCGAAGGCTCTGCTGCCCATATTCCTGCTCCTTCTCTGCTGTGCATCCAAGTGTGGATATTTAACCATCAGATCTATTACCAGGCAAGCCCCGGGCGGGGGAGCACTTCCCCTTTCAAGAAGCCATTATCATCTAGGCCGTTTATTTTCTTGAAGATATCGTCGAGTCTACGCTTCATGCATTAGCCATGGGTTACTACTCACTGCTACAAGGACTTTCACACAAAGGAGGCACGAAAAAGCACGAAGAGGCCAAGAGGAGGGGAGCACGCGAAGGCGCGAAGGGAGAGAGGGGAGTTCACACGAAGGCGCGAAGGGAGAGAGGGGAGTTCACGCGAGGGCGCGAGGACGCGACGAATAGAAGAGGGCGATTAATATGGATTCCTTTCTCTCATTTATCCTCCGATTATACTTCGCGGCTTCGCGCCTTCGCGTGAGATACTCTCCATATCAAGCACATCCTCCCCGTCAACACCTCCTGCATCAGGGCCTCCGTCTTCTCACGTCGGACTTCCAGTTTTATGTTTGGTATAGATGGTTGAAATCATATTTCCAATCCGACAAGAACACATACAGGCTATTGTGGGTATGCGGGCGGATTTCGTATCGGTTCACTTAGGTAAAAAAGGCGATAAAAAAGCCACCCCACGCTTCGCAGGACAACCTTCATCCTCTCTTCCTTGAAAATTCTCCTATCAATAGAACTTTTTCAAGGAACCTGGCCGGTTTTCATCTAGGCATCCGGAAAAACGGGGCTGCCAGGGCCTCAAGGACAAGGGTTCCATGAGAATCCACCGAAACCGGATATGTCCCGGATTCACCTAAAGAGTCCTGAAAGGGACTGGACAGTCAACACCTTTCCGACTATAATAAATCATAACTTTATTTTGGTCGAAGTGGGGGTATGAACAATGTATATCCCACGCGCCATCGAGCCAACAGTCATTTCGATATCGAAGACCTTCCCGGCCCTCCTCGTCACGGGTCCGCGCCAAGTGGGGAAAACGACGCTCCTCAGGCATATAGCATCGAAGGACCGCAAGTATGTCAGCCTCGACGATCCCTTACAGAGGCGGCTCGCGCGGGAGGAGCCTGGGCTCTTCCTCGATCGTTTCAAAGCCCCAGTGCTCATCGACGAAATACAATACGCGCCGAACCTCCTCCCCCACATCAAGATGAGAATAGATAGGGAGAACGCGAAAAGCGCGTATTGGCTTACAGGTTCGCAGGCGTTCCATCTCATGCGCGATGCGAGCGAGTCCTTGGCGGGACGCGTAGGGATCGTCCACCTGCTCGGATTATCCCAAGCGGAGATAGCGGGCAGGCCAAGTCGCCCCTTCCTTCCCACGAAGAAGAACCTCGCCGCCGCGCGCGAACATGCGGAGCCGGGCGATCTGGCGGAAGCCTTCGCCGCGATCCATAGAGGTGGTCTCCCCGCCCTTTTCGCCGGCGGTGAGATGCCGATGGCCGAGCAGTATTACTCCTCTTACGTGCAAACCTATCTCCAGCGGGACATCAGAGACCTTTCGCAGGTCGGAGACGAGCTCGCCTTCCTGCGCTTCCTGACAGCGGCCGCCGCGAGGACAGGACAGATGCTCCAATACGCCGATCTGGCCCGCGATATCGGCATCAGCCAGCCTTCGGCGAAAAAGTGGCTCTCCTTCCTAGTCACTTCTGGAATCGCCACCCTCGTCGAACCCTGGCATAACAATACACTCACGCGGATGATCAAGGCGCCCAAGCTCTACTTCCTCGACACGGGCCTGGCCGCATACCTGACGCGCTGGACGAGTCCGGAAGCCTTGGAGGCGGGCGCCATGTCGGGAGCCTTCTTCGAGACCTTTGTCGTGAGCGAGATCCTGAAGAGCTGGCGCAATGCCGGGAAGGCGCCGCCCGTATTCTATTACCGCGATAAGGACCGGAACGAGATCGACATCATCATCGAGGCGGACGGCAAGCTCTACCCGATCGAGATAAAAAAGAGCGCGAATCCCGGGAAGGATGCGATCGCCTCGTTCAGGGTATTGGCCAAGGCCGGGAGGAGCCTGGGACCGGGCGGGATCGTCTGCTGCGCCACGGAGTACCTTCCCCTCGACGCCAGTAATTCGATCATACCCTGGTGGATGATTTAGTCAGCATTGTAGCATCAAAGTCGAACTATGGCAGGTTTTCCCATGCATTGGCCGATGCCGGGTTAGTCATTGCAAAGTTTAAAAAGCCGCCCCGCGCTTCGCGGGACGGCCTTCATCTTCTCTTCTTCTTCACCCCGCCATGCCGCTTCCGGATAGGTGGTCCTAGGAGGAAAGGCGGGGGCCTTTCCTCCTAGTATCTTCCTTACTTCGAATACAGCTCGCGCTTCTGGTAGTGGGTGTGGAGGAGCTTGTGGGCCTTGTGGCTGCCGGGCTTCTCCAGGAACTCCTCGTAGACCTGCTGGATGTAGGGGTTCTCGTGGGAGCAGCGGTAGCTGGCCTGCTTGTCGTCCTTGTACATGCCGGCCAGGCGCTTCTTGCGGATCTCGTCGGTGCAGCCGTAGGGCTGGCCGCCGCCGCCGATGCAGCCGCCGCGGCAGGCCATGACCTCTATGAAGTGGTAGGGCGGCTCCTGCTTGGCGTCGCGGGCGGCCCGGACCCTGTCCAGGACCTGGGCGATGTTGCCCATCTGGTGAGCCACGGCGATGCGGATCTTCTTGCCGGCGATGTCGACCTCGGCCTCCTTGATGCCGTCCATGCCGCGCACGGGTAGCAACTCGATGTCGGGCATGTTGCGCTTGGTGATGAGGAAGTAGGCGGAGCGGACGGCCGCCTCCATGACGCCGCCAGTGGCACCGAAGATGGTGCCGGCGCCGGTGTAGGGGCCCAGGGGGCTGTCCGCCTGTTCCTCGGGAAGGTTCGCGAAGTCGATCCCGGCCTGCTTGATGAGGCGGGCCAGCTCGCGGGTGGTGATGGAGGTATCCACGTCCTGGAAGCCGGAGGAGCGCATGTCGTCGCTGCGCGATATCTCGTACTTCT
>CAYYCP010000112.1:0-6424 GCA_964470375.1 uncultured Spirochaetales bacterium
TGGCCTCGTTGTAGGCCGCGTTGAATATGGCCTGGACTTCCTGGCTAACCTTCATCTTCTGCTGTCCTCCGCTGCCTCACAGCCTCTCTACCGCGCACTTGAGCGGGAAGCCGGCTTCCCGGGCCAGGGCGTGGACGGTATTCGCCTTGGTGACGGCGATGTCATAGGGGTACGAGCCCACCACCCCGCGGCCGCGCTGGTGGACGTTGAGCATGATGCGCCTGGCGTCCTCGAAGCCGCGGTGGAAGACGGTCATCAGTATCATCACCACGAATTCCATGGTGGTGTAGTCGTCATTCAGGAGGATGACGAAGAACTCGTCCGGATGCTTGAGCTCCTCGTCGGCCTCGGACTCGACCGCGTCCTCCCAGACGGTTTCTGCCATTCGCCCTCACCTCCTCGAAGATAGCAAGGACCGGGGGCCGAAACAAGTGCGCCCCGGCCCCCCCTAGAGGGCCAGCCTCAGCCCGAAGGCCGGCGCCCCCCCGCCTCCCGGGGAGGGCAGGATGGCCAGGCCCGTGCCCGCGGAAGCCGCCCGCCCGGCCAGGAGGAGGGCTTCGGCCAGCTTGCCGTTGTAGCGCTCGATAAAGACGAAGGGGCTGATGATCTGGACGATGCCCGAGACCGACTTGAGGATGCCCCCGCCGATGATGAAGCCGAAGGCCAGGGCCATGCTTCCCTGCCAGGCGGCGGGATCCCTGATGTCGATGTTCGCGAGCTCCTCGTAGTTCCCGCTGCTGAGGGCCCGGTAATAGGGTATGTAGTAGATGATATAGCCCGTGGTCAGGACCGCGAAGGCGCCCAGGTCCATCAGGGTCCCCGCCAGGCCTCCCTCGATGTCGCCTATGATGTAGGAGCCTATGCCGAAGCCTACCAGGAAATTCACCCCGGCCCCCACCAGGCCCTGCTCCAGGGCGTCCTTCTCCGCCCAGTCGTAGACATCCTGGCGATCGTCCGGGTCCAGGTTCTGGGCGGCCGCCTGGATCTCGCCGAAATTATCGTCAAGGCCGCGCTTCACGAGGTCCCTGACGCCGCGCGCCTGCTGGGCCGGGAGCAGGCCGGCCGAGGCCAAGGCCAGGCAGAGGGCCAGCGCGGAAGCGCCGCGGATTTTCATCATCTTTCCTCCGTTTCGGGTTTCCGCGCCCGAGTATACACCATACGGCCCGGACTTCAAGGAGGCCGGGCGCGCGGCCCGTGGAGGGGCGATCCGGACAAAAAGAACCCGCCCCGGCCGGGGCCGGAGCGGGCGTCGGTACGGAAGCGGAGGCCGCAGGGCCTCCGCGAGGCTCATTCGGCGGGCGCCGCGGCCAGGTCCTGCACGGTATTCCTGGCCTCGAGCACGATCACCTCGTCGGCCGACGCGGCCGGGGCGATGCCGGCCTCGGCGTCCGGAACGGCGATCAGGTCATAGGGGCCGGCGGCCAGGAAGGCCAGCTTGTAGGCGCCAAGGTCGTTCGGCTTGGCGCTTGTGACCGCGTTGGCGAAGGCCGGGGCGGTCTCGGTGGCGGCGGCCTCTACGGCGTAATCGGCCAGGACGTCGAAGAGGTCGGCGCCGGGGTAGGCGTACACGGTGTAGGACTCAGGATCCGCAAGGGCCAGGGTTCCGGAGATGGATCCAGCCTCGCCCTCGACGATGGCGCGGACCACCGGCGTGAGGAGATAGCCGGTCCCGCCCTGGACCAGCCTGAGAGATTTGCGGGCGTCGAAGTCGAGCACCACGCTTATCTCGCCGTTCACGGGGATATCGAAGGCGTTGACGATCTTGATGTCGCCGGAATTCACGCTGAGCGGTACGCGTGTGCCAGGATCGGAGGCTAGCTCGAGTGCGGCCGCCGAGACTTCCAGGCGGATCTGGTTGATCTGGGTTCCGCCCACGAGGGCTACCTGGCCCAGGGCGCTCGTCAATCCGTTCTGCAGGGATAACAGGTCGTATTCCGATGGGGCCGCCAGGGGCGCCTCTATCCATGAGCCGGCGTCCATGGCCGCGTCCGCGGACTCGTTGACGGCGACTCCCGAGACAGTTACGTAGACGCTGGTGACGCCGGCCGAATCCACGGGCGCGTCGGTGAGCTTGATGCTCATGAGGGAATCGGGAGCCTGTCCGCATCCCGCCAGGGCCAGGATGGCCGCGCCGGCGGCTACTGTCCATAGAATGCCTTTCATGTCGTGCCTCCTTCATCGGGTCTTCGGGCGCGGGGAGCGGATCCGGGCCGGAAACGGCCCTTCCCGGGGTGGACAGCCCCTCGCATCGCCCTGACGGATGAGGATACCCGTGCAAGGCCGCTCCGGTTGCGCCCCTGGCGCGGATTTTTCCCATGGCCTACACTGGCTGCGTGGGACGAGGCATCGACGAGGAAGATATTCTCCTGGCGCAAAGGGCTGCGGCCGGGGAAAAGGGGGCCTTCGAGTCCATAGTCCGCCGCTACGCCTCGGGCGTGGAGCGCTTCTGCCTGTCGCGGCTCGGAAACCGCGAGGACGCGCGCGAGGCCGCCCAGGACGTCTTCTTGCGGGCCTGGCGCTCATTGCCGGGCTTCAGGCTCGGTTCAAGCCTGCGCTCATGGATCTTCGCCATCGCCGCCAACCGCTCCCGGACGATTTACGGCCTTGGTTCCCGGCGGAAGGCCGCCGCCGAGCGCCTGGCGGCCGAGCCCGCCCCTCCGCCGCCCGACCCCGAGGCCGACGCCATCCTCGAGCTGGACGCCGAGGACTTGGCCGCGGCCCTGGCCGGACTGCCAGGGCGGCTGCGCGATCCGGTGGAGCTCTATTATATGGAAGGACTCTCGGTGGCCGAGACCGCCGAGGCCCTCGGCATAGGCCTAGAGGCCGCCAAGACCCGCCTCTTCAGGGCGCGGGCGGCGCTGAGGAAATCCCTGGCGGGGACGCAACCGCCCGGGCCGGGGGAGGGTATCCATTGAACGACATGGAATGCGACCGGATCGAATCGACCATGCGCGCCTGGGAAGCCGGACGCCCCGTCGGCGCCGAGGAGGCCGCCCGCCTCTCCGCCCACATCACTGAATGCCGGGCCTGCGCCGCGCGCTGGGGGCGGCTCCTGCCCCTCGTCCTCAGGGACGAACGGCCCGATTCCCCAGGCCTTCCCCTCCTGCCCGCCAGGGATGATGACGGCTCCGCTGACGCGGTCATCGAGGGCATGCGGCGGGAGTGGACGCGGCCGCGGCGGAAGGCTCCGCCTCCGGCGGCCATCATCCTGGCTGCGGCGGCCCTCCTGGCGGCAGGCCTGGTGCCCCTGGCCCTCGGCAGGATCCGCCGGCCCGCCGCGGATCGGGTCGTCGTGGAATTCCGGCTGAAGGCGGTCCAGGCCGGGACAGTCCATCTCACCGGGGATTTCGCCGGCTGGGATCCCCGGGCAGTGCCCATGGCCTTCGATCCGGCCGCGGGGGAATGGCGGGCCCTGGTGGAGCTGGAGCGCGGTCGCAGCTATTCATACAACTTCATCATCGACGGGACGACCTGGATATCGGATCCCTCGTCCGGGATACCCGTAGATGACGGCTACAGCGGCGAGAGTTCGGTCATCGACCTATGAAGGAGGCGGAGCCCATGCGTAAGCGCTATGCGACTAAAGCCGCGGTCATGTCGATCATGATCCTCATGGCCGGCGGCGCCCTGTCCGCCGAGGGCGCCGCCGGGAAGGCCAGCCCGGCCGCCCGGGAAGCCCACCGCCTCATGGAGGCCGCCTTCGCC
Organism: uncultured Spirochaetales bacterium; assembly: GCA_964470375.1. Taxonomy (GTDB): domain Bacteria; phylum Spirochaetota; class Spirochaetia; order Treponematales; family JBGSOB01; genus CAYNQK01. The sequence continues at coordinate 3,706 of CAYYCP010000112.1, forward strand.
GAGATCGGTCCGGGCGCCCTCCCGGACCAGGCCTCCATGGATAGGCTGGCCCTCAGGCTGGAGCTTTCCCTGCGCGCCGGCACCTCGGCCTCCGAGGCCTTCAGGATCGCCCGCCGTGCGGCCTTCCTCTACGCCCGGGGCGGGCAGGAAGGCTTGCGGGCCCTGCGCGCCATGGAGGGCCAGGGCGCCAGGAGCGAGCGCAAGGCCGCAAAAGACATCGCGCAACGCGGCGGCCAGGGCAGCGCGGATGACCAGCCAGGGCGGGGGCAGCCCAACGACCTGGAGAGCCCAGGCCAATGAGAGCCCCCCTGCGCCTCGGCGGGAGGCTCAGCGCCTGGCTCCTCCTCCTGGCGCTCGGCCCGATCCTGTCGGCGGCCCCCTCGCCCGGCCCCGGCTCCGTCGGGGACTGGCTGGCCGGCCCCGGCGCCGCGTATGCAAGCATAGAAGCCGAACTGGGCTCGAGCGCCGGGATCCTCGAATCCGCGGGCCTGCCCCTGGTCCTCCTCCTCGAGCGCCTCGAAGAGGGGGCGGCCAAGCGGGTGCCGCCCGCCGAACTGGCCAGGGCCGCTGACCGCGATACCCGCGCCTTCGCCTCGGCCGCCGCGGCCTTCGGCCGCTCGGGCTACAGGCTTGAATCCGATCCCACGCCCCTGAGGGAGGCCGCCCGGGCCCTGCGCAGCGGCCTGGAACCCGCCTGGCTCGATACCATCCCGGCCTACTTCAAGGCCAAGGGCAAGCCGGCCCTCGACGCGGCCCGCGCCCTCACCCTGGCGGCCGCCCTCGCCCGCCCGCCCCTGGAAGGGGACATGGCCGAGTCCATCCTCGACCTGGCCTCCGCCCTGGCCGGCTCCAGGCTCGGCTCGGAGCGCTACGCCAGCCTCCTGTCCGTCTACAAGCGCTTCCAGGCCGGAGGCGGACCCAGGGTGCTCGGCTTGATGGGGGCCGCCCTCAGGCAGGGTCGCGGCCTCCAGGACATCGAACGGGAACTGGAACGGAGGTTCAAATGAGCATGCGGCATCCCGGCGCCCTCGCGGCCATACTCCTCGCCCCCCTCATCCCCCTCCCGGCAGCGGGCCAGGCCATGGGCGGGGCGGAGCTTTCGATCGAAGGCAGCTGGGGCGGCCAAGGCCCCGCCGCCTGCGCGGAGGCCGAATTGTCGGTCGACAGCATCCTCTCGGACCGGTCCGCGGCCTACATCAGCGCCGGAGCCGATGCATCCTTGGATCCGGGAGCCATGTTCTCCACCGCCGCTCGGGCGGACCTGGGACTCTCCGTAGGATCGGCCCCCCTCTATTTCCTCCCGACCCTTGAGGCCTCATTCGCCTATGCGGACAGTCTCTCCTCCCTGGACGCCTCCCTCCGCCTCCCCCTCTCCCTGTCCCTGGGGGAGGCCAGCTTGGAAGCGGGGCCGCGGGCAGGCATGGCGGCCGAGGGCGCTTCGGCCTCCTACCGCGTCGGCGGCGACGCGATGCTGTCTGGGGCTATCGGGGCCTTCATACTCAAACCCGCCCTAGGCTGCGAATGGATATGGACGGTCGCGGGAGATAGCTACATCGAACTTTCCCCCGTCCTAGGCCTGTCCTTCTACCCCGCGGCCCCATTCAGCGTCTCGGCCAAGGTCCGCTGGCGCCACGCCTTCCAGCCGGCCAGCGATGAAATCAGCGCCTCGGCGGACGCGGCCTGGGAATTCCTGCCTCGCCTCATGGCCAGCGCGAGCGCCTGGCTGGGCGCGGAGGGCGGCGCATGGACGGCTTGGGGCTGCCGCGGGGGCATGCAGTGGCGCGCCTGGGAAGGCGGCCCCTGGAGCCTGGCCATCGAGCCGGGCGCCTCAGTATCGCAGGCAGCGGGCCAGGCCCTTGCATGGGACCTGTCCCTGCGCCTCCAGCTCTCGGCGGAGTGGTGATCGGCATCGCCCGGGCCATTCGCCCAAAAGAAAGGGCCGCCCCCCTCAGGGAGGCGGCCCATCGTTCTCTATACAGAAGCTCGGTCTAGACTAGGCCCTGGTCGATCATGGCGTCGGCAACCTTGACGAAGCCGGCGATGTTGGCACCGGCCATGTAATTGATGAAGCCGTCGGCCTCGGTGCCGTACTTCCGGCAAGCCTCGTGGATGCTGACCATGATCCCGTGCAGCCTCTGGTCCACTTCCTCGCGGGTCCAGGACAGACGCATGGAGTTCTGGCTCATCTCCAGGCCTGAGGTGGCCACGCCGCCGGCGTTGGCGGCCTTGCCCGGGCCGTAGAGGATCTTGGCGGCCAGGTAGACGTCGATGGCCTCCGGGGTGGAGGGCATGTTGGCGCCCTCTGATACGCAGATGCAGCCGTTCTTCACCAGGAGCTTAGCCTCCTCGCCGGAGATCTCGTTCTGAGTGGCGCAGGGCAGGGCCACGTCGCACTTGACAGACCAGGGCCTCTGGCCGGCGGTGTAGGTGGAGCCGGGGAACTGCTTGACGTACTCGGAGATGCGCCCGCGGCGCACGTTCTTGAGCTCCATCACCCAGGCAAGCTTCTGCGCGTCGATGCCGGCCGGATCGTGGATGAAGCCGTCGGAATCGGAGAGGGTGACCGCCTTGCCGCCCAGCTGGTTGACCTTCTCCACCGCGTACTGGGCCACGTTGCCCGAGCCGGAGATGGCCACCGTGAGGCCCTTGAAGGACTTGCCGCGGGTCTTGAGCATCTCCTCGGCGAAGTAGGTGCAGCCGTAGCCGGTGGCCTCCGGGC
>CAYYCP010000113.1:0-6395 GCA_964470375.1 uncultured Spirochaetales bacterium
GGGCCGATCTCTCCGCCCGGCCGGCCCCGCCAGGGATGATAGCCCTCAGCATCGTCGAGGGGCGCGGTTTCACGGAGCTCCAGACGGCAATCCTCGAGCGCCTGGTGGCTCCCCGCAATAGCGGGGCTCCCCGCAACAGCGGGGTTCCTCACATCAGCGGAGTGTCCCCCGGTAGCGGGGGCGGGCTGGAAATAGCCTCCGCGCGCCAGAGGTGTCTCCTGGAATCGGCCAACGCGGGTATGGCCGAGAGCCTGGCTGCGTGGGAGAGAGGAGAGCCTTTGGAGACGCTGGCCCCCGGCTTGGACGAGGCCCTGCGGGCCCTGGGCGAGATCCTGGGTGAGGGAGCCGCCCCTGACATACTGTCCGAGATATTCGGGCGCTTCTGCGTGGGGAAGTGAAATGGGCGATTACGATGCCCTCGTCATAGGCGGGGGCCATGCGGGCATAGAGGCCGCCCTGGCCCTGGCACGCCTGGGCAAGCGCTGCCTCCTGGTCACCCAGAATCCCGACAGGATCGGGGCCATGTCGTGCAATCCGGCCATCGGCGGCCTGTCCAAGGGCAACCTGGTCAGGGAGGTGGACGCTTTGGGCGGCGAGATGGGCCGCCTGGCCGACGCGGCCATGCTGCAGTACCGTATGCTCAACCGCTCGCGCGGTCCGGCCGTCCAGGCCCCCCGGGCCCAGGAGGACAAGGCCGCCTACGCCCGAGAGGCCCGGCGGGCCTTGGAGGCTCAGCCCGGTCTCTCCATCTTGATGGATTGCGTGGTCGACCTGATGACCGACGCGGCCGGGAAACGCGTGGAGGGTGTGCTCACCGCCCGCGGGGCGCGCATAGGGGCCGGGGCCGTGGTACTGGCATCAGGCACATTCATGGAGGGGCGCATCTTCATAGGCGATTACGCCCATCCCTCAGGGCGCCTTGGTGAGGAGGCCGCCCTGGGCCTGGGGACGGCCCTGAGGAGGAGGGGCTTCAGCCTGGGCCGCCTCAAGACCGGGACGCCCGCCCGCCTCAGGGGCTCCTCCCTGGATTATTCGCGCTTCGAACCCCAGCCCGAGGAGGAATGGCCGATCCGCCGCTTTTCCTTCTACCACGATCCCCCCGAGCGCCCGCGCAGGGCCTGCTGGACGACTTACACCAACCCGGCCTTGCATGAGGTCATCCGCGCCAACATCGGCCGCTCACCCCTCTTCGGGGGCAAAATCAAGGGGCGCGGGCCGCGCTACTGCCCCTCCATAGAGGACAAGGTGATGCGCTTCCCGGAGCGGGAACGCCACCAAGTTTTCATCGAGCCCGAGGGCTTGGATACGGACGAGGTCTACCTGAACGGCCTGTCCTCTTCCCTGCCCGAGGATGTCCAGGACGCCTTCCTCCGCAAGATACCCGGCCTGGAGGCCATGGAGATGGTGAGGCCGGGCTATGCCGTTGAGTACGATTACCTGGATCCGCGGCAACTCCGTCCCTCCCTGGAGGCCAAGGCCCTGGCGGGCTTCTTCCTGGCCGGCCAGGTCAACGGGAGCTCCGGCTACGAGGAGGCTGCCGGCCAGGGCATCATGGCCGGGATCAACGCCGCCCTCTACCTGGAAGGCCAGCCGCCCCTGATCCTGCGGCGCGACGAGGCCTACATCGGGGTGATGATAGACGACCTCACCACCCTGGGAGCAGATGAGCCCTACCGCATGTTCACCAGCCGGGCCGAGTACCGCCTGGGCCTGCGTCAGGACAGCGCCGACGCCCGTCTCTCGCCCTACGCCCTGCGCCTGGGCCTTCTGAGGACATCCGCGGCGAGGGCCTTCGAGGACAAGCGTGAACGCATGGAGAGGGCCGCCCGCTTGCTTCAGGCCAGGCATCTCAGGCCCCAGGATCTGGAGGGCCGGCCCTCCCTGGCACCCCACGCCGGTCAAAGCCTGGCCAGGGCTCTCGCTGATCCTGGTGTGGACGCCGAACAGGTCTGGTCCCTTGAGCCGGAATTGGCCTGCCTGCCCGCCGAGTGGCGCGAGACCCTGCGCGTGGACATGCGCTACCAGGGCTATCTCAAACGCCAGGCCTTGGACATCGAGCGGAGAGCGCGCATGGAAGGCCGCCTTATCCCGGAAGGCATCGACTACGCGGCTATCCCGGGCCTATCCAAGGAGGCCGCCGAGAAGCTGGCGGCGCTCAGGCCGCGCAGCCTGGGCCAGGCCGCCCGCATCCCGGGCATACGCCAATCCGACATCGCCCTCCTCATGCTCAGGCTCTAGGAGATCCCCCGCCACGGGCGGATGGCTGGAAGGCCGGGCAGAGGCGGCCTGTGGCCGAACGGACCTCCCAGCTGGGCAGGACCCGGGTCTTTATGCCGAAGACCCTGCAACCCCGCGGGAAGGCCGGATCCCAGGTTACGTAAAAGTGGGCGCACTTGAGGCAGTCCGGAGAAGCCCCTTCTTCAACCATCCAGCATCCTCCCTGGTCCATGCTACACCCTCGAGCTTCTCCGCGATAGCGGAGCCCGCGATAGCGGAGCCCATGAAAGCGGAGCCCATGATAGCGGAGCTTGCCTTTCCCGGGCTGAAAAGCTAGATTCGATGCATGAGCATTCTCTCCGCGATACGCAGGCCTTTCCGCTACAGTTTCAACAACGTGACTCTCTACCTGGTTCTGGCCAACGTGGCGGTCTTCGGCATGCAATACCTCTTCCCGGGCACGGCCGAGGGCCTTCTGGGCCTGTACGCGCCTGACGTGGCCCGGGGCAGGGTTTGGCAGCTCTTCACCTACATGTTCCTCCATTCCACGGCATCGCCCAGCCATCTCATTTTCAACATGCTCGGCCTCTACCTCTTCGGCGTCCAGGTGGAGCGGCGCACGGGCAGCCGCGAGTTCCTCCTCTTCTACCTTCTGTGCGGAACCCTGGCCGGCCTCTTCTCCTTCATCTTCTACAGCTTTGTCGCGCCCTACGGGGTCCTCATCATAGGCGCCTCCGGGGCCATCTACGCCCTCCTCCTGGCCTTCGCCGCCTTCTATCCGGGGGAGATGATCCTCGTCTGGGGCATCTTCCCCGTACGCGCACCCATCCTGGTCCTGTCCTACGCGGCCATAGAGATTATCTCCCAGCTCTTTCCCCTGCGCTCGGGCGTGGCCCACTTGACCCACCTCTCCGGCTTCGCCGCCGCCTGGGGCTACTTCCTCCTGCGCTACGGCATCAACCCCTGGAAGCGCTTCTTCCTGAGATGAGGGCGATGCCGCGGGGCGCCGATCCATCGGCATTTCTCAATTCCGTCCGAGCCGCCGCCCTCCTCCTTGCCGTCTTCACGGCGGGTCCGCTGGGAGCCCAGGATCTGATCCTCAGGCACGAGTTCCTCTGCGAGCGCGAAACCCGCCCCGGCATAGGCGAACCGCCCGTCCTGAGCGACCAGGAGATGGGCCGCCGCCTCATGGATGAGGCTGAATGGGTCTACCTGGGGATGATTTACGGATTCAATGTGGAGTACGTCCCCCTGGACCTTGGGCGGCGGGTAAGCGAGCGTTTCAGTGTCGAGCCCGCCTGGGACAGCGCCGCGGACAGGCCGGGCCTCTCCTTTGGAGAATACCGCTTCGAGGGCACCAGGCTTCTGGCTTACGTGGAGTACCGGGCCGACCCGGTGGAGGCGGCGCGCTACGAGGCCTGGCGGCGGAACACCGGCACACCCTACCAGGCCGAGGGGACGGCTCCTGAGACAGACGGCCTGGAGGGCCGCTTCAAGGCCATGCGAGCGGCTATAAAAGAAGCAGTGCGCGAGTACGCTCGGGCCCTCGAGCCCAATAAGCCGCGCCTGGTCCGGGCCAGGGCGGCCTTCGAATCCCCGCCCTCAGTCTTCGTGCGCTCGGGTCTCTACGTGGCCCACGCCCGCGTGAGGATCAGCATGCAGGAGATCCGCCCCTACCCCAGCCCCATGTGAGGGCTCAGTCTTTCAGTCGCTGCTCCTCGGCGGCCTCGTGCATCTCTTCCAGGCCCTTCATGATGGCGTCGGCCACCGCCTGCTTCTTGTCCTCGCCGAAGTGGGTGATGCGCACCGACTCGCGGAACTGGGAGCATGACAGGACCGGGCTGGCGGTGAAGATAAGGCGATCCTCGCAGACCAGGTCCTCGATCATCTCGCCCTGGGGGTTGATGCGCAGGATGTTGCCATTGACCGCCACCAGGCACATGTAGTCGAAGCCCTTCACGTAGGAATCGATTTCGCGGACCCCTCGCTTGGATGAGGGATCCCAGGGCCGATAGCGCGTGCCGGCCGGGAAGACCAGGATGACCCGCTTGGATTTCTTCTTCTCGGCGATGACCCTGGAGGCGGCCCGGTTGATGGAGGTGCTCCGCAGCATCTCCTGCATGAAGGTCTTGGGATCGGAGTCTTTGATTGACTCCTGGGAGCGGCTGGGCACGATGACGATGCGCGAGTAAGCCTCGGTCGGTGCCAGTACGGCCGGATCTTCCTCGTTCAGCTTGTAGCCGGCTATGGCTATCAGGCTCTCCGCCAGCCCCTGGCCGATGGCGCCCTGTTGCCTGAGGAGGTAGTGGAAGGCCGGCAGATCCAAGTTGGAGTAATGCTCCAAGAGGAGAAGGCAGGCCTGGCCCTCCTGCGACTTGCCGAAAAGCTCCTCAAGGTTCTCGAAGCCCCTGATGCCTGAGCCGGGCTTGAGGTTCTCCTCCACCATACGATCCATGTAAGGAAGGATGTCAGGGTTGGCCTCCTGGTAGACCACATCCTCGGTCACCTTGGCCGGGGCGCGCGACTTGCTCATCATGGCGATGAAGAGATCCCGGTAGCGAGAACCTACCGGCCATAAAAGGGCACCGTCCTTGGGGTCCTTGAGAGGGTACTGGGGTTCGGTGGATGCCGGCGTGCCGACCTTGCCTGATCCGCCCGAGTAGATGTCTCGGATGACGTCTTCGGGGCTGGCCTCCCGGTTGAGGATCCTGTAGACCCCGTCGCAAATGGGCAGCTTGAGCTTCTTGTCCTCGGCGATGGCCTTGATGGCCCGGCAGGCGGCCGCGCCCTCGGGGATGTAGCCCAGCTGCTTGATGCGGGCCAGGAGGTCCTGGATGTCCTTGAAGGCCTCGTGAACGCGACGCTCGGCGATCTCGCGACCGAAGCGCCGATTGCGGCCCAGGACGGAGCGGCAGGTGACATCCAAGTCGCCCACCCCGGCTATTGAGGTGAATGTCTCCGGATGTGTGGCCCCCAGGGCCCGGCCGATGGTCTGGATCTCGTTGAGGCCGGCCGCAAGGAGGAGGCTTTCGGTGTTGTCGCCGAAGATGGGGCTGGCGGCCTTGAGGAAGTCCAGAATGCCGAAGGCGATGGCGATGACGTTCTTGGCAGCGGCGCAGGCTTGCACCCCGTTGGGGTCCAGGGAGGCATAGACCAGGAGGCGCTCCGAGGCCAGGAGATCCCGAACCATGATGGCGTTCTTGGGATTGGCGCTGGCCGCTATGAGGCCGGTCATCTTGCCCTTGGCCACCTCCTCAGCGTGTGAGGGCCCGGAGATATACACGAGATTGCCTCTATAGAAGCCGGGCAGGTAGTCCTCGAGGACATCGGTGATGAGGCGGAAACCCTTAGGCGTCTCCAGGAAGCCCTTGGTCAGGACGGCGATGACGGCCTTCCCCTCCATGACGGCCGGCAGAGTGATGAAGCGCTTGACCGTGTCCACCAGGAAGAGGGAGGGGACGGCCAGGATGATGAGCTCGCGCCCGTCCATGGCCTCGCGGATGTCCGTGCTGGCCTTGATGCCGGCAGGGAGGCTTATGCCCGGCAGGTAGAGGGGATTGACCCTGTCCTCGCGGATGCCCTTGGCGACCTCTTCCTCGAGGGCCCACATCGAAATATCGAAGCCCTTGTCCGCCAGGACCTTGGCTATGGCCGTGCCCCAGGCCCCGGCGCCCACGATGCCGATGCTGCGTTCCATGGCTGCGAGGATAGCCGATTTCCGAGTGAATGAAAAGCAGACAGAAAGCGATAAACCGTCTGATTCAGTCCTTCTCTGGTAGCTCTGTCCCCCTTCCCTGCTATGGGGGCTGCCCCTAGGCCTGTCCCCATACTGTATCCTCCCCTCAGTTCATCGAAGATTGGGGAAACCCAGGAACTCGTTCCCGCCATGGGTCTTCCGGGTTAGGGGGTATGGAGTTAATCATTACATAATATTGATTTGCTAAAATAAGGAGGAAAGGGTGGGGACTCTTTCCCCCTTAAACGATGGGACTCAACAATCTTCGATGAACAAGGCAGGACTTGACAGCGGAGGATATCAGGGCTATAGTGGTACTAATTAGTACCACTAATGATCGATGGGAGCTTATATGGCATGTGAAAAGACCTTCCCCCTATCCGCATCGGAGCTCGAGGAGCTGACGAGAAGGTACCCGACTCCCTTCCACCTCTACAGCGAG
>CAYYCP010000114.1:0-6024 GCA_964470375.1 uncultured Spirochaetales bacterium
CCCCGGCCAGGGCCGACCAGCCGCCGATGGAATGGACCACGGTGGAGCCGGCGTAATCGTGGAAGCCCAGGACGGAAAGCCAGCCCCCGCCCCAGATCCAGTGGCCGGCCACGGGGTAGATCAGGGCGGAGATGAAGACGGTATAGACAAGGTAAGCCTTGAACTTGATGCGCTCGGCCACCGCGCCGGAGACGATGGTTGCGGCGGTGGCGCAGAAGACTACCTGGAAGAACCAATCCCGCATCTTGTCGGCCCAGGCCTCGGCCGGGACTCCCAGGAGGGAGAATTGGCTCCAGCCGAAGAGGCCGCCCTTGCTGGCCCCGTACATGAGCCCCCAGCCGACGAAGAAGAAGGCCAGGGATCCCAGGCAGAAGTCCATCAGGTTCTTCATCAAGATGTTGGCCGTGTTCTTGGCCCTAGTGAGACCCACTTCCACCATGGCGAAGCCCGCCTGCATGAGGAACACCAGGGCCGCGCCCACGACCATCCAGATCATGGTGGTGGCCCCCTTTGTGGCGAAGGCCGCGTCGGCCTCGTCCCTGCTGTATGCCGCCTGGGCCCCGAGCAAGGGGGCCGCGAGGACTAGGATCAGGACGATGCCGGCGACGATGAGCCGCTTTTTCATAGAATCCTCCTTCCAAAAGCGTTCATCGCCTTACTGCAGGAAGCGTGCCATCAGGCCCTTCAATCCGTGACGAAGCCGTTTCGCCGACTCATCGTTCTGAAAGGAAAGGGAAAATGCCCTGAGATGCAGCACATCTACGGCCCTTTCCGATGCGATGCGCGAACATCCATCACTTGCGCAGTCAAGCGCTCCTTTGTAGCCGCGCGAAGGCGGGGGCAAGGCGCTGCCCCGGCGAAAGGCTCCTTCCTCCGCATCAGCACAAAAATGCGGCGATCCGCCGGCTTATGCATCATCTGCGGACAGGTCAGCGTGGAGGCCGACCCGAGCCGGCGCTTGCGCCATGGCGGAAGCGAGGGTATCATCCTGGCATGCGTGACATTGATTCCGCGCGCTGCGGATATAGCCGAGGAGCGCGGTTGAGGGCCGCACTCGTCCTGGCCCTGCTGGCGGCCTCGTCGGCCCTGGGCGCCCGCGACATCAAGGTGGTCTACTTGGAAGTACATTATAAGGGCATCAATAAGGTGGATCCGATCACCTTCGCCTACGAGGGTCCCTTCCTGGAGGCCTTCCCCACCACGGCCTTCGTGCTGGAAGATACCAAGCGCGCCTATACCCGAGCCGTCCTCAGCATCGAGTGCCTGGGCATCGAGCCCCTGAGTTACGGCGAGCGCACCTTCAAGATCCACGCAGCCCAGGTCAAGGGCAAATTGAATATCTTCGCCAGCGATGGGACTCTCAGGGGCGTCCGCGACCTTCCCCTTGCTGAGGGTTACGGGGCTACGCCCCTCAGGGCGGAGGTAGACGCCCTGGGGGTCTTCAAGAAGTCAGTAAAGGCCGCCTTCGCGAAGAACAGGGCTTCCATAGAAGCAACCTTCTAGCCGATCCCGTCAAGGACCGCTGCGCCGCAGGCCCCGCCTTTCAAGGGCGAATACGAAGGAAAGCACTATACCCAGACCGAGCTCGAACCATACCCAGGCGGGCAATCCCAAGAGGGCCGGACCGGGGGTCTTGAATAGGTAAGGCAGGAAGGCCAGGACGGCGATGCCGAGGCTGAGGAGGAGGGTCCGAGGCGAGAGGAAGGCGGATAGGCGAAGAATGTCCAGGCCGCCCTCCCCTCGCCTACCCCGGCCGCGGGCCATGAAGCTTCCCAGGACGAGGGCAAGGCTGGATGCGCCAGCGATGGGGAAGACGGGAGGCAGGCCGGGCGTCTTCAGGACGCCTAGGGCGAAGAGGGTGCTGGCCCCCAGCCCGGCGACCAGGGAGGCGGCCGCACCGGCTAGATTGGCCTTCTTCCAGTAGAGCCCGGCTATGAAGGCCGGGGCCAGGGAGGCATACGCGTTGAAAGAGAGGCCCTGGAGGAAGGCGAAGATGGTAGCGGGCGGGCGCAGGGCCAGGATGAAGGACAACGCGGCCAGGGCAAACAGGGCCATGCGCCCGGCCCTGCCCGATGCGCCCCGTTCCGGCGTGAAATCCTTGGCGATCATAGAAGAGAGGCTGAGCATCTGGGAGTCCATGGTGGACATGAGGGCGGCTATGCCACCCAGGCCTAGGAGGGCTCCCAGCCAGGGAGGAAAGTAACGTCCCAAGAGAATGGGCAGGATAGAATCCGAGGCCGACTGCTCCAGTCCCGGGAGGACGGCCCGCCCGAGGACGCCGATGGAGATAGTGCAGAGGAAGAGGACGGAGCAGAGCAGGGGATAGAGGGACGCGGCGAAGTGCAGGGGCCTGGGTCCCTTGGCGGCGATGAAGCGCTGCCAGAGCTGGGGGAAGCAGGGATCAGCCAGGAACCAAAGGAGGAAAAAGCCCGCCAGCTCGAGGGGGCCTATGGCCCCGTTCGGGCCGGGCAGCCTGTAGTGCAGCGGAGATTCCTTTGTCAAAGAGGCGTGCAAGAGCTTCCAACCGCCCCCTGCCCCTGCTATGAGGGGCAGGGCGGCCAGGCAGAGGGCCAGGATGAGAATCCCCTGGAAGACATCGGTCCAAACCACCGAGCGCATCCCGCCCATGAGGGAGTAGGCCAGGATGGCCGCGGTCACGATGAGGGCCCCCCAGGCGTAGGGTAGGCCCAGGATGCCCTCCAGCATCTTCCCGCAGGACATAGCCTGGATGGAGAGGTATGGCAGGGTGATGGCCAGGAGGGCCAGGGAGAAGAGCTTCCCTAATGCCGGGGAGGCGTAGCGCGCGGCGATGAAATCGGCTTGAGTGAGGAAGCCGCGGGCTGAAGCTGCCTCGCGCATGGGCATGCCGATGGCGAAGAAGGACAGGGCCATCAAGCCTGTGCCTAGGCCCATCAGGGGATAGTAGGCGTAGCCCTCGCGGTAACCGGCCCCGGAGAGGCCCAAAACGGTGAAGGCCGAGAAGTTCGTTGCGGCCAGGGTCAGGGCCAGGGCGGCCGGGCCCAGGGATCGGTTTGCCAGGAAGAAGGATTCACCGTTCTCACGGCGCATCACGCCGGAGATATGACCGCCCGAAGTGCGGCGCCGCCTAAGAAAGAGAAAGGCGCCGATGGCGAGGTTGGCCAGGAAATAGACGGCTATGATGAGCCAGGATAAGGGCATGGGGTAGCCTCCAGTCGGGACTGGATGGCCGCAGCCATGCGGGTGACGGCCTAGGGCATGCCCCGGAAAAACGATGATAGAGTTGCATCATTATCTCCGGAGCCCCTTCACGTCAAGCCCTATCCCCCAGGCTTGGAGGGCATCTCCCAGCCGGGGCCGACCTTGCGCAAGCGCCCGCGAATCCCTACAATGGCGCGATTCCGCAAACACGCACGGGAGAGGGAAATGCTCAAGGTTGAGAAGATCGGCGGGACTTCCATGTCCCGCTTCGGGGAGTTGATCGACAACATCATCCTGCCGCCGGGCATAGGTGATCCCTACGGCCGGATCTTCGTGGTGTCGGCCTACGCGGATGTGACAAACTGGCTCCTGGAGCACAAGAAGACCGGCCAGGGGGGGATCTACTCGGTCTTCGCGGCGGGCGGCGATTACCGTCCCGGCCTGGACAGCCTCCTGGGTAGGCTCAAGGCCATCAACGCGGGCTTCGCCGGCATAGGCCTGGAAGTGGCGGAGGCCGATCGTTTCCTGGAGGAGCGCATCGCCCGCACCGCCGAGTACCTGGACTCCATGGCCCATGTCCTTTCGTCGGGCTACGTGGAGCGGGGCAACATCCTCCTGGCGGCCCGCGAGATGCTGGCCTCCATCGGCGAATCGCACTCGGCCTTCAACTCGGCCCTGATCATGCGTGCGCGCGGCCTGAACGCGGTCTGCGTGGACCTTTCGGGCTTTTTCGATGACCAGCAGCTGAGCATAGACCAGCGCATCCGTAAATGCCTGGAGGGCATCGACTTCACCAAGTGCATGCCCTTCGTCACCGGCTACGCCAAGGGCACAGAGGGAATTATGCGCGAATTCGACCGGGGTTATTCTGAGGTGACTTTCTCCAAGGTCGCCGTTGCGGTGGGGGCGGACGAGGCCGTCATCCATAAGGAGTACCATCTCCTTTCGGCGGACCCGGCCGTGGTGGGCGAGAAGAACGCGGTCATCGTCGGGACCACCAACTTCGACGTGGCTGACCAGTTGGCGGACGTGGGCATGGAGGCCATCCATCCCAAGGCCTCCAAGCCCATCGAGACCAGCGGCATCAACCTGAGGGTCCGCAATGCCTTCGACCCCGGACACCCTGGCACCCTCATCACCAAGGACTACACAGGGGAAAAGGCCCGCGTGGAGCTCGTGACCGGGAGCGAGAAGGTCACCCTGGTGGACGTGCACGACCCCTCAATGGTGGGGGCCGTGGGCTTCGACCTGGGGGTGATGCGCATCCTGAGCGAGTTCAAGGTCAGCTATATCATGAAGGCCACAAACGCCAATTCAATATCGATGGTGATCTGGGATCGCGACGCCACACCGGCCTTGATGGAGCGCCTCGAGTCCGAGTACCACTCGGTGACCTTCCAGAAGGTGGCCATCGTCTGCGTGATAGGCTCCAACATCGGCATCCCCGGCGTGTTGGCCAAGGCCGCCGCCGCCCTAGCCGAATCAGGTACGAACGTGATCTGCGTCTCACAGGCCATGCGTCAAGTGAATATGCAGTTTGTCATCGGTCGCGGCGACTACCGCAAGGCCGTGGCGGCCCTCAACGACCGCTTATGCCTCTCCTGAGGAGCTCAGGGAGGCCTCCAACCCAGGATTGACGGGCGCCGTCCAAGCCCCTACTCTAGACGAACCGTGCCGGATCTGGTCCTGGCAGCCTACTATTTCTTCTCCTACTCCGCGCCCATGGCCGCGGCGGCCCTCTGCATCATGCAGTTGGCCAAACGCCGTGACCGATTCACTCTCCTTTGCCTCTTGACCATCCTAGCCTCCCTGGGACACCGCATCTGCCTCAATGTGGAGTACTTCTCCGCCCGCTTCCTCTTGGCGCGCAGTTACTTTTTCGACCATTGGGCCGCCCGCCTGGCATACTTCGGAAGCTACGCCGCCCTCTTCTATCTTCTTCCCACCCTAGCCTACGCCCTGGCCGGGCGTCGCCTGGGCCGGGCGGCCCGGATAACCAGCTTAGCCCTGGCCGGAGCCGCCCTGGCCTGCGTAGCGGCGCCGGCATTCGTCCCCCGCGTCTATTCACGAATTCGTTTGATCTTGGCCCTGGAGCAGGGGGTGGCGGCCGGCTCCATCCTGACCCACGCCTACTGCGCCGTCAGTCTCCTGGCTTTCTCCGCACGGACGGCCGATGCCGGCGAGCGTTCCCTTCTCAGGCTCCAGGGCATAGCTATGGCCCTCTTCGTGCCGGTCCAGGTCCTAGAAGCGGCCTACAGCCTCAGGGGCCTGGTCTGGCCGCGCCCCCTCTCGGCGGATTACCTGCTCTTCTTCCTCTGGTGCATACTCTCCATAGCCCAGTACGCACGGCGCGCCCAGGCTGGGCGCCCGGCCCCTACCGACTCGGTCCCCGATTCCTTCGCGGCCGCTTACGGCATATCCGAGCGCGAACGCGAGATCATCGTCCTCCTGGCCCGAGGCCTGGCGAACAAGGAGATAGGGGCGGCCCTTTCCATAAGCGAGAAGACCGTGAAAAACCATGTCTACTCCGTGTACCGCAAAACCGGGGTCCAGGCCCGGGTAGCCCTGGTGCGCAAACTCATGGAGCACGCTCAGCCCCGCCCATAGGGCCCACTGGGACTTTCTTCCCAGGCTCAGAAGGCCGATCGGCCATGGTTTAGGGCCAAATTCCCAGGGAATTCCGCTTGCGCGGCAGGCGGAAGGGCATTGTACTTGTCCCCGGCGGGGTGATTGAGGCCTTGCCCTCAGGGAGGGCTTCCCCGCCGAGGAGGCGCGTCATGGCCATATCTGAGCGCAAGGGGCTCATCAACGCCCTGCAGACGTTCCATTCATTCGGGGGAGGCT
>CAYYCP010000115.1:0-5863 GCA_964470375.1 uncultured Spirochaetales bacterium
TAAAGGACGCGGAGATTTTCTCCCTGATAGAGACCATAGGGCAGCATTACCGGAACAACATCGGGAACCGCTACCTGAGGCGGGCCCTGAGTTCTCTGGTGTTGGAGCCCGGCACTTGGAACCAGATCGAGACCCTCACCGAGAAGGCGGAGAACTACCGCTACCAGGGCTTCCATATAGACGAACTTTATCTTCAGATCATCGCCATCGGGCGCTTCGCCTTCGAGGCCCGCAAGGAAATCCTGCCTAACCTGCGCCACCTGGCCGGGCCGGCCAAGGACGATGATGACAAGGTCTACCGCGAGATGGCTATCAACAACTTCGGCGCCAACTTGAAGATTCTCTGCGACTACGTCAACGAGCTCTACGTCAAATCCGTGGCCATCGACAAGGAGGCCTCGGGCAGCCGCCCGCCGGTCTATACCCGCATCCCCGAGCTGGCCGAGTTGGGCCGCTATCTTGTCGAGGGCTAGGAGCCCGGCGGGAGCCCCTTAGGCCAGCCGCGCCAGGCCGACCGGGCGCAGGCCGGGATAAGACACGCAACCCTTGCCAAAGGCCGATTCCATCAGCGCGCCATACTTTTCCTCGAGCCCGCGCGGCACATAGGCTTGGATCGTCCCGGCGAAGCCGCCCCCGTGCACGCGGGTCGCCCCTCGGGAACCCAAACAGGCCTCTGAGAGGGCCAGGGCCAGGCAGACTCCCTGGCTGCGCGGATCGAGGCCGGCGTCAACGTTCTGCAGGAGTGTCCGCGAGGAGGTGCCTGATTCCCGCACCAGGCGCAAGTAGCGCCTCATGCGTCCGCGCTCCAGGGCTGAGGCCATGGAGCGCACGCGCTTATTCTCGTCCACGAAGTGTAGGGCCCGCTGGATGGCCCGGTCGCCGACCACCCCGCGCATGGCCGCGGCCGCCTCCAGAAGGCGTTTACGGCCTATGCCGCGCATGCTCGGCCGGCCCAGCATAGCGGCCACGGCCCGCATTTCCTCGGGGATGGCGGCGTAGTGCCGGGTAAGATCGGCGTGGCTGCCGCCGGTGCGCACGATGGCCAGGGACCAGTCACCGCCCTCGATGCCTTCGATAGGCAGTCGCTTCCAGGACGGCTTGTCCGGGTCGCGGAAGTCTATGGCCATGACGCCTCCGCCGGCGCAGGCCATCTGGTCCATCAGCCCGCAGGGCTTGCCGAAGTGCTCGTTTTCCGCAAAGCGCCCGGCCAGGGCCAGGTCGATCCAGTCGATCTCGCCGCCGTTGTAGAGGTGGCTGAAGACGCCGCCGATGAGGACTTCGATGCATGCCGAACTGGAGAGACCCGATCCGGCCGGCACGGCCGACTCGATGGCTGCGTCGAACCCCCCGATCCTGAAGCCCTTGGCCGAGAGGGCCTTGGCCGCGCCGCGCACCAGGGCCGCCGTGGTCTCGCGCTCGGAGGGGAGGGGATCCAGGCTGGAGAGGTCCACGCGGATCGTATCAGGATAGCCCGCAGAACGGATCTCGGCCAGCATATCATCGCGCGGGGCGCAGACCGCCAGGGCGTCCAGCCTCACGGCTGCGGCCAGGACACGTCCATCGTTATGGTCGGTGTGGTTGCCGCCCAGCTCTGTCCGCCCTGGCGAACTCAAGATTAGGGCCCCGCGCCTTCCGGCGAGTCCGGAAGAATCGGCCAGCCTGGCGGCCCTCGCCAAGCCCGCTTCGGCTCCGGCCTTGCCGTAGATGTGCCTGGCCGCCCGTCGGCTTGCGGATTCTCCCAACGTGTCTAAAAGCGATTCCTTCGCGGACATCGGTGATGCTCCTTTCATGCGTGGGCGCGGTAGTGTGTCGCTGGCAGGGCCCTCAGGGCGGCCGCGGCTGCCTCGGCGGTGATGTCGCGCTGGGGCGAGGCCAGCATCTCGTAGCCCACCATGAATTTTTTGACGCTGGCCGAGCGCAGGAGGGGGGGGAGGTAGTGGGCGTGGAAGTGCCAGGCCTTGTGCGCCTCATCGGCGTTCTGGTTGGTCGCATCGCTCAGGGCATCGGCCCGGCCCCGAATAGGGGCCCGGCCCCGAATAGGGGCCTGGTGGAAGCCCATGGAGTAGGGGAAGTCGGTCCTGAAGAGGTTGTCGTAGCGTACGCCCAATGCCTTCATGGCCGCGGCCATGTCATCGATCTCAGAGGCCCCGAGTTCCGAGAAGCCGGCCATGTGGCGCTTGGGCAGGAGCATCAGCTCGTAGGGCCATACGGCCCAGAAGGGAACCAGGACCGCGAAGGAATCGTTCTCCAGCACGACGCGCTGGCCCAGGCGCAGCTCCAGGGCAAGGTAGTCGCAGAGGAGGCAGGAGCCCTCCCGCGCCATATGCCCCGTCTGCATGGCCTGCTCCCGCGCCGGGAGGTCCGGCAGGTAGGAGGAAGCCCAAACCTGGCAGTGGGGGTGGGGATTGGAGCAGCCCATCACCGCCCCGCGATTTTCGAAGACTTGGACGTAGGCGATGTCCGGGCGCGCCGAGAGGCGGGCGTCGGCCTCGATCCAAGCCCGCACTACCGAGGCGATGTCGGCCGTGTCCATGAGGGGCAGGGTCAGGTCGTGGCGCGGCGAGAAACAGATCACCTCGCAGACGCCGCTGGCGCCCTCGGCAAGGAGGAGGTCGCCCTCGTCGAAGGCTTCCGTAGGGCTGTCCGGGAGGAGGGCCGGGAAATCGTTGACAAAGGCGAAGGGTCCGCGGTAGTCGGGGTTGCGCTTGCCCCCGGCCCTCTCGTTGCCGGGACAGAGGTAGCACTTGGGGTCGTAGGCCGGCTTGTCGTCCGGGGCGGCTTCCTCCATGGCCCCCTGCCAGGGGCGCTTGGTGCGGTGGGGAGAGCAGAGCACCCACTCGCCCAGAAGGGGGTTGTAACGCCGATGAGGCTGGTCTTGAAGGTCCATGTAGGCATTATTGCGCGGGCGGGGCGGATGGGCAAGCGCCGGAGCGCCCTTCCAGGGAGATACGCCAGGCATGGAGGCAGATGCCCGCGGCTACGGCCACGTTGAGGGATGCTTTGGCCCCATGCATGCCTATGCTGGCCCGGCCCAGACCGCAGGCGGCCAGGGTCTCCGGGCGCACTCCCAGCTCCTCGTTTCCCAGGACGCAGATGCCGCGGGCGGGGAAGGCGAAGGTCTCCAGGGGCGTGCCGCCCGTCTCCAGGGCGAAGGCCTCCGACAGATCCGGAGGCGATTCCAGCCTCTCCCAGGGCAGGACATCCAGGCAGCCCATGGCCGAGCGTAGGGCGCGCGGGTGGCGCGGATCGGCGCAGCTGGGCGAGAGAAGGATGCGTTCGACCCCAAAGGCCTCGGCGCTGCGGAAGATGCTGCCCACGTTGAAGGGCGAGCGGATGTCCTCCAGGTAGAGGACCAAGCCCGGGGCTACGTCGCGGACACGCGCGTCCAGGCCGCCTGTGGCGGGATCGATCATGTCCCAGTCAGCCCTCGGAGCGCCCAGGGCGCCCAGGATGGCGTGGCGCAGGTCGTTGACAGCCCTCCGCAGCGCGGCTTCCCCGTCGTGATTCACGGCCAAGACGCTCGCCCGCGCGGCCGCCTCCCGGATCGGTTCGGTCATGTCATGGTCGCGCGCCAGGTAGCGAAGGAGGGCTTCCAGACCCTCCATGTCCAGGACGGGGACGGCCTTGGCCAGGGAGGGCCCCAGGCCGGATGGCTGCGTCCGGGCATTCATCGGCTGATCGCTGCAGGCAGGAACCAGGAGACTGCGCTCGGCGCCC
This sequence comes from uncultured Spirochaetales bacterium, assembly GCA_964470375.1. Lineage (GTDB taxonomy): Bacteria > Spirochaetota > Spirochaetia > Treponematales > JBGSOB01 > CAYNQK01. The sequence goes on from CAYYCP010000115.1 coordinate 3,718, forward strand.
TCCAGCATGAGGGCGGCCTTGCGCATTCGGTGGCGCGGGTTGAGACGCTGAAGCCTGAAGGGCAGGAACACTAATATGCCTTCTTCACGATGTCGTAGACGTCTTCCACCGACATGGTCCTTGGCAGGTATGCGCACATCTCCATGTCTCGGGCCGCGGAGGAGAGATCGACCAGGTCGTCGAGCTTGAGCTCGAAGTCCTTGAGGCGGGTGGGAACGCGCAGGGCCCCCAGGCGCAGCCTCAGCCCGTCCACGGCCTTTCCGGCCGCTGCGGATGAGTCCAGCCCGGTGACATCCTCCCCGGAGAGCTGGGCCAGGCGGGCCACCTTCTCCACCCTGGAGGAGGACGCGCTCTCAAGGAGGTAGGGCAGGAAGATCGTCGCCAGGCTGGCCTTGGGTATGGGGTAGCGCGCGTTGATGGTGAAGACCAGGGCCGAGCCTATTCCCAGGGAGGATGCCGCCAGCCCGAAGGCGGAGAGGAAGGAGGCCTCAGCGGCCCTCTGGCGGTTCTGCGGGTCATCGGGGCGGGATATGAAGCCGTCCAAGGCCTTGTAGGCCAGCTCGAGGGCCTTTTCGAAAATGGTGTCGGAGAAGAAGCCCGCACGCAGCGAGATGTAACCCTCCAGGCACTCCATGATCAGGTCCAGCATGACCAGGGCACTGGCCTTGGGGCTGAGCGAGGCGGCCAGGGTCGGATCCACGAGAACCAGCCGAGTCAGGTCCTCTTGGCCGCGCAGGATACGGGCCCGTCGGTCGCGCGCGTCGGCCAGGAGAAGCCGGTCGGAGAGGAGGAATGGATCGCGATAGGCGCTGGGAATGGCGATGAAGGGCAGCCCCGGCCCCTCCGGGACCTTGCCGTCCAGGATGGAATCAATATCGCCGCCTTGGCGGCCGGCCATGGACACCGCCTTGGCCAGCGAGAGGACCCGGGAGCCTCCCAGGCCGATCACCGCCTGGGCCCGCGAGCCGCGGGCCAGGTTGAGGGCCTCCTCGGCCACGCGCGAGGTGGCGAATTCGGCGATCTCGTCGAAAATGATGAATTGAACGCCGCGCTGGTCCAGGATGGACTTGACCCGTTCCACCGCGCCGGATTCGTAGAGGACCGGATCGGCCACTAAAAGGCAGCGCTCGGCCCAGGCTCCGGAAATCAGGGCCAGCCGATTAACCACGTCCGGTCCGAGGAGGGTCTGCGCCGAAATGCGGATGGAAAAGTCTGCCATATCATCCCCCGTCCCCCCGCGGTCCCGGCCTGCGGGCGGATGCGCGGGCCGCGGGACGAAAAAAAGGCGGAGGCCGCTCAGCCTCCGCCGCATTCCCTGTCCGGAGCCAGCCTCAACCGATAAGCTGGTCTATGATCCTGTCCGCGGTGATGGAGAGGACCGCCTCGTCTATATAGGCGGGATCGTCGATTTTGCCCTTGAGCTCCGCTATCCTGTCGGCGCGGATCTCCGGGGCGGTACGAGCGATTTCGTAGGCCTGATAGGCCTCACCCTTCTCCACGGCCTCGGAGGAAAGGGAAACCGAGTCCGGGGAGTTCGCCTTGCTCGGGCGCTCAGACCTGACGCCCTTGCGCGCGCCCTGGAGAGGATCGACTGGTCCCAAGCGATCGATGGTCATTCCTCGAACCTTCCTTTCCCTCGCGCCCCCTCCCCTGGAGGGAGCCGCTACACATACTATATCGGCAGGCCATCCCTGGAATTTAAGCCAATTACGGGATATTATCCCCCGTCATCGGCATGCCGACGGAACTTGCTAAATCATTGATCAGTATCGATATGCAATGTCCAATCCGCTCTGGCCGCCCCTTCTTCCGCATTTTCGGGGATGCCGGGTGCGAAGGCGGTCCCTGAGCCTCTCCCACTGAATAGTAAACCCTTAGCCTGAAAAACGGAAGGGGTCGATGGAAAAAGCTGCGCGTTGTCTCCCGCCTTGGGCGGATCGGCCTCAATCCGCCTGTAGCCCCGGACCAGCCCCGGTTTCCGCCTCGGCGTCCTCGGCTTCACCCCTCTCCCCTCCCCTGGAACGTCGCCCCGAGACCATCACGGCGAATTCCCCCTTGGGCTGGCCCTCGCGCGCGGCCAGGATCCCCAGTACCTCGGCGGCGCTGCCGCGCAGGAATTCCTCGTGGATCTTGGTCATTTCGCGCC
>CAYYCP010000116.1:0-5862 GCA_964470375.1 uncultured Spirochaetales bacterium
TAAAGGACGCGGAGATTTTCTCCCTGATAGAGACCATAGGGCAGCATTACCGGAATAACATCGGGAACCGCTACCTGAGGCGGGCCCTGAGTTCCCTGGTATTGGAGCCCGGCACTTGGAACCAGATCGAGACCCTCACCGAGAAGGCCGAGAACTATCGCTACCAAGGCTTCCATATAGACGAGCTTTATCTCCAGATCATCGCCATCGGGCGCTTCGTCTTCGAGGCTCGTAAGGAAATCCTGCCTAACCTGCGCCACCTGGCCGGGCCGGCCAAGGACGATGACGACAAGGTCTACCGCGAGATGGCTATCAATAACTTCGGCGCCAACCTGAAGATTCTCTGCGACTACATCAACGAGCTCTACGTCAAATCCGTGGCCATCGACAAGGAGGCTTCGGGCAGCCGGCCGCCGGCCTATACCCGCATCCCCGAGCTGGCCGAGCTGGGCCGCTATCTTGTCGAGGGCTAGGAGCCCGGCGGGAGCCCCTTAGGCCAGCCGCGCCAGGCCGACCGGGCGCAGGCCGGGATAAGACACGCAACCCTTGCCAAAGGCCGATTCCATCAGCGCGCCATACTTTTCCTCGAGCCCGCGCGGCACATAGGCTTGGATCGTCCCGGCGAAGCCGCCCCCGTGCACGCGGGTCGCCCCTCGGGAACCCAAACAGGCCTCTGAGAGGGCCAGGGCCAGGCAGACTCCCTGGCTGCGCGGATCGAGGCCGGCGTCAACGTTCTGCAGGAGTGTCCGCGAGGAGGTGCCTGATTCCCGCACCAGGCGCAAGTAGCGCTTCATGCGTCCGCGCTCCAGTGCTGAGGCCATGGAGCGCACGCGCTTGTTCTCGTCCACGAAGTGCAGGGCCCGCTGGATGGCCCGGTCGCCGACCACCCCGCGCATGGCCCCGGCCGCCTCCAGAAGGCGTTTGCGGCCTATGCCGCGCATGCTCGGACGGCCCAGCATGGCGGCCGCGGCCCGCATTTCCTCGGGGATGGCGGCGTAGTGCCTGGTAAGATCGGCGTGGCTGCCGCCGGTGCGCACGATGGCCAGGGACCAATCACCGCCCTCGATGCCTTCGATAGGCAGGCGCTTCCAGGCCGGCTTGTCCGGGTCGCGGAAGTCTATGGCCATGACGCCTCCGCCGGCGCAGGCCATCTGGTCCATCAGCCCGCAGGGCTTGCCGAAGTGCTCGTTTTCCGCAAAGCGCCCGGCCAGGGCCAGGTCGATCCAGTCGATCTCGCCGCCGTTGTAGAGGTGGCTGAAGACGCCGCCGATGAGGACTTCGATGCATGCCGAACTGGAGAGACCCGATCCGGCCGGCACGGCCGACTCGATGGCTGCGTCGAACCCCCCGATCCTGAAGCCCTTGGCCGAGAGGGCCTTGGCCGCGCCGCGCACCAGGGCCGCCGTGGTCTCGCGCTCGGAGGGGAGGGGATCCAGGCTGGAGAGGTCCACGCGGATAGGATCAGAATAGCCCGCAGAACGGATCTCGGCCAGCATATCATCACGCGGGGCACAGACCGCCAGGGCGTCCAGCCTCACGGCTGCGGCCAGGACACGCCCATCGTTATGGTCGGTGTGGTTGCCGCCCAGCTCTGTCCGCCCGGGCGAACTCAGGATAAGGGCCCCGCGCCTTCCGGCCAATCCGGAAGAATCGGACAGCCTGGCGGCCCTCGCCAAGCCCGCTTCGGCTCCGGCCTTGCCGTAGATCTGCCTGGTCGCCCGTCGGCTTGGGGATCCTCCCAACACGTCTAAAAGCGATTCCTTCGCGGCCATCGTTGTGCTCCTTTCATGCGCGGGCGCGGTAGTGTGTCGCTGGCAAGGCCCTCAGGGCGGCCGTGGCCGCCTCGGCGGTGATGTCGCGCTGGGGCGAGGCCAGCATCTCGTAGCCCACCATAAATTTTTTGACGCTGGCCGAGCGCAGGAGGGGGGGGAGGTAGTGGGCGTGGAAGTGCCAGGCCTTGTGCGCCTCATCGGCGTTCTGGTTGGTCGCATCGCTCAGGGCATCGGCCCGGCCCCGAATAGGGGCCCGGCCCCGAATAGGGGCCTGGTGGAAGCCCATGGAGTAGGGGAAGTCGGTCCTGAAGAGGTTGTCGTAGCGCACGCCCAGTGCCTTCATAACCGCGGCCATGTCATCGATCTCAGAGGCCCTGAGTTCCGAGAAGCCTGCCATGTGGCGTTTGGGCAGGAGCATCAACTCGTAGGGCCACACGGCCCAGAAGGGAACCAAAACCGCGAAGGAATCGTTCTCCAGCACGAGGCGCTGGCCGAGGCGCAGCTCCAGGGCAAGGTAGTCGCAGAGGAGGCAGGAGCCCTCGCGCCCCATGTGTTCGGTTTGCATGGTCTGCTCTCGCGCCGGGAGGTCCGGCAGGTAGGAGGAGGCCCAAACCTGGCAGTGGGGGTGGGGATTGGAGCAGCCCATCACCGCCCCGCGGTTCTCGAAGACTTGGACGTAGGCGATGTCCGGGCGCGCCGAGAGGCGGGCGTCGGCCTCGATCCAAGCCCGTACTACCGAGGCGATGTCGGCCGTCTCCATGAGGGGCAGGGTTAGGTCGTGGCGTGGTGAGAAACAGATCACCTCGCAGACACCGCTGGCGCCTTCGGCGAGGAGGAGGCCGCCCTCGCCGAAGGTTTCCGTGCGGCTGTCCGGGAGGAGGGCTGGGAAATCGTTGACGAACGCGAAGGGCCCGTGGTAGTCGGGGTTGCGCTTGCCCCCGACCCTCTCGTTGCCGGGGCAGAGGTAGCACTTGGGGTCGTAGGCCGGCTTGTCGTCCGGGGCGGCTTCCTCCATGGCCCCCTGCCAGGGGCGCTTGGTGCGGTGGGGAGAGCAGAGCACCCACTCGCCCAGAAGGGGGTTGTAACGCCGATGAGGCTGGTCTTGAAGGTCCATGTAGGCATTATTGCGCGGGCGGGGCGGATGGGCAAGCGCCGGAGCGCCCTTCCAGGGAGATACGCCAGGCATGGAGGCAGATGCCCGCGGCTACGGCCACGTTGAGGGATGCTTTGGCCCCATGCATGCCTATGCTGGCCCGGCCCAGACCGCAGGCGGCCAGGGTCTCCGGGCGCACTCCCAGCTCCTCGTTTCCCAGGACGCAGATGCCGCGAGCGGGAAAGGAGAAGGTCTCCAGGGGCGTGCCGCCCGTCTCCAGGGCGAAGGCCCCCGAAAGGTCGGGAGGCGATTCCAGCCTCTCCCAGGGCATGACATCCAGGCAGCCCATGGCCGAGCGCAGGGCGCGCGGGTGGCGTGGATCGGCGCAGTCGGGCGAGAGGAGGATGCGTTCGACCCCAAAGGCCTCGGCGCTGCGGAAGATGCTGCCCAAGTTGAAGGGCGAGCGGATGTCTTCCAGGTAGAGGATCAAGCCCGAGGCTACGTCGCGGGCCCGCGCGTCCAGGCCGCCTGTGGCGGGATCGATCATGTCCCAATCAGCCCTCGGAGCGCCCAGAGCGCCCAGGATGGCGTGGCGCAGATCGTTGACGGACCTCCGCAGCGCGGCTCCCCCGTCGTGATTTCCGGCCAAGACGCTCGCCCGCGCGGCCGCCTCCCGGATCGGTTCGGCCATGTCACGGTCGCCCGCCAGGTAGCGAAGGAGGGCTCCCAAGCCCTCCATGTCCAGGACGGGAGCGGCCTTGGCCAGGGAGGGCCCAAGGCCGGATGGCTGCGTCCGGGCATTCACCGGCTGATCGCGGCAGGCAGGAACCAGGAGGCTGCGCTCGGCGCCCTCCAGCATGAGGGCGGCCTTGCGCATTCGGTGGCGCGGGTTGAGACGCTGAAGCCTGAAGGGCAGGAACACTAATATGCCTTCTTCACGATGTCGTAGACGTCTTCCACCGACATGGTCCTTGGCAGGTATGCGCACATCTCCATGTCTCGGGCCGCGGAGGAGAGATCGACCAGGTCGTCGAGCTTGAGCTCGAAGTCCTTGAGGCGGGTGGGAACGCGCAGGGCCCCCAGGCGCAGCCTCAGCCCGTCCACGGCCTTTCCGGCCGCTGCGGATGAGTCCAGCCCGGTGACATCCTCCCCGGAGAGCTGGGCCAGGCGGGCCACCTTCTCCACCCTGGAGGAGGACGCGCTCTCAAGGAGGTAGGGCAGGAAGATCGTCGCCAGGCTGGCCTTGGGTATGGGGTAGCGCGCGTTGATGGTGAAGACCAGGGCCGAGCCTATTCCCAGGGAGGATGCCGCCAGCCCGAAGGCGGAGAGGAAGGAGGCCTCGGCGGCCCTCTGGCGGTTCTGAGGGTCATCGGGGCGGGATATAAAACCGTCCAAGGCCTTGTATGCCAGCTCGAGGGCCTTTTCGAAGATGGTGTCGGAGAAGAATCCCGCGCGCAGCGAGATGTAACCTTCCAGGCACTCCATGATCAGGTCCAGCATGACCAGGGCGCTGGCCTTGGGGCTGAGCGAGGCGGCCAGGGTCGGATCCACCAGAACCAGCCGAGTCAGGTCCTCTTGGCCGCGCAGGATACGAGCCCGGCGGTCGCGCGCGTCGGCCAGGAGAAGCCGGTCGGAGAGGAGGAATGGATCGCGATAGGCGCTGGGAATGGCGATGAAGGGCAGCCCCGGCCCCTCCGGGACCTTGCCGTCCAGGATGGAATCAATATCGCCGCCTTGGCGGCCGGCCATGGACACCGCCTTGGCCAGCGAGAGGACCCGGGAGCCTCCCAGGCCGATCACCGCCTGGGCCCGCGAGCCGCGGGCCAGGTTGAGGGCCTCCTCGGCCACGCGCGAGGTGGCGAATTCGGCGATCTCGTCGAAAATGATGAATTGAACGCCGCGCTGGTCCAGGATGGACTTGACCCGTTCCACCGCGCCGGATTCGTAGAGGACCGGATCGGCCACTAAAAGGCAGCGCTCGGCCCAGGCTCCGGAAATCAGGGCCAGCCGATTAACCACGTCCGGTCCGAGGAGGGTCTGCGCCGAAATGCGGATGGAAAAGTCTGCCATATCATCCCCCGTCCCCCCGCGGTCCCGGCCTGCGGGCGGATGCGCGGGCCGCGGGACGAAAAAAAGGCGGAGGCCGCTCAGCCTCCGCCGCATTCCCTGTCCGGAGCCAGCCTCAACCGATGAGCTGGTCTATGATCCTATCCGCGGTGATGGAGAGGACCGCCTCGTCTATATAGGCGGGATCGTCGATTTTACCCTTGAGCTCCGCGATCCTCTCGGCGCGGATCTCCGGGGCGGTCCGGGCGATTTCGTAGGCCTGATAGGCCTCACCTTTCTCCACGGCCTCGGAGGAAAGGGAAACCGAGTCCGGGGAGTTCGCCTTGCTCGGGCGCTCAGACCTGACGCCCTTGCGCGCGCCCTGGAGAGGATCGACTGGTCCCAAGCGATCGATGGTCATTCCTCGAACCTTCCTTTCCCTCGCGCCCCCTCCCCTGGAGGGAGCCGCTACACATACTATATCGGCAGGCCATCCCTGGAATTTAAGCCAATTACGGGATAATATCCCCCGTCATCGGCATGCCGACGAAACTTGTTAAATCATTGATCAGCATCGATATACAATGTCCAATCCGCTCTGACCGCCCCTTCTTCCGCATTTTCGGGGACGCCGGGCGCGATGGCGGTCCCTGAGCTTCTCCCACTGAATAATAAACCCCTAGCCTGAAAAACGGAAGGGGTCGATGGAAAAAGCCGCACGTTGTCTCCCGCCTTGGGCGGATCGGCCTCAATCCGCCTGAGGCCCGGGACCAGCTCCGTTTTCCGCCTCGGCGTCCTCGACTTCCCCCCTCTCCCCTCCCCTGGAACGTCGTCCCGAGACCATCACGGCGAATTCACCCTTGGGCTGGCCTTCGCGCGCGGCCAGGATCCCCAGCACCTCGGCGGCGCTGCCGCGCAGGAATTCCTCGTGGATCTTGGTCATTTCGCGCC
>CAYYCP010000117.1:0-5820 GCA_964470375.1 uncultured Spirochaetales bacterium
AATTCTCCTGTTCTTGTCCACCACCATCAGTTCCTCCTGAAGTGATGGTCGGTAGATTGTCTTAAGTAGCCCAAACGGGGAGAATTGAGCAGTTACACTGGTACGGAAAAAAATACGATGCACTTTCTTATGACTAGAAAGGTAATTACTACTTCATGAAGAGGAATGACCTCTACTACCTCGGCCGCACCTGGGGCTATGAAACCCTCCTCGAGGGGCGGACGAAGAAGGGAATCACCCTCTACCTCCATCCGTGGAGCGACGAATTCATCATCAATACAATCTGCCCAACACCAAGGTGACGATCCAGGAGAAGACCTTGCAGAAGGAAAAGATCGACGGCATCCGCTCACCCTGGTAAAAGGTGAATGTCGGCAAGGGTTATGTGGGCTGGGTCCACGGGAGCGGCATAAGCGTACAGGGAGATACAGGGGATCTCCTCGTGTTCGACAGCCCGGTACTGAAGAAACGAGGGCTCAAGGAGTAGGAGTGCTCTGTAGAGGATGAAAGCGGTGAAAAAAGCCTTACCCGAAGCTGAGTGTAAGGCAAAACGAAAATAGCGAACGAATTGAGAACCAGTCTAGTCTGCCCGGTAGCGAAGGCGACCTAGGCACCATTCGTGCCTGAGCGGATCAATAATGAATGCGCGCGGGTGGCGGGGGAATGCATGACGAACGATTCCGCACGTTGGGCCCTAACATTCTACCTGAAAAGGAGGACTAGTGAGGCATGCATTCCCCCGCCAGGCCCCGCGCATATTACGAAGGTACTCCGCTCAGGCACGAGGGAACCAAAGCTCCCCCTTCGCTCCCGAACAGCCTCAGCTCCCGCGCTTGATTCGCTCGCCCAGGAGCGCATCGCACCTTTCATTCAACTCATCCCCTGCGTGGCCCTTTACCCAGTGCCAGCTAGGTCCCAGGCGGGCGTCCAGGGCGTCCAGGACCTCCCAGAGCTCGCGGTTCTTGACCGGGTCCTTGTCGGCGGTGCGCCAGCCATTCCGCTTCCAAGCCTTGATCCACTGGGTGATGCCGTTCTTGACGTACTGGCTGTCGGTGTGGACGGCTATGCCGCCAGGCGCGAGCCCGGGCAGGCCCTCAACCCGCCTGAGGGCGGCTATGACGGCGCTGAGCTCCATGCGGTTGTTGGTGGTGGCCGGCTCGAAGCCCGAATCCTCTATCTCCAGGCCCGAAGCTCGGATGACGTAGGCCCAGGCCCCCGGACCGGGATTTCCGGAACAGCCCCCGTCCGTGTAAATATCGACCACGCCTCGCTCAGTCCGCGGCGCGGGCCCCGCCCGGGCCCCCATTGGCTTCCAGGTCTGCCTTGAGGAGCTGTATCAGAGCCTGGGCATCCTCTTTGGAGAGGGTCACTCCCTTGCCCATCTTCTCGTGGTCAGGATCCCAGTCGCGCAAGTCGTACTTGGGCTCGCGCTTGTTCCAGGAAACCACGTTCAGCTCCCGCTTCCAGCCCCGCCCTGCCTCGGACAGGACGCCGATATGCCTGACGATCACGAATTCTATCTCCGACATCTCATCTCTCCTTGGCAGAGATCGCCCGGATCACGCGCCGGGCTTCGAGGCGGGGGGCTCAGAGCTCCACGAAGTCCCCGGCCCCTTCCTTCTGGAATTCCGGGAAGACGTAGACCACCACCCCGTTGGTGCGGATGCGCATCTCGGCGAAGCCCTTGGCAGCCAGCTTGTCCAGGGCGGTCTTGGCCGCGTCCAGGGATATATCGCCCTCCAGGGCCGCCTCGCTGGCGGTCACGTAGCCCGCATTGCGGCGGGCGCACTTGAGGATGACCCTCTCAAGGCTCTCGCGGCGAGGCGCGGCCGCCTCGGCTTGGTCCGCCGGCATGGTCAGCCTGACCGGGGCCTGGCCGGCTACGGCTGCGCGGTAGTAAGCGCGCATGTTGGCCTCGCGCACCTGGGCCGGCAGGGTCACCAAGTCGTAGAGGGCGCCGATGCCGAAGAGGCCGCCGGTGAAGATCCACAGAATTCCGCTGCCGATCTTCCCTAGGTAGAGCCGGTGGACCCCTGAGAGCCCCACCAGGCTGAGAAGCCAGAATAGATAGGCCTTCCCAATATCGTACATAAGGCTAATATAGCATGCCTGACGGCTCTGCGGCGAGCGCTTCCCGCCCCGGCCTGCGCTTCCCATTCCGCCGCGCTTCGGGCTATGCTGGGAGAAAGGAGTCGATGCATGCTGTGCAAGAGGATTTCGGAGCTGCTGGCCGAGAAGGCCGAAGGTCAGACTATCACCGCCAATGGCTGGGTACGGACGAAGCGGGAGGCCAAGAACGCCTGCTTCCTGGAGCTCAACGACGGCTCCTGCCTCAAGGGCATCCAATGCGTGGTGGATATGGGAAAGGCCTCCGGCACCGGCCTGGCCGATGCCCTGGCACTGATCCAGACCGGGGCCAGCCTGAGCGTCGACGGGATTCTAGTTCCCTCCCCCGCTGCCGGTCAGGCTTCAGAGATCCAAGTGGCTTCCATCAGGGTCCTGGGCCAGGCTGATCCCGAGTCCTACCCCCTCCAGAAGAAGGCCCACTCGCTGGAATTCCTCCGCGAGATATCGCACCTACGCGCCCGCACCAACACCTTCGGCGCTGTCACCCGCGTACGCTCCCAACTCTCCTTCGCCATCCACTCCTTCTTCAACGAGCGCGGCTTCCAGCTGGTGCATACTCCCATTATCACCGCCAGCGACTGCGAGGGCGCTGGGGAGATGTTCCAAGTGACCACTCTTGACCTGGAAGCCCTGGCCAAGTCCGGGAAACCTGTGGACTACACCCAGGACTTCTTCGGCAAGAAAGCCGGGCTGACGGTCTCCGGCCAGCTCAACGGTGAAACCTACGCGACCGCCCTGGGGCGCATCTACACCTTCGGGCCCACTTTCAGGGCCGAGAATTCCAACACCACCAAGCATCTGGCGGAATTCTGGATGATAGAGCCTGAGATGGCCTTCGCCCGCCTGGAGGAGGACATGGTCCTGGCCGAGGACTTCCTCAAGTACCTCTTCGGCTGGGTCCTGGACAAGTGCGCCCAGGACATGGAATTCTTCGAGAGCCGCGTGCAGAAAGGCGTCATAGCCACCCTGGAGAAGGTGCGCTCGTCAGCCTTCGTCCACCTGAGTTATACCGATGCGGTCAAGGAACTGGAGAAGAAAGCCGCCGACTTCGAGTTCAAGCCCTTCTGGGGCTGCGATCTCCAGAGCGAGCACGAGAAGCACCTGGCCGAGAACGTAGCCGGGGGACCGGTCATCGTCACCGACTACCCGCGCGAGATCAAGGCCTTCTATATGAAGCAGAACCCTGACGGCAAGACGGTGCGGGCCATGGATGTCCTGGTGCCGCGCCTGGGCGAGATCATCGGCGGCTCCGAGCGCGAGGAGAATCTCGCGGCCCTGGAGGCCGAGATCAAGCGGAGGGGCATGCGCGTCGAGGACTACTGGTGGTACCTGGACCTCAGGCGTTTCGGCACCGTCCCGCACGCGGGCTTCGGCCTGGGCTTCGAACGCCTCATCCAGTACGTTACCGGAATGGCCAATATCCGCGACGTCATCCCCTATCCGCGCGCCTCCAAGCAGGCGGATTTCTGATCCGCCCATGCCCATGGGAAACTCCCGCGCCCGCATCGTCCCTGCCGGTTTGCACCTGTGGCTGTGCCTCTGCCTCGGCCTTTCCGAACCGGCCATGGCCGAGGCGGCCTTTCCGCCCTATCCGGATGCCCCGACCCTCCAGGCCCGCTCGGCCATCCTCATGGATGCCGCCACCGGGGACGTCCTCTTCGAACTCTCGCCCGGCCTCGAGATCCCGCCGGCCTCCCTCACCAAGCTCATGACCATCCACTTGGCCTACAAGGCCATTCAGGAGGGTCGTTTCAGCCTTGACAGCCCCATCCCCATCCATGCCGAAGACTGCTATCCCGACTTACCCTACCGCTCCAGCCTGTTGTTCCTTGGCCCGGGCATGCGCGTGAGCCTGGGTGAACTCCTCCTGGGCATGGCCGTCCCCTCCGGCAATGACGCTGCCTTCGCCGTGGCCCGGGCCCTTTCCGGCAGCATAGAGGACTTCGCCCGCGAGATGAACCGCGAGGCCCGCGCAATGGGCCTGACCCTGACCCGATTCACCGAGCCCTCGGGCCTCTCCGAGCATAACATGACTACGGCCGCCGAATTCGCCGTATTTTGCCGGCAATACATCCTCCTCCACCCCCAGGCCCTCGCCGATCTGCATTCGGTGCGCAGCCTGGCTTTCCCCCTCCTGCGCAACATGCCCGAGGGCTTCTCGGGCCAGGTGCGCCCGGTGGTCCAGGATAACCGCAACCTTCTCCTCTGGGACTATCCCGGCTGCGACGGTCTCAAAACCGGTTACATCGATGAGTCCGGCTACAACATCGCCCTGACGGCCATGCGCGACGGAACCCGCCTCATCGCCGTCATCCTGGGGGGCTATGGGGCCAGCACAGCCGAGGGCAGCCGTACCCGGGCGGACAACGGCTCCCGCCTCCTGGACTATGGCTTCTCGCATTTCAAGACCCTGCGCCCGAAGGTAGTCTCATTGGAGCCCATACGCCTCTACAAGGGCCGGGCCGATCAAGTCAGGCTCGAGCCCGGGGCTGAGCTCGTCCTGACCGCGCGCCAGGAAGATCTCGCCTCCATGAGCGTGCGCGTGGAGCGCGACCGCTGGGCCCTGGCCCCCCTCGCGAAGGGCAGCCAGGTAGGCGAAATCATCGTCAGCGCGGATGGCCGCCTGGTGAAACGCTTCCCCCTGGTCACCGCCGAGGAGGCCGTGAAGGGTAACCCCCTGAAGTGCCTCTGGCACTCCATCATCTTGATCTTCAAGGGCAAGGCCCGCCGCTCCTGAGCGCCTCCCCTCTTCGGTAGCATTGATCGCCATACCACGATGGCATAAAAAAAGCGGGAGCCCTGGGGCTTCCGCGGTTTCCGCCTTTGAGCGCGGCTCAGCGCGTCAGCTTCATGTAGCCGCCTTTCTTTTTGTTGAGGGAGTATCCGGATTCGCTTAAGCCCTCGATCCAATATCCGATGGCGAAATCGGGCTGGATAAAATAGTCTTCCGTCTTGGTAGCCGAGGTGGCTATCGCCCCGACGAGATTATCCAAGAGGCCGCTGGATCCTTCCTTGGCGGATTTCGCCAGTCCGAATTTGGAGTTCTCCCATCTGTAGAATCCCATGAAGTTGTCGCCCGAGCCCATGATCTCGATATTGCTCTCGATTGGCCTAAAGAAAATGGTTTCGGCCTTCTTGTCGAGCTCCCACTCGGCGGTGGAAATGATCTGATGAGAATCGATGACGAGGTCGGGATACTGGCTCTTCCACTCCGCCAGCTTTCCATCAATGGTAGACCGCGCAAGTTCCAAAGTGATGGTCGCCCGCTTCGTCTTGAGATCGAGCATTATCTTTCCGGAATCGAAGGTTTTACCTATCACGTTCTTGCCCTTGACGTCGAAGCGCTCCAGCGCCCATTCGTCGGCGACCTTCGGCCCCATCACTTCGGTCGGATTCGGCCCTGACACGCATGACAGGAACGATACTCCGACCAGCAGAACGATGACCGATAAACCGATTGCTCTCCTCACCCTCTCCTAGAACAATATTTCCAGGCGGGGACGCGTAAAGCGCGCCTTCATCCCGCTGAAATACAGAAAAAATTTACTGGGTACCTCGAAAAACTGCTTATTGATCACCCGATAGAATCTATAACGTTTTACATTGCCTGATAACGAAGAGGGTATCCCTTTCTTACCTTCGCCAGTTCAAATCTGAAGTGCTAAAGGGAAGGTAGAGAAACGGCATCGCGGT
>CAYYCP010000118.1:0-5760 GCA_964470375.1 uncultured Spirochaetales bacterium
GAGGAGGGCCAGGCCGCAGCTCAGGGGCAGGGCCTTCGTGGCTATTTTATCCGAGTCAAGGATGATGGTGAACATGAGGTCGCGGCCGGACTCGTTGAGCCAGGATCTGTCACGGAAGCGCCCCCGGCCGCGGCGCTGCCTGGCCGCCCTCAGGACGGTTCCGTGCCCGCTCCCGGTCCCAGCCGCGTCCGCGTCTATAGCCGCGGCCAGCTCGCGGGCGTCGTCCATGGTGCTGTCGGTTTCCTCGGCCATGTAGACCGGGGCCCCGAAGGCGTTGTTAACTTGTAAGAGCCGGTAATATTTGCCCATCAACCCCGCCCGGCCCTCACTTCTGCGTCAGATTGCAGACCGCGTCCCAGTCCGCGGGCGGGGGCGATGCCAGGTACTCCAGGCACCGCTTCGCGTATAGGGCGGCCACGCCGTCGCCGGGATCGGCCGTCGCTAGAGTCTGGAAGGCATCTCCGGCGGACTTGAAGTCCCCGGACTCGAAGATGTCTATGGCTTTCTCCCATTCCGCTATCGCCTTGCGTCCAGCCTCATCCGTCTCTGAGCTGAAGCCTAGGAGCTCGAAGAGCCTGATGGGCGTGGTGACGCCCACCACCCGCACCCGGTCTAGGCGCCGGAGGGAGAAATCCTCCCCTATCATGGCCCGGGTGTATTCGCTCACGAGAATGCCCCGAGTGCCGTACTGCTTGTTGACCCCCTCCAGGCGGGCCGCCAGGTTCACCGCGTGTCCCATGATGGTGTAGTTCATCTGATTGGCCGTGCCCATATTGCCCACCACCATTTCGCCGGTATTGATGCCTATGCGCGTGAACAGGGGCGAGGGCGAGAGGCCCTCGGCGCTGACCCGGGCGTTGATCTCGGCCTCCGCCTCCTTCATCATCACCGCCGTCCGGCAGGCGGCGGCCGGATGGTCGTCCATGCGGATGGGGGCTCCGAAGAAGGCTATGATGGCATCGCCCTCGTACTTGTCCACCGTGCCGCGGTTTTGCAGGATGATATCGCTCATCGCAGTCAGGTAGAGGTTGAGGAGCTTGACCAGGTCGGTGGGGGTGAGCTTTTCGGAGATGCCGGAGAAGCCGCGGATGTCGGTGAAGATGGCCGTCATCACCCGGCTCTCGCCGCCCAGGTTGAGCTTGGAGGGGTCCTGGATGATCTCGTGAATGACGGCCGGAGAGAGGTAGCGGGAGAAGGCATTCCTCAAGAAGGACTTCTCCCGGGCCGTGCGCAGGAAGTTGATGACAGAGATGGAGACGTAGCATATAGCCAAAGCCAGGAAGGGGACTGTCAAACCCAGGTAGCACCGGGTGAGCATGAAGAAAGCCAGGTAGAAGATGATCGTAGCGGCTAAGGCCAGGGCGCCGGTGATCAAGGCCTTGACCAGATCCATCTTGTAGATGAGGTAGGTCAGGCCGAAGGCCAAGGCCAGGGCCAGGAGGATCTGCAGCCAGTCGGGGGCGTCGTCCAGGAAGTTGCGGGAGAGGATCATATTGGCCAGGGCGGCGTAAGTGCCCACGTTGGGGAATCGCTTCTGGTAGGCGTTCATGCCCACGTCGGTCATAGACGTGGCGTCCACGCCCAGGATGCAGAAGGCCCCCTCCACGCGTCGGCGCACATTGGTGCGGATCTCCAGGAGGTCAGAGAGCTGCTTGCGCACCATGGAGAAGGATGCCCGCACAGCCTCGGCCAGGACCGGGTCACCGGCGGCCGCATCCAAGATGGCCGCCTCCGTGCCGCCGTTCAGGAACTCGTCCGTGACGTCCAGGAAGCCCTGGCGGTACTCGGCATAGACCGCATGATCCAGGCCGTCCTCGGGTCCCGCACCGGCGGCCATCTCCGACCTGATATACTCGCACTCTCCGTAGGCTTCCAGGGGGCTCTTCTCCCCCTGCCAGTAGCTGAAGTAGCCGTTGGCCTGCATGGCCCGCAGGTTGGAGACGATGCGCCCCTCGAGCTCGTTGGCCTTGATGAGCTGCCATACCGAGATGGAGTTGTACTCGGAATAGGGCTTCTTGGGCCAGTTGATGAGGACCGAGCCGTCCTTGGAGCGCGGGATGCGGATGTCCACCCTTTCGCCGCCCAGGAGGGCGCCCTCCAGGCTGACCGCTCTGTTCGTGATCTTGAGGACAGGGTCTCCCAGTCGCTTGCGGATGGATGCCAGGACAAGGTGGGCGTAGGCCTTACCCTGGTAGGTGTTGATGAGATGGACCCGGCGTATCTTCCCGTCCGCATCCACAGGCACGTTGACGAAGCCCGCCCCGGCCGAGGCGTAGAGGAGTTCGGGTATGGTGGGGCTTATGCCCACAGCCCTCGGTGAAAGGCTGTCCCGGGAAAGGTCCAGGCCCTTGAGAGAGAAACCATCCTCCAGCCTGGGCAGGTCCACCTTGGACATGTCGTATTCAGCGCCTTTCAGCATGTCGGAGGGCATGACCATGGTCAGGGTCATGTAGGCCGATCCGAAGAAACGGATGTTGCCTCCAAAGTAGTCGTCTAGGTCCCTGGATACCTGCCCCACCGCCTCGAGGACTGTCTCCTTCACCGCGGCGCTGCGAGCCAGGAGGCCCTCCTTGGCCGCCCCGGCCCCGGCCCGGCCTATCCTCCCGGCCGCCACCCCGTCCATAACGGAGGCTATGCCTTCGTCCAGGCCGGCGAAGCTCCTCTCCACCGTCCCTGGCAGCTCCTCCTCCACATAGGCCTGGTCTACCTGGAGGGGACTCTGATCTATGTAGCTCAAGTCGAATGTCAGGCTCTCCGCGCCCATCTCCTTGAGGAAAACGATAGCGTCCGCTATCACGTCGCGCGACCAGGGGAAGGTGCCTATATTGGAGATGGCCAGGTCGTCCACGTTGATGAGGAGGACCTTGGGATCCTCCTCCAGCCGGGGGGCCGTCCTGAGGAATGCGTCGAATATCTTCTTGTCCAAGGTCGTCAGGAGGAGGAGGGAGGTCAGGGCCACGGCTCCCATGGGGATCAGGGCCAATTTCACTCTCTTGCTTATCATGAAGGGATTATAGGGTATGCCGCAGCCCTTGGAAAGTGAATTTCACTCTAGGAAGGCCCTCTGGGAAAGCATATTCAGTTCGATGATGATTGTGGGTGGCCCGATATGTCGGGGTATTGGGTGGTCTTCTATAGCCTATTCTGCGGAGCTGCGTATGATCCCACATTTTTCGATGAACATATAAAACCATAAAGCGGCCCTGGGGGGCCGCCCTGCTCCTTTATAGCGTGAGATGTTACGGAAAGGCTTGAAGCCTTACTCGACCCACTCCGTGTCTTCGGTGGCTTCGCTGGCGCGCGTGGATGCGGTGGAGATGTTGGTGTTGCCGCCCTTGTCCGTCACGGCCACGTCGCTGCCCTTGACCTGGGCGGCCATCTTGAGGCCGTTGGCGGTCTTGGCGCTGAGCTTGCCCTCCAGGAGCTTAGCCAGGGTGCCCTTCTGCATGGCCTTGATGGTTACCACCTCGTCGCCGATCTTGAGTACCAGCTGGGAGGAAAGCTTGGTGTTGACCACGTCAGTCAGGAGGAGCTTCTGCCCGAGCTTGACCGCCTGCCAGCTGCCATCGGCCAGCTGGTATTCGACCTTCCCGGTGATCTTGTCCACGATGATCTCCTGAGCGGCCGCCATGCCGGCTACGATGGCCAGGACGATCAAGGCGAAAACGATCCGCTTTTTCACGATTTCCTCCTTAATACACATGCAAAATACCACGCTATCCCTGGAGATACAATAGCGCGGGCTATTTTTTACATCGGCCGCCTGGAGCCCTTCCCCAAGGGAAGAGGGCCCCGGGCAGCCACGTCACAGGGCATTCTCAGGTCTCTTCAGCCCCCTCATCCTCATCGCGCCGTCCTATTCCGGTCTTCTGCGGAGAGAGGAGGGGCATCCCATCGCCGCGCGAGGGCTTCCCGCCGCCCCTATCCCCATCGCCCTGACCCTGTGGCAGCCTCATGCCAGAGCCGGCCGCTCCCTGTCCCTGCCCGGCTTTCATCTCGGTCCCGACAGGGCTGGACTTGGTAGAAAGTTCTTCCAGGGCAATGAGATCCGGATACAGGACAGGATTAGCCCTGACAGGGCTATCACTCGAATCGGTCTTGAGCGATGCACTCACATCAACAAGCGCCTTTACCTGTCCCTGATCGGCGATGTCAGATCCTGCCTCGTCTGTCATGCTAGATGCAGCCCCCACAAGGGCCTGTGAAGCGACTTCGTCAGGCACCTGAGCCGGTTCAGACATATTCGTCCCAGATGTACTATCTCCGATGCCGGGGCTGAGGTCGTTAGGCTGCGGGGCTGGCGCCGCACTCGGGCTCGGGAGGGGCTTCAAGGCCGGCGATGCGATCGGCTTCGAACTTATCAAAGAGCGAGGCGCCTCGGAGGCCTTGAGGGAGAAGCTCGCCGGCACTATGTAGGAGGCCAGTGCCTGAGAAACCGCCTGAGCCGCGCTCGGGCTGTAGACGGACTTTTGGATCGAATTCCCCTCCCCAGTCTTCCCGCCCGTCTTCCCAAGGCCCTGACCGTAGATCCTCCGGATGTCAGCCGGCGTCAGGCCGGAAGCGCCGTTCGAGGTCGACCGCGCGCTGATGGCGCTCCCGAGGAAGGCCGCGGTGTATGAAGAGGAAGCCACGCGCGTGCGTCTGATAGTGCGGATAGTCTTATTACCCGCATAGTCCTTGACGCTGATAGTGATGTCCTGGAAGTCTCCATCGGCAGCCAATGCAGACAGGCCCGTTATCGCTGAGCCGTTGAAAGTCCCTGTCGACGAAGCATAGCTTCCCGTATCGATTCCGGACTGGGTATCCGCGCAGTTGATTCCCGTGACACCCGTTGACGTCGCAGCCAATGATCCATTGATAGTCGGCCATGTGTTCTCATCAGTGCCGGCGTCCACGGAAACTGTGTACACACCGCTGCCGTTCCTTGACCTGGTGATCCGGTAGATGATGGCGTTGCCCGCATTATCCCTGAGCACAAGGTCATAGTAGTCCGAGGTGTTGTTCGGTATAGAGGAAAGGCCGGTGATTTGCTGGCTGTTATAGGTTCCGGGAGATGTGAGGCATCGCGTGGCCGCCGAATCCAACCCCGATAATGCATCATCCGGGTAGAGGTTCCAGATCGTCGTATCGCTCACGGAGCTTGCGGTGTAGCCCAAGGTCGGATCCACAGAATCCAGGATGAGCGTCACCGAGTTTCCGGCACCTGATACATTGCCCACATTGTCAACGGTGTAAAGGGTATAGGTGGTTCCCAGGCCCGTTGTGCCCGTCAAGGTGATGGTCGTGGCCGTGCTGTTCGAGAAGTTCTCGGTCCCGGCCGCGTTCGTTGCGAAGCCCGCGATCCCGGATCCGACATCGGCGGCCACCGTCGGGGTGAAGATGATCCCCTCGCTTGTACAGTAGTAGGTCGTCCCGCTGGAGTTATAGCCGCGGATGAAGCTCGTGATGGCGGTAGGGGCGGAGGGAAGGATATTATCTATCTCAGGACTCAATGTGAAATTTACGGATGAACCGTTGTCCACATTGTCGATGGCGTACACCGTTATTATTCCGCCTGTTTTCGATAGATCAGTCAGCTCCCAGGTCGGGCTACCACCCACTGTCAGGGCGTAGCCTGCAAGACCAGACTGACCGTCGTACCCCCCGCTGGGGGTGAAATCGAAGGTCCCTGTGGCACTCGCATAGTAGACCGTCATGACGCCACCTGATGACGTTCCGCAGAATACTCCTTTGGTATCGGTCGTTCCGTCCGTCGGCGCC
>CAYYCP010000119.1:0-5697 GCA_964470375.1 uncultured Spirochaetales bacterium
GCCGATGAGGCCGGCGGCCCCGGCAGTGTAGCAGAGGGCGTAATAGAGGAAGATCGCCTTTTCCACCGCATACCCTTTCCGGGCCGAGTATCCGGCTGCCGGAATGGCTTGTCAAGGCGAACGCCCACCGTGTCCAGGCCCATCATATGAATATATGATTGCTTTTCCAACGTCGGCGATACAGCCTGGGGCGCATATCGCATAAAGGAGGTGTCTATGAAAGCGTTGCGGGCGTCCCTCGCGCTGCTCCAGGTGGCCGAGTTCCTGGTCATCACAAGCCTGTCCAGACTCGCCCACTCGGCCCAGTCCGCTACTGGAGCCCAGGCGGCCGTGAGCTTGATGCCGGCTCGGTTCGGCATGATCGTCATCCTGGCCTTCATTATCGCATCGGCCATCCTCTCGGGCTTCCTGAGCTATCGGCTGGGACGTGCCGTCCCCCTCTGGGTGATCGGCGCCCTTTTCGTTCCCATCTTCTGTCCCCTCATCCAGGCTTTCCTTAATAAAGTTCCCAATACGGCCTATACCCCTCCCGCCCGCACCTCAGTCGAGGCCGGCCCGGTACAGGCCGCCGCCGCCCCTGACGGCACCGTGCCCGCCTTCACTGTACAAGGCTTTTGCCAGCGCTGCGTGGCCGAGACGACCGACGAGAGCCCCGGCTCCGTGAGCACCATTAACGGCATAGGCACCGCCCTTCAGGGCACGCGCTGGAAATCGAAGGGCCTGGATCCCTGCCCCTACTGCGGCTCGGTGGTCCAGCAGAAGTGGCGCATGTTCGGATTCCCTGTGAAGCCTCTCGGCAGCTATCGCATCCTCTACGTCAAGCAGGGTCTCCTGGGCAGCCGATATTATGGAAGGCGGCTCAAGAACGACCCCGTACTCATGAAGACGTCTTGAGACGAAATCCCAGCCACCCTGGCATGCCCCCGGGGGCAGGGCTTTACCTATGCCCCCATCCCCGGGTTTCAGCCGTTCCCCGCTTGACAACTGCCTAGATCGATACTATAAATAGAATCATGCGGACCCCGACCGAGAGGACGCCTGAGGACGATGCAGCCTTCGTTGAGCTGGCGGTCATCCTGGCCGGCCTGCGCGATAGCGGCCTGATGGAGGAATTCCTCCGCGAAATCCTCACACCGGCCGAGGTGACCGAGATAGCCCGGCGCTGGCGCCTTGTTAAGCTCCTCCACGAGGGGCATCCCCAGCGCGAGATAGCCGCCAGGCTGCATCTTTCCCTGTGCAAGATCACGCGCGGTTCCAAGGAGCTCAAGCGGCCGGGATCGGCCTTCAAGAGAATGCTGGATATGAGGAGTCAATCATGAGCGAGAAGCGCAAGGTCCACCTGGACGACCACGAGATGCCCAAGTTCTGGTACAACATCGTGGCCGACATGCCCAACAAGCCCTACCCGGTCCTCCACCCCGGCACCGGCATGCCGGTCGGGCCGGCCGACCTGGCGCCCCTCTTCCCCATGGCCATCATCCAGCAGGAAGTCTCGGCCGAGCGCATGATCGAGATCCCCCAGCCCGTGCGCGACATCCTCAAGATGTGGAGGCCCTCGCCCCTGTACCGCGCGACGCACCTTGAGAAGCTCCTGGACACCCCCGCACACATCTACTACAAGTACGAGGGCGTCTCCCCGGCCGGCAGCCACAAGCCCAATACCGCCGTGGCCCAGGCCTTCTACAACAAGGCCGAGGGCGTCAAGCGCATCGCCACGGAGACCGGCGCCGGCCAGTGGGGCTCGGCCCTGTCCTTCGCCGGGGCCCTCTTCGGCATCGAGATCAAGGTATACATGGTGCGCGTGAGCTTCGACCAGAAGCCCTACCGCAAGCTGATGATCCAGACCTGGGGCGCCAATGTGGTGCCCAGCCCCAGCTCTGACACCAACGCCGGGCGGGCCATGCTGGCCAAGGATCCGGACTGCCCCGGCTCCCTGGGCCTTGCCATCTCCGAGGCCGTGGAGGACGCCGCCACCAGGGACGACACCAAGTACGCCCTGGGCTCCGTCCTCAACCACGTTTGCCTCCACCAAACCGTCATCGGCCAGGAAGCCCTCATCCAGATGGAGAAGTTCGGCGAGATGCCGGACGTGGTCATCGGCTGCCACGGCGGCGGCTCCAACTTCGCCGGCATCGCCTTCCCCTTCGTGGGCAAGAAGATCAAGGAGGGCATGAAGGTTCGTTGCGTGGCCATAGAGCCCCAGTCTTGTCCGACCCTCACCAAGGGGCCCTTCGAGTTCGATTACGGCGACACCGCCCATATGGCCCCCATCGTCAAGATGTACACCCTAGGCGCCAGCTTCATTCCTCCCAAGATCCACGCCGGCGGCCTGCGCTACCACGGCGCGGCCCCCCTGGTCTCCCAGCTCCTCCACGAGGGCTTCATCGAGGCCAGGGCCGTGCCCCAGCTGGCCTGCTTCGACGCGGCCGTCAAGTTCGCCCGCACCGAGGGCATCATCCCCGCCCCGGAGTCCAGCCACGCCATCTACGGCGCCATCCAGGAGGCCATGGAGGCCAAGGAGAGAGGGGAGAAGCGGGTCATCCTCTTCAATCTCTCCGGGCACGGGCACTTCGATCTGGCCAGCTACGACGCCTACTTTGGCGGCAAGCTCCAGGACTACGAGATGCCCAAGGCGGCTATAGACGAAGCGCTGAAGGATCTGCCGAAGGTGAGCGTGTAGGGGGAGCGGCTATTTCCCCACGCGCCTGAGCGTGTCACTGTATAGTAAGTGCGGGGCCTGTCTGAGGAAATGACGTCTCGCTTCGTGTTCGCCTGGGTGGCCAGATGGGCGAACAAGTCGCTCGCCGTCATTTCCCCAGACACCCGCGTGCTTCTTTTTTGATCCGCTCAGGCGCGTAATTGCATAGCCGCGACCATGGTTACCGTTCATCCGCGGCTCCCCCTCGCTCCATAGTCCTCGCCGCCGCCAGGGAATGGCGGCGGCTCCGGTCTATTCCGCTACCCCTATGTACGGTTTTAAGAGAGAGACCAGCTATTACCCCGCGATCTCCTGATATGGCCTCAGTCGTACCATGGTAGAATCTTGAGGTTCCTATTGCGAAATCGAACGTGGCTCAGAGGATACTATTGCTGCGCTCGTGCTGCCTAATTGCGCTAGCTGTGGCTCTGTCATTCCCAGTTTTGGGGAGGGTGGAGCCAGGCCTGTCGACTATTATCCCTTCGCGCGTCGGGCCAAGGCCAATGCTGGCTTCTCCTACGGCTACCAGTGGTGGATATATGAGGGCCTGCCCTGGGATGCCTATCGGGCCTACGGTGACCACCATGTCTTCCTCATCCTTGTGCCCGGGCTCGACCTTGAGATCGTCATCGAGGGCCAAGTCAAGGACGATATAGGAATCCTCAAAAGGTACCTGCTTCCCGCCCTCGGGCCGGCTCAGGGCGGCTAGAAGGGCCGGCCGTGCCGAAGTGGCTGCGATCATCGCCTGGCTCGCCTGCCTCATCTTAAGGGGTTTATCACCTTTAATCCCGGGAACCTCAGGAAATCGCTATCGTTGGATACGATGGTCGCTTTTTGCTCTATGGCCAGGGCGGCCAGGTGGATGTCCGTGCTCAGGGAGCCGGAGGCGCCGCTCTGGGCGAAGAGCTCCTCCATGATGGAGAAATGTCGGTAGCCCGGTACGATCAGCCTGACGGCGGGGATATCCAGCCAGGCCTGGGCGCATCGGAGGAGCTCGGCCGGAGCAACCGGTGTTTTCACCACTCGCGGATTCGAGAGAAGGCGCACGAAGCCCAAGATCGTGATGGCCGAGAGCCCCATGGTCTCGGGGCCCAGGAAGGCTTTCTCGAGGTAGGCCTTGGCGGCCTCATGGCGTGGGGAGAGGCTGTCGTAGGCATAAACGAAAATGTTGATATCTGGAATAATCATCTTTCCAGCTCCGGTTCATCCGCCAGCTGGTTGAGTTTTTCCGCGTCAATCCCTGCCTGAAGGCCTGCCTGGAAGGGTTGGATGCGGTAATCCTGGGGCTTTTCGGCCGCGAGCAGGCGTTCCAAGCCCTTACTCAGGCACAAATTGACTGCATCTTTGTAGGAGAGATGTTCGCGCTCCGCGAGTTCGCGCAGCCGGGAGTCCACATCGTCCCCAAGTGTGAGTGTGCTTCTCATGGAATATAGCATAAACATCAAAAAATATGAAGTCAAGGCATCATAACATGTATTTTAATATGGGCGATGATCGGAGCCCCGATATCACCACCTGCGCGGGTTTTATAAATACGCGGACCCTCGTTATCATGCGATCATGCATCGAAAGCTGGCGCCGCCCATGGGCCGGCGTGGAGAGGATCATGAACTGCCTTCTCATCAACGGGAGCGCCAGGCTGGAGGGGAATACAGCCCTGGCCCTCGACTATATCCAGGGCTGCCTTGTGGGCCATGAAGTTGAGCGCCTGGACCTGGGGAGGCGGAGCATATGCATGTGCCGGGGCTGCCGCCTCTGCTTCGACAAAGGTGAGGAAGCCTGCCCCCTCAAGGACGATCTCCTGGAGATCCACCGCAGGATGCTCGGGGCCGATCTTATCGTCATGGGTGGGCCTATCTACGTGGAGGACTTGAGCGGCCTGACGAAGAATTGGATCGATAGGCTGGCCTTCAACTGTCATAGGCCAGCCCTCTACAGACAGAAGGCCTTCCTCCTCCTGAGCTCGGGCAGCGGGGCCACGGCCCATGCCATGGGCAGCCTGGAGAGGGCAGTCCAGACCTGGGGGATAGAAGTCCTGGGGAAACGCCGGCTTATCCTGGGGGCCAGGATCACGAAGGCCGATTTGGAAGGCAGATTCGGGACCTTGTTGGGAAAGGACATCCGGAAGGCCCTCTCGAAGGCCGCCCGCCGGAAGCGGCCCTCCTTCCTGCGCCTCCTCACCTTCTCCATACAGCAATGGTACTATCGCAATGATGAAGAGAAGGATTCCTTTGATTATCGCTACTGGAAGGAGCAGGGCTGGCTGGACAGGGGACGAGGCTATTACTTCGACGTGAAGATCGGCTTGGCGCAGCGGGCCCTCATCAAGGTCCTCGGCGGCATCATCATCAGGGTTTTCTTGAGATAGGGCGTCTCGGAGGCGAGGGGCGGAAATCCCCGGCGGGCGTGGATTGAAGGCGTGAAGGAGAGGAGGGGGTATATGGGATCCGATAAGGTCGCCTGGGCCCTGGTGACGGGCGCCTCGAGCGGTATGGGGGCGGACTTCGCCAGGCAGCTGGCAGAGAGGGGATACGGCCTCATCCTGACCGCCCGCCGCAGGCCGGAGATGGAGGCCCTGGCCGCTGAGATCCGCGCCGCCAGGAGGGGGGCGCGGATCGAGATAGTGGAGGCCGACCTGGCCAGGCCCGAATCCCTTGAAGGCCTCCTGCGGGCGGCCCAGGGCTTTGATGTCGAGGTTCTGGTGAACAACGCCGGATTCGGGGCCTACGGGCCCTTCGAGGCTCTGCCCGACGCCGCCGAGGCGGCCATGATCGGCGTGGACGTCATAGCCCTCACAAGGCTGACAAAGGCCTTCGCCCCGCTCATGCGCGCGAGGGGGCGCGGCTACATCCTCCAGACCGCCTCCATCGGGGCATTCCAGCCCTGTCCCCTCTACGCCTCCTACGGCGCTGCCAAGGCCTACGTCCTGAGCTACGGCCTAGCCGTGCGCGAGGAGCTGCGCGGCAGCGGCGTCTCGGTGACCGTGCTCTGCCCGGGGG
>CAYYCP010000120.1:0-5241 GCA_964470375.1 uncultured Spirochaetales bacterium
TCCTCCACGAATTCGACCGGGGCAACCGCTTCAAGGAGCTCGTCCGCTCCCTGGCCTAGCTATCCCTGGCTCGCCGATAGGAGATCGAGGCGTAGCCTACGAATTGTTCAGCCTCTTCATCGGCCGAGGATGTATCCGCGTCCAGGCTCGTGGCGTAGGCGTTCAGGCTGCCCGCACGGGCTCCGCCCTCGGCGGCGAAGGCCATGGCCGATAGCGCGGCGCCCGCGGAACAGGCGGCCGATTCGCGGTTCCCCATGGCCAATGTCCCCTCCCCGTCCATAGCCAGCATGGCCTTGACGATGCGCGCGTCGTTGACTTCCCGCACCCATTCCAGGGCCTGCCTTCCCCGGCCGGCCGGGGTGAAGCCGTAGGCCTCGCCGTAATGGGTGAGGTCGGTCGAGCCTATGGCCGCCGCCCTCAGGCCGCGTCCATAAGCCAGGCGCGCCACGACCTGTCCTAGTCCGGCCGCCGAGGCGTCGTTGGGTGATCGCAGCCAGAGGAGCCGGGCTTCCGGGAAAAAGGCCTTCAGCATGGGCAGGATCACCTCAACCGTGTTATCCACGCCCACGTCCGCTTCCAGTTCCATCTCCCCCGAGAGGGCATCCCGTAATCCGGCCTCGGCCTCGATGTCCCCCAGAGGCGTCTCGAAGGCATCCTCGGGGGCAAGGCGCGGCCGGCTGCCCGGGGGAAGGTGGCCGCCGAAGACGATGAGCGTCCGGGCCCCCTCGTCCAGGCTGGCGAGACTCAGCCCCATGAGGGAGCCGCAGTAATACCAGCCGGCATGGGGGCTCACAGCCGCCAATGCGTTGCGATCAGGCATCGCCTGCCTGGCCCTATCAGCGATATCCAGGATGTCCCGGGCGCGCCGAGGGTACCAGCCCGGGGGGAGGCGCATCCGCCGTGTCGTCATGAGAAATCCGCCTTTCCCGATCATTTTATAGTGTCGCGGCCCGCCCTGCCATACGCCAAGCGGCAGGAAGTCATGCCCGGTTCCCCCATCTCGCTCAGGACGCCGGAATGCAGGCACCACGTGCCGAACCGCAGCCCGCTTCGTCGCTCGATGAGCGGATGGGTGGGCGGCCGCCGATTGAATCAGGGTATCTCTTCCGGACGATGGCGGTGGCCATGCAAAAATCCGAATCGGATACTATCGCCCGTTTGGCCCGTGAGCGTTTCGGAGCGGGAAGCCTCAGGCCTCTCCAGCGAAGCGCCATCGATGCCATCCTGGCTACAGCCCTGGCGGAGGGTACGGAAGGGCAAGAGCGTTGCCCGCGGCGCCTTGTCATCCTGCCCACAGGCGGGGGTAAGTCACTGTGCTTCCAGCTCCCTTCCCTCCTCTTGCCGGGGCCGAGCCTCATCGTCTATCCCCTGCTCTCCCTGATGGCCGACCAGGCCCGCCGCCTGGAGGCGGCCCGCGTCCCCCACATCCTCCTGCGGGGAGGCCTTTCCCCCGGGGAACGCTCTGATATCCGCCGTCGCCTCTCCGCGGGCTTTAAGGGCATTATCATCGCCAATCCGGAAGCCCTCCAGAGCCCGGCCTTCGGCCCATCCCTGGAGGAGGCGGGCATCCTACACATGGCCTTGGACGAGGCCCACACGTTGCCTGGCTGGGGTCGCAGCTTCCGCCCAGCCTTCCTTCCTCTTGGAGACTTCGCGGTCCGCGCCGGCGTTCCCTCCCTGAGCGCCTTCACCGCCACCGCCGCCCCGGCCACCATAGCCGCCATACGCGAGCTTTTCTTCTTGGGCCGGGACTTCGAGACTATCCGAGCCTGTCCAGACCGCCCCAATATCCATTATGAGGTGCGCGCCTGCCTCTCGCGCTCACAAGCGCTCGAGGATCTCTGCCGGAGCGCTCCCCGCCCCATCCTCGTCTTCCGCTCCACCCGCCGCGGCTGCGAGGATCTGGCGGCCGAGCTCTCGCGGCGCTTCCCAGGCGAGGAGGTTTGGTACTATCACGCGGCCCTCTCGCGGAACGAGAAGTCAGAAGCCGAGGCAGCCTTCTTCGCTTCCTGCTCAGGCATCCTCGTGGCTACCTGCGCGTATGGCATGGGCATAGACAAGCCTGATATCCGCACCGTGGTGCATTTCGATCCCTCGCCGTCGGTGGAGGCCTATCTCCAGGAATCCGGACGGGCCGGACGCGACGGCGCTCCGGCTTTGGCGGTCCTCCTGGTGGACCCATCTTCCTTCATCCGCCGTGATGTCCCGCCGCCCAGCCCCCAGAGCATCCTGGCCGAGGAGCGCTGGGCCGAGATGGCCCGCTACGCCTCCCCCCTCTCGGGCTGCCGGCGGGCATTCCTGCTCGCGGCCATGGGGGCGGAGGCTGCGGCCTGTTCCGGCTGCGATATCTGCGACGGAGCGCTGACAGGCGTCTCAGACAGCCGCGCGGCCGTCCTAGCCTGGGCCCGTCGACAGCGCCGGCGCTACGGCTGCCGCGAATTAAGCGCCCTCATCGCCTCTGGCATAGGTCCGCCCAAGCCCCGCCGGCTCCATGACGCGGAGGAAGCCGTGACGGCCTTGATCGCCTGCGGGTCTCTTCGCCTCCTACGCCGCCGGCCATGGAAGGGACGCCTGGCTGTCCAGTCTGAGGGCGGCTCAATCCTTGAAGGATTCGCGGGCCCCTTCATCGTTCGCATCCTCCATGGCCTTATCAGTCTTTCTTCCGCGTTTTCCGCCCTTAGGTCCGCCCTTAGGTCCGCCCTTGCCGCCGCCCTTAGCGGAATCCCCGCCCGCCGCCTGGTCGGAGGCCGGGCTGGACCCAGCGGCCGCCGCCTGGGCTTCGGCCTTGGCGCCTCCGGGGGCCTTGGCCTCTCCCTGCCGGCGGATCAAACGACGCACCAGGGTTCCCGTGGACCGGGGTCTCTCGGCCCGACCTATGGCCACATAGCGCACTATGGCCGCAAAGACCAGGAGAACCGCTAAAGTCAGCAGGGATTCCCAGCTCAGGAGAACCTTGAGGATCAGTCCGAAGTCTTCCTTGGAGATCACGAGCCCATCTCCGGCAGCGGCGCGGCTGCTCCGAAGCTGGCCTCGCTCTCGGCCTCGTTGTCAGGATCGTAGGGCTGGTGATAGAGGAACTCATAGAGGCGCCGGCGGGTTTCGTTGCGCAGGTCTGAAAATTGCAGGCCGTAATATACCGTGCGCTCATCCGAGTAGCGGCGCATGATCCGGGCGGTGCAGTGGGCGTGCCAATCCTCAAGTTTGATGATCAGGTCGATCAGGCTTTGGTTCTTCAGCACCACGCTCAGGTTGCCGTGGGGCATGGCTATCAGCATGCCCGAGGCCGATACGTCGACCACCGATGCCTTGAAGGGATCGCGTTCCTTGTTCACGGCTTGGTCATCAAAGTAATTATGTGTCTTAAGGAAGTATGCCAGTATATGGGCGAACTCCCAGCTCAAATCCACCGCCCCCAGGTCCAGTGACACCTTTCGGTCCCCCTGGTTCTGCATGAAGACGTACCCTACGACGTACTGATAATAGAGGACCGGCGTCCAGATCTCGGAGTGGATCTCCCTGGCGGTCTTTTCGGCTAGGAGACGCTCCATGCGCGATCCCGATATGAAGATCTCCGTACCCTCGTAGTCCTCCTCCATGGCCTTGGTGATCAGGCGCCCCTCGGGGTAGGGGTCCTTCACCGGCAGCCCGGAGCGGGTCGAGGGGATATACAGCACCTTGCCCAGCTTTGAGACAAGGATCTCCTCGAAGGATTCGGGCTTGCGCTTACGGAACATGATAGTGCGGCTGTCGCTGGACATGGTGGCGGCCCGGGCCCGGAAGCTCTCCACCAGGCTGTTCATGCTTGAGAGGTCGAAGGCGTCGTTATAGGGCGGCAGCTCCACCGCCGAGTACTCCTCACAGATGGGGAAGTTGAGGGTGAATTCCCCTGACTGAAGGAAGAAGTCGACGCTCATGCCGCGGGGCGGGGGCATCCGCACGAATTTGCGCTCCAGGCCCCGGCAGGCCGATTCGGGCACTTCCAGGTACAGGCGCTGGCCTTCAACCTTAGCCACCCGGGACTTGAAGGAAAAGGCCTGTCCCCGGAAATGGAGGTAGCCCGAGACGCGGTCCCAACTCTGGAAACCTTTCCAGTCAGGGTGCCCTTCAAGGATCAACCCGTTCCGGTCTATGTCCCAAATAACGCCCTTGGCATGGGTGTTTTTGTTGTGGAGGCGCAGCGTGATGCGGTCGGTCTGGGCGGCCTTTAGGACGAATTCGAGCTCGACTTTGCTGATCTTGGTTGCCATACCGACGAGTATCCCCCTAAAGGATTATAGCACGCCAGATCAGCCCTTGGAAAGCGAGCCGGCTTGGGCTAGGATGGTGCCATGGACGAACTCAGGCTGCGCGAGCAGGTGGACCTCATACGGGAGGTCTTCTCCTACCAGAGCCGCTTTGACGGCAAGACCATCGTCATCAAGATCGATTATCCGGTCATCGAATCGCCTACCTTCCCCATGCTGATCCGCGACCTGGCCGTTCTCAGGCAGACCGGCATCCAGGTGGCCATGGTGCCGGGGGCTAAGGAGCGCATCGACGAAGTCTTGCAGCGCTATGGGGTGGAGACGCCCTTCCATCAAGGCCGGCGCATCGCCACCCCCGAGGCCATCCCCTTCGTGAAGATGGCCGCCTTCGATGCCGCCAACCGCATCATGACGCTTTTTTCGGCCCACAAGGTCACTACCGTCACCGGCAACTTCGTGCGTGCCCGAGCCATCGGAGTCATCGATGGGGTGGACTATGAGGAGTCCGGCAAGGTCGATCGCATCGATGTCGAACCCCTTACCGAGCTCATGCGATCCGGCATGATCCCGGTCTTCCCCTGTATCGGCTGGTCGAGCGCGGGCAAGCCCTATAACCTCTCAAGCGACGAGCTGGCCATCGAGGTGGCCGAACGCCTACAGGCGGTCAAGCTCTTCTTCGTGGTTCAGGGTCCGGGCTACTCCACGGACCGCTTCAAAGTCTCCCGCGATGTGGAACAGGCCCCCGACGGGCGCATCATCCGCCTGAGCATCGAGCAGGCCGAACGCTTCGTCGAGGCCAACCGCGGCGCCGCGGCCGAGGAATTGGCGCGGGTGGAGCTGGCCGCGCGGGCCTGCCGGGGCGGTGTGGAGCGCGTGCACATCGTAGACGGCACCATGGAAGGCGTCATCCTGAAGGAGCTCTTCTCCTCGCTGGGCATCGGTACCATGGTCTACGCCTCCCCGGCCGAAGCCTTCCGCCCCCTCAAGGGCAAGGACA
>CAYYCP010000121.1:0-5219 GCA_964470375.1 uncultured Spirochaetales bacterium
GACCGGTGACTACCTTGGCTTCGACCTCAAGGAATACTGCGGGATGAAGTGAGGAAGCCGCATCCATGAAGACCCTTGCATCGCTCTTCGAGAACAATAGGGCCTGGGCCGCGCGTATGACGCGGGACGACCCCGAGTTCTTTTCCCGCCTAGTCGATCAGCAAGCCCCGCGCTACCTCTGGATAGGCTGCTCGGATAGCCGGGTACCGGCCAACGAGATCGTGGGCCTGGCCCCCGGCGAGCTCTTCGTGCACCGCAACGTGGCCAACCTGGTCTCGGCGGGCGATCTCAACTGCCTATCGGTCCTGCAGTACGCGGTGGATGTCCTGGGCGTTGAGGACATCATCGTGTGCGGGCACTACGGCTGCGGCGGCGTGCGTGCGGCCATGGAGGAGGGGCCGCACGGCCTGATCGATGAGTGGCTGGAACCCATCCGCGAACTCGCCCGGGAGCGGTCCGCCTCCCTGACCGCCCTGGGATCGGGCCGCGAGAGGCTGGACAGGCTCTGCGAATGGAACGTGCTGGAGCAGGTGCGGCGCGTCGCGCGCACGGCCGTCCTGCGCGATGCCTGGAGGCGCGGACGGCGCGTAAACGTGCATGGCTGGATCTACGCCCTCTCGGACGGCCTCCTCAGAGACCTGCGGGCCTGCATCACCTGCGAGGCGGACCTGGAGGCTCTGGAGGGGCGCTGAGGGATAAACCGGCGCGAGGTCCCACGCCTCAGATATTGATCAGGTACTTGGCCGCCACCGCATTCAAGCTGGCACCTTCGGCCTTGCCCCTCAGGGTTTCCAGGTCGGACTTCCAGACCAAGTCACCGGGGGCCACCAGGCAGGTGAAGCCGGGGGCGTAGGCGGTGGACAGCTCCCCGTCCTTGAAATAATAGTGGGCGTCGCTTGTGTCCACGGGGTAGGCCCGCATGGAGGGGGGAATATCCATGGGCTGGAACCAGAGCTTGATCTCGCGCTCGGCGTCCGCGGCGTTAGCGGAGGCGTGGATGAGGTTGTCCATGCGCTCGCCGATGACCTTGCCGGACCCGTCCTTGACCGGGACGATGGTGCCCAGGGAGCGGATGCAGCCGGGCTTCTCCTCACGGGCCACGTGGGGATTAGTGGGGCCGGCGATGCCGCGGATTTTCATAATGGCGTCCTGGCCGCGGTAGACCAGGGCTATCACGCGGCGGCGCTGGGGTTCATCGGGATAATGCAGGGCGCCCTCGATGTATTCGAGGAGGGGCGGGTAGAAGACCTTGCCCTTGTGCTCGGCGTAGTGCTCCTCCGAGAGCATGCGGCTCACGCGCACCACCTTCATGGCGGCGAAGCGCAGGCCGGTGTGGAACTCCGAGAGCTGTGAGAGGACGAAGCCGGTCAGCGAGTTCTTCATCGCGTCAGGCTTGATGAGTACGAGGGTCTGCTCGATGGCATCGCTCATGCTGGGCCTACCTGTTCGAGGATCGCGTCCGGCGGCCCGGCCGCCGGAAAGCGCAAATCTAGTACAAACGCGGGAAAACGTCCATACACGCCCCCCGCCGCTGGATGCCGGGGACACAAATGCGACCGATTGCGCAGGCGCCCCTGAAGGGATAGACTCCCCTCGATGGGTGCGAACAAGGATCAGTTGAAGCGGATATTCGGCTATTCCCTCCTAGGCCTGGGCTTCCTGGCCTTCTTCGTCTGGCTCAGCCCCCTCTTCCCCATCCGCCTGGGGGCCTTCCTGATGGGCCTGGGCTTCACCGGCGCCGGCCTAGGCCTCCTCTCGGGCGAGGAATTCCCCCGGCTATGGAAGCGCGCCAAGGCGGCCCTGGCCAGCCGGGCCGAGCCGCGGGCACCCAGAGATCCCCTCCTGCCGGTCAAGGTCCTGGCCCTGGCCAAACAGCGCGCGGGCCTGCTGACGGTGTCGGAGGCGGCCATCGCCCTCAAGGTGCCCCTGGATGAGGCAGAGGCGGCCTTGGAGGCCTGCGTGCGCAGCGGGACGGCCGTGCAGGACTATGATATGACCCGCGGCTTCACGCGGTATTCATTTCCCGAATACCTCCCGCCGGCCGAATCCAAGGATCTCCTGGAACCCTAGGGCCGCGGCTCCACCCCCTATTCCGTTCAGTCCCTCCGCTCCGCCTCCAGTCCGCCATCGAGGGCTTTCTGCAGCCAGGCCATGAAAGCCTCGGGCTCCTGGAGGTACATGCGCTCGGCGTGGTACCCATTGGGCCAGAAGGACCAGCCGCTGCCGTGGGGCGAGGCCATGAAAACCCTGCGGCTCAGACGGGGGAATACCAGAGCGTCCTTCCCGCCCGTCAGGAATTCAGGTTTGACCTTCAGGGCCGGGGCCAGGTCCGCGGCATCGGGCTTGTCTCCTCCGAAGATCGGTCCGGAACGGTAGGACAGGTCCTTCTCCGGCTTGATCCTGTAGCCCCGCTGGAACATGAGGGCCAGGGGATTGAGAAAGGCCCCGCCCGAACTCACGATCTCCTCCAGGCGCGTGGGGCAGCTCACCAGGATCAGGCGGTCTACCAGGTCGGGGCGCCGGGCGGCCTCGCGCAGGGCGGTATAGGCGCCCAGGGAGAAGCCCAGCACGGCCAGCTCCGCGTAGCGCGGCCGGGCCCAGAGAAGGAGGGCCTCGAGGTCGCGGTACTCCTCCGCGCCGAAGGTATATTTGCCTCCTGACAATCCGTTGCCGCGGTAGTCCAGGCAGGCGCAGTCCCCCAGGCTTGCGCAATCTCCGGCCAGGAGGAGCATGTTGGACGTCCCGGAATGCTGGACGTAGCCGGGGGATATGACGATGAGCCTGTCCCGGCGCCCTCCCTCGGCGGCCGGCCTGAGCCTGAAGGAGATATCAATCCCGTCATCGGATTTGAGCCCGATGATGGATGGCTCCCCCTCCCCGCCCGGCTCGCGGGCGGGGGCAGGGACATGCAGACTCACGGATAGGGCCAGGGTCAGGCAAAGGCTCCCTAGCCCCCGGACATCGCTCATCACCAGCCTCCGGGAGCAAGTGTATCGCGTTCGGGCTCCCTCGGGCGAGCCTCTCCTGCTGCGGCGGGCCGCCGGGGCTCAGGCGAAGGCTGCCATGAGGTGCTCATAGAAGCTCTGCGCCGCGGGCGAGAGGCGGCGGCCACGGCGGCGGATCACCTGGGTCAGACGGGTCATGGGGGGGAGACCGCGTATGGAGAGGAGCCGGAGCTGGCCCTGGGAGAGCTCGGGCTCAGCCACAGCCCGCGGAATAATAGCGGCGCCCAGGCCCACGGCGGCCATGCGCTTGATGGCCTCCATGCTGTCTGACTCCATGGCTATGGCCGGCTCCAGGCCGTGGGCGCGGAAGATATCGTCCTGGAAGGCGCGGAAGCCCGAGCCGCGGGCGAAGAGGATCATCGGGCAGCCCACCAGGTCGGCGAAGTCGGGCTCATCGGGAAGGGATGAGCCGCGCCCGGCCACAAGGACCATCTCGTCCTCATAGAGAGGACGGATATCCAAATCAGGATGTTGAAGGGGTGAGGTGATGATGCCGATGTCGGCGCTCCCGGACAGAACCAGATCGCGGATCCCGGTGGTGGCCCCTGTGAGGAGGGCCAGGCCGATGCCGGGGTGTAGCTCGCGGAAGGATTCGAAGATCTCAGGCAGAACGATGATGGAGATGGTGGCCCCGGCCCCGATGGTCACCCGGCCGGATTCTCCGGATCGCATGCCCTCCAAGGTCTCCCAGGCCTCATCGGCCACGGCCTCGATCTTCTTAGCCGCCTCGTAGACTACCCTGCCCGCCTCCGTCAGCCGGGCCCCCCGGGGAAGGCGCTCCAGGAGGTCCTGTCCAACCTGGGTCTCCAGGGCCCTGATGGACTGGGTGATGGCTGGCTGTGAAAGCCCCACCCTTTCAGCGGCCTTGGTGAAACCACCCTCCTCCACAACGGCTATAAAGGCCCTTAAGCGGAAGAGATCAGCATCAAATGCCATCATTGCTCCTTATCGATTCAATTATAATAATCCATTTGAATTATAACTGAAAAGAGGATACTGTCTCTCCGGCTTTTCCAAGGAGGTTCGCATGCCGTTCACCGCCGTAGTCGGGACCCAATGGGGAGACGAGGGCAAGGGCAGGATCGTGGATTATCTGGCCCACGATGCCGACATGGTCATACGCTATCAGGGCGGGAACAACGCCGGCCACACGGTGGTCAATGACCGGGGCCTCTTCAAGCTCCACCTCATCCCCTCGGGTATCTTCCGCTCCGGGGTCCTGTGCATCCTGGGGCCGGGGACGGTAGTGGACCCTATGGCCCTAGTGGCGGAGATGGATTCACTGAAGGCGGCCGGGGTAGACCTGACCGGCCTGCGCCTCTCCGAGAGGGCTCACCTTGTCCTGCCCTATCACCGCGCCTTGGACGAGGCTGACGAGGCCTCCCGCAGCGGGGGCAAGATAGGTTCCACGCTCAAAGGCATCGCTTGGGCCTATTCGGACAAGACCCTGCGCTCCGGTCTTCGGGCGGGGGATCTCCTGGACCCGGCCGCGCTGGAGGGCAGGATCGAGGCGGCGGTGGCCGCGCGCAACAAGTGGCTCGTTCAGCTCTACGGCCGCCCGGCCCTGGATTGGCGCCCCATCTATCGCGACATCGCCAAGGCCGCCGAACGCCTGCGCGGCCACATCGTGGACACAGCCCCCCTCACCCTGAGAGCCGCCCAGAAGGGACAGAACGTCCTCCTGGAGGGCCAACTGGGCATCATGCGCGACCTGGATTGGGGGGATTACCCCTGGGTCACCTCCTCCTCCCCGGTTCCGGGCGGGGCAGGCCCCGGGGCGGGCATACCCCCCCGCCTCATAGACCGTGTGGTGGGAGTGGTCAAAGCTTACACCACATCGGTGGGCGAAGGCCCCCTGCCCACGGAGCTCCACGACGATGTGGGCGCCCGACTGCGCGAGAAGGGCGGGGAATTCGGGGCTACCACCGGGCGTCCGAGGCGCTGCGGCTGGTTCGACGCCCTGCCGGTGCGCCACGCGGTGGAGGTGGGCGGCGTGACCGAGCTGGCCCTGACCAAGCTGGACGTCCTGGACGGTTTCGAAAAGCTGATGCTTTGCGTGGCCTACGAGAAGGGCGAGGAGCGCCGTGAGCGGGTGCCTTACCGCCTGGAGGGCTGGAAACCAGTCTACGAGGAAATGCCCGGCTGGGAGGGTCCCATCGGCGGCGCCAGGACATGGAAGGATCTGCCGGCGGAAGCCCGCGCCTACGCCGAGCG
>CAYYCP010000122.1:0-5091 GCA_964470375.1 uncultured Spirochaetales bacterium
GCTTGGCGCTGGCCGCCCGCCGGGCGGCTGGGGGCGCCGGCATCGAAACCCTCTTCCGGGCGATCCTGGACCTGGCACCTGAGGAGCGTTTTCTAACGGTGCAGGCCGCCCGTGCGCGGGCTCTTGAGTTAGGTTCTCGATCGGGGCAGGCCCGTGAGGAAGCGATGGAGGTCTTGATCGGCCTCTCCGGACATTACCCCGAAGACCTGGGCATCTTTGCGCCCCTCTACCTCAACCTTTTACGCCTGGATCGCCTGGATGCCCTCTTCATCCCCCAGGGCACCCTCCACGCCTACCTGGAGGGGACCGGCGTGGAGCTGATGGCGAATTCCGACAATGTCCTGCGCGGAGGGCTGAGCCCCAAACGAGTCGACCCCGAAGAGCTGGCACGCATCCTGGATTTCCGCCCCTTCCGGCCGAGCAGGTTAAGGCCCCTGGCCGGCCCATCCGGCTGGGCCGCCTATCCGGTCGACTGTGCTGATTTTGGGCTGGCTGTCCTGGACGCCGCCCAGGGAGGCGCGGCAGTCCGAGAGGGCGGGGGCCCGGAGATACTATTCTGTATCGATGGCGGCTTCCGCCTGACACAGAAAAAAGAATCCCTGGAACTGGGAAGGGGTGGGGCGGTCTTTATCCCGGCCGCCTCGGGTGCTTACGAGCTCGGGGGCCGGGGTTTGGCCTTCAGAGCATCGCTACCCTCCGGGCCCTCAAACTGATCGCTGGACAGATTCCTAGAGAAAATGCGGTACACCAGCTGGGTGCGGTTCTCGGCATCGGCTTTCTCAAGAATTTTGCGCACATGGTCCGACACAGTCTTGGTGGACAAGCCGCACATGGAGGCGATCTCCGGATCCGTATGGCCTTTTATCATAAGGGATAGAACCCGCGTCTGCTTGTTTGTCAGGCCGAAGACCTTCGCGGCCTCCTCCAGGTCCGGGATCTGAGAGGCCGCCTGCGAGGGTGCCGCGGGCTCCCAGCCCATGCTGTCCAGGTGGCGCAAGAGGCTGCGCTTCATGAAATCCCGCTGGCGCCTCGAGAAATCCACCAAGGCCGCGACCTTGGCTACCAGGGCTTCCATGGAGAAGGGCTTGATGAGATAATCCACCGCCCCGCCGGCCAGGGCCTCCCTGATCTCGGCATCGATCGCCCGGGCGCTCAGGAAGACGAAGGGCAGGGGCCTGCCCAGGCCCTGGCGCAGGCGTTCGCAGAGCTCCAGGCCGTCCATCACCGGCATCATCACGTCGCTGACCACCAGTTCCGTGTCTGGGAAATCCTTGACCGCTTCCAGAGCCTCGCGGCCATCCCTCGCCGTCGTGACCTCGAAGAAGGGCGAGAGTCCGTCGCTGATGAAGGAGAGGAGGTCAGGGTCGTCGTCCACCGCCAGGACGCGCGCCTTGACGGGAGGAGGCTCGGGGCAGATCCCCTGCTCCGCCTGGGCGGAGCTGTCCGCCGGCTTCTTGGCCGATATCTGCATGCCGATGACCTGGGGAGCCGAGTCTTCTTCTTCCACGGGGGGAAGGTCCGTGACTTCGCCCAAAGCCCGGACTATTCCGGCCTCGGATGCTTCGGGCCGGTCGGCCGACCTTGCGGAGGCCTCAGGGAGGCGCAGGGTGATGAGAAGCCCGCCCTTCCTGGGCAACAGCTCCAGGACTCCGCCCATGGCCTCCACGGAAGCACGGATGAGGGTCAGGGTCTTTCCCTTGACCCAAGCCGGAGCGAAAGCCCTTGGGGGCCCCTTCTCCCATTCTTTTTCGATGAGCCTGCATGCCTCGGCTTCCGTGAGCCCGGGAGCATCTAGGTCAAGGAGGACCTGGGGAGAGATATCCGTCTTGAGTGCTCTCGCGCTTATAGTACCGGCCCGAACGGCTTCCCTGCGTCCCTGACCCCCCTCCGCCCTTCTCTCTCCGGCCGGCGTCGCTGGGAGGAGATCGATGAGGAGCTCGAGGGCCTTGCCGAGGGCGGCGTCGATGAGGATGGGGTCGGCCGAGACGATCAGGGCGGCCTGTCCCCGGGCCGGCTCCTCCAGCTTGATGCACGCGCCGCGGGATTCTGCAGCCGAGCGCAGGTTAGCCACGGCGAAGGACAGCCGCTGGCCCAGGTCCAGGGCCTTGTATTCGCGGCGGAGGCCCTTGCTCATCAGGGCCAGCACGGCCAGGATCCCCTCGGCACGGGAGGCTAGGAGGGAAGCCTGGCGCGCCAGGGCCTCGGCGCGGGGATCGCGCAGTTCCGCCGGGCGTCCGCCCTTGCGCGGGGCCATGGCGTTGAGGGCCAGCCGGACGGAGGCTAGGGGTTCCCGCAATTCATGGCTGAGTTCTTCCACAAAGGCGGCCTTATCGAGCTCGGCGGCCTTAAGGAGGCGGTCAGCCTCGTGCAGGCCTTGGTTGCGGCGCTGCAGGGAGCGTAGGAGGGAATCGCGTTGGCGCTTCAGCTTGGAACCCGAGCGGCGCAGGAACTCGGCAAGCCTCTGCAGGGCCAGGGCGCGCGCGGAAGCCTGGATGGAGACGAAGGCACCCAGGCCGAAGGGGCTGAGGGCCGGGGCCAGGGGAGCTCCGCCTCTGCCCAAGAAGCCCATCGTCAAATCATAGCCGAAGCCCGCCAAGAGGACGGCCGATCCTAAGGACTTCCAGGGGGCGGATCCGGCTCCCGCCCGGGCGGCCCTGAGGGCATCCATGCCCGGAAAGATCAGGAAGAAGCTGGAAAAGAGGGCCGGGAGAAGGGCCGAGCGGAGGAGACCCAGGGGTGCCGCCCAAGCCCAGGCCAGGCAGAGAATGCCGATGGCTGCGCAGGCAGGCCAGAGGAAGCGCCTTACGCGTTTACACGCCGGAGCGGCCATGGCGATGCAAGGAAGGGAAACATAAAATGCGCTCGCGCTGATGCGCGCGTTCAGGGCGTAGGCCGCGCCGGAAAGGGGGATCAGGAGTTCCAGGCCCATGCCTCCGCAGAAGGTCATGAGGGAACCCAGGAGGCATAGGGACAGGAGTATGGCGCCGCGGGCGGTGCGGGGTCTCGGCCTGAGGCTCATGCCCATGTGGATGATCAGGATTGCCCATGCCCCCAGGAGGGCGGCGCGGGGCAGGAGACTCCATGCCAAGCTGGCTCCGAGCTTCGCCGAGTTTCCGAGGATGGGCGCTTCGCCTGACATGCCGCTCAGGCCCGCGGGGTACGCTGTCTGGAGGAGGAGGAGGAGATCGCCATCCTGCGCATCGACCCTGGCCAGGGCGGGCAGCCCGCTTGCCCTCACCTCGGTATCGATGTCAGATATTCTGCCTGCCGATGCCACCAGGACTCCATCGGCATAGAGCCTATAGGCCGCGTGAGGGGCCGGGATGAGAATGGCATCGGGGAGCCATGGCTCAGGCATATCTTTTCCCAGGCGAATAGCGAGGGAATAAGTTGCGCAACAAACAGATGCATATACCCCAGATCTACCGGGCTCATCTTCGGCTACTGCTCGAAAGGGAGAAAGAAAGGCCTGGGGACTAAGCTTACCCATTTCCTCAGGGGTGATAACCCGCCTACCGAGGAGGGCCCATGGTCCATCCAGTCGGATGGATAGGGATCCCTCGACCCTACGTGCATCGATTTTTCCTTCCCTGATTTCGACGCGTGATGATGCTGAGACATCGTTTTTTAGGAGGGGTAGGAGAGCGATGCCGAGGGAAAGGACGATGAGGCTGATGAAAATGACATAATGGCCGATATTGTTTTTTTTCGATGCAATTCGGCCTTCCACCATAGCCTTATTGTTGGCATGGAAAGGAAAAATCGTCAATAAATTTCCCAAAACAGGTAATTCTATGGTTCTCGACCGGTAATACTACGGATTGTGTTCTCATTGACCCTGTGCGAAAGTCGGGATCAGTAAAAATCATCGATAAACCAAGTGACAATAATAGAAGAAAGAGGGGCATATTCAGAATAATGTAAAAACAGCCCTGTTTTTTTCCATGAAACCTCAATTTGACAGCTTTTCGAAATCAGGCTACACTGGCCCCAATAGGATATCCCCAGAAGGGAGGCTGCAATGGCCAAAGTGGAACTTAAGGGAATTACCAAGGTCTACGAGGGCAGCGTTCGCGCGGTCGATAACGCGAACATCGTCGTCGGAGACCAGGAATTCGTCGTTTTCGTCGGTCCCTCCGGGTGCGGAAAGTCGACCACGCTGCGCATGATCGCCGGCCTCGAGGACATCACCGAGGGCGAGCTGTACATCGACGGCGAGCTCGTCAATAACGTCCCGCCCAAGGACAGGAACATCGCCATGGTGTTCCAGAACTACGCCCTCTACCCCCACATGAGCGTGTACGACAACATGGCCTTCGGGCTCAGGATCCGCAAGATCGATAAGAAGGAGATCGAGCGCCGCGTCCGCGAGGCCGCCCGCATCCTGGACATCGAGAAGCTCCTGGACCGCAAGCCGCGCCAGCTCTCCGGCGGCCAGAGGCAGCGCGTGGCCGTGGGTCGCGCCATCGTCCGCAACCCCAAGGTCTTCCTCTTCGACGAGCCCCTCTCCAACCTGGACGCCAAGCTGCGCGTGCAGATGCGCGCTGAGCTCATCGACCTGCACGCCCGCCTCAAGGCCACCATGATCTACGTCACCCATGACCAGGTCGAGGCCATGACCATGGGCGACAAGATCGTGGTCATGAAGGACGGCTTGGTCCAGCAGATCGGCTCCC
The DNA here is from genome assembly GCA_964470375.1 of uncultured Spirochaetales bacterium. Lineage (GTDB taxonomy): Bacteria > Spirochaetota > Spirochaetia > Treponematales > JBGSOB01 > CAYNQK01. The sequence goes on from CAYYCP010000122.1 coordinate 4,677, forward strand.
CCCTCTACCTCTACAACCATCCCATCAACAAGTTCGTGGCCGGTTTCATCGGCTCCCCGCCCATGAACTTCCTCTCGGTCAAGGTAGTCGAGCAGGGCGGCAAGATCTGGCTGGACGAGGGCTCCTTCAAGATCAAGGTGGTCGATGAGCACGTCGAGTACCTCAAGGCCTATGTGGACAAGGAAGTCTACTTCGGCATCCGTCCCGAGGATCTCAACTTCGTCGAGCGCCCCAGCAAGGACAACAACATCCCGGCCAAGGTGACCGTGGTCGAGCCCCTGGGCGCCGAGATCCACCTGTGGACCACCACCCCCACCCAGCCGATGGTGGCGCGCGTGCCGCCCCACCACACCTTCCGCATGGAAGACATGATCAACTTCGAGCCTGTCATGGAAAAGGCCCGTTTCTTCGACAA
>CAYYCP010000123.1:0-5070 GCA_964470375.1 uncultured Spirochaetales bacterium
TCGTCGCCTTCCTGGTGAATCAGGTGCTGTACATGGCCGAGCAAATGCTGGCCCGCCACGCAGATCCCCTCATCGTCCTACGTCTCCTCTTGTACGCCATCCCCTCCTTCATCGCCCTTTCCTTCCCCTTTGCATCGCTTTTAGGAGGCCTGCTGGCTACAGGACGCCTCAACGCGGACAATGAGATCATGGTCATGGAAGCCTCCGGGGTGTCGCTCAAAAGCGTATTCATGCCCTTCTTCCTTGTCGCCCTGATCTTTTCCGGCGTATCCTTCATCATGAACGATATTCTTCTTCCCATAGGGACTATCGAGTTCAACAAGCTGTACCGCAAGGTCATCTACTCAACGCCGGCCTTGGAGCTCACTGCCTACAGTGTCAATCAGTACCAATCCGCGACCATCATCACCGGCGCGGTTACCGGGCGCGTTATTCACGACCTCATGATCATCGACTCGCCTGAAAATCGCAAGAGCCGCACCATCACCGCCTCCAAGGCAGTACTGGCTGAGAACGCTGAGGACAGCGGGGCAATCTCGCTTGAGCTCGAAGACGTCTTCATGATACTCACCGATCCGCAGCATAAGCAACGCTTCGAATATTCCATGTCCGACCGCATGATCTACAATATCATGATCAAGGACATCACTGAGTCCATCGGCTCAGTGACCGCCCGCGAGATGAGCTCACGCGACCTAAGATCGGCCATCGCCGACAAGCAAGCCGCCTTCTCTCTGCGCGTTCAAGAGCGCGACCGCCGTCTGGCCGAAGATGCCCAGGCCCTGCGTTCGCATTATCTGAGCCGGAGCTCGAATGCCGCTACAGGCCTTGACGGCGCTTGGGTCGGCCTGCGCGATGATCTAGCTGCCTTTACAAAACTCAGGAACGAACCGCTGTCGGACAAGAGCCTGTCCAACTACCAACGCGAGTATTTCAAGAAATTCGCCCTGCCTGCGGGTGTGCTGTGCTTCGTGTTCCTGGCTTTCCCTATCAGCCTTGGCTCGCGCAAGAGCGGTAGAATGGTAGGATTTGGCATAGGCCTCATGGTGGCGGTGGTCTACTGGGCCATCATCTACTGGAGCGACCTGTACGGCTACAGCCTGCGCCTCTCGCCCTTCTGGCTGATGTGGTTCCCCAACATCCTTATCCTGTCTATTGGCGCATCGGTGGCCTTGGGGAGGATGCGTCGGTGAAATTGCTGCGCAGCTCTCTCGTGCGCTCTTTCCTGCCGGCCTTCCTAGGCGGGGTGTTGTTTTTCGTCCTAATCCTGGAACTGGCCGAGCTCCTGCCCAACATTCCCAGATACGTCAACAGCGAGGCGAGCATCTCACAGGTATCCCTGGTGGCCCTCTACCACGCCCCCAAGTGTGTCTCGTACGCTATACCCATCTCCCTTCTGTTCGCCGTAAGCTACACCCTAGGCAGCCTGTACGCCCGCAACGAGCTGATCGCCATCTTCACCTCGGGGGTGTCTATCCGTTGGCTCATGACGCCTATGCTCGGCATAGGCCTAGTCCTGTCGTTGCTGTCCTTCCAATTCGAGGACTCCGTGGTGATAGCCTCAACCCGCCTCAAGAACAAGAAATCGCAGGAGATCCTCAGGCAGAGCGTCAACCTCAGCAACACGAACTTTACCGTCCTAGGACGGGGCGGGGCCGTGGTCTACAGCGTATATTACTATAATGATCAGGATCAGAGCCTGCAGAACGTGACCGTTGTGGAGCGCGACTCGCAGGGGCGCTTCCTCTACAAGTTGGTCGCCGATCGGGCCCGCTATGTCCAGGGGGCTTGGACCTTCGAGCGCGCCCAGCTCTACCGTTGGACCGAGGACGGCCGATTCCTCAAGGATGAGTACCGGCCCTCGTTCAGGCGCGCGGAACTGAATGATCCACCTGAAAAATTCCGGAAACTGGGGCGTGGCATAGACGAGATGACCGTTAGGGAGGCCAAAGAAGATCTGGATCAGCGCAAGCAATCGGGCTATCCGTCCAATGCCGATTACGCCGAGTACTACCGCCGCTTTGCCTTCTCCCTTACGCCCCTCATCGTCATGCTCATCTCCGCTTACATCGGCGGTCGCTTCAAGAAGAATATACTCATCATGAGCCTGGTTTCCAGCCTGATCATTTCGGTTTTCTATTACGTGACCCAAATGGTGAGCATGATCTTCGCCAAGCTGGGCTACCTGCCGCCAATGGTGGGGGCTTGGATTCCCAGCATCGTCTTCCTCATGATCGGCGGGGCCTTGTCGATCCTAGCCAAGACATGAGTACGCCCTCAGGTCCGATCCCTCATTTCAGTGTGACATGCCGAGACTGCGGTAGCCAGGCCCGACGAGGAATCCTCAGGCTGCCCCACGGAGAGGTAGAGACGCCTGTCTTCATGCCCGTGGGCACTCAGGCTACGGTTAAGGCCGTGGACAAAGCCGACCTTGAGGAGATCGGCTTCCCCATCATCCTTTCCAACACCTATCACCTCTTTCTCAGGCCTGGCCCGGATGTGATAGGCGAAGCGGGCGGTCTTCACGGCTTCACCGGCTGGAGGGCGAACTTCCTCACCGACTCGGGCGGCTTCCAGGTATTTTCCTTGGCCGAGTCCCGCAAGGTTCGAGAGGAGGGCGTGGAATTCCGCTCACACTTGGACGGCTCCAAGCACTTCCTGGGCCCGGAGGGGGTGATCGAGCTCCAGACTGTCTTCCAGAGCGATGTCATGATGCAGCTGGACTATTGCACGCCCTGGCAGGCATCACGTGCAGAGGCCGAGAGGGCCCTACGCCTCTCCAGCGCCTGGGCCCGCCTCTCCAAGGAAGCCTGGATGGCCCGCGCGCATAGGACCTCCGGCCTTCTCTTCCCCATTATGCAGGGCAACTTCCACGAAGACCTGAGGCGCCGGAGCGCCCAAGACCTAGCCGAGCTGGACCTTCCTGGCATGGCCATAGGCGGGCTTTCTGTCGGTGAACCGGCGGAAATATTCCGAGAGTACCTGGAGCTGTCTGCCTCTCTTATCGATCCTGCCAAGCCTCGGTACCTCATGGGCATAGGCACACCGGAATATATCCTAGAAGCCATCCTGCGGGGCATCGATATGTTCGACTGCGTCTTCCCCACCCGGACGGCCCGCAACGGACTCCTCTTCACCCATTCCGGCCCCATCTCCATCAAAAAGGCCTTGTACGAACATGACCGCAGGCCGATCGACCGGGACTGCGCCTGCCGAGTCTGCCGTGAGTATTCCCGTGCCTATCTCAGGCACCTCTTCCGTGCGGGCGAAATTCTGTATTCAATGCTTGCCACCTACCATAACCTCTTCTTTATTAAAGCCATGGTAGAATCTGCCAAAGCCGCCATCACGGCCGGAACGTACGGATCTTTCATGAAAGCCTTCCTTGAGGCCTATGCGGGCCGGGAAGGCTGAGGGGGCACTATGCGGATCATGAAATGCGTGGTAAGCCTAGCCTTGTTCTACGCTGCCGCTCTGGCACTAGCCGCCCCCAGCCCGAGCCCCTCCTCAGGCCCCTCTCCAAGCCCAGGCGCCAGCCCCTCCGCGAGCCTATCTCCCGGCCAATCCCCGAGTGACCAAGCCCAGGCCGATGCGGCCAAGGCAGCCGAGAAGCGTGATAAGCGCCAGCGCACTCTTCGCTTCGGCACGGACGCTGAGATCGGAGCCCTGCTCAAAGAACTCACGGAGGAAAAGGAAGACGCCTTCAACGCTGACTGCCTCTCCGCCCTCAAAGCCACCCGCTCGGCGGCCCTGAAGGCAGCCCTCCTGGGATTCCTAGGCGGAAGGGGCTGGGGCGGAGCCCAGGATGAGGCCGCTGCTATCCTGACCAGGGGCGAAGAAGAGGAGGGTGAAGCGGCATTGAAGGCCGCCCTTGAGTATGGCGCCGCCCTCTCCAGCAAGTCCGTATTCGAGGCAGCCCGACCACTTCTGTCCCAAGGCCTTGACGGCCCCTACGCCCTGGCCCTGATCAAGCTGACCGGGCGCTGCGGCGGTCCCGAGGAAGAGGCCCTCCTCCTCGACACCTACAAGGATGTAGACACGAACATTGATATGAAGACCGCCATTCTCTCGGCTTTGAAGGATATGGAGTTGGGGCAAAGCAGCCTGGACTTCCTGGAAGCGCTGGCTCTGAACACCAACGAGAAGCGCGCATTGAGGACGGGGGCCCTGACGGTCCTGTCCAAATACGAAAATGACAGCTCCAAGCGGACCCACTTGGAGCTCATCCAAGACCCGGATCCATACGTGCGCGCCCAGGCCGCATCCGGCTTGGGCCGCTTCCCTGGTGATCCTGAAACCGTCCAGGCCCTGGCCGATGCTATTCGCGATTCGAACGATATCGTCAGGGCAGCCGCGGTCAAGGCCGCCGGGCAAGCCCGCTTGGTAGAGACCATCGGCAGCCTGGAATACCGGACCGAGTATGATCCAAGTTCCAAGATCAGGGACGAGGCCCTGAGGGCCTTGGCGGCCATCGGCGACCAAGCGGCCTGGGATACAATCGCCTCCCTATGCGGTAAGGATTCCCTGCCAGAGGCCCAGCGCTTGACCGCCTTCGGCATTATCCTCGAGGCGGGCCGGAGTGAGCTCTACCCCCTCATCAAGACGAGGCTCAAGAAAGAGTCCGATACCAAGCAGGACGCCCGGGTAGGGCGTCTAGCCTCCCTCATAGGCGAGAAGGGCGGAGAGGGCTTCGATGCGGAAGCCGAGGCATTCATGCGCAATGCCGACCTGGGCGTACGGCTGAACGGCATACGTTGGACACTACGCACGCGCTGCGTGGCCCTCATCCCGGTCCTGGAGAGACTCCGTGACAGTGACCCCAACAGCCAGGTGAGGGCCAAGGCGGCCGAGGCCCTGCAAGCCCTCAGGCCTTCGGTTCCTTGAGGCTGTCCCCCTGGGTTATAAAGCCGCGCGAGCCCTTGAAATCTATGAGCGAGTTCATGCGGTTGAGCCTTTCAGCCGGATCCTCGTAGCGCGAGAAAGTCATAGTCATGCTGAAGCCCCGAGGCGTTACACAGCGGATGGGCTTGCCCAGGCAGTCCTCCAGCATCCCGTCCAGATCGGGGAAAT
>CAYYCP010000124.1:0-5049 GCA_964470375.1 uncultured Spirochaetales bacterium
CGGGGTGGTCGATCATCAGGGCTGTCCTTGATTCGAAGTGGATCCATTCCACGAAGATTGCCGAATGGCTGACGCTTGCCGAATAGATGTTCCTGAAAGATACCCAGTCGCCCGGGCGCAGGACGGCTGGATCCGCATAGGGGCCGGCCTCGGGCGCTGAGTAGACGCGTTGTATGCTTTTCCCCGTGAAGCCGGCTTCCTTGTAAACCGCGCTCACATAATCCCAACAGGAGCCACTGATGGCCTGGCCGCGCTCCATCCTGGTTATCGCCGAGGCGATCGCCGCAGCTCCCTTCGTGCCTGATCCGGCGCGGGCTTTAGCCCGGGCAGCCAAGGCCGCGGGATCCGGTTCCGCCGAAAGGTCTAGGCGGGGGGACGGGGCGGCCGCTGGCGCGCCTGAGGATTGGGCAGGGTCGGAGAGTGGACTTGCAACCCCGGTGGACCGGGGTGGGGTCGATGACGAAGGGCTCGTTGAGGATGGGCCGGGCGACGAGGGGGGCTCCTTGCTGGAAGCCGCCAAGTGCGCACTCGATGCGCGCGGGAGGGGGCCGCGCCGGCCGGCGCTGGTGCAGGACCAGGCCAGGACGAACAGCGTCAAGCTGGCGGCCAGGAGCTTCGTCTGCTCGCGCCTCATTTCCCGGCCTCCGCGTATACAAGGCTGCGCCTAGCCTTAGAACGCGGGCGTTCCCAGGATTCTCCATAACGCTCCCATTCGTCGCGCTCAGTCCAGTTCCCGACTTCGTCGGCGCTGCGGTAGCGGAAGCCGCTGGCATAGGCCAAGCGTCCGTCCAGGGTGAAACGCAGGATGGCTTCCGGGCGGCCTTCAGCATCCAGGATTTCGACCGAGCGGAAAACAGCCGATCCGTCCATGCCCGAGATCAGGTATTCAAGGCAGCCGGGGGCCGCTACTGCCAAGGGCTCCATGGCGTAGAGCTGGCCGCCGTCCGGATCCCTGGCCACAAGGCTCCAGCCCACCACGCCTCGTCGGACTTCGATCGTCCTGAGTAAGTCGCCCTCGCTGGAACAGACCGTTTCCAAGTAACCGTCCTCGCGGTAGAGGCGCCGCCCGTACTCGACGATGTCCTTGCCCGAGTAGGACAGGCTCCAGGCCAGGAGGCGTCCCTGGACGTCGTACTCCTCCGTTACTATTTTGACCGGGCCGAATTCCGTCCAGCCCGAGGCGCCGTAGGCGTAGGCGCTCAGTCGGGTGACGGCGGAGGCGATGGGACGGCTTCCTGGGGAGGCCGGGGAGGTCCCCAGCCCTGGCATCGCCTGGGGAGGGGCCGCGGCTCCCGCTAAGGCCATTATGATCACGACGCCGAGCGCGCGCATGGCTCGATTATACTATTGCCTTAGTTGCATAGTCGACATGCAAAGGATGGCGGTTAAGTGAAGGAGGGTAGTAGGGAAATGGGTTCATGCCCGCCCATATTTCGGCTATGCGGCCTTTCCCATGAATCTCTTGATCGCACGGGCAGACCGGGCGTCCCACGGTTGACCAAAGGGGCCGCCTCGGGCATCCTTGGGGCCGCCATCCCCCAGAAACGCAAGGAGTAGCGCATGAGCGCAAAAATCCAGATGAAGAACCCCGTGGCCGAGTTGGACGGGGACGAGATGACCCGGGTCCTTTGGGCCCTGGTGAAGGAGAAGCTGATCCTGCCCTTCGTGGACCTCAAGGCCGAGTACTATGACCTGGGCCTGGAGCACCGCGAGGCAACCGCTGACCGTGTCACCCACGAGTCGGCCGAGGCTATTAAGCGCCTGGGTGTGGGCATAAAGTGCGCCACCATCACCCCCAACGCCGACCGCGTGGCTGAGTACGGTTTGAGCTCCATGTGGCTTTCGCCCAACGGCACCATACGGGCGGCCCTGGACGGCACCGTCTTCCGCAAGCCCATCCTGACCCGCAACATTAAGCCCTCGGTGCCGGCTTGGGAGAAGCCCATCATCATCGGGCGCCACGCCTACGGGGACGTCTACAAGAACGCCGAGCTGGAGGTTCCCGGGCCCGGCCGGGCCGAGATCGTCTTCACCGGGGTGGACGGCAAGGTGCTTCGCAAGACCATCATGGAGATGGACGGGCCGGGCGTCATACAGGGACTGCACAACCTGGACGCCTCCATCGAGAGCTTCGCCCGGGCCTGTTTCCTCTACGCTCTGGGCGAGGGCGTGGATGTCTGGTTCGGCACCAAGGACACCATATCCAAGATTTACGACCGGCGTTTCAAGGACATCTTCGCCCGTGTCTATCAGGAGGAGTTCAAGGCGCAGTTTGAATCCGCCGGCCTGACCTACTTCTATACCCTGATCGACGATGCGGTGGCACGGGTGATGAAGAGCGGCGGGGGTTACCTGTGGGCCTGCAAGAATTATGACGGCGATGTCATGTCCGACATGGTAGCCAGCGCCTACGGCTCTCTGGCCATGATGACCAGCGTTCTGGTCTCGCCCTCCGGGGCGCGTGAGTACGAGGCCTCCCACGGCACGGTCCAACAGCACTACTATCGCTGGAAGCGCGGAGAGCGAACCAGCACCAACCCGATCGCCCTGATCTTCGCCTGGACCGGCGGCTTGGCTTGGCGCGCGCGCCTGGACGGCAGCCCGGATCTGGAGGCTTTCTGCGCATGCCTTGAGCGCGTATGCATCGAGACTATCGAGTCCGGGGTCATGACCGGCGACCTGGCGCGTTTAGCCGATCCCAAGCCCGAGCGTATCCTGGATTCCTGGGAATTCATGGACGCCCTGGCCCTGGCTCTGGCCCGGGCTTTAGCGTAGGGGGACAGGCTCGGAATCCCGGTGGATGGGCATCACTGCGGCGGCCTTGAATAGTCTGGGCTCTATCGCGTTGCCTGAGGCTGAAGGCTGGGACGTGCGCCAACGCGGGTTGGTTCGAGGGGGTAAATGCATGTCCATCCGCAGGCTATATGCCGGGGCCCTCGGCTTCCTGGCGGCCGCCATCCTGGGCGCCCAGACCCTGAACGATGCGGAGGCCGCGCTGGCTCGGGCGGGCTTCAAGGCCATGAAGGGCGTAAGCCTGGCGGGCTTATCCTATACAACGGCCGGGCTGGCCCTGGATGATCCTGGCCGGGCCTGCCTCCTCGTGTACCTGTGGTCCTCCCGCGCGTCGGGGGCTCGCCAGACCCTCTTGGACGCGGATGCATTCCGCCGTCGCATCCAAAAGGGCGGGCGCGCCCCCGGCGAGATCGATTTCGAGCTCCTGGTGGTGGACGCAGAGGGTGGGGAGAACCTGGCTGATACGGCCGCCATGCTGGGGACATCCTTTCCCCTTGCGTCCGACCGGGGTCTGGCCAAGCGCCTCGGGGCCGCCTCTGTTCCGGCCTTGGCCGTTCTTGCATTCGGCCAAGTGCGGGCTCTGCGCCTGGGTAAACCGGATTTCGGGGAGCCCGAGCTCAAGCGGGCCGTGGAGCTTTTGTCGAGCGGGTTAGGGGCGGCGGTCCGGTCTTCAGACGCTCCGGCGCTGGCCCCTTCAGCGGGCCGGGCGTCCCCGGGGCCGTCGGCTCCAGCCTCGGTCCAAACCGTCAGCCCGACCCAGAATAATCCGACGGCTTCTCCTGCTAAGCCATCTCCAGAGGCATCGCCGCAAGTAGCCCCGAGCATGCCCCTTTCTGAAATCGCGCAACGCGGCTACGCCCTTAACGCGGGGCTGGCGGACGACTCCTTCCTCAGCCGGCTGGAGCGCGAGGTCATGACGGAGCTGAACCTGGCGCGTACGGCCCCACGCGGTTACGCGGAGAAATTAAGGCGTCACCGAACCCTCTACCGGGGCGGCCTCCTGGAATACCCCGGTCGGGTCCCGATCTTGACGCAAGAAGGCGTGCGGGCTGTGGACGAGGCCATCGCCGCCCTGGAGCGCCAGGTTCCCCTGCCGCCCCTGGCCCTCTCGCGGGGCCTCAGCCTGGCCTGCCGGGACCACGCCGCGGACCAGGGGCGCACCGGCCGAACCGGGCATATCGGGGCCGACGGTTCCGATCCATTCAAGCGCATGGAGCGTTACGGCGCGTGGCAGAAGACAGCCGGCGAGAACATCGCCTACGGGGCGGAGACGGCCGAGCAGATCGTGATACAACTTATCGTTGACGACGGCGTGCCCTCGCGCGGCCACCGCAAGAATATCTATGATCCGGATTTCCTGGTGGCCGGCCTGGCCGTCGGGGCGCATGCGGCCTATCGCAGGGTCTGCGTGATAGACTTCGTCGGCGCCTACCAGGAGATGGATCGCTGAAACAAGGCTTGGCTGAGCTCACTGTATAGTGATCGTACGGTCGTCTCCGGTCCCGGTCATGGTGGTCTTCGTCTTGATCTCCGGTATGGGCTTCCAGTCCACAGCCAGGGAAAAGGTGGGTGTGAAGACATAGTCCTTGACCCCATCAACCGTCTTCAGCACCGGCTTGCCCGAGAGCGCCAGGGTGAGGTCCCAATCGTCCAGGTGATGGACCAAGTTCAGGCTGACGGTTTTCAGCTTGAAGAGGCTGCGGCGCCTGTACTCCTCGGTATAGCCAAGGACGCCGCGGGATTCGTCCCAGCGGAAGAAGGTGAAAGAATCCAATAGATCCTGGAAGAAGTCACGGCGCATGGCCTGGTCCAAGTCCTCGCCCAGGCTGAAGCCGGGCAAGCCCAGGAAGTAGCGAAAAATAGACGAGTTCTGCGAATAGGCGCTGAAACTTAGATCCAGGAATTGGCTGGCGCCGGCCTGGGCTCCCAGGGTCAGGCTGAAGCTTGAGCGGGTGAATTGCTGGAAGTTGAGTGATAGGTTGGTGGAAAGGCTCGGCTTGATCCAGAGGCGGTTCTTCCAGGCCCGCAGCTCGGGCCAGTCGCTGGGGACGTAGCTCAGGGAGAGATCGGTGGCCCTCAGGGCCGGGGCTTCGGCGGATTCCTTCCATTGCTTCGGATTTGAGGCGGAGTCAAAATAGTAGGAGCGCGAGTACTTCATCGTAAAGGCGGCGCTGAGGCCCTTATACGCCAGGGTAGCCGCGTTCGACTCTGGGCGATCCTGCTCGATGTTGTAGATGAACTTGTCGACGATGGACA
>CAYYCP010000125.1:0-2371 GCA_964470375.1 uncultured Spirochaetales bacterium
GTGAAGGGCGGGCGAAGCTTCCCCCGCGCGATGACGATATGCCGATTAGGGAGCGCGTTTATAAAAGAAGGAATTCGGCGAATTCGTAATCCACCCGCCCGTCGTCGCGGACGCGCAGGGAGGCGTAGCCCTTCTGGGCCATGGCGTCGAGGGCCTTTTCCGCTTCCTCAAGGCACACGATGAAAAGCTACTCATTGCAGCCACCATCGATAAGGGAATCCACCGCCGCGGGCCCCCAGGTCCCCGGCTCGTACTCGGCCGGCGGCTCCTCTAGGTCGAGGAGGGGTTGCACGATGCGCCAAGCCTCCTCCACGTAGTCCTGGCGCGCGAAGCGGAAGAGCTCGCCGCGCATGGCGTCTCCCAGGAGCTCGGCGTAGGGATCCTCCTCGGCGCCGCGCTCGGAGCGCGAGGCTAGGAGCTCGATGGCCCGCCCGCCCGGCTCGGGGCCGCGCACGGCCGCGCCCAGTGAGATGCCCTGGTCCGGCCCAAGGCGGAAGCGCAGGTAATTGGAGGCGGGCTCGATGCCTGGCACCACCGGCGGGGCCTTCTTCAGGCGCACCAGGACCTCGGTGCGGGTGACCGGCAGTCGCTTGCCCGCCCGGATGTAGAAGGGCACGCCGCGCCAGCGCCAGTTGTCCACCTCCAGCCTCAGGGCCGCAAAGGTCTCCGTGCGCGAGGAGGCCGCCACCCCCGGCTCACTAAGGTAGCCGCGATAGCGGCCGCGCACGCAAGCCGCCGGGTCGGCCGGGTGGACGGCTTTGAGGACGCGCAGCTTCTCGTCGCGCAGGGTCTCCGGGTCGGGGCTGCACGGAGGCGGCTCCATGGCGATGTTGGAGAGCACCTGGAGGAGGTGGTTCTGTACCACGTCGCGTACGGCCCCGGTGGCGTCGTAGAATGCCGCCCGCCCGCCCGCACCGAAGCTTTCGGCCATGGTGATACGCACATCCTCCACGTAGTGCGCGTTCCAGATAGGCTCCAAGAAGGCGTTGGCGAAGCGGAAGAAGACCAGGTTCTGGACCGCGTCCTTGCCCAGGTAGTGGTCGATGCGGAACACCGCATCCTCGCGGAAGCGCGATCGCAGCACCGCGTTCAGTGCCCGGGCCGAGGCCAGGTCACGCCCGAAGGGCTTCTCCAGTACCAACCGTGCCCCCACATCGCAGCTGGTCCGGTTGAGCTGTCCGATGACTGCCTCGAAGAGCGCGGGGGGCACGGCCATGTAGTGCAGTGGCCTTACCGAGGTGCCCAGGGTCGATCGCAGGGCCTCGAAGGTGGCGGCCTCCCCATAGGGGCCGCTGACATAGGCCAGGCGGGAGAGGAAGCCCTCCAGGACGCCCCGGTCCACTCCCTCCACCAAGGCCTCGACGGACTCGCGGGCCCGGGCCCGCAGCCTCTCCGCGCTCCACTCGCTGCGGGCCACCCCGATGACGGGCAGGTCAAGGGCCCCCTTCAGGGCCAGCCTGTACAGGGCCGGGAAAATCTTCTTGTAGACCAGGTCCCCGGTAACCCCGTAGATCACCAGGGCGTCGGAAAGCGGCGCGAACATGCATTGGATTATACGCCTATCAGCCCTCGTCCGGCAGCCCGTACTCCCTCGCCAGCTCGTCATCGCCGGAATCCGCCTGGCCCGCTGAAGGTATATACTCCAGAATGTCCCCGGGCTGGCAATCCAGGGCCGCGCAGATGGCCTCCAGGGTGGAGAAGCGCACGGCCCTGACCTTGCCCGTCTTTAGGTTGGAGAGGTTGGCCAGGGTTATCCCGATCTTCTCCGCCAGCTCCGACACGCCCATTTTCCTGTCCGCCAGGACCCTGTCGAGCCTCACGATGATGCCCATCCCCGCCCCCTAGACCGTGGCGTCCACGTCGGATTGGAGCTCGGCGCCGTAGCGGAACACGCCGGAGAGCACCAGGAGGAGGAGAAGGACTAGGATCCAGGAGACATTCACGCTCACGTCGATGGAAGAATGCAGGCCCAAGGCCGCGGCTAGGACGCCCTTTCCCGCCAGGCCGGCCGCCATCTCCATCAAGGGTTCGAGGGCGGCCAGGACAGCCAGCCAAGAGAGCCTCTTCGCGTTTGAATTGTCGAAGGGCCGCCCGGCTCCCACCAGGCCGAGGATCCCGGATATGAGAAGGGATACCGCCCCGGTCCAGGCGCACATGGGCAGGATGGTGAGGAGGAAGGAAAGGACGATGGGCTTGTTAGGCGTGCCGGGCGGTAACTCGAATTCCGAATCGAGGATTTTCAGGCGCTTCCCGGCCTGGCCTTCCCTGAGCCTTCCTAAGATGTCGGACGGCAGGAAGGCGGTGATGAGGCTGCCGATCAAGGCGATCCCGGCGGCGGCCAGGAGGAACCAGCCCAAAACCTGCATACATT
>CAYYCP010000125.1:2471-3795 GCA_964470375.1 uncultured Spirochaetales bacterium
CCCATGAAGGTGCTGGACATGTCGCATCGGAAGAGCTCCAGAAGAACGGGGAAGAGGGGTGATTCCAGGGCTTCCTCGGTCCGGGACAGGGGCAGGCGCGGCAGTGCCGCCGGCAGCATGTGCTTCCCGACAAGGAAGGACACCGATGCCGACAGAGCCGAGGGGAAGCCCAGGCGCCCCAGGAAATCCCGGGCGGTCCGTGCCCCCAGCTCGGCGTGGCGGTCGAAACGGTGCCCCTCGGCGTTGATCGAGAGAGGCTTGCCGGTGTCGTGGAGGAGGAGGGCCAGGGAGAGGAGGAGGTCCGGCTCCTTACGGTAACGGAAAGTCTCAAGTGTGTGATCCCAGGCTCCACCCTCGGGATGGAATTCCTTGGAGTGCTCAACATCGAAAAGTTGGGCGATCTCCGGCCACTCGCGCTCGATGAAGCCTGCATCCCGCAGGAGGCCCAAGCCCTTCCAGGGATAAGCCCCGGTGAGGACTAGGCTGAGCAGGTCTCGCTGCATGGCCGTGCCGGCCGGACTGCGGTCAGGATCGCTGCCGCCCAGGGAACCCTGGCCGGCCGCGGAGGCGCGCGGAACCGAGTAGGGCGTGCGCGAGACCAGCACAGCAGCCTCGAAGAGAGCCTCGGCGGGCCAGGGTCCTGCCGGATCGAAGCGCGGCTCAAGCTCCAGGACGCGCAGGCGGGGATAGACGCCCTCGGGATCAAGGAAGACCCCGCGCAGGGGATCGAAGCGCAGGGCGCCTTGTACAAAGGCCGAGGAGCCTCCCGGAGGCCCCGCGTCCGCCCCTCCCAGGGCGTCGCAAAGGAACCGGTAGGACAGGCCCTCTTCCTCGGCGGCTAGATCGGCGTAGGGCAGGCCCGGGTAGGAGACATCCTCAAGGACGCGGGCCAGGTCGGCCTGGCCCGCATCCGTGAGTAAGAAGTTTACCGGGAGCAATGGTTCGCGGGCGCCCCGCCCGCAGTAGCGGCACAGGGCGTTTATGCCGCCCTCGATGACGCGGAAGCCCGCGCGTCCCAGGGCCACGGCGGGGCCGGGCAGGGTCCCGCGAGGCCCGCCCCGGGCGGCCACGGCCCTAGCTGGCCAGGTAGGCCCGGATGGTCTCCGCCAGGGTGCGGAAGATCCAGCGCCGCTTCTCGTCGTCGGTCTCCAGGAGGGTCACCCGGAAGCCCTGGCGCTGGCTGCAGAATCCGGTCAGGGGCACGGCGCAGATCCCCGTGGAGGCCAGGAGGTAGTAGACAAAGCGCTTATCGGGAGCCACCCCGCGCACGATTTCCTCCACGATGGCCTTGGCCGAGGGATTGCCCACCGGCACCTTCTGCGAG
>CAYYCP010000125.1:3895-5020 GCA_964470375.1 uncultured Spirochaetales bacterium
CCGCAGCGGGCTCCCGGCCATGGATACTCCTTGGAAATGGAGCGCAGGGCCATGCCGGGGACCTCGCCGATCACCTCCGAGAGGTGGCAGGTCTTCGCGCCGTTGTAGACGATATGGGTGTAGGTTTCGTCGCAGACCACGAAGAGGTCGTTCTTGCGGGCTATTTCGACAATGCGCAGGAGGAGCTCACGGTCATAGACCACTCCGGTGGGGTTATCGGGGTTGATGAGGAGGATGCCGGCGATGGAGTCGTTGTACTTGGCCTTGCGCTCCAGTTCCTCCACGTCCGGGAGCCAGCCGTTCACTGGGTCCAGCGCGTAGGTCAGGTGGTCGTAGCCCGAGTGGGCGGCCTCGGCGGAGGACAGGGTCGAATAGGCCGGCGATGGGCCGATCACGCGCGCCTCGCGCCGCAGGAAGCCGAAGACCTTGGCCACCGCGTCGCCCAGGCCGTTGAAGAAGACGATGTCGTCGGCCGTGATCCGGCAGCCCCCACGCTGGTTCACGTTCTCGGCCAAGAATTCCCGGGTGGCCGGCACGCCCATGGTGTCGGAGTAGGCGTAGCTGGCGTCGTCCATAACCAGCTCCGAGATGATGGCCTTCATCCAGTCCGGGAACTTCTCGCCCTTTTGAATGGGGTCGCCGATGTTCTCCCAGGTGATCTCCACGCCCGCCTGCTGGAGGCGCTTGGCCACGGCCACAATCTCGCGGATCTCGTAAGTCAGCTTGCCGGCGCCCTCGTGAACGATGTCGCGTCTCATGCCCTTCTTCCTTTCTCCCCCGGGCTGGCTCGCGGCCTCGGCCTACCCGGCCCGGGCTGTCCCCGCCTGAGCCCGCGCTACCGCCCTTAGGCGGGAGCAAGGGATCCGGGCGGCGAAAAAAAAGCCGCAGGACGCCGGGTATGCCGGCGGCCTGCGGCGCGTCTTAGGGACTTGGCGTCCTAACTGCGCCCGACCGCCGGCTGGGTAGCGGCGGCCGCGGCGGCGAGGCGGATGTCCTCTGCGGCGTAGGTACGCATGGCCCCAGTATCGGCATGCCGACCCTGAATGTCAAGAAGGAGGGCGGAGAGCCTATTTGCTGTTCCTATTTGCTGTTCCTATTTGCTGTTCCTATTTGCTGTTCCTATTT
>CAYYCP010000126.1:0-5013 GCA_964470375.1 uncultured Spirochaetales bacterium
CCACCCAGCCCTGGCCCCTCTTTCCGCGCCTTTACCAGCGCACCTCCAGCCACGAGGAGGGAGTGATCCAGGAATTCCAGGTCCTGACCAAGGAATTCATGGGCGACGGGGGCCGCCTGGCCGCTCTGCGCTGCGTCCGGGTGACCTGGGAGGGCCAGGGCCCACGCCCGACCATGCGCGAGCTGCCCGGGAGCGAGTTCACCCTGGAGGCCGACCTGGCCATCCTAGCCCTGGGCTTCTTGGGCCCGGAGCGCTCAGCCCTGACTGATGCCCTGGGCTTGGAGTTCACGCCCCAGAACCTGATCAAGGCCGATCCCTCCGGCGCGACCTCCCTGCCGGGGGTCTTCTTGGCCGGCGATATGCGCCGAGGCCAATCCTTGATAGTCTGGGCAATTGATGAGGGCCGCCGCGCAGCGGCCGCAGCGGACGCCTGGCTGTCCGGCCAGGCAGGCTGAGGGAGGGGAAAGCATGGACCTGAGCGAGCTCGAGATCACCGCCGCCATGGCCCGGATCGCCCTGGGGGATGGAGACGCGCAGCGCCTCGGCGCGGAGGTGGAACGCATGCTCGAGCACTTCGAGACCATGCGCTCTTTCGAGGAGTCGGCCGCGCCTCACCAGCCCGGAGATCTCCGGCCCAATGTCCTGCGCGAGGACGTCGCCCCCGCCGAGGACGCCGCGGCCCGCGTCGCCCTGGCTTCCGCCCTGATGGACCAGGCCCCGGATCTTGAGAGCGGCCTGGTGACCATACCCAACGTCCTGTAGGCGGCGCCATGGAAGCATCCCTCCCCATCGACGCCGCGAGCGCGGACATCCTCGATTCCTACCGCCGGGCCCTGGCAGAGAGCTCCGCCGATTACGCCCGAGGCATCGAGCGCGCTGAAGCCCGCATCGCCTCCTGCCTCGAGTGGCGCCTCCCCGCCGCCCCACAGAGCGCCGCGGGAAAACCTCGATCGGGCCCTTCAGCGGATCCACTCGCCGGCCCGCTTGCGGGCCCGCTCGCGGGCGTGCCCTTCGCGGTCAAGGACAATATCGCCGTCAAGGGCTGGCGCCTGAGCTGCGGTTCGCGCCTCCTTGCCGGCCTCCAGGCGCCTTACAGCGCCACCGCCGTCCTCAATCTGGAGAAGGCCGGTGCGGTCGTAGTCGCCAAGACCAACTTGGACGAGTTCGGCATGGGATCGTCCACGGACAACTCGGCCTTCCAACGCACCAACAACCCTTGGGATCTTGCTCGGGTGGCCGGAGGTTCCTCTGGCGGATCGGCCGCGGCCGTGGCCGCCGGCATCGTGCCCTTCGCCCTCGGCAGCGACACCGGCGGATCAGTGCGCCAACCAACCGCCTTCTGCGGGGTCTACGGCCTCAAGCCCACCTACGGAGCCGTCTCGCGCTACGGCCTGGTGGCCTATGCCTCCAGCCTGGAGACCATCGGCCTGTGCGCCCGCAGCCCCGGCATCGCACGGGTCGCCTTCCAGGCTATGCGCGGCCAGGATCCGGCCGACCAGACCAGCCGGTCCCCCGCCCCCGCGGCCGGCCGAAGACTGCGCCGAGTGGGCCTCCTGACTCCTCCGGCCAAAGCCGAACCCGAAGTCCTGGACGCCCTGCGCGATGCCGAGGAGGCCCTGCGCGCGGCCGGCCTGGAACTGGTCCCCATCAGCCTGCCCTGCCTGGCCTACGCCGTAGCCGCCTACTACGTCATCGCCGCCGCCGAGGCCTCCGCCAACCTGGCCCGCTACGACGGCATCCGCTACGGCCTGAGGCCCTACTACGCCGAGGATCACGAACAGCTGGTCATGCAGGCCCGCAGCCAGGGCCTGGGCGCCGAGGTCAAGCTCAGAGTCATGCTGGGCACCTTCGTCCTGCGTTCGGGCTTCCAGGATCGCTACTACGCCCGGGCCCAGCGCATCAGGTCCGCCATCCGCGCGGAGATGGAGTCGGCCCTGGAGTCCGTGGACGCACTCCTGGGCCCTGTATACCCAAGACGAGCCTTCCTCCACGACGATCAGAGCATGGACGCCTTCTCGCAGCGCCTGGCTGACGAGTGCACTGTGCCGGCCAACCTGGCCGGGCTCCCAGCCCTGAGCGTACCGGCCGGTTTGCGCGGCGGCCTGCCGGCGGGCGTGCAGTTGACCGCCCCGGCCTGGGGCGAGGACATCCTCTTCGAGGCCGCCGGCATCCTGGAAGCGGCCATGCCTCCCCCGCGCCTGCCCGACATCCTCGTCCCTGGAGGTCGGCCATGAGCCGCTACGACGTGTACATCGGCCTGGAGATCCACATCCACCTCCTGACCGCCAGCAAGATGTTCTGCGCCTGCCCGGCCCGCTTCGGCGATGCCCCGAACTCGAATGTCTGCCCGGTCTGCCTAGGCTGGCCGGGCACCCTGCCGGCTCTCAACCGCCGGGCGGTCGAGCTGGGCTACCGCGTCGCCACTGCCTTGGGATGCTCGGTCGGCCATCAAGCGGTCTTCGCCCGCAAGAACTACTTCTATCCGGACATGCCCAAGAACTACCAGATCTCCCAGTTCGGCGACCCTATCGGGCGCGGCGGGCGCTTGGACTTCCCCGCCCCCGGCGGAGGAACCCTGTCCGTGCGCATGCGCGAGTGCCACCTGGAAGAAGATGCCGGCAAGATGATCCACGCCGGTGACATCAGCCTGATCGACTACAACCGGGCCGGCTATCCCCTCCTTGAGGTGGTCACGGAGCCGGATATGCGCCGCGGCGAGGAGGCCGAGGCCTTCCTCCACCACTTCCGTCGCCTGGTACGCTACCTGGGGGCCTCCGACGGCAATATGGAAGAGGGTTCCCTGCGCTGTGACGCTAACGTGTCGCTCAACGCGCCCGGAGCCGGCCTGGGCACCAAGGTGGAGATCAAGAACCTCAACTCCAGCCGCTTCGTGCGCCTGGCCCTGGATTACGAGATAAGCCGCCAAGCCGCCGAGCTGGACGCGGGCCGCCCCATCGTCCAGGAAACCCGGCTGTGGAACGAGAATCGCGACTGCACAGTGTCCATGCGCGGTAAGGAGTCCAGCCACGATTACCGCTATTTCCCGGAGCCCGACCTTCCGCCCTTCAACCCCGAGCCGGCCTTCTTGGACTCCATCGCGGCTTCCATGCCCGAGCTGCCTCTGGCCCGCCTGGAGCGCTTGGCCCGGGACTACGGCCTGGGGGCCGAGGTCGCCGAGGCCCTATGCGAGGAGCGCGAACTGGCCGATTACTTCGAGTCCGCCGTCAAGTCGGCCATGGAGGCCGGCGGCTCGGCCATGGGTACCATCCAGGAAGCCGGGCGGACTGCGGCCAACTGGATCCTGGGCGACCTGCGCAAGGAGCTCAACCGCGCCGGCCTAGGCATAGGCGCCTCACCCATGGGACCGGCCCGCCTGGCCTCCCTCCTGGCCATGCTCGCCCGAGGACGCATCCAAGGCAAGACAGCCAAGCAGGTTTTAGCGCGGGTTTTCGCCGAGGACGCGGATCCCGAGACCATCATCGCCCGCGAGGGTCTGGAGCAGATAAGCTCGCCCGAGGCCCTAGCGGCCTTGGCCGACAAGGTTCTGTCAGCCAACGCGGATGTCCTGGCGGCCGTGCGGGCTGGGGACGCAAAGAAGAAGGAATTCCTGATAGGCCGGGCCATGGCCGAGTCCGGCGGGCGGGCGGCTCCGGCCGCTCTGAGGGCCGCCATCGAGGAACGCATCCGCTCCGGCGCCTGAGGCGGCCGGGAAAGGCAGAGCATGGGCAGCTACGCGAATAGGACACTGGCGCGGGACCTGGGGAACCGCGTCGGGGGAACGGCCGAACTGTGCGGCTGGGTCCACCGCATCCGCGAAATGGGCAAGATCAGCTTCGTGGTCCTGCGTGACCGCTCCGGGGAGGCCCAGCTCGTCTACGACTCGGCCAAGCTGCCTAACTTAGGCCTGGAATGGGTCATCCGGGCCCGCGGCCCGGTGACCGCCAACCCGAGATCCCCCGGCGGCGCGGAGATGGAGGTGGAGGAGACAGAGGTTTTGGCCGTCGCCGAACCGGAGCTCCCCTTCCCAGTCAACCGCGATCCTTCCGGGGCAGGCTTGGAGCGTGTTCTGGACAACCGCATCGTCTCGCTCAGGAACCCCAAGATCCGCTCCATCTTCGAACTCCAGTCATCCATATTGCACTACGCCTCCGAGTACATGCACGGCCTGGGTTTCTACGAGATCAAGACGTCCAAGCTGGTCTGCTCCGGGACGGAGGGAGGCTCCAACCTCTTCCCGGTCGATTATTTCGGCCGGCGCATGTACCTGGCGCAGTCGCCGCAGTTCTACAAGCAGGCCATGATCGCCTCGGGCATGGAGAGGGTCTTCGAGATCTCGCACGCCTACCGCGCCGAGAAGCACGACACCCCCCGGCACATCAACGAGTTCGTCTCCTTCGACGTGGAGATGGCTTTCATAGATTCCGACCTGGACTTGATGGACCTCGAACGCGGCATCCTCGCTCACCTGTTCGAGCGCCTGGCCCGGGAGGACAAGCGCATCCTGGATCTCTGGGGCGCCGGCGTCCCCGACCCTGACCTCATGGCCAGGATACCCGTCCTGCCCTGTGACGAGGCCAAACGCATCGTCTCCGAGATGGCCGGTCGCCCCTTCTACGATATCAACGCCGAGGCCGAGCGCCTCATCTGCGAGTGGGCCCTCAAGGAGCACGGCGTAGAGGCGGCCTTCATCAACGCCTGGCCGCGGCGCTCGCGGGCATTCTATTCCTACCCTCTGTCCGCCCGTACCGTCATGAGCTTCGACCTCATCTTCCGCGGCTTGGAGATCACCTCCGGCAGCCGGCGCATCAACGACTACGGCATGCTCCTGGAGGCCCTGCCCCGCTTCGGCCTGACCGAGGCCGGCCTGGGCGACTACCCTAAGATCTTCAAGTACGGCTGCCCGCCCCACGGCGGCTTCGCCATCGGCATCGAACGCCTCACCCAAAAAATCCTCGGCCTGGCGAGCATTAAGGAAGCGAGCCCCTTCCCGAGAGATCGCAAGAGGGTTACCCC
>CAYYCP010000127.1:0-4942 GCA_964470375.1 uncultured Spirochaetales bacterium
GGACATCCTGACCCTGTCCGAGGCGGGCAAGCGCGAGCTCAGGCTCATGGAGACAGTGCTCTCCTCCTTCAGACCGGGTTCGGCTTTCTTTGACTGGGCTCCCTTCGAGGCTATCCTGACCGCCGCGGGCAATCTAGCCATCTTCCCGGGCGGTTATGGATTCCCCGGCTACTTCTCCTCCTATGGGCCCGGCGCAGTCTATTTCGTCCTGGCCGCCGAAGGTCTGGAGGGCGGACAGGGCGCCCGCGCGCTTGACGGAACGATCTCGGCATTCGGGCGCCTCATGGCCGTCCTAGCCGCGGGGGCCGATAGAGAGGGGCGGCCCCAGGCTCTGGCCCTCAGCCTCATCGACCTGAGGCTGGCCGCCCGTGCGGCCATAGCCGGCAAGCCGGGCCGTCTCCTCGTCCTGGGCGAGGGAGGACTGGCCCTGGCCGCCAGCAAAGCCTTTCTTGAGGCCTTCCCGGGGCTCATCCTCTATGAGAACGGCCGTATTCCTGAGGGTGCCTCGCCTGAGTCCGAGGAGTGGCGCGACCTCTCCATGGAGCGCAGCCCCTTCGCGGCCCTCTCCGGAATGGCTTCCCAGGCTATGGCGGGGCAGGTATCCTTCAAGGTGAACCAGGCTCGAAAGACCTATGATGTCCTAACCAGGGCCCTGCCTCTGGGCCTCATCTTAGTCCTCGTCCAGCCCTAGCCTGAAGGGGCGGCTCATGCCATACTGCCCTGGCCTATGATCATCGGAAAGGCCTGCGGAAAATGCAGGGGCTCCCTGCCGCTTTCCATCTCCGTGGGCGACTCCTGCCCTCATTGCGGCGCCCTATTCGACGACGAGCGCGACAGCTACGTGCCGGGCGGGCGCTCCGCCCGGTCCCTTCCCGGGGAGTGCGGGGCGGGCGCCCTCCTGGGCGCCCTGAGGGGCTGGAAGGCCGCACTGGCCCTGGCCGGCCTGGGCCTGGCGCCCGTCGCGGCGGCCTGCGCCATCCTCGCCGTCCTCCTGCCCGCGCAGGCGCGCGCTAGCGCCGGAGCACTCCTCCTGGCCCTGGCCTGGGGAGTCCCGGCGGGGTGGGGCCTCTGCGGCATCTTCATCGTCATCCTCTCCGTCCTCAAGCGCCTCATCGCCCTCGAGAGATTCTCCTGGCACCTGGGTGCCGCGGCCGGCCCCGCCTTCTGCGCGGTCTACGCCGCCGCCCCCCTCCTGGCGCAGGCCCGCTCGGCCCTCCTCCCCCTGGAGCGCCTCCTGGGCCTGGCGATCATCCTGGACCTGGGGGCCGGCCTCCTGGGGGCGGCCGTCCTCCTGGCCCTGGCCCTGGCCGCCCTCAGCCACTCCCTCCTATCGGCCTGGCGGAACCTGAGCGGCCCGAGGGCGCGCTGGCTCAGCCTGGCCTTGGGGGCGGGCGGACTGGCCCTGTCATGGATCTGGCTGTCGCGGGCGGGAGACCCGGGCCGCTTCCAGGCCTTCCGCCTCGATCTTTTCACGGAGCCGGCCCTGTCCCTGGCCTCGCGCCTGGCCGCCTGGGCCTACGGCCTGCGTTGGCTGATACCATACCTCATCCCGCCCCTGGGGGCCGTGGCGACCGGCAGGGTCCTGGACGCCTGGAGGACGGGGGACGGCTCGCCCTCCGAATTCGGCTCCCACTGGAGACTGTTCGGCGGCCTCTTCTGCGCCATCCTGCCCTTCCTGGCGGCCCTGGCCCTCAAGAAGCCTCCCGCGCCGGCCATCCCGCAGGCGTGGCGGGTCAGCCTGGCCCTCATGGGCCGCCTGGGTCCGGCCCTGCCCTTCGTCTCGGCCGGGCTGGGCATCATGGCCGCCCTCCTGCCCGCCCTCCTGTCCTGGCTCCTGCACGCCTTTATCCAGCGGAGGAAGCCCGGCGCGAGGAATTAACATTCCCTTGACCGAATTCCGGAGGATCCGCGCTATCTTCCATACCGTGATGAGGATGGGAGCGCGATAGCCGGCGTCGCCGGGCGCGCCGCCTCGTCCATCGCCGGATCCCGCGCCGGCGCCCGCCCGGCCGCATCCTCCTCGGCCGGCTGGCGCCGGCGGCTAGGACCGCCCCGCCCCTTCGGCCCGCGATTCACCATTCCATCGGACGCTAAGGGATTCATAAGATATACTTCCCCCATGGCCGGAGCCGCGCCCGGATCGCGCCACAGCCTAGCGCTCCTCAGCCTCATTGCCGCCGCGATGGAAGGCCGCGGCGGCCCGGATCCCGGGCTGCGCGAGCGCCTCTGGGAGCAGCACCGCTACCTCCTGGGCTTCCTGCGCTGCCGCTGCCGGGACGATGAGGAGGCCGAGGACATCCTCCAGGAGAGCTACCTGGCCTTCCTGGCCTCGATGGGGCGCTGGTCGGACGGGAAGGGGCTTGTCTTCGGCGGCGAGCGCAAGCTGCGGAACTACCTCGTGTCCATCGCCCTGAACAAGCTGCGCGATAGGCGGCGCGGCAAGGATGCTCCCGCCCGGCGTCTTGAATTCCGCAGCCCCGAGGAGGCCCAGGCCTGGCTGGACTCCCTGCCCGCGCGCGAGGCCTCCCAGGACGAGGTCCTGGCCGCCCGGGCCGAGGAGGGCGAGCGCCGGGCCCTGGTGGCCCTGGCCATGGAGAGCATCTCGGCCGAGCACCGCCGCGTCCTGGAGCTGCGCTTCGCCCGCGGTCTGGCCAATCCGGAGGCCGCCCGGGAGCTGGGACTGGGCATAAAGGCCCTGGAGTCCCTCCTCTTCAGGGCCAAGGCGGCCTTCAAGAAGGCCTTCATAGAGATATCCGCCGCGAATGGAAACGGCGCGGACGACGTTCATAGCCATAGGGGAGGCAGGCGGTGAGGAAGGGCGGGCGGACTCTGAGCGACGAGACCATGAAGGCCCTCCTTTCCGATTACCGGAGGCCGGGGATCGATAGGGAGCGCTTTGATGCCTGGATGGAAGGCGCGGCCGCCCCCGCCGCGCGCCGCCGTCGCCTTCCCGTCCTGGCCATCGCGGCTGCCCTTCTGCCCGCCTTCATCGTCCTGGGGACCTACCTTCGCGGGGCCCTGTCCCTTGACGCCCCCCTCCTCATCGCCTATTCCCAGGCCTCGGTCGCGCCCGGGCAGGGCGGGACGGCCCCGCGTAGCCTGAGGGCGGGGCCGGACGAGGAACTCTCCTTCTCCAGCGCCGCCGAGAGCCTGGCCCTGGCTCCCGGGACGGCCCTCAGGGTCTCCCAGGATCCCTGGCGCGCCATCAGCCGGGAGAAGGGCTACCGCTACGGCATCGACGCCGGAGCCCTCTACTTGCGCCATGATCGCGGCGACCTGCCCTTCGTCATCAGCACCCCCTTCGGAGAGGTCAGGCCGGCCGGCACAAGCCTGAGCCTGAGGCTGGACAACCTGTCCATGGACCTGGCCTGCGTGGAAGGGCGCCTCGACTTCCGCTTCAAGGCCGATGGCTCGGCCCTGTCCATTCCGGCGGGCATGCTCCTGAGCCTGGAAGCGGCAGCCGGAGCCCCGCGGCGGACGAAGCCCGCTTACAGCCTGAAGAAGTGGAAGAGCCCGGCTGAGCTACCGTACCTGCCAGCCTCCCTATCGCTTGCCCCGCCCGCATCCGCCCCATCGTCCAGCGCCGCCGCATCGCCCGGCCTCAAGAACCCTGGCGTCTCGGCCCCTTCCGACAGTCCCGCAGCCTCGCCCCTTCCAGCCCCCTCCGCGAGCCTGTCGCCGGGCCAGGCAGGCGCCTTGATCGAGCTCTGGTCGGCGGCCCTGCCGGTCTCCAGCGTCCAAGGGCTCGAGAGCGACGGGAGGAGCCTGGCCATCATCATGGGCAAGAGGCTCCAGCTGCGCGATGCCTCCACCGGGGAGCCGCGCCTTGATGCGGAGCTGGAAGCTCCCATAGACGGCCTGGCCCTGGAGGGAGACGCCTTCGTCCTGGCTGGCCGGGTCCTGCGCCGCCTCGATGCCGGGACCGGGGCCGAGCTCTGGCGCGCCGCGACCGGACCAGTCTCCCTCTCCGACATCGCCCTTGGCGATGGCTCCGTCGCGGTTGCCTCGGCCGACGGGCGCATCTACCTCTTCGACGCCGCCACCGGGCGGGCCGGCCCGACCATTGCGGCCGGCTCGGGCATGTACGGGAAACCCCTTCTCGCGGGCGGCGCCGTCTTCATGGGCGCCCTGGACAGGAGCCTGCGCGCCTTCGACGCCAAGAGCGGGGCCCTCCTCTGGTCCTTCAAGGCCGATGCCGCCTTCACCTCCAGCCGGCCCGAGCTCCTGGGCGGCGGAACCATCGTCCTGGACCGCGACTCCTCCGGGGCCTATTACGCCCTAGACGCAGCCGGGGGCAGCCTGCGCTGGCGGCTGGCGGAAGCATCCCTGGGCGCCCTGGCCCATCCCTCCGGGGCCGGCATCCTCATCGAGGATGGATCGGGCATCTCTCTTCTCACGTCCGATGGCAGCCTTGTCGCCCTCCCGGGCGAGGGTCTGGTCTCGCCCATCCTGGCGGCCGGTTCCGCCGGCTCGGGCAGCCTGCTCGCGGGACGGAAGGGCATCTGGCTCATCAGCGGCGAGGATGCATCGCAGCCGGCCCGCCTCCTTGCGCGGGGAGACTTCCTGCGCGCGGCCCTGACCGGAGAGGGGGCCTTCACCCTGGAAGAAGATGGCCGCGTCAGGGCCTGGAGGCTTGAATGAGGCTCGCGTCCCTATGCTCGACGATCGAGGCGTCCTCCTTCCGGCCCAGGCGGGCCCTGGCCCCGGTCCTCCTCATGGCCTGCCTGGCCGCCTCGCCCGGCCTGGGGGCCCAGGATGCCCAGCCCGCCGCGGGGGTCCGCCGCATCGCCATCTTCCCCTACAGCCTGCGCGAGGGCGCCCTGCGTCCAGAGCACGACTTCGCCCGTTACGCCATCCCGGACATCCTGCGCGTGGCAATCAGCGACGCCGGGCGCTTCTCCCTGGTCGAGCGCGCCAACATCGATGCCGCCCTCGCCTCATC
>CAYYCP010000128.1:0-4921 GCA_964470375.1 uncultured Spirochaetales bacterium
GATGAGGCGAGGGCGGCATCGATGTTGGCGCGCTCGACCAGGGAGAAGCGCCCGGTCTCGCCGATGGCCACGCGCAGGATGTCGGGGATGGCGTAGCGGGCGAATTCGTGCTCCGGGCGCAGGGCCCCCTCGCGGAGGCTGTAGGGGAAGATGGCGATGCAGCGGACCCCCGCGCCAGGCCGGGACTCCTGGGCCCTAAGGGCGGACGGAGCCGCCAGGCAGGCCAGGAGGAGAGCCGCGGCCAGGGCGCCCCTGGCCCGGGAGAGGGATCGATCGGCTTCCGGGCATCGATTCGCAGGCATCATTTCAGGCTCCAGGCCTTGAGATTCCCGTCCGCGTCCAGGGTGAAGGCACCCTCCTCGGTCAGGGCCGCACGGAGGAATTCCCCCCGCGCAAGGAGGCGCGCGGGCTTCATGGGCTCCTCCGCGCTGATGCGCCAGATGCCATTCCGCCCCGCGATGAGGCTGCCGGGGCCGGCGGCCAGGATGGGCGGGGCAAGTCCATCGCCCAGGAGCGAGAACAGGGCGCCATCGGGCTTGAGGAGGGAGATGGCCGATCCATCCTCGATGAGGATGCCGGCTCCGGCCGGATAGGGGGGCGAGCCCGGGGAGGGCATGTCCAGGCGCCAGCGTAGGCTCCCTGTGGCGGCGTCAAGGGCGTAATAGGTTCCGGAAGAGTCGCGGTCCAGGACGATGGTTCCCCCGCCCAGGAGCCCGGGCCGGCTGGAGGTGAAGGCGGCATCGGCCCTGAAGGCCCAGAGGAGGGCCCCGTTCGTGGCGTCGAAGGCGCGCAGGCTCCTGTCCAGGGCGCCCATGAAAACGCGGCCTCCCGAGAGGAGGGGCATCCCGTACATGCCCGAGCCGGCCGCGATGGCCGGGCCCGCCCGCCCGGTGGCGGCGTCGAAGAGGTAGATGCGCCCGTCGGCAGAGGCCGCCGCGACGGAGCCATCGCCCAGGGCGATGTCGGAGAGGGAAACGGGGCCGGTCGCCGCGCGCCAGAGCTCGGCCCCAGTCCGGGCATCGAGGCGGCGCAGGACCCGGCCAGCCAGGACGAAGGCGTCTCCCTCCAGGGCCAGGCCGTCCACGGGAGCCTCAAGCTCCACGTCCATGCGCAGCTCCCCCGTGGAGGCATCGCGCAGCTGGAGCCTCTCGCCCATGAGCATGGCTAGGCTCCTCCCGTCGCTCTCGAGGCCCTGGACGCTGGATGCCGGTGTCTTGGCGGACCAGAGCTCGGTCCATGCGCCTGCCTGTCCCGGCGCCGGGCTAGCGGAGGGAACCAGTACCGGCGGGGCGGCGGGGCTGACGGAGGGGGCCGGGGCGCCGAGATTCTCGAGGCCGGGCGACTCGGCGGCGCTGGACGATGGGGCGGATGCGGGCGGGGCAAGCGATAGTGAGGCCGGCAGGTACGGAAGCTCGGCCGGGCTCTTCCACTCCCTCAGGCTGTAGGAGGGCTTCGTCCGCCGCGGGGACCCGGCAGCCACGTCCAAGCTCAGGAGCATGCCCGCCGGGATGGACAGGGCCGAGCCATCGGCCTTGAAGCGGAAGTCGAGGCAGCCCTCCACGCAGGCCAGATCCATGGACAGGCTATCCAATTTCAAGCTCAGGCTGGTTCCAGTCGGCCTGACCTCTCCGAAGGGCGTGCTGATGACGAAGGGCAGGTCGCCGCGATCATGGCGGAGGTAGAGGGCCCCGGACTCTATGCCGTAGCGGTAACCCTTCTCCCGGCTGATGGCGCGCCAGGGATCCTGGGAGACCCTGAGGGCGGTCCCGGGAGCCAGGGCCAGGCTTTCGGCGGCGCTGGAGAAGGAGAGTTCCTCGTCCGGCCCCGCCCTCAGGCTGCGCGGAGCCGTCCCGGCCGGCCCGGGCGCGGCCGAGGCAGCGGGACGGGAGATGAGGAGGGGTGCGTCCAGGGAGAGGGCCCCGCGGAGGTAGGTCCCCAGGACGATGAAGGCTGGCAGGAGGGCGGCCGCGATGGCCAGGACGGGGAGGAACCGGCGGCGCGCGGCGGGGGCGGCCGCGCCTTCCATCCAGGCATCAAAGCGCTCCCTATCGATCCCCGGCCTCCGGTAATCGGAAAGGAGGGCCTTCATGGTCTCGTCGCTCAGAGTCCGCCCGCCCTTCCTCACCGCCTGCCTCCCCTATGGCTATGAACGTCGTCCGCGCCGTTTCCATTCGCGGCGGATATCTCTATGAAGGCCTTCTTGAAGGCCGCCTTGGCCCTGAAGAGGAGGGACTCCAGGGCCTTTATGCCCAGTCCCAGCTCCCGGGCGGCCTCCGGATTGGCCAGACCGCGGGCGAAGCGCAGCTCCAGGACGCGGCGGTGCTCGGCCGAGATGCTCTCCATGGCCAGGGCCACCAGGGCCCGGCGCTCGCCCTCCTCGGCCCGGGCGGCCAGGACCTCGTCCTGGGAGGCCTCGCGCGCGGGCAGGGAGTCCAGCCAGGCCTGGGCCTCCTCGGGGCTGCGGAATTCAAGACGCCGGGCGGGAGCATCCTTGCCGCGCCGCCTATCGCGCAGCTTGTTCAGGGCGATGGACACGAGGTAGTTCCGCAGCTTGCGCTCGCCGCCGAAGACAGGCCCCTTCCCGTCCGACCAGCGCCCCATCGAGGCCAGGAAGGCCAGATAGCTCTCTTGGAGGATGTCCTCGGCCTCCTCCTCGTCACGGCATCGGCAGCGCAGGAAGCTGAGGAGGTAGCGGTGCTGCTCCCAGAGGCGCTCGCGCAGTCCTGGATCGGGGCCTCCGCGGCCTTCCAGGGCGGCGGCCATGAGGGAGAGGAGGGCCAGGCTGCGGTACGTTCCGGGATCGGCTCCGGCCATGGAGAGAGTATACCTGATGGAAGGGGGCTTCGCAGACGGGGGAGGGAAGAGGCGGCCAGGCCGCCGGCGCCGGCCGGCCGAGGAGGAGGCGGCCGGGAAGGCGCCGGCGTCGGATCCGGCGATGGACGAGGCGGCGCGCCCGGCGACGCCGGCTATCGCGCTCCCATCCTCATCACGGTATGGAAGATAGCGCAGCTCATCCAGGAATCGGTCAAGGGAATGTTAATTACCGG
Source organism: uncultured Spirochaetales bacterium (assembly GCA_964470375.1). GTDB lineage: Bacteria > Spirochaetota > Spirochaetia > Treponematales > JBGSOB01 > CAYNQK01. The sequence goes on from CAYYCP010000128.1 coordinate 3,048, forward strand.
AAATATCCGGATTTTTTTTCCGAGTCAGGAAGGAGCGGAGGAGCCAGGATAGAAGGGCGGGCAGGATGCCGACGATAGCTCCTAGGCCGGCGCTGGCATAGGGAAGGGCCGGACCCAAGCGGCCCATGAGGGCCAGGCTCACCCGCCATACCTGCGGGATGCCGGACGCGGGAGGCTTTCTGATGGCCAGAGCGGCTAAGGAGGGCAAAAGGGCGCAGAGGATACCCCCGGAGAGCCTCCAATGCCCGCCGAATTCCGAAGGAGAGCTGTCGCCCGTCCTCCAGGCGTCCAGGATCCGGCCGGCCGCAATGGTCCCAAGGGGCGGAATGAGGTAAGGCATAAGCCAACGCAGGCTGTAGATCCAAACGGCCAGGCGTGTCGCCAGGGCGAGGGCTGTCTCTGTGAAGAGCCTGAAACGGAAGGGCTGGAAGCGACTCAGGCCTCCTTCCCGCGACAGCCATATCCAGGACAGGGCCAGCCCGGCCGCGCCCAGGGCCAGGGAGAACCAGCGCGCCCTCGGACCGGCCAGATTCCGCCAAGCCGAGAGAATGGAGTGGCTCAGGCTGGCCAGGGCTAGAGCTAGGAGAATGGCCGCCCCAAGGAGGCCCACGCCCAAGTCCAGGATGGTCCCCGGGCTCAGGAGGCGTTCCAGGGGAAGGAGGGCCGAGCGGGCCCCGGCCAGGATGGGGGCTGAGACGTAAACTGCGCAGAAGGCTGGGCCGACCGCGGCCGCCAGGTGCCAGGAGAAGCGCTCCGGCGCTATTAGGCGCTTGAGGGCGGAGAGGAGGACGATGAAGATGCCGCAGAGTCCCCAGCCCGCCGGGAGTCCCCAGGCCAGGGCCAGGAGGAAGGCGCCGGCACCTGTACGGGCCTGGGCGGACAGGAGGGCGGCCACGTAGACCCAGGCCGTCGCGACAGGCGCGAGACCCAAGCCGACCAGGACGAGAGCGGGTTTCCAGCCCCTCAGGGCGCCCAGGAGGGCGCCTGCCCCCCACTCGCCGGGAAGGGATCGGTCGCTCCGCCCGCCGGGCACATAGGTATCGCGCTCGTCGTCGAAGAGGGCGCCGCAATGCGGGCAGGAGTCGCCCACGGAGACGGACAGCGGCAGGGAGCCCCTGCATTTCCCGCATGCCTTTCCGATGATCATAGGCCTGGGCAGTATGGCATGAGCCGCCCCTTCAGGCTAGGGCTGGACGAGGACTAAGATGAGGCCCAGAGGCAGGGCCCTGGTTAGGACATCATAGGTCTTTCGAGCCTGGTTCACCTTGAAGGATACCTGCCCCGCCATAGCCTGGGAAGCCATTCCGGAGAGGGCCTCGAAGGGGCTGCGCTCCATGGAGAGGTCGCGCCACTCCTCGGACTCGGGCGGGGCGCCCTCGGGAATACGGCCGTTCTCATAGAGGATGAGCCCTGGGAAGGCTTCAAGAAAAGCTTTGCTGGCGGCCAGGGCCAGTCCTCCTTCGCCCAGGACGAGGAGCCGTCCCGGCTTGCCGGCTATGGCCGCACGGGCGGCCAGTTTCAGGGCGATGAGGCAGAGGGCCAGGGCCTGGGGCCGCCCCTCTCTATCGGCCCCCGCGGCCAGGACGGCCATGAGACGCCCGAATGCTGAGATCGTTCCGTCAAGCGCGCGGGCGCCCTGTCCCCCCTCCAGACCTTCGGCGGCCAGGACGAAATAGACTACGCCGGGCCCATAGGAGGAGAAGTAGCCGGGGAATTCATAACCGCACGGAAAGATGGCTAGATTGCCCGCGGCGGTCAGGATGGCCTCGAAGGGAGCCCAGTCAAAGAAGGCCGAACCCGGTCTGAAGGAGGAGAGCATTGTCTCCATGAGCCTGAGCTCGCGCTTGCCCGCCTCGGACAGGGTCAGGATGTCC
>CAYYCP010000129.1:0-4809 GCA_964470375.1 uncultured Spirochaetales bacterium
CGCTTTGCCCCCGGCGATGTCGGCCTCAGGGGAGTCACCCACCATGAGGCACTCGCTCTTGTCCGCATCCAAGGCGAGCAGGCAGGCCTCGAAGAAGACCGAATCCGGCTTCTTGGCGCCCATCTCCTCCGAAATGAAGATTCCGTCCAGGAGGCCGTCCAGTCCCGAGGCTTTGATGCGTCCGCGTTGGACGGCGCTGAAGCCGTTGGTGGCCAGGCCCAAGCGCAGGCCGGCCCGCTTGAGCTCGGCCAGGGTATCGGCGGCCCCCGGGAGGAGGAGGCCCTTGCATGCGAGCTTCCCTAAGAAGAAATCGGCCGCCTGGCAGTCATCCATCTCGAAGGGGCGGAAGGCCCTGAAGAGCTTGAATCGCTCCACCCTAAGGTCCTGGCGCGATAGGGTTCCGGCCTCGTGTCGGCGCCAGGCCGCGTCGTTGATGTCCTTGAAGGCGGCGAAGGCCTCGTCAGCGGCCGGGTCGCGCGGCGAAAGGCCGATGGTCTCAAGGAGGGCCTCGCGTTGGGCGGCGTCGAAGTCGAAGATGGTGTTGTCCGCGTCGAGAAGGAGGACGCGCAGCCCGGCTGTGTCCATGGGCCGACATTTTAGACCGGCCTGAGCTGCTTGGGGAAGGGAGGGGCTCATGCTATCATGCCCCTTAAACCGATGAGGAGGCCATCATGATCCAATGCATGCTTACGGTGGCGGCGGGGAAACGGCTTATTGCGCGCGCGGTGGCCGCCCGCGCTGATATTCGACAGGCTTTGGAAGGCGGCACCATCGTCATCGTAGCCGGGAGCACCAATGCCTATGTGGCCGAGGAGGTTCTGGGCCTGATCGGGCGGGCTGCCGACTTCCAAGGCCGGCGCTTCCTCCGCGGCCTCAATCTCCCGCCCGGGCGAGCCCTGGATCCCAGCGGTCGCCTTCCCGAACAGTCCGCCTTCCCCGGCGACGTAGTCATAGTAAGGGGCCAGTGGCAGGAGGGCAAGACCATCTTCGACGTCGCTGATGCGTTGCGCGAGGGCGACCTCGTCCTTAAGGGCGCCAACGCTCTCGAACTGCGAACGCGGCGGGCGGGCGTCCTGGTGGGGCATCCTCAGGCCGGCACGGCCATCCCGGCCATACAAGCGGCCGTCGGTCGGCGGGTGAAGCTGATCGTCCCGGTCGGCCTGGAAAAGCGCGTCGAAGGCCCATTGGAGGAGATCGCCCGTTCCCTGAACGCACCCGGCGCCAAGGGCCTGCGCTTCCTGGAACTGCCGGGGGAGGTGATATGCGAGCTCGACGCCGTCGAGGCCCTGAGCGGGGCCCGGGCATCTTTGAGCGCGGCCGGGGGCCTGGGCGGGGCGGAGGGCGGCGTCTGGCTCAGGATAGAGGGGCGGAAGGACGAAGAGGATGCTGCGGCGGCTCTGACGGCCCAGGTCGCGGGGGAGCCGGCCTTCGAGATTTGACTTGCCCTGGGTCCGGGATGGACCTATATTCGGATCAAAGGAGTATGCCATGTCGTTTTCCGATAAATTGCGGGCGATGGTGAGCAAGGGCGTCGAGGCCTCGCGGGACATCCTGGAGAGGGCCGGGGCCAAGGCCAAGGAGTTGGGCGAGCTGGGGGTCATCAAGCTGGAGATCATCCAGCTCAAGAGCCAGGCCCAGAAGATCGCCGCCCAGCTGGGTGTAGAGGTATACTCCGCCTTCGTCGAGCGCGGCGAGGCCAGCATCGGCCCCGAAAGCCCCTCGATCAAGGAAACCCTCAAGCGCCTGGACCAGCTCGAAAAGGACATAGACGCGCGCGAACTCGAGTACAAGAATCGCGGTGGCAAGGAAGAGGAACTTGAGAAGGAAGCCGATTAGGCTTCAGCCCTGGAAGTCCCGCTCGGATCTTCCTCCGCTAGGGTCTTCTCAAATACCGCGATAAACATCGGCCCAGCCCCGGGGCCGGACCGGTCGGGCAGGATCATGATCCCCGGCCCGGCATCCTCGGCGGCTTCCAGTACGGCCCCTAGGCTCTCCGCCAAGCGGGGCGACAGATTCTCCAGTTCGGCCCGCGTCTGGGCTCTCGCATCCAAGGCCTGCATACCCGACCCTCGTCGTGACAACAGCCTCTGTGCCATATCCTGGTTCTCCGCGGGATTGATGGAACAGGTGGAATAGACCAGGCGGCCTCCCGGCCTGAGGAGAAGGCGGGCCGAGCCGAGCAGGGCCCATTGGGAGTAGGTCAGGGATGCCGCCCGGGATCTGGACCATAGAGACAGATGCCGTTCGGAGGCCATCACGTGGCGCTCCGAGGAGCAGGGGGCGTCCAAGAGGATGCGGCCGAAGGAGGCTGGACGGCTCCGGCACAGGCGGGCCGCGTCGCCCTGTCGAACCTGGACCGAGGAGCGGAGCGTCCCGGGCAGATGACGATCCAGGACGCGTTTCAGGCGCCCCAGGCGCTCGGGGGAGCGTTCATTGGCCACGAGGATCGAATCGCGCATGCGCGACGCTATCACCAGGCTCTTGCCCCCCGGGGCTGCGCACATGTCCAGGCAGGCCTCTCCCTGGGGCCGCCCCAGGGCAAGGGCCGCTAGAACGGAGGCCGGATCCATATGGTAGGGCTCGGAGAGGCTTTCGCTCCAGGGAGCCTGGGGCGTCGGGCCGGTCATGGCCGAGCGCAAGGCCGGCCAGCGCACGCCCCAGATGGCTGAGTAGAAATCCTCAAAGGCCCGTGGGCCCTTGGACGGCCAGCTGTTCGCCGGTTCTTCCCTTTTCATTGACACGCCTGCGCCTAGATGGCTACTCTACCAGGGCATTTTCTTCAAGTGGGGAGGGCGGCATGGACAGGGCCGTGATCGAGGCGCGCGCGCGCGCCTATGTGGAGGCCGAAACCGACGCGGGCTTCCGGGCCGAGGTGGAGGAGCTGCTCCGGCGCGGCGACTGGGCCGAGCTGGAGGATCGATTCTACACGGACTTGGAATTCGGCACCGGCGGGCTGCGCGGGGTCATCGGCGGAGGAAGCAACCGGATGAACACTCTGGTTGTGGCCCGGGCCACCCAGGGCCTGTGCGACTATCTCAAGGCGGTCCGAGCGGGGCAGGAGCTGAGCGCCGCCATCGCCTATGACTCGCGGCGCTATTCCCGCGAATTCGCCGAGGCGGCCGCCCTCGTTTTCGCCGGCAACGGCGTCAGGGCCTGGCTCTTCCCCGGGATGCGCCCCACTCCCATGCTGTCCTTCGCCGTGCGCCGCCTGGGCTGCCAGACCGGGATCGTCGTGACGGCTTCGCACAATCCTCCGGCCTACAACGGCTACAAGGCCTACTGGGATGATGGCTCCCAGGTGGTCCCACCCCACGACCAGGGCATCATCGAGCGGGTCAAGGCCGTCTCGGAGGTGAGGTCCATGGGCCGGGCTCAGGCCCTGGAGAGCGGCCTCCTCCGCATGATCGGCCAGGATATCGACGACGCCTATGTGGATATGGTGAAGGCGGAGCTTTTCCGCCCGGCCCTCATCAAGGAGATGGGACCGGGGGTCAAGATCGTCTATTCGCCCCTGCACGGCACCGGGGCCATGCCCTTCGAGAGAGTCATGGGCGGCCTTGGCTTGGACGTGAAGACCGTGCCCGAGCAGCGCGAGGGCGATGGGAATTTTCCCACCGTCAGTTACCCCAATCCCGAGGAGGCGGCCGCCCTCAAGATGGCCCTGGATCTGGGAGCCCGCGAGGGGGCCGACGTGGTCATGGCCACGGATCCCGACGCAGACCGCCTGGGCATCGCTGTACCGGACGGGCGCGGCGGCTATAGCCTCCTCAGCGGGAACCAGCTGGGCGCCCTGCTGATGGATTACGTGCTCCTCTCCAGGCGCGAGCTGGGGACCATGCCGGCCAAGCCAGTGGTGGTCAAGTCGATCGTCACCACCAGTCTCCAGGACAGGGTGGCGGCGTCCTACGGGGTGGAGCTGGACGAGTGCCTGACCGGATTCAAGTGGATCGCTGATTTGATGCGGCGCTACGAGACCGACGGCTCGGGCCGGACCTACGTTTTCGGCAGCGAGGAGAGCTACGGCTTCTTGGTGGAGCGCGAGGTGCGCGACAAGGACGGCATCTCGGCGGCGGCCATGACGGTCGAGATGACCATCTACTGGCGCAGCCGGGGCAAGGGGCTGATGGAACGCTTGGCGGAGCTCTACAAGGAGCACGGATACTTCGCCGAACTGGCCCTGTCCAGGGCCTTCAAGGGCGCCCAGGGCATGCAGACCATGCGGTCCCTCATGGACGGTCTGCGCGCGCGCCAGCCCCTGTCCTTCGGGGGCTTGGCGGTCGAGCGCCTGCGCGATATCCGCGAGGGCAGGGAATGGCTGGCCGCGGATCCCAACAAGGCGCGGAGCCTGCCCTGGCCTTCCTCGGACGTGCTGCAGTGGTTCCTCGCTGATGGCTCTTGGGTCACCGCCCGTCCCTCCGGCACGGAACCCAAGATCAAGTTTTACGCCTGCGTGCGGGCCGGGACCGAAGACGGACTGGAGGCCGCCAAGGCGGCCGCCAAGGGCAAGGCCGAGGCCATCAAGGCCGACTTGGAGGCCATATTGGGATCCTATGGTAGCTAGGCGGGCCTGGATCGACACCCTGCCCCTGCCTCAGGCGGCTGCGCGACTGGAGGCGGGCGAGGCCTTCGTAGCCCTGGACTTCGAGACCACCGGACTCCACCCGGACAAGGACCGCATCTGCGAATTCGGGGCGGTGAAGTTTTCGAGAGAGGGGGAGTTGGAGGAATTCTCGCTGCTGTGCGACCCGGGCATTCCCATCAGCGAGGACGCCCAGGCCGTCTCCGGCATCAGTAACGAGATGGTGCGCG
>CAYYCP010000130.1:0-4801 GCA_964470375.1 uncultured Spirochaetales bacterium
ACAAGCTCGTCCTGGCAGCCGGCCTGCCCGTGTCCACGGCCCTCACGGTCAACTCGGTCAGGGCCTACTACCTGGGCAAGGTGATAGGTCGTGGCGAGGGCGGCTTCGGCGGGCGCTGCACCGGGCGCGTGGTGCGGGCCTCCTCCCTGGACGAGGCGGTGGCCGTGCTGAAGCGTCAGGGCGGCGACATCCTAGTCACCCGGGCCCTCCATCCCGACTTCACGCCCATCGTGCGCCTGGCCCGTGGTGTCATCCTGGAGACGGTCTCGGAAATCCCTTGGCCCCAGCTCCTCATGACAAACCCCGAGATCGTCCTGGTGTCGGAGGTGCCCGGGGCCATGGACGTCCTGGAGGACGGGATGACCGTCACCATGGACGGGGCCGAGAGGATTGTCTATGAAGGCGTCCTCTGAGGCGCCCAGGCGATTGAAGATAAGGCCGCAGCGGAAACCGGGCTTCCTCAGGCGCCGCATACTAATCGGCCTAGTCCTCGCCTTTGCGGCCTCCCAAGCCCTCCTGGTTCTCTTCCCACCTTTCCATTATCCTGTCCCGGGGAGGGTTGGCTCGGGCTTCAGCCTCAGGCGCAACCCCACCAAGCCCTTCACGCCCATCCCCGAATTCCACGACGGCATCGACATAGCCTGTCCGGCGGGCACGCCCGTGCGCGCGTGCGCACCCGGGAGGGTGCTTTCCTCCGGCAGCGATGCCGTCTCCGGCAACTACGCCCTGGTCCGGCACGCCCTGGGCTTCACGAGCTTCTACGCCCATCTGGATTCTCTCTCGGCCTCGCCCGGCCAGTCCCGCGGCTGGCCCTGGTCTCCCGCCCTGGGTCGCTCAGGTTCGACCGGGCGCTCGTCGGGACCCCACCTGCATTTCGAGATCCGCTGGCGCGGGACGCCGCTTCCGCCGGGGCTCTTTTTGATGTATCATGCCCTGCGCAGGCGCCTCCTCGGCTTTTAGCGGGGCGGTTACGATGCGATGCCGACGCTTCTTGCGCCCCGCATGGACACTACGCGGCGGGCGGCCTGGCCCGGAGGTGCACACTGATGGCCGAGAATTGGGATGATATCGAGGCTCTGCGCGAACGCATGCGCGAGGCGGCCGCCCGCGACTTCGCGGCCGGGACGCTGGGCGCGGATGATTTTGAGACGGCCCTGGAGAAGATCAACCTGGTCCTGAGCGAGGCCGATGTGGGCCGCCTGGGGCTGGCGCGCTTCGCCCTGGGCGGAGAGGCCGATGCGGTATCACCGACCGGGCTCCACGCCGATAGCGCTTATCTCCAGCCTGGCATCGCTCATGTTCCCCCGGCTCCAGCGGCTGCGTCCCCGGCCCTGCCCGCGTCTTTCACCTTCATCGGCAGCGCCCGCCACGTCCTCATGCCCGATGACCGCGGCGTCTCTTCGACCATCCTCATCGGAGACATCCGCGTGGATTGCACGGCCTGCCGCTCGGCATCCATCGACCTGGACTTGATGTGCCTCCTGGGCGACGTCATCGTCGAGGTGAGCGCGGACCGCCTGGTGGTCAACGAGATGGGCAAGCTCCTGGGCGAATTCAAGGATAAGTCGATGGATCCCTCCATCATCGATCCCGCGAAGGTGCTGCGCCTGCGCGGCTTCCAGGTCCTGGGAGACGTGAAGATCCTGCGGCGCTGAGGGGCGGCCCTCAGTCCACGGCGGCCAGGAGGGCGGCCCGGAAGCCCTTCTCGCGTTTATCGGCGCGCATGCGGAAACCCTCGGGCATGCGTTTGTCTAGGAATGATAATTGCCCGCTGGGGGCTGCGATGATGAGGAGGCCTCCGGGAGCCAGGCAGCCCCGGGCTGCCCGCGCCGCCTCCTGGCACCAGGGGAATCCGGGGCAGTCCTCGGGAAAGGCGACTATCAGGCGAGGTCGCTGAAAACCCGGCGGCAGCTGATCCGGGGCGGGCGGCAGTGGGATGTGGAGGAGGCCGCAGGGCGGGCTTTTCCCGCCTCGGGCTTCCATGACGTCCTCCAGGGCCCGCCGCGAGGCCCGCAGGGCCAGGAGGTCACGCCCCGCGAGGATGAAGGAGCCGATACCTGTCTCCAGGGCCAGGTGGGCGGGGATGTGCCCCTGGCCGGGACTGACGATCATGGCGCAGGCATCAGGGCCGCTGAACGCCGCGCCCGTCTGACTGAGGAGCTTGGCCGCCAGAATGGTGCCGTGCCCCAGGCAGTCGAAGTCGGGGATGCCGCGGAGGCTGCGCAGGCTGTAGGCTCTGTCCCTGAGCTTGAACTCGAAGCGCCCGCGCTCATAAGGCTCTAGGTTCTCTGTCCCGATTGCCGCGGGCGTCTGGAGTCCATCGGCCCTCTTGCAATCCCCCCCATGGCCGAAGATGAGGACATGGTGGCCCGGCCCCTCCTCGGCGTGGACGATGCCGTAGCCGCCCTTCTGCACGGCCTCCCTCGCCATCCCGGCCAGGCTGCGCACGATGACGATACCGGCTAATCCGCCGGGCTCCAGGCGCCCGCCCGCGCCGGAGATGAAGTCCCGCAGGGCCGGCTCGCCCGCCTTGGCCGGCAGGTTGGAGACGATCCGGTCGAAGCGTCTTCCGACCGGCTCGGAGAGGAGGCCCGGCACCACCTCGAAGCGCCTCTCCAGGCCGTTGGCGCGGGCGTTCATGGAGCTGAAGGCCAGGGCCAGGGCGTCGCGGTCGACCCCCGTTATCCTGAGCCCGGGGTAGGCGCCGCCCAATGCCAGGCCGATCACACCGGTCCCGCAGCCCGAGTCCAGGAGGCTGGCGGCTTCATCCATGCGCCCGTGGGCGGCCAGGCATTTGAGGAGGAGGCGGCTGCCCTGGTCGATGTCGTTGGAGGAGAAGAGGGCGTGCGAGAGGGCCAGCCTCAGGCCGGCCCCCATGAAATTGAAGGTGACTTCCTTATGGATCAGGCCGGCCAGGCTCCGGTCACTCGTTGACGCGCTCGACGTAGTCGTTGGTCTCGGTGTTGACCAGGATCTTCTCGCCCTGCTTGATGAAGAGGGGCACGCGTACGGTCAGGCCGGTCTCGGTCTTGACCGGCTTGGTCGCGCCGGAGACAGTGTCCCCGCGCACGTAGTTCTCGCTCTCGACCACGGTGAAGACCATCTTGTAGGGGATGCGCACGTCGATGGGGGAACCGTCCCAGAAGGTGACCGCGTAGGTCTCGCCTTCCTTGAGGTAGCCGCCCTTCTCCTCGTTGCCGGCGATGGGCACATGGAACTGCTCGAAGGTGGTGTTGTTCATGAAGACGTAGTTCTCACCGTCATTATACTGGTACTGGCAGTCGACCAGGTCCACCTCGGCATCCTCCACCGAGTCGGCCGTCTTGATGGTCTGGGTGATGATGTTGCCGGTGATGAGGTTCTTGGCCTTCACCCTCGCGAAGGCGGAACCCTTGCCTGGGTTGACGAATTCGCGCTCCACTACCAGGCAGGGCTGGTTGTTCACCAACAGGCAGGTGCCCTTTCCGATATCTCCGCCTCTGATCATGCTCTTCCTCTGCGTTCGGCGCCGTGGCGCCCGTGTATCGCGTCTAGGCTCGCCGCGCTGTCGATCGGGAAATCGAGGGGGGAGGGGACGCGTGGCCGGATGGCCGAGCGCGATTATACCGGGAAGAGCGCGCTCGTGGCAATCCGTCCTTGCCGGGCGTATTCATCGCAGCTGTCGGCCCTGGGGCACCCCGGAAGGGGGCGGCCGGGGAACCGCTGTCGAAGAGCGGGGTTCCCAGATAGTCCAGGGAATCCATAGTAGGGATCCGACACCCGGGGTAGGTCGCCTGATGCCCTATCGACTACCAGCCATGGGCGGTCTGCCGGAGCCCACAGGACAGGCGGATGAGTAGGGCCGTCGTGTCCGGCTCATTCCCCCTTCCGGGCCAGGGCGAGCAAGTGCGCGCTGGCGCCCAAGAGGGACGGCGCCTCCGCGGTGGCCTCGATCTGATCCAGGAGGAGGCTGAGCCTGGCCGGATCGTCCATGATGTCGTCTAGCTCGTTCAACTGCCATCCGAAACCCTCTACGGCCAGGACATGCGCCTCCGCGAAGCCGGCCTCGGCCAGCTCGCCCGGGATCTCGCCCGGATCGTGGAGGTAGGCCTCGGTGAAGTAATCATCGCGCCCGGCCGGCGGGATATGGCGCCCGGAGGCCAGGTCCTGCCGCACCAGCTCGGCGTAGGCAGGGTCGCCGTAGCTGTCCAGGCGGTAGCCGTCCATGAGGGAGGCGAACCGCGATATGCAGGCGGCCGCCAGGAAGCCGCCGGGCTTGAGGACTCTATTGGCTTCGCGCAGGGCTCCTAAGCGCCCGGAGCGCTCAAGGATATGGTAGAGCGGCCCCATCAACAGGGCCGCGTCGAATGATGCGTCAGGGAAGGGCAGGGCCCGCGCGTCAGCCAGGACGATCTCCACAAGCATGGGCGAGGCCGCGCGGTTCTTGCGCCGGGCTATCTCCACGTGGGCCGGGGAGAGGTCGGCCAGGCTGACTCGGTAGCCCCTCTGGGTCAACCAGAAGGCATAGGCCCCCGTGGCCCCGCCGATATCGACGACGGTGGCCGGGGGCGGAGGGAGGAAGCGCTCCAGGATGATCTTCGACCTCAGGTATTCTAGGCGCCCGACCGGGTTTTCGAAGCGGCCCTCCTCAGTGTTAGCGTCGTAGAAGCGGCTTACCCTGCTTGAGTCCATGGAGGGATCATAGCCCCGCGGCCCCTCCGGGCGCAACGCCCGATCCGCGGTATTGGGGCCAGCCTCCGCCCGATTCCGCCTAGGCCGAAACCCTTCCCGCCCGGGCCCGCCGTGATGCCGCCAAGGCCGC
>CAYYCP010000131.1:0-4771 GCA_964470375.1 uncultured Spirochaetales bacterium
ACAAGCTCGTCCTGGCAGCCGGCCTGCCCGTGTCCACGGCCCTCACGGTCAACTCTGTCAGGGCCTACTACCTGGGCAAGGTGATAGGCCGGGGCGAGGGCGGCTTCGGCGGTCGCTGCACCGGGCGGGTGGTGCGGGCCTCCTCCCTGGACGAGGCGGTAGCCGTGCTCAAGCGCCAGGGCGGCGACATCCTAGTCACCCGTGCCCTCCATCCCGACTTCACGCCCATCGTACGCCTGGCCCGCGGTGTCATCCTGGAGACGGTCTCGGAAATCCCTTGGCCCCAGCTCCTCATGACCAACCCCGAGATCGTCCTTGTGTCGGAGGTGCCCGGGGCCATGGACGTCCTGGAGGACGGGATGACCGTCACCATGGACGGGGCCGAGAGGATTGTCTATGAAGGCGTCCTCTGAGGCGCCCAGGCGATTGAAGATAAGGCCGCAGCGGAAACCGGGCTTCCTCAGGCGCCGCATACTAATCGGCCTAGTCCTCGCCTTTGCGGCCTCCCAAGCCCTCCTGGTTCTCTTCCCACCTTTCCATTATCCTGTCCCGGGGAGGGTTGGCTCGGGCTTCAGCCTCAGGCGCAACCCCACCAAGCCCTTCACGCCCATCCCCGAATTCCACGACGGCATCGACATAGCCTGTCCGGCGGGCACGCCCGTGCGCGCGTGCGCACCCGGGAGGGTGCTTTCCTCCGGCAGCGATGCCGTCTCCGGCAACTACGCCCTGGTCCGGCACGCCCTGGGCTTCACGAGCTTCTACGCCCATCTGGATTCTCTCTCGGCCTCGCCCGGCCAGTCCCGCGGCTGGCCCTGGTCTCCCGCCCTGGGTCGCTCAGGTTCGACCGGGCGCTCGTCGGGACCCCACCTGCATTTCGAGATCCGCTGGCGCGGGACGCCGCTTCCGCCGGGGCTCTTTTTGATGTATCATGCCCTGCGCAGGCGCCTCCTCGGCTTTTAGCGGGGCGGTTACGATGCGATGCCGACGCTTCTTGCGCCCCGCATGGACACTACGCGGCGGGCGGCCTGGCCCGGAGGTGCACACTGATGGCCGAGAATTGGGATGATATCGAGGCTCTGCGCGAACGCATGCGCGAGGCGGCCGCCCGCGACTTCGCGGCCGGGACGCTGGGCGCGGATGATTTTGAGACGGCCCTGGAGAAGATCAACCTGGTCCTGAGCGAGGCCGATGTGGGCCGCCTGGGGCTGGCGCGCTTCGCCCTGGGCGGAGAGGCCGATGCGGTATCACCGACCGGGCTCCACGCCGATAGCGCTTATCTCCAGCCTGGCATCGCTCATGTTCCCCCGGCTCCAGCGGCTGCGTCCCCGGCCCTGCCCGCGTCTTTCACCTTCATCGGCAGCGCCCGCCACGTCCTCATGCCCGATGACCGCGGCGTCTCTTCGACCATCCTCATCGGAGACATCCGCGTGGATTGCACGGCCTGCCGCTCGGCATCCATCGACCTGGACTTGATGTGCCTCCTGGGCGACGTCATCGTCGAGGTGAGCGCGGACCGCCTGGTGGTCAACGAGATGGGCAAGCTCCTGGGCGAATTCAAGGATAAGTCGATGGATCCCTCCATCATCGATCCCGCGAAGGTGCTGCGCCTGCGCGGCTTCCAGGTCCTGGGAGACGTGAAGATCCTGCGGCGCTGAGGGGCGGCCCTCAGTCCACGGCGGCCAGGAGGGCGGCCCGGAAGCCCTTCTCGCGTTTATCGGCGCGCATGCGGAAACCCTCGGGCATGCGTTTGTCTAGGAATGATAATTGCCCGCTGGGGGCTGCGATGATGAGGAGGCCTCCGGGAGCCAGGCAGCCCCGGGCTGCCCGCGCCGCCTCCTGGCACCAGGGGAATCCGGGGCAGTCCTCGGGAAAGGCGACTATCAGGCGAGGTCGCTGAAAACCCGGCGGCAGCTGATCCGGGGCGGGCGGCAGTGGGATGTGGAGGAGGCCGCAGGGCGGGCTTTTCCCGCCTCGGGCTTCCATGACGTCCTCCAGGGCCCGCCGCGAGGCCCGCAGGGCCAGGAGGTCACGCCCCGCGAGGATGAAGGAGCCGATACCTGTCTCCAGGGCCAGGTGGGCGGGGATGTGCCCCTGGCCGGGACTGACGATCATGGCGCAGGCATCAGGGCCGCTGAACGCCGCGCCCGTCTGACTGAGGAGCTTGGCCGCCAGGATGGTGCCGTGCCCCAGGCAGTCGAAGTCGGGGATGCTGCGGAGGCTGCGCAGGCTGTAGACTCTATCCCTGAGCTTGAACTCGAAGCGCCCGCGCTCATAAGGCGCTAAGTTCTCTGTTCCGATTGCCGCGGGCGCCTGGAGTCCATCGGCCCTCTTGCAATCCCCCCCATGGCCGAAGATAAGGACATAGTGGCCCGGCCCCTCCTCGGTGTGGACGATGTCGTAGCCGCCCTTCTGCACGGCCTCCCTCGCCATCCCGGCCAAGCTGCGCACGATGACGATGCCGGCCAATCCGCCGTGCTCCAGACGCCCGCCCGCGCCGGAAATGAAGTCCCGCAGGGCCGACTCGCCCGCCTTGGCCGGCAGGTTGGAGACGATCCGGTCGAAGCGCCTCTCGGCCGGCTCGGAGAGGAGGCCCGGCACAGCCTCGAAACGCCCCTCCAGGCCGTTGGCGCGGGCGTTCATGGAGCTGAAGGCCAGGGCCAGGGCGTCGCGGTCGACCCCCGTTATCCTGAGCCCGGGGTAGGCGCCGCCCAATGCCAGGCCGATCACACCGGTCCCGCAGCCCGAGTCCAGGAGGCTGGCGGCTTCATCCATGCGCCCGTGGGCGGCCAGGCATTTGAGGAGGAGGCGGCTGCCCTGGTCGATGTCGTTGGAGGAGAAGAGGGCGTGCGAGAGGGCCAGCCTCAGGCCGGCCCCCATGAAATTGAAGGTGACTTCCTTATGGATCAGGCCGGCCAGGCTCCGGTCACTCGTTGACGCGCTCGACGTAGTCGTTGGTCTCGGTGTTGACCAGGATCTTCTCGCCCTGCTTGATGAAGAGGGGCACGCGTACGGTCAGGCCGGTCTCGGTCTTGACCGGCTTGGTCGCGCCGGAGACAGTGTCCCCGCGCACGTAGTTCTCGCTCTCGACCACGGTGAAGACCATCTTGTAGGGGATGCGCACGTCGATGGGGGAACCGTCCCAGAAGGTGACCGCGTAGGTCTCGCCTTCCTTGAGGTAGCCGCCCTTCTCCTCGTTGCCGGCGATGGGCACATGGAACTGCTCGAAGGTGGTGTTGTTCATGAAGACGTAGTTCTCACCGTCATTATACTGGTACTGGCAGTCGACCAGGTCCACCTCGGCATCCTCCACCGAGTCGGCCGTCTTGATGGTCTGGGTGATGATGTTGCCGGTGATGAGGTTCTTGGCCTTCACCCTCGCGAAGGCGGAACCCTTGCCTGGGTTGACGAATTCGCGCTCCACTACCAGGCAGGGCTGGTTGTTCACCAACAGGCAGGTGCCCTTTCCGATATCTCCGCCTCTGATCATGCTCTTCCTCTGCGTTCGGCGCCGTGGCGCCCGTGTATCGCGTCTAGGCTCGCCGCGCTGTCGATCGGGAAATCGAGGGGGGAGGGGACGCGTGGCCGGATGGCCGAGCGCGATTATACCGGGAAGAGCGCGCTCGTGGCAATCCGTCCTTGCCGGGCGTATTCATCGCAGCTGTCGGCCCTGGGGCACCCCGGAAGGGGGCGGCCGGGGAACCGCTGTCGAAGAGCGGGGTTCCCAGATAGTCCAGGGAATCCATAGTAGGGATCCGACACCCGGGGTAGGTCGCCTGATGCCCTATCGACTACCAGCCATGGGCGGTCTGCCGGAGCCCACAGGACAGGCGGATGAGTAGGGCCGTCGTGTCCGGCTCATTCCCCCTTCCGGGCCAGGGCGAGCAAGTGCGCGCTGGCGCCCAAGAGGGACGGCGCCTCCGCGGTGGCCTCGATCTGATCCAGGAGGAGGCTGAGCCTGGCCGGATCGTCCATGATGTCGTCTAGCTCGTTCAACTGCCATCCGAAACCCTCTACGGCCAGGACATGCGCCTCCGCGAAGCCGGCCTCGGCCAGCTCGCCCGGGATCTCGCCCGGATCGTGGAGGTAGGCCTCGGTGAAGTAATCATCGCGCCCGGCCGGCGGGATATGGCGCCCGGAGGCCAGGTCCTGCCGCACCAGCTCGGCGTAGGCAGGGTCGCCGTAGCTGTCCAGGCGGTAGCCGTCCATGAGGGAGGCGAACCGCGATATGCAGGCGGCCGCCAGGAAGCCGCCGGGCTTGAGGACTCTATTGGCTTCGCGCAGGGCTCCTAAGCGCCCGGAGCGCTCAAGGATATGGTAGAGCGGCCCCATCAACAGGGCCGCGTCGAATGATGCGTCAGGGAAGGGCAGGGCCCGCGCGTCAGCCAGGACGATCTCCACAAGCATGGGCGAGGCCGCGCGGTTCTTGCGCCGGGCTATCTCCACGTGGGCCGGGGAGAGGTCGGCCAGGCTGACTCGGTAGCCCCTCTGGGTCAACCAGAAGGCATAGGCCCCCGTGGCCCCGCCGATATCGACGACGGTGGCCGGGGGCGGAGGGAGGAAGCGCTCCAGGATGATCTTCGACCTCAGGTATTCTAGGCGCCCGACCGGGTTTTCGAAGCGGCCCTCCTCAGTGTTAGCGTCGTAGAAGCGGCTTACCCTGCTTGAGTCCATGGAGGGATCATAGCCCCGCGGCCCCTCCGGGCGCAACGCCCGATCCCGCCTAGGCCGAAACCCTTCCCGCCCGGGCCCGCCGTGATGCCGCCAAGGCCGC
>CAYYCP010000132.1:0-4747 GCA_964470375.1 uncultured Spirochaetales bacterium
TGGCCTCGTTGTAGGCCGCGTTGAATATGGCCTGGACTTCCTGGCTAACCTTCATGTTCTGCGGTCCTCCGCTGCCTCACAGCCTCTCTACCACGCACTTGAGCGGGAAGCCGGCTTCCCTGGCCAAGGCGTGGACGGTGTTCACCTTGGTGATGGCGATGTCGTAGGGGTAGGAGCCCACCACTCCCCGTCCGCGCTCGTGGACGTTGAGCATAATGCGCCTGGCGTCCTCGAAGCCGCGGTGGAAGACAGTCATCAATATCATCACCACGAATTCCATGGTGGTGTAGTCGTCATTCAGAAGGATGACGAAGAACTCGTCCGGATGCTTGAGATCCTCGTCGGCCTCGGCCTCTACCGCGTCCTCCCAGACGGTCTCTGCCATTCGCCCTCACCTCCTCGAAGATAGCAAGGACCGGGGGCCGAAACAAGTGCGCCCCGCGCCCCGGGCCGCCCCCTAAAGGGCCAGCCTCAGCCCGAGGGCCGGCGCCCCTCCCGGAGTCGGCAGGAGGGCCAGGCCGCCGCCCATGCGGTCCGCCCGCCGAGCCAGGAGGAGGGCCTCGGCAAGCTTGTCGTTGTAGCGATCCACGTACACGAAGGGGCTGATGATCTGGACTATGCCCGAGATCGACTTGAGGATGCCTCCTCCGATGACCAGGCCGAAGGCCAGGGCCATGCTCCCCTGCCAGGCGGCGGGATCCCTGATGTCGATGTTCGCAAGCTCCTCGTAGTCCCCAGTGCTGAGGGCCCGTAAATAGGGCATATAGTAGATGATATAGCCAGCGGTCAGGGCCGCCCAGGATCCCAGGTCCATCAGGGTTCCCGCCAGGCCCCCCTCCACATCGCCTATGATGTAGGAGCCTATGCCGAAGCCTATCAGGAAATTCACCCCTGCCCCCACCAGGCCCTGCTCCAGGGGATCCTTCTCGGCCCAGTCGTAGAGGTCCTGGCGCTCGGCCGCTCCAAGGTCCTGGGCCGCCGCCTGGATCTCGCCGAAGTTGTCATCCAGACCGCGCTTGATGAGATCCCTTACGCCGCGCATACCCTGGGCGGGGAGCAGACCGATGGATGCCAAAGCCAAACAAAGTGCGAGGGCTGATGCGCTGCGGAATTTCATCGATTTTCCTCCATTGCACGTATTCCCGCAGAGTATACACCATAAGGCCCGGGCTTCAAGGCGTCGGGCGCTTTGTCCTATGGAGGGGTTGTTCGGCAAAAAGTGCCCGCCCCGGCCGGAGCCGGAGCGGGCGTCAATACGGAAACGGAGACCTCGGGGCCCCCGAGAGACTCACTCGACCAAGAGAGCGCCCAGATCTTGTACGGTATTCCTGGCCTCGACCACAGCCACCTCGTCGGCGGATGCAGCCGGGGCGGAACCGGCCTCGGCGTCCAGGACGGCGATCAGGTCATAGGTACCGGCGGCCAGGAAGGCCAGCCTATAGACGCCTTGGGCGTCGGGCTTGGCGCTGGTGACCGCGTTGGCGAAGGCCGGAGCGGTCTCGGTGGCGGTGGCCTCTGCCGCGTAGCCGGCTAGGACGTCGAAAAGGTCGGCGCCGGGATAGGCGTACACGGTATAGGCCTCAGGATCTTCCAGAGATAGAGTGCCGGAAATAGATCCGGCCTCGCCCTCGACGATGGCCCGGACCACCGGCGTGAGGAGGTAGCTGCTCCCCCCTTGCACCAGCCTGAGTGATTTGCGGGCGTCGAAGTCGAGCACCACGCTGATCTCGCCGTTCACGGGGATGTCGAAGGCGTTGACGATCTTGATGTCGCCGGAATTCACGGTGAGGGGGACGCGCGTGCCCGGATCCGAGGCAAGCTCGAGGGCTGCCGCGGACACCTTGAGGCGGATCTGGTTGATCTGGGTACCGCCCACAAGGGCCACCTGGCCTAGGGCGGCCGTCAAACCGTTCTGCAAGGACAGCAAGTCGTATTCCTTGGGGGCCGCCAGGGGCGCCTCGATCCAGGAACCGGCGCTTATGGCCGCGTCCGCGGACTCGTTGACGGCTATGCCCGAGATAGTCACGTAGACGTTGGTGACGCCGGCGGAGTCCACGGGCGCGTCGGTGAGCTTAAAGCTCATGACGGAATCGGGAGCCTGTCCGCATCCCGCCAAGGCCAGGATGGCCACTCCGGCGGCTATCGTCCACAGAATGCCTTTCATGTCGTGCCTCCTTCATCTGGTCTCCGGGCGCGAGGAGCGGATCCGGGCCTGTACCGGCCCTTCCCGGGATGGACAGCCCCTCGCATCGCCCTGACGGGAGGGGATACCCGCGCGGCGCCCTCCCGGTTGCGCCCCTGGCGGAATTTTTTACAATCCCCTAAGCTGGTGCCGTGGAACGCGGCGTGGAAGATGTGGAAGATGAAGATATCCTCCTGGCGCAGAGGGCAGCGGCCGGCGACCACGAGGCCTTCGAGTCCATAGTCCGCCGCTACGCCTCGGGCGTGGAGCGCTTCTGCCTGTCGAGGCTCGGGAACCAGGAGGACGCGCGCGAGGCCGCCCAGGACGTCTTCCTGAGGGCCTGGCGCTCGCTGCCGGGCTTCAGGCTCGGTTCAAGCCTGCGCTCATGGCTCTTCGCCATAGCCGCAAACCGCTCCAGGACCATCTACGGCATCGGCTCACGGCGGAAGGCCGTCGCCGAGCGCCTGGCGGCCGAGCCCGCTCCGCCGCCTCCCGACCCCGAGGCCGCCGCCATCCTGGAGCTAAACGCCGAGGACCTTGCCGCGGCCCTGACCAGCCTGCCCCGGCAGCTGCGCGATCCGGTGGAGCTCTATTATATGGAAGGGCTCTCGGTGGCGGAGACCGCCGAGGCCCTCGGCATCGGGATCGAAGCCGCCAAGGCCCGTCTCTTTAGGGCGCGGGCGGCGCTGAGGAAGGCCCTGGCGGGAACGCAACCGTCCAGGCCCGGGGAGGGTATCCATTGAACGAGATGGACTGCATCCGCATCGAATCGACCATGGGCGCCTGGGAAGCCGGGCGTCCTATCGGCGCCGAGGAGGCCGCCCTCCTCTCCGCCCACATCCCGAATTGCCGCGCCTGCGCCGTGCGCTGGGGCCGTCTCCTGCCCCTTGTCCTCAGGGACCTGCGGCCCGATTCGGCTGCTCTCCCCTTGCAATCCGCTCAGGGAAAGGACGCCTGCGCGGAATACGTCCTCCAGGGTATGCGGCGGGAATGGTCGCGGCCTCGGAGGAAGACACCCCGCCCGGCGGCTTTCATTCTGGCGGCGGCGGCCCTCCTTGCCGCGGGCCTGGTGCCCCTGGCCCTCGGCAGGATCCAGCGGCCCGCTGCGGATCGGGTCATCGTGGAATTCAGGCTTCAGGCGGTCCAGGCCACTACCGTCCACCTCACCGGCGACTTCGCCGGCTGGGATCCCCGGGCTCTGCCCATGACCTACGATCCGGCCGCGGGGGAGTGGCGGGCCAAGGTGGAGCTGGAGCGCGGCCGCAGCTATTCGTACAACTTCATCATCGACGGGACGACCTGGATATCGGATCCATCGTCCGGGATACCCGTGGATGACGGCTACAGCGGCGAGAGTTCGGTCATCGACCTATAAAGGAGGCGGAGCCCATGCATATGCGCTATGCGGCCCGGGCCGCGGCTATCATGATCATGATTCTCATGGTCGGCGGGGCCCTGCCCGCCGAGGAAGCCGCCGGGAAGGCCGGCCCGGCCGCCCAGGAAGCCCGCCGCCTCATGGAGGCCGCCTTCGCTGAAATCGGTCCGGGCGCCCTCCCGGACCAGGCCTCCATGGACAGGCTGGCCCTCAGGCTGGAGCTTGCCCTGCGCGCCGGCACCTCGGCTTCGGAGGCCTTCAGGATCGCCCGCCGGGCGGCCTTCCTCTACGCCCGGGGAGGGGAAGCGGGCCTGCGGGCCCTGCGCGCCATGGAGGGCCAGGGCGTCAGGAGCGAGCGCAAGGCTGCCAAGGATTTCGCGCAACGCGTCGGCCAGGGGAAGGCGGATGAGCAGCCAGGGCGGGGCCAGCCCAGCGACCTGGAGGGCCCCGGCCAATGAGGGCCCCCCTGCGCCTCGGCGGGAGGCTCAGCGCCTGGCTCCTCCTCCTGGCGCTCGGCCCGATCCTGTCGGCGGCACCCTCGCCAGGCCCCGGCTCCATCGAGGCCTGGCTAGCTGGCCCCGGCGCCGCGTATACCGCGGTTGAAACCGAGCTGCGCGCGAGCGCCGGTGCCATGGAATCCGCGGGCCTGCCCCTGCCCCTCCTCCTCGAGCGCCTCGAAGAGGGAGCGGCTAAGCGCGTGCCGCCGGCCGACCTGGCCCGGGCCGCTGACCGCGATGTCCGCGCCTTCGCCTCGGCCGCAGGGGCCTTCGGCCGCTCGGGCTACAAGATCGAATCCGATCCCGGATCCCTGCGGGAGGCCGCCCGGGCCCTGCGCAGCGGTCTGGAGCCAGCCTGGCTCGATATCATTCCGACCTACTTCAAAGCCAAGGGCAAGCCGGCACTGGACGCCGCCCGGGCCCTCACCCTCGCGGCTGCCCTCGCTCGCCCGCCCCTGGAAGGGGACATGGCCGAGTCCATCCTCGACCTGGCCTCAGCCCTAGCCGGCTCCAAGCTCGGCTCGGAGCGTTACGCCAGCCTCCTGTCCGTCTACAAGCGCTTCCAGGCCGGGGGCGGACACAGGGTGCTCGGCTTGATGGCGGCCGCCCTTAGGCAGGGGCGCGGCCTCCAGGATATAGAACGGGAACTGGAACGGAGGTTCAAATGAGCATGCGGCATCCCGGCGCCCTCGC
>CAYYCP010000133.1:0-4657 GCA_964470375.1 uncultured Spirochaetales bacterium
TAGGCCCTGGTCACGACAGCTCCCCGGCGTAGGCCCGGCGGATGACCTCCTCCATCGACACGTCCTGGATCGACACGTCCTTGGGCTTGGACCTGGACATGAAGAAGGACAGGATGTCCACCAGGGGCGTCTCCTCCTCGTCGAAGGAGACTTCCAGCCAGCCCGCGTTGTCCTGGCGCGTCTCGAATTTGGCGGCCCGGGCGTGGGCGCGCTTGGCCTCAGCGGCCAGGGCCTCCCGGGCGGAGGCGTCGCTTTCCGAGAGGTCCAGGCGCAGGGTGCGGGCCCGCCCAAAGACGGTCAGGAAGCGGTCGGTGGGGCCGTCGTAGAGGATGCGGCCCTTGTCGATGAGCACGATTCGTCGGGCCAGGGTCTCTATGTCCCGGACGTCATGGCTGGTGAGGAGGATGGTGGTGCCTTCGCGCCGGTTGAGCTCGCCGATCAGGGAACGCACCTTGGCGCGGATATCCACGTCCAGCCCTATGGTGGGCTCGTCCAGGAAGATGACTCGCGGGCCGTGGAGGAAGGAGGCGCAGATGTCGCAGAGCATGCGCTGGCCCAGGGAGAGGGTGCGCACCGGGCGGCGGTAGAGCTCCTGGATCCCGGCTAAGTCGCCGAAGGCCCCCAGGATACGCTCGTAGGTGGCTTTGGGTATGCCGTAGACCTCTTTGAGGAGCTTGAAGGACTCGATGACCGGGATGTCCCACCAGAGCTGGGATCGCTGGCCCAGGACCACGCCGATGTTCCTGACGTAGCGCACACGCTCACGGAAGGGCTCGAAGCCGGCCACGCTCACCTTGCCCTCGGTGGGCTTGAGGACGCCCACCAGCATCTTGATGGTGGTGGACTTGCCCGCCCCGTTGGGGCCGATGAAGCCCACGAGTTCACCGGACTCTATGCCCAGGTCGATGCCGTCCACGGCCTTGATAGTCTCGTAGTTGCGCGAGAAGAGGTCGCGCAGGGCGCCGCCCAGGCCCGGCCTGCGTTTGAGGCTTCTGAAGTGCTTCTTAAGTCCGCTCAGCTCGATGAGGGGCATGAATCCTCCGCGCCGCTCCATCCCATGGAAGGAGCGAGCGGAAAAAGCCTCCGCTGAAGGGCTTGCGAGAGTCAAGGGGTGAGGGGTCGTGGATCAGGGGAAAAGAAAGTTATAAGCACTGTGCTCCGGATTTGTCCCTGCAGTCCTGCGCGAGGAGGGAATGATGCCGTAAAAAGGCACATACGCCGCCGACATCCTGGCGGCCTCTCCGGCCATCGTTTCCCACGGTGGGCCGCTGGCCCAGGATGAATGCCCGAATCCATGCTATCTTCTACTATCATGGCTGTAAGTTCCCGGCGCGCCGCCCGGCACCCGATGATCGGCTTCCTGGCCGCCCTCTGCATGGTTCCCGTCGCCCTGGGCGCAGAGATCCTCGGCGCCGACGAGGGATTCTTCCTTGACCTGCCCGAGACCTACGAGCTCGTCTCCGATGACGGCAAGGGCAAGTACGGCTTCCAGGGCTTGGGCGGGGCCGTCACCTTCCAGGTGGCTGCCTACACGGGCGGGACCTATATTTCCGCGGACGCCATCGCCCAGGACGTCCGCCGGCGCCTCAAGGGCGAGGTGCAGGGGAAACGTCTGCGTTTTCAGGGGCGGGACGCCTTCTATGCCAGCCTCAGCGTCAAGCCCTACGGCCAGGCCCTGGCCGGCTACGGCTTCTTCATCAACGGCAGCGGGAGTGAGCGCGACTACGTGGTCCTTTCCTTGGCCGACGCCGCCGACAAGGAGGATTACGCGGACGCTCTCCTTTCGGCCCTGGATTCCTTTTCCATAGATCGGGGCGGCCTGAAGCTGCCCGGCCCTGTCTCCTGGAGCGAGGTCCCCTATGACGGCGGCGCGGAGACGAGAGCGTCTTTCGCCTACGCCGGCGCCACGGTCGAGGCTCCCATCCGCTCCAACTGGGTGGAGGCATCCCGTCGTCTGGCCGAGCGCGAGTACCGCCTCCTTCTGGCCTATCAGGACTCGGCGGATTATGGGGAGGGGGCCTGGAAGCGCTTCTACCGCATGATCTTCCGCGACTCCTATTCGCGCCTGGATTCCCTGGCCTTCGCCCTAGGCATACGCGTCGCCGAGCTCTGGGATGCGGGTCGCCTGCCGGGAGTGGGCGGCCGCCTTTTGGGGCCCTCGGCCCCGGCTGCCTCGTCCGCCGGGGCGCGCAGCCCTGAGGAGGAGGCCGCTCTGGCGGAAGCCGTCATGGCCTTGGTCCAGGGATTCACCTACGTCCGCGATACAAAGGGCATGGACTTCACCGTTCCCCTTGAAGCCCTCCTCAGGTCCGAAGGCGATTGCGACGCCCGCTCCATGCTGGCGGCCATTCTCCTTCAGCATTGGAACCTGGAGTCCGGCATGATGGTGAGCGCGGAGTACTTCCACGCTATGGCCCTGGTGGATTTGGAGGGAGCCCCCGGGATGAAGGCCGGGCTGAGCGTGGACGGCAAGCGCTTCCTGGCCGCCGAGACCACAGACCAGGTCTTACCCGGGCTCATAGCCAGCGACATGTCCCGCGAGGACGCTTGGATAGGCATCCGTTTCCAGTTCTGAGGGAGGCATAGCATGCGGCGTGACGATCATCCGCGGGCCCTGTGGGCTTTTCTCATCTTGACCGCGGCGGCCTTCACTCTCGCGGGCTGCCTGAGCTCGGGCGGGCTGGCCGAGAAGGAGGTGCGCGCGCAGAAGGAGGCCGCCGAGGCCAAGCGCGTCTCCGAAAAAGAGAAGGAGCCGGCGACTGTCGTTTGGCCTGTGAAAGACAAGGAACCAGAGAAGCCTGAGCTCAGGATAGGGGGTCAGCCCACGGGGGCCGAGGTACGCCTGGACGGCCACTACGTCGGGAGAGCCCCCCTGTCCATCCATCCGAGCGGCGGCTACCACCAGGTAGAGGTGGAGAAGGAGGGCTATGAGGCCTGGAGTGTCGGATTCTTCTACGACGATGACGATGTCCTGGAGCTGGACTACGAACTGGAGCGCATCACCGGCTACCTCATGGTCGATGTCCAGCCCCGCGATGCCCGTCTCTACCTTGAGGGCTGGGGTGAGTTAAACCAGGGTTTGAACGAAGTGCCGGCGGGCGCAGCCGAACTCAGCATATCGCGCTTCGGCTACCGCACCTTGAAGGCCCGTCTCAGCATCCCCGAGCGCAGCTCGGCGGACATAGGCTTGAACCTGGAGCCCAAGGACCTGGAGCTCGATGTCGAGGCAGCCCCGGCCGCCTTCAATCCCGAGGAGCCGGGCCGCCTGGGCCGGACGAGGCTACGGGCCCTGCCGGACAGCTATGGCTACCTGCGCCTGAGCGTCCTGGGGCCCGACGGCCGGACTCTGCTCCGGAGGGACTATCCCTTCATCAAGGACGATGAGCCGCTGGAGCTGGAATGGGACGGGCGATCGTCATCAGGTGAAAAATTGCCAAAAGGTAAATACACGGTCCTTTTCGAGACCTGGACCCTGCGCGAGCCCCTCGAAGACGGTGCCTTCCCCGATTACCCCGCCGATGGCTCAGTCAGCCGGGATGTCTCCATCACGGACGAGCGCCACGACTATGCGGCTATCATCTCCGGCGCCGGCGGCCTGGCCTACTGCCCTGACGCGGTGGCCTTGGCCGACGCCTTCCAATTGGGCGGGGCCGTCCAAGGCACATACGTGTCGGCCGGGCTCTGGTTCGGGCAACTGGAGGCCCAAGCGCGCATCGGCGGCCCGGGCGGGGCCAAGCCCTGGGAGCTGGCTGCCTGGCTCGGTCTAGCCGCCCTGGCCGGCGAGGATATCCAGGCATCCTTCGGGCTTGGAACCAAGTTCACCTTGACCGACCTGGGCGCCCAGGCATTCCGACTGCGCTCCGCCCTGACGGCCAAGGCGGCCATCTATCCATCGGGCGTGGTCATCGACCCCTACGGCAACATGGCCGGCCTCTCCATCGGCTTGCCCCTCCAGATAGGGCTGGGAGGTCTGGACATCCTCCTCTGCCCGGAGCTGTCAGCCAGCCCCTATCGGCAGGGGCTACCCTCCAGCGCCGCAGGGGATATTTGGTCCCGTCCCTGGTACCTGACGCCCTATGCCCGGGCGGGGCTGCGCGGCAGGATAGGCTGGGGGCATTGGGGTGTATCGGCCATGTGCCGCTTCACACCCTTGAATGAGGCCGCCTTTGGGATCGACCTTCCCCTGGGGCTGGCTGTGGAGGCGGGCATGGCCGACCGATCCGGGCTTCGCTATGTCCTGAGTGCCATGGGGCAGTTCGAGAGCCTGGAGAGCTTCTACTTCCTGATGGGGCTCTCCGTCGGCGGTATCATGGGGGCGCATTGATAGAGTTCCTCGAAGCTTTTTTTGAATTCTCCCATTTTTCAATCCTCAGATGGCTGAATTCAGGAATTCAGGCGGAAAAAGTTCGGGACTCGATGGAAAAACCCAGGCCAAAATTGTAAATAGTTATATTATAATGATATAAAAGAACAAAGCTTCGAGGAACTAAAAAATGAACTTTTCTCCTCCCGCTGCGTCAAATGGATGACGCTGCGAAAGGAGTCCCTATGCCTACCGACATGTCCATCACCCAAATCATCGCCATGGTCGCCCCCCTGGCTGCCCTCCAGATCGGCCTACAGGTCTTCTGCATGGTCAAGATCATCCGAGAGGGCA
>CAYYCP010000134.1:0-4616 GCA_964470375.1 uncultured Spirochaetales bacterium
CCGCCAGGGTGTAGGGCGTGAAGCGCTCGCCCGGGAGGAGCTTCAATTTTCCGTCATGTCTCAGTTGCTGGCCTGCCATGGTCCCTCCGTAGTTACTATATATAGTAACATCCTGGGGACACTATAGCAGGCCGATTAAGTTTCTGTCAATAGAAACGCGAAGATGGGGAAGTGCCTTTTCCAGATCCAGATACCTCCTCTTCTTCTTGATATAGGGCTGCCAGGATAGGGGGGTGGCCTGCCAGGCGGTAGATATCTACCCGGCGCTATAGGGGGGAAAGGGCGGGTGCTCTTTCCCCCCGCCGGAGATACTAACGCTCCGAGCGCCTCATCCGGCGGGCGCCGCCGTACCGGAGTGATCCGCCTCGCCCGCCCCGCCCGGGCCCTCCACCACAAGGCTGCGGCGAGGCAGGGCCACGTCCCTGCGGGCGAAGGCCGCCTGCATGTTCGTGAAGAAGCCGTTCTTCACTTCCACCACGTCCTTGTGCTCGATCCACAGCCCATAGGTGATCCAGATGCCCTCCTGGTCCCAGTGGTCCACGAAGAAGAATGGCTTGGGCTCGATCATCACCTGGGGCAGGGCCGAGGCGGCCTCGTCCAGGGCGGCCCGGGCGGCGCCCAGGTCGGCGGCGTGGGGCACGAGGACGCGCACGTTGAGGCGCCGCACGGGATGGCGGGTGATGTTGATGATAATGCTCTTCACCAGGGTCTCGTTGGGTATGCGCACCAGCTGGTTGTCGAAGGTGACCAGCTTCACCGAGAGGACGTCGATGGACTTGACCGTGCCGGTGGTGTCCCCGGCCCGGATGATGTCGCCCACCACGAAGGCCTTCTCGGTGATGAGGAAGAGGCCGGAGATGACGTTGGAGACCGATGTCTGGGCCGCGAAGCCCAGGGCTATACCGGCTATCCCGGCCGCGCCCAGGAGGGCGCTGGCGTCCACCCCGGCGATGTCCAGGCAGATGAGGGCGATGGCGGTGAAGCCCAGGTACTGGAGGGCCTTCTCGGCCAGGATGGAGACTTGGCTTGAACCGCGCCGGCGGACGGCGGCGCCTACAAGGGCCCTGAGGACGCGGAGGAGGGCCAGGAGGATGACAGCCGCGCCCAGGGCCACAGCCAGGCGTCGCCCGTTCTCGGATCCGAACCACTCCCAGGCCGATACCGCCAAGCTGCGAAGATACTCGCCCATCCTCAGCTCCCCCCTAGGCCGGTGAGAGAGCGGAGGAAGCGCCGGCTGCGGCGCAGGAGCTTTTCCTGTGGGCTCTCGCGGGCCTCGTCGATCACCCGCAGGGGCTCCTCGGGAAGGAGGCTCCGGAGGGGGCGCAGGGATGTCTTAGGGCTGCCCTCAGGATCATAGGTCAGGGCGATGCCGTCGCAGAAGCAGGCATCCCCCAGGGCGTAGAGCCTCAGGCTTTGGGCCGGCACCAGGATAGTCTCCACTCGCACCCGGCGACGGCCCTGGTTCAGGACAAGGGCGCTTATGCCGGCCCGGGCCTCGCCGGCTGGGGCTTCCAGGGGCGAGGCTATGGCGGCGGGATCGAAGCGCATGGCCAGGCAGGATTCGCCTCCCTCCAGGCCCCCGGTCCAGCCCTTGCCGTACTCCAGGGAGCGGAATTCCCAGATCAGGCTCCCCGAGGCCGTCTCCACCACCACGTCCAGGGGCAGGCCGGCCCCGAGGAGGACGGACTCGCCGGGTCCTAGGATAAAGGCCGGATCGACCCGCAGGACGACAGCGGCCTTGGGCAGGCTCAGCCTTGCCGAAAGGCTGCCCTGGGCCGTGCCGGGAGCGGCCTCGACCGCCTCCACGGGGCGGCCCTCGCGCAGGAAGCTGAGGCGCAGCATCCCCGATGCCAGCTCGGCGCCCAGCTTGCCCCCGGGCACGTCGATGAAGCGCGGCGGGGTCGATGGCGAGAAGCTCCAGCGCATCCGTTGATTCTAGCATCGCCCCGCGGCGATGGCAACCGAAGCGCCGCGCCGCCGGAATCGACAGCGCCGACCCATCGTGGTCAGATCTTCAGCGCCAGGAAGGGTATCTCCATCTCGTCCCGGCTGAGGCCCCCGTGGTGGCCGCGGTGACGCTGCGAGAAGCGGCCTTCCTCGAACCACCACACGGATTCGTTGCCGAATGGCAATATCGCCAGATCCCCGGCGCGGGCGCTGAAGCCGGGTTGGGGCCGGGGGCCGAAGTAGCCCCGGTCGATCAGGTCCCCGGTGCGGGCCACCAAGGCCCTGCCCTCCAGGCCCGAAGCGAGCAAGGCCTACAGCTCATCGACGGCGCCGTCCCGGACGTAAAGGAACATGTCGCGGCAGGCCCCGCCCGGCACGAGGAGCCGGCCCCGGGCGTCCCGCCTGAGAAAGCCCTCGATGCCCGGGAAGGCGAGGTTGAGGTAGACGGTGGTAGCCGGATCCACACGGACCTGGCCGTGGTCGGCGACAAGGAGGAGAAGGGTCCGCCCCCGGGACGGCCGAGGGCCGGCCAGAAAGGCCTCCATGGCGTCCAGAACACCCAGGATCTCGCGCTCGGCCTGCGGGGAATCCGGCCCGTAGACATGGCTGACGGAGTCTATGCCATCGTAATAGAAGAAAAAGTAGCCCCGTCCCCTCGGCCCGGCCAGGGCCTCGTTGAGCATCGATCCGAGTTCCTCAAGGGAGGAATAGCCGCGTGACTCGGCGCCGCGGGTCATCATGCGGGTGGCGGTGGAGTCGTAGATGTCCCAGGGCTGGAAGACGATGGAGGGCGTCCCGGCGGCGGCTAGCTCGAGGTAGAGGCTCGCCTCCGGAAAGACGGCCCCGGGATCGATGCCAGCGGCCGCCAGTCCATCGATCTCCCGAGAACCGGCGAAGGAGTAGAGCAAGGGCGCGATCATGGCATCCACGCCGGGATTGTAGTAGAACCATTCCAGGAGGCCGCTCCTCCCCACCTCCAGGCCGCTATGGATGCAGGCGACGTGGGCCGGAGTGGTCGAGGGGAACTGCGATGTCCATTGGCCGACGCTTCCCTCGCGCCGGAAGCGCCTCAGGAAGGGGTGCTGGCTGAATTTCCGGAATTGGCGCCATCCGAAGGCGTCGATGAAGCCGAGGACTAAGCGCTCGGCGCCCGCATCGACCCCCGGCCAGGGTTTCCCGCCGGCGAAGTAGTCCTTGATAGCCCCGGGCAAAGAGGAGAAACCGCCCGGTCCGTAGACGGGCGCGACGAAATCGGGATGCATGGCCCGCCTCTCAGAGGCGCACGATGCGCGAATGGGTGAGCTGCTCGGCCCCGCCCTCGGTGATGAGGAAGTCGTTCTCCCAGCGCAGGCCGCCGGCATCCTCGTGGTAGAGGCCAGGCTCGATGGCCAGGACCATGCCGGGCTGTATTATCCAGTCGTTGCCGGGTCGGTCGCGCAGGACGGGGTCCTCGTGGGCCTCCAGGCCTATCCCGTGCCCCAGGGCGTGGGGCATGCGGAAGCCCCCCCCGGAGAAGACGGCCTCGACCGCCCGGAGGGGTTCCAGGACATGGGCTCCCGGCTTAAGGGAAGCCAGGGCGGCCGCGTAGGCCTCCTCCACAAGGGCGGCCATGCGCTCGGCGGCGGGGTGGAGGGGCGGACGGAGGAAACTCATGGTGACGTCGGTGACGTAGCCCTCCAGTTTGAGGCCGAAGTCCAGGATGGACATGCCCGGCCCGCCGAAGGGCCCGGCCGTCCAGGGCGGGAAGGCGTGGATGCCGAAGCTGCGCCCCGGGCCGGCGCAGAGGGTCTCGAAGCCGGTACCCTGGCAGCCCAGCTCGCGGCAGCGGCCCTCAATAAAGAGGGCGATGTCGGCCTCGGTCCGCGCCCGGCCGGAGGCGACCCGTGCGGCGATCCCATCCATCAGCTGGTCGGTGATGGCGGCCGCGCGCCGGTAGAGGCCGATCTCGTCATCGTCCTTGACGGCCCGCATGCGTTCCAGGCTCAGGGCCGCCCCGGACTCCGGCCCACACAGGAGCTCGTAACCGGACAGGGCGGTGGAAAGCTCCAGGTACTCGCGGTAGCCCAGATCCAGGGGCAGCTCCACACGCTGGCCGGGGCGGGCGCCCATCTCGGGAAGGAGGCGAACGAGGGCCCCGCGCAGGCTGCGGCCGCAATCGCCGTAGGGCAGGATGCGATTGGCCTCGGCCGTGCGGGAGGCCAAGATGACGTCCCAGGCCGCCAGAACCGATTCCCCCCCGGCCGTGAGGATGAGGACCCCGTCTCCGGGGAGGCCACTCAGGTATGCCAGGGCCGGGTCCCTATGGCCCTCCTCGTCCCTGAAGCAGGCGAAGTCGATGCCGGCGGCGCCCATGGCCCCGGCCAGGGCCGCCCGGCGCCTGGAGGGCGGGCTTCCGCTCCCCGGGCTCACCTGGCCTCGAGGGCCGAGAGGGCCTCGTAGGCGAAGATGAGGACCCCCGATGACCACTTGGGGTTGTCCGTCACAGCGATGACGGCCGGGATGAGGCTCTTCTTGCCGGTCAGGGCGGCGTTCTGCAAGGCCGCCTTGGCCAGGCGGTCAGTATCTTCCTTGACGTTGCCGATGCGCCGGGCCTGATCCAGTTCCTCGATGATGTCGTAGAGAAGGCCGGCCGCGGCGTCCGTGGCGTTCACGCCCAGGGCGTTCAGGAT
>CAYYCP010000135.1:0-4577 GCA_964470375.1 uncultured Spirochaetales bacterium
CCGTCGGCATCGTCGCGGCCCACTTTCTGGAGGATGGGATTGTCCGGGTCGAGGGCGCCCAGCTCATCCCAGAGGGCGTCGAATTCCTGATCCGATATCTCGGCCTGCCCGTTGTAATAAAGGTCCTGGTGCCGGCGGATGAGCTTCTCAAGCTCTTCTATCCTGTCCTTCTCGGCTTTCGACCGCTTCATCAGTCCACCGCCAATACGATCAGGCGGTCGCCCGCCCGGAAGGCGCGCCGTTCGTCCTTATGGGGATTGAGGTGCACGCCGAAGGACTTGGAGGGATCCCGGGCTTCTGCGGCGACGCAATAACCTATGGCCGTCTCCCCGCGCCGGGCCGCAGCCTCAAGGACGGTGGCGAAATTCATTTCAGCCCCTGGCTTCAGGTAGCCTTCCACCGCCTTCAAATAGATCTCCGAGCCTCCGGCGTCCAGCAGGTCCTCGAAAACGCTCTCCAATCCCGGATTTTCCGCGAGCATAGCCATCATGAGCGAAAGGATGCGATCGCTGACGATGAAGTCGTCCGCCTCGGCCGCGTCAGCCAGATCGCGGTTGCGGATATCCAGGATCTCGCTGACGATGACCGGATCTCGTCCGGACTTCCTGGCAATATCGCGCAGGTGAAGAAGCGTGACCAAGCTGCGGGCGTCCGCCCTCTCCACATCCGGCTGATCCTGGGGGCTCATGACCACTACCCTGTCGTAGCCGCAAGGATCCAGGGATTCCAGGAAGGCCCTTGAGCAGGTATCGCCCACGCAAAGTTCCAGGACCTGCTTTGCCAGGTCCAACCCCGCGAGCCCCTCGCGCGCCCGGTCGTCCGAGGCCGCCACGGTCACCTCGCTGCCGGCCGCCGCATAGCCTTCCAGCTCACGGATGATGAGGGGCACCTTCCAGTTCCAACCCAGGATCAGGGTGCGCTCCGGATCGGGCGCCGTCTTCTCCCGCGGTGCCTGTGACAGGAGCGATTCGTCTATTCTAGCCTGCGCGGCGGGGGCTTGCGAGCTGACATCGTCCTGGGCGAGGACTATCAGTTTCTCCCCGCGCGCGAAGCGCCTATCCATGGGAGGATTGAGCTCGGCCTTCCCGTCCGCCCCGACGACGCCCATGGCGGCCTCGTCGGGATAGAGGAAGAGGGCGTCCCGGTAGCACATCGATTCGAGGCGCGGATCCTCCCGGAAGTACATCTCATTGCCCTCGAAGTCCAGGAGCTCGAGATAGGCCTGGGAAAGGCCGGATTGGCGGCAGCATTGGGCGATGATGCGCGACACCAGTTGCCCCGTCTTTATGATGACCGCTCGGCCCTGTGAGGCGATAGCGGCCGGCTGGAGGTTCGCGGCATCCTCGATCTGAGCTACGATGGGGGCCGTGCCGCCCGAACGCCCCTCCTCCTTGAGAATGGCTAAGAGCGTCTTGATGGTGCGGGCGTCGGGCTCTTCCCGGCCGTCGGCCATGACGATCACCGAGCGGGCGTCTCCCAGGTTGACGATGGATAGGTCGTCGGCCGAGGTCGGCAAGCCCGAGCGCACGATGATGCGGGTCCTGCCGGTCCGTCCGATGCGCTCACGCAGCTCCTCCTCCACCTCGGTCTTGTCGCGCTCCGATAGGATGGCGATGCAGGCGCGACGCTGGCTCTGGTTGGCGATGACGAGCTGCTCGATGATAGGGAAGATCTGACCGGAATAGCCCAGGATGACCGTGTGGCCGCTCTCCACCAGGACAGAGCGCCCGCGCCTGAGAGCCTCCAGGCGTCCCTCCAGCCCTGAGCTCAGAACGCCTATCAGGGTGGACAAAATGAATATGCCGCCTATGGT
Organism: uncultured Spirochaetales bacterium; assembly: GCA_964470375.1. GTDB lineage: Bacteria > Spirochaetota > Spirochaetia > Treponematales > JBGSOB01 > CAYNQK01. The sequence continues at coordinate 1,814 of CAYYCP010000135.1, forward strand.
CACGGCCAGCATGATAAACCTGAAGGCCCAGCCTGAGTCCGCGCCCACTGCCCCGGAGTCAAGGGTGTGTATGAAGCCTGTCCAGACGGCCTCAGGGAGGGACAGGCCCTCCCCGCCCTCGGGACCAATGCCGCTCAGGGCCAGGATGGCCCCCGCCACCAGGATGAGGGCCAGGGTGAGGACCGCCAGGCCGACTACCAGGGCGCCCGCCCCCCTGGCCATGTAGTTGTCGAAGGCATAGCGGATCCGCTCCGCCAGGCTGAATGTCCGCATGCGGGTATTCTACGTCAGACGCGCTTTCCCGTCAAAGCCAGCCGTAGTTCAGTCCAGGAGCTGGTAATCCAGGAAGAGGAGTTCCGTCACTTGGGCAACCGCCAGTATCTCGTTGAAGGCATCCTTGAGGCGGGCCTTGAGGCGGCCCTCGAAGGCCGAACCCAGCTCTGAGGCCGGCAGGGCTCCGGCGATATTCTGGACGGCCTGTCTCAGTGCTCGTCGCTTGGAGATGATCTCCTCGCGGGCGGCCGAACCATCGGCTGCGTAGCGCAGGACCGGGCGGATGACGAGCAGGGCGGGCGAAGACCCGGAGGTCTTTATGCGCATGAGGCCCAGGCCGTCGTATTCCGCCTGCCCCTCGGCCGTCTCTAAGAAAGACGCCGTCCGCGAGCCCTCGTTCCATCCCGCCCCCGGGCGCTTTCCTGCAAGAAGGCCTACACCGGTGAGGATTACTATGAGCCCAGCCAGGCTGCAAAGGATCGCCAGGAGGGCACCTACAAGGCCGGACGGCCATCGTACGCGGCCCTGTGACCGACCGTGGTCAACACCCACTAGACGCTCCGCATGGCCTTGTGGATGAGCACGTCCTGCTTGGGCACGTCGCCGTGCGGGGGCCGCGGCCCAGTCTCCACGGCGGCTATGGCGTCAACCACCTCCATGCCGCGGATGACTTTCCCGAAAACGCAATATCCGGCGCCTTGGGGGGTAGGCCCCTTGCGGTCCAGACCGACATTGTCCACCAGGTTAATGAAGAACTGGCAGGTGGCCGAGTCTGGGGCGTTGGTGCGGGCCATGGCGATGGTGCCGCGCCTATTGGATAGGCCGTTGGCGGACTCGTTGCGGATAGGCGTGCGGGACTTCTTTTGCTCCATGCCGGGCAGGAAGCCGCCGCCCTGGATCATGAAGCCCGGGATGACTCGGTGGAAAATCGTGCCGTCGTAAAACCCCGCGTCCAGGTAGGAGAGGAAGTTGGCGACGGTGATCGGGGCCTTGGCGGCGTCCAGCTCGATCAGTATGTCGCCCTTGCTCGTCGTCAACAAAACGTCGATGGTATTGCTCATACCGGCATTATGGGCCTGCTCGGCCCGCCTTGCCAAGGCCCGCCGGGCGGCATTACTTCCTGGGCAGGGAGGGGTTGGCCGTGAGACCTATCAGGCCGATGAGCCCACCCACTCCTGAGAGGGAGACGCCCGTCTCGAGGAGGGGCCGCGTGAGTTCCCCGTATTGCCCCGATTCCGAGAAATAGAGTGAAAGCCCCTGGCAGCCCAGGCCCGCCAAGCAGAGCAGGGAGCCGACCCCAAGGAGCACGTTCTTTGCGAAGAGTTGTCGCCTAGCCCTGGCGAATTCCGGGGCTCGCGAAGCGCCTTCTTGAGCGAGGGCGGGCGGGGCCACCATGGCTTCCTCCTGCTGCCCTACCCTCTTCCCGGAGCTTCCATTATCCACGGAGACCGCTGCCGCCGCCGAAGAAACAGCTGATCCCTGCACCCCGCCTTCCGGCGCCGGCCCGGGCATACCAGGGGCTTCAGCCTTGGGCGCCGCAGACAGTGTGGGAGCGGGCCCTTCAGTGGACGGCGCGCCGCCCAGGGAGGGGCGCGGGGGAACGGCGCTCTTTGGATCCGCTGGTGCGGAACCGGCTACTGCGATTGAGGCGGCGTACTCGGAGAGGAAGGGATTCCCGGCCCAATAGGCCTCGGTGTCCTTCTTGAGGGCAGTCTGGAAAAGGATCAGGCGCCCGTCTTCCACCCGCGATTCGGCCATGCGCCCTGGGCCCAGGCTCTCGCGCGAGATATCGTCGGGTGGAGCATCCTTGGCCGAGGCGCTCACATCGGCTTGCCCGCTCAGGCAATAGACCTCCACGCGGGTCTGACCGGCACGGGGTGTTTTTGGCAGGATGACGTCCATGCCGATATCCCCGCCCTTGGAGAAGGCAGCGGTCTGTCCGGCCCTGAGCTCGAAGCCCATATCATCCTCCGGCACGAGTACCCGAGCCCGCCCGTAGAGCATGAGGAGGCCGGCCGATTCAGCATCACCCAGCCCGCTCAGCCGTACGGTGCTGTTCTCCGCCACCTTGATGAGGATGCGGCGGGGCATGATCAGGATCTCGGCCTGGCTGGAACGCCCGGTCTGGAGGATATCGCCCCTTTCAAGGACCTGGCCGACAGCTTCAACCAATGGAATCTCGCGCGTTCCCCTGACGATGGCCAGGCTGGCCCCCTTGGTATATACGATTTCGGCCGAGGCCGTCTGGGCGGCCGCCCTGTTGAAGCTTATCAGGCAGACGAGGATGACAAGGCAAGGCACGAAGCGCCGGGAATGGCCCAGGCAGGCATGAGTTCTCTGCATGCATCCTATTGTATCGCGTCCTGGCCTTTACCGCAAAGCAGGATTCCCTGCCAGGGCTTGTTGCCAACCTGCATCCTGGCGGGATACTATGTCCCGGATGAATCAGCTGTCCGTAGCCATCCGACCGGCCTTCGCCGACCCGGCCATC
>CAYYCP010000136.1:0-4486 GCA_964470375.1 uncultured Spirochaetales bacterium
TAGGTTCAAAGGGATGAAAAGACCGTCGAATAACGGATCCATGCAGGCCTCGGATTCCCGCGAGAAGATCCTCGATACCGCGGAAAGCCTTTTCGCAAATCGCGGCTACTCGGCGGTGGCCCTGCGGGACATCGCTTCACCCATGTGTCTCAAGCATCCCTCCCTCTACCATCATTTCCCGGGCGGGAAGGAAGAGCTCTTCGCCGAGGTTCTGGAACGGAATATCAAGCGCCACGGGCGCGGCTTGGCCCTCGCGATTGACTCAAGCGATGGCAGCCTGCGCGGCAAGTTACGGGGCATTGCCGCTTGGCTCCTCTCTCAGCCTCCCATGGACCTCCTGAGGATGGTGGAGTCCGACCTCAAGACCCTGCCGCGCAAGGAAGCCGAGAGGATCGGAGGCCTGGTGTACGCGGAGATCATCCTCAGGATCCGATCAGCTTTCGAGGATGCCATCCGCGGCGGCGAGGTCGACGACTGCGATCCCGGCCTTCTCGGGGAGAGTGTCTTGGGTTTCTTCGAGAGCCTCCATACTGCGCCTGAGCGGGAGGTAGGGAGGACCCGAGTCGATATGGCCAACGCCCTCATCGAGATCATTCTCAAGGGCATCGGTTATAAGGAAAGGAAACCGGCCCGATAGAGTGGATTTCTCCGACAGTGGGGATTCCCGCTCGCGGGCATGCGTGTTACTCTGGGGGCTTGAGCCTCCGACATAACGAGTGCGTTTGAATAGGAGGCGAATATGATTCGCGCGAAGGTGTCATTCATCGCATCGGCCCTCTTCTTTCTTGTCTCCATCTCAACGACTGCACAGGAGGGAGGCTGGCTGGATGACGGGAGTGTGGCCTTCGACCTGAAGGCTGAGGCCGGCTGGGTCAAGGTCCTCTACCATACCTACCAGGTCGGGCCGACCGGTACGGTCTTCGACTTCGTCAGGATGGGCGGGCAGGAGATCCTCTTCCCCTTCCAGCGCTATGACGCTGGCCTGAGGCTCTTCAAGAACCACGAGATCAGGTTTCTCTACCAGCCCCTCGCCATAGCCACTGAGGTCAGTTTCGAGGACGCGGTGACCATAGACGGGGTGGTCTTCCCCAACGGGACGGCCATGGACATCGTGTACGGCTTCCCTTTCTACCGGCTCACCTACGCCTACCACTTTTTCGGGGGTCAGAAGCCTGATCTGGCGGCCGGCCTGGCGCTGCAGCTCCGCAACGCCTCGATCCGCTTCGCCAGCCAGGACGGGACCCTCCTGTCCACCGGGCAGAACCTGGGCCTCGTCCCCGCTCTCCACCTTTCGGGCAGCCTTCCCCTGACGAGGGCCCTGAGCCTGGGCTTCGAGGCCACCGGCATCTACGCTTCCTCGGCGATCATCAACGGGGCCAACTTTTCCTTCGAGGGCTCCCTCCTGGACGCCTCCCTGCGCGCGATCTACGATGCCGGCTCCGGGCTCTCGCCCTACCTGAACGTGCGCTTCGTCGGCGGCTCGGCCGAGGGGACATCCCAGTATCCCGACCTCTCCTGGGCAGAGACCAATGACAATTTCACCGCTAATTACCTGGCAACCCTGTCCCTCACCCTAGGGATCATGCTCAAGTAGGCTTGCGGGGGGATCATAAAGAGAAGGCCCTTCCGGGATACCGGAAGGGCCTTCGTTCATCCTCGCGGGTGCCGGCCGCTGACAGCCCGTTCCGGAGCGAGAAAAGCTGTTGGGATTTTCAATATAGTCTTCGGTGGAACGGGGTTCGATACTTGTGAGTTTACCAGGGTTCTGGGTATTGGAGCTAATAGACTTTTCCGAAATCCCCCTTGCCATCGCGAATTCCTTCACATAATGCCAAAATAGGTATATATTTAATCTGTGGCAGATATATCCGTCTCGGCCAACTCCATTCCTCTGGAGCCGCTCCCGGCGGTTTCCACAGCCCCGGAGGAGGTTGTCGCCCAGGAAGTATCAAGCCCTGAGCCCGCCCCCCTGCCTCCGGATGCCGGGAAAGTGGTCGACTACTCCGTCTAGGGAGGGGGAGAATGGACCTGGCCTGGTTTACGATCGACTACTCGCGGGCGATAGCCATGCAGGCTCTCAGCGTGGCGGTCCTGGATAAGTGCCTGGACCTCGTAAAAAGCAATTCCCAGGCTATCGTCAAGATCCTGAGCCAGGGCCCTTCCGGTCCAGCCCCCCTGCCCGAGGGCCTAGGCGCAGCCGTGGATATCACCGCTTAGGCGATCCCCTCTAGATCGAAAGCCACCAAACCTACAAATCCCGCCGACCCTCAGATGCGCAGGAGGCCGCCCGAGCGTAGGAGCCGCAGGTAGCCTCGGGCCTCGTCTGGATCGATGCCGGGAAGGCTGAAATACGCTTCCTCGAAGGAAGGGGCCGATGGGAGGTCCTCTTCCGAAGGGCGGGCTGACGCGAGGAGCTCGCGCAGGCCCTCCGCGAAGCCCACGGGCAGGGGCCGCCTGCCTCGGCCGATGCGGCGGAGCTCGTTGCGGTAGCTCCAAGCCAAGCCCATCCCGTCCCTCTCCAGGCTGCCGCCGATGAAGGCCGCCCGCCGAGGGGGCCGGCTCGGCTCGCCGGGTTCAATGGCCGCGGTTCGATCGATGATCGATGCGATAAAGGTGGCGGGCAGGCGGACGGCCGGCATCTTGACCCGGAACCACGAGCGGGGATCCCGGTCCAGGCCCTCGCCTTCCATGTAGGCTGCCATCGCCCGGTCCAAGCCCTCCTGGACGGCCTCGGCGTCATAGCCCGGAGCGGCTGCCGGGATAAGGTCGTTGAGACCGAAGTCCCCGCCGGCCGGCAGGCTGGCTATCTGCCCATACAGGGGCGAGTGGCGGGTCAGCACGAAGCGGTGGAAGAACGCCGAGTGAAGGATGCCGGCGGTGAACATCTGCCTCAGGGCCTCTAGGGAGTCCAGGGCCTCGGCCGGGCCGCGCCCGGGCAGGCCGTGGATGAGGTAGGCGTGCACCAGGATCCCGGCCCGGGCCAGGGCCGAGCAGGCGGCGACGATGTCGGCCAACGAGATGCCCTTCCCGGCCGCGGTCGGCCCATCCGGGGCGGCGTCCTCTATGCCGGCCGAGTAGGCCAGGAGGCCGGCCCAGGCCAGGAACTCGGCTCGCTCGGCGTCAAGGCCGGGCTCGAAGCGCCCGTTGCCCCAGAAGCGCAGGGGACGTCCGGTTCGGGCGTTCTCCAGGGCGAAGCGGAGGAGATCCGGCAGGGGTGCTGCCTCGTCGGCCAAGTGGATTCCGTTCAGGCCCAGGCGGGCGGCTTGGGCGGCCAGGCCGCACTGGAGAGCCCGCGGATCCGTACGGCGGAAGTTCCTGATGTAGTCCAGGCTGCAGTCGCAGAAGGAGCACCTTCCCCAATAGCAGCCGTAGGCCAGGCGGGCCTTGAGCCATGTCCCGGAGGACCACAGGGCCTGCATCGAATTGGAGGATTCCCTGATCCTGAGGTAGGCCCCGGGCCGGACGTAGCCGTAGTCAGGCAGGATAGAGGAGATGAGGGAGTTCTCCCGATGGACCATCGCCTCTTCCTCGGGATGGGGGAGGAAGAGCCAGCGCCGGCCGTCGGCATAGTCGGGCGCGCTGGCGGGGGGAAAGCCCTCAACGCGCAGGGGACCCTCCGGGCCGTCCCGCCGCATGGTCCTGAAGAACCGGGCCCGTGGATCATCGGCGCCTGACATGATGGATGCCAGGGCCAGGTAGCCCGAGTCGAAGCAGAGATAGTCCACGATGGTGAAGAAGCCGGGCGCGGAGATCCAGCGCAGCTCCGTGGAGACGTAGCCTCCGCCCATGGCTGTGGACATGCCCAGGGCCTTGGCCTCCTCCAGGACGGCTAGGGCTGGGAGGAGGGTCCCCGGGAAGGGAACGGAAACGCATGCCAGAATAGAACCCGGATCAGCCCCCAGAGAGGCCGAGCACTCGCCCAGGGCTGCGCGGGCCAGGGGGCGGACGAAGGCCTCCAGGACGTAGGAGGAGCGCAGGCCGGCCTCCACGGCGGCGAAGCTGGGCTGGGAGGATGCCTTCATTTCCGCGTAACGGGCCAGGCTGAACCCTGGATCCAGGGTGAAGGATATGAAATCGGCGATGTCCTCCAGGGTCAGGCCGGCGGCCCTCAGGGGATCGGCCGGTCCCTCCAGTGAATCCAGGTAGGCCGATGCGCGTTCGCCCCAGGGCATAGTCTCGGGCTGGAGGAAGGCCAGGCCCGCGTCCGGGAGGCTGCCTGAGAGGATGCCGATGAGACTGTCTGCGCATTCGGCGTAGGCTGTCGCGTTGGAAAAGTAGCGCAGAAGCTGTGAGCGTTCTTTGGCTTCCAGGCGGGCCAGGCGCTCGGATGGCCAGGCGTCCCGGGCGTCGGAGAAAATCCGCTCCAGGCCGGAGCGGCTGAACATGGCCCGGGCCGTGTCTATGGCCAGGTCGCGGACGGCGTGGGCTATCCCCGCGGAGGACAGGAAGGAGGAGAGGTAGGCGATGGCCGGGTAGGGAGAGTTGA
>CAYYCP010000137.1:0-4466 GCA_964470375.1 uncultured Spirochaetales bacterium
GGGTCAGGCAGAGAAGGTCGTTGTTGCCGGCCTGGGGCCTGTCCAGGGCGGCCACGCGCTCGAGTCGGCCAGCATCCGCTCCGCCGAAGGCATCGGCCGCCCCGGTCGGGACGCTAGTTCCGCGGAAGCCGGCCTCGTCCAGGCCGAAAGACTGGACCATGGTTCCCTTTGGGCCGTCGAGAATGAGGATACGTTCGGAGCATAACTTGTCGAGGACTTCGCGGATTCCCATGTGGTCATCCTGCCCGGAAAGGGGGGCGGGGGTCAACGGAGCCTTGAAGGACCATCGGCGGTTTGTAGGGGAGGGCTTGTCCTTGTCCCCTCGGCGCGGAGCGGATAGAATCGATCCATGGGAAAGACAGGGACGGCCGAGGCACGCCGTCCGCGCGGCGCATCCGCCCCGCGCATGCTGGGAGGACCAGCGCGGTCCGGACTCGCGCGGCTGGATGCCCGCCTTGCCGAGGACGCTTGCCTCCTCCTCTCCCTGGCCTGGGCCGCCGCCGCCATAGCCGCCGAGCTGGCCGGGATCACACTGATGGGATTGGACAGGCAGAGCCTGTCCGCCTACCTCGGGCTCACCGCCGTCCTGGGTGCGGGCGCGGTCGTTCTGCGCGTCCGCGCCCTGCGTTCCCACGCATCCATCCAAGCCGGGATCCAGCTGACCCTCTGCCTCGTCCTCTGCCTCTCCTTCCCGCCCTCCCAGGAGACGGCTCTCAGCCTGGCCCTCCTCTTCGCCCTGCCGGCGGCCCTGGCACTGCCCTTCCCGCGCAACCTAGCCTGGTCACTGGGAGGTTCCGTGGGCGCAGTCCTCCTGCGCTTCGTCATCCTCCCCCCGGCCTTCCTGGGCCAAGCCGGTATGGGCCTGGATGCCCTGCCAGCCTTCATCCTTATCCCCTTGGTGACTGCGTTGCCGGCTGGTCTGGCCCTGCCGGCCTGGCGCGAACGCGACCGCCTGCGCGAATCCCTCATCGCCATCATGAGGGTCAACCAGAGCTACCAGGACTACAGCCTCGCGCTGGAGGAGCGCAGCGCCGCTGCGGAGCGCCTCAGGCTGAGCCGCGACATCCACGACACCGTGGGTTACGCCTTGCCCTCGGCCATCATGAGCCTGGAGGCGGCCAAGATCATGGCCGCCAAGGAACCCGAGCGCATCCCCGAGTTCATCGACTCGGCCCGCCAAGGCGCCGAGCAGGCCCTGGCCGACGTGCGCAGTTTCCTCTCCGACCTGCGGGCCCGGGATTCGCGCGCCCCGGGCGGGGTCCAGGCCCTGATGCGCACCGTGGAGACCTTCCGGCGCGCGGCCGGTATGGCGGTGGAGGTGGATTTCGGGAACTACGCCTGGGACCTGGACGATAAGCGGGCCTTCATCGTCAACCACTTCGTTCAGGAGGGAATGCTCAACGCCTATGTCCATGGGCACGCCGGCTCGGCGCGCGTGTCTTTCTACCTGGATCGTACCGGTCTGAGCGTGAACGTGCGCGACGACGGCCGGGGAGCGCGGGAGATCAAGGAGGGCATAGGGCTCTCGGGGATGCGCGAGCGCCTGGAGGCCATCGGCGGCAGGCTCGAGTACCGCAACGCCCTGGACGGCTTCAGCCTGACGGCCCGCTTGCCCGCGGCGGCCGCGCCGGAGCCGGAACGATGAGCGGGGTGGATGGATCCATCGGCATCCTCCTGGCCGACGACCAGCGCCTCTTCGTGGAGAGCCTCAGGTACGTCTTGGAGGGCAGTGACCCGGGCTTGCGCGTCCTGGGCGTCGCCTCGGATGGTGAGGAGGCCGTGCGCCTGGCCGAGGAGCTCACGCCTGACATCGTGTTGATGGATGTGCGCATGCCGGGGATGGACGGGGTGGCGGCCGCGCGCATCCTGCACGAGCGCATGCCCGCTCTCAAGATCATCATGCTCTCGACCTTCCCGGACGAGGAGCAGCTCAAGGCGGCCGTCCGAAACGGGGCAAGGGGCTACCTGCTCAAGAACATGCGGCCGGCCGAGCTGGTTTCTTCTATAAAGGCCGTGCAGCGCGGGGCCACCCTTTTCTCCGAGGGCCTGGTGGAATCCCTCGCCCGCGAGAGGGACGAAGCCGCCGAGGATCCCCTGGCGGCCCTCTCCCCGCGCGAGGCTGACGTGGCTTCCCTGGCCTTGCGCTCTTTCTCCAACCGCCAGATCGCCCAGCGTCTGCGCCTCAGCGAGCAGACCGTGAGAAACTACATGAGCTCGATTTATTTCAAGCTTGGGGTGGCCGACCGTTTCGAGTTCATGCGCAAGGCCGGAGCCATCCCAGGACTTCTCAAGCCGGACTGAGGCGCCTCACAGTACAAATGTCATAGCCGCCTCGCTCCGTTCCAGTACATGCGTACCTAGGGCTTGTGCGCCCCACGGGCTTAGAATACCCATGATGGACCAAGCAGCGCTCCTCCGGCCCCGTGCGGGCTGGGCAGCCATACTAACCCTCATCTTCGCCTGCGCGGCCGCCTCCGCTGAGCAAGCAAGCGTCAAGGCCAGGCTGGGTTTCGGGGGTTGGGCGGCGCCCGGCCGATGGGTCCCTCTTTGGATCAGCGCCGATCCTGCTCCCGCCTCGGGACGGGTTCTGATCAGGCGAGTCATGCTCAATGGGGCCCCCCCAGCGAGCGAATCCTTCCCCTTGGGTCCGGACGGCCGCGCGGAGTGTCCGGTCTTCCTGAGCCAGGGTATCGCCGCCCTGGAGCTCGAGATCTACGACGGGCGGGTTCTCCTGCGGAAGGAGAGCATAGACCCGCGGGCAAATGCCTTCCCCGGTCACATCGTGCTCTACCACGGCCTCAGTTCGGCCGCCCAGAAGGCCTTGGGCTCCTTCCTCTTCCCCCTGGAACCTGTTCAGGTGGCCGCCCTGGACGAGTTCGGCTTGCCGGCCGTGGCCCTGGATTATGACGGCGTGGGCGCAGTTGTCCTGGACGGCGATGGCCTCAGCCTGAATCCTGCCCAAAGAGCGGCTATGGCGGCCTTCGTGGCCGGAGGCGGCGTGCTGGCCCTGTTGGGTTCCCGGCCCGAGCGCTTCAAGGCCTTTTCTCCCCTGCCGAGTATGGACGGGCAGGAGCGAGCTGTGTTGGTCTCAGGCCTGGGTCGGGTGGTTCTGGCGGCCAAGGGCTCGGCCTCAGACCCGGAAAGCCGCAGGCCGGATTACTGGCGCAGTCTTCTCGGCATGGGGGACTACGAGTCCTCGGTGCGCCTTTCCTCGTCGTCCCTGGTCTCGGCCCTCTCCGCCCTGGAAAAGGCCGGCCCGGTCGGTTCCGCTGACGCCCAGACGCCGCTTCCGGGCCCGGGACCCCTGGCCTTCATGGCGGCCTGGGGATTGGCCGCTTTCGGCATCCTGCTGGCTCGGCGCTGGGCCCCCCTCTTTGCCCTGGGCTATATAGTCCTGTCCCTGGCCGGTGCCTTCGTCGCCGGTCGCCTCATCGACGCGCGATGGATGCGCGGCACGAACACGCAGGCCCGCCTCCTGGTCCTGCCCGAAGGGGCCGGTGTGGTGGCGATGATAGGCGTCAGTAGGCCGATTGCGGATGAGTCCGGGCCGGATCCCAGCTCTGCCGTGCCCCGCCTGGCGCGCCTCTCGTTCGAGGGGCCGGAGACAGGGCATATGGATTCCCGGCGCTCCTTCGCCTGGCGGCATTCACTCCGGCTTCCCTATCTCTGCCTGGTGTCGGCTGACCGTCAGTCCGTCCTCCTCTCCGGGATCCTGCCCATGGCGGCCCTGGAGGGCAGCCCGGCCGCCGCCCTGGCCGAGGCGGGACAACTCGGATCCGGGCAGAGCTTGCCCGAGGACCGCGGTCGCTCAGCCTACCTCATCCTGGGCGCCGACGGAGGCCTGCGCGTTCTGGAAAGCTCAGCCTGGCTTGCCGCTGAGACCTATCCCGACTGGGCTCGTCCGGAATCAGCCTGGCTGGAAGGGATCCGTGCAGCCTTAGCCGGCCGGGACATCCTGGTGCGCTACGGTTCCGCGCCCTCACTGGGATTCCGGGTCCAGGGGCGGGCGCCGGACACCGCTCTCCTGGCCTTGCCCCTGGCGCAGGCCGGGGATGCCGCCGGGGAGGGCCGCTAGATGTTCGCCTGCACCTTGGCCGAGCTACGCGAGTGGATGCGCTTAGACCTGGCCAGGTCATTCCTGATATCGGCCCTCATGCTGGCCCTGGCCGGGGCGCTCTCCTCGGCCCAGCCCCTGATCCTGTTATGGACTTACGCCCTGTGGGCGGCCTGGTTCGGATGGTCCCGTGGAAACAAATATCGCCAGGGATCAAGCGATTGGGAAAGGGCCTCCGCGGACGGCGTCAGCGAGGTCCAGGTGGTGTGCGGCAAGCTCTTGGCCTCCTCGCTCATGTTCCTGGGCATGCTCGCGGCTGTCTCGCCGCCGCTGATTCTGTGCTGCGTAGTCTGGGGTCCGCCGCCCGAGGCGATTGCCCTGTCCGGCCTGTGCTGGTACCCGCTCTTTGTGC
>CAYYCP010000138.1:0-4440 GCA_964470375.1 uncultured Spirochaetales bacterium
TATGTCCCTGCCTACGCTTTCGGCTGAGAAAACAAAAAAAAGCTTCGAGGAAGTAGTGATTTTCTATGGAGGGGACGCCCTATAAACGCTCTTTCTCCCCTGTAGGAGCTTCTCTCGGTTCCTTAGTATCCGCTTCACTCTTACCCTCGGCCTGGCCCTCCTTGAGGCCCTTCTGGAATTCCGATTTCGCCCTGCCAAGGGCCCGGGCGATTTTCGGGATGGCCCCGGCCCCGAATACGAGCAGGACCGCCAAGGCGATGAGAAGCCATTCATTCAAGCCGATCATCCCTGTCCTCCTTACTGTCGCTTTTTTCCGCCTCGTCGGCACCGAAGGCTTTGAATAGCTCCCTTATGGATGCGCGGGCCTGTCCAAGGCGCCGCGCCAGGCCCGGTAAATCCTCCGGTCTGACGAGGATGAGAGCCACTACGAGGATGAGGGCTGCTTCGCCTAAGCCGATACCGAACATCAATCCTCCCCCCAGCGCATGAGACCGGCCAAGCCCAGGGCCCCATAGAAGAGGGCCAGGAGGGGTAGCGCTAACATCAGTTGGGAGACCGCATCGGGCGAGGGAGTCGCTGCGGCCGACAACACGAAGATACCTATGACTATGTAACGGCCGGCCTTAAGGACGGCCCGGCGCTTGAGGATCTTGGCGAAGAGGAGGATGTCCAAGACGAGGGGCAGCTGGGATACGAGGGCCGAGGCTCCTAAAAATCCCAGGAGAAATGAAAGATTGGCGTTTAGTCCCAATATGTAGCCGATACGCCCATCATCCAAGCCCGCACCTGCCAGGACTGCCAGCATAACTGGTACCAGGTGGCGGTAGCCCAGATAGGCTCCCGCCAAACCCAGAAAACCCCCGATGATACATATGAGGACTGCAGCCCGCCGTTCGCGTGTCCTCAAGCCGGGCAGGACGAAGCCCAGGGCATTGGCGATGTGGAGGGGCAGGCTTATACAGAAACCCGCCAGGAGAGAGGTCTTTATCCGTACTATGAAAGCCTCGAAGACGGTGCCGGCATAAAGGCGCCCCGTGTCCCCGGCGAATTCTGCCAGGGGCTCGATGAGGAGGCAGATCCATACTCTGTAAAAGGCGTAGGCCGTTACGGCCGCGGCCGTCCATATTACGGCTGAGGCGAAGAGCCTGAGCCTGAGTTCACGTAGATGCGGCAGCCAGCCTTGGGCAATTTCTCCCTCGGCTCGAGGTGCCTTCCCCATCAGCCGCCCTTTTTTTCTATCTTAGCCCAGGTGTCACGGAGGCTCACCGAGCGGTTGAAGACCGGCTTGCCGGGCGCTGAATCCGGATCAGTGCAGAAATAACCTATGCGCTCAAACTGGTAAGAATCCCCCGGCCGGGCTTCTGCCAACGATGGCTCGCCGAGGGCATCTCTTAAGATTTCCAGGGAGGCGGGATCGACGGTATCGATCCAATCCACACCTTCGGGCACCTCCATGGGACGTTCGGCCTTGAAGAGGTGGTTGTAGAGGCGCAGCTCCAGAGGCAAGGCATGGGCCGCCGACACCCAGTGAATGGTGCCCTTCACCTTGCGATTATCGGGGGCGTTGCCACCCTTGGTTGATGGATCGTAGACGCAGCGCACTAGGTTCGGCCGCCCGGTGTTTGGATCCATGTCGTAACCCGTGCATGTGACGATGTAACCATAGCGCAGACGCACCTGCGAGCCGGGGGAGAGGCGGAAATACTTTGGTGGTGGCTCGACCATGAAATCGTCCTGTTCGATGTACAGCTCGCCGGAGAAGGGCACCATCCGCGTCCCGGCCGAGGCGTCCTCGGGGTTGTTGACGGCCTCGAGTTCCTCGACCTGGCCAGCTGGCCAGTTCTCTATTACAAGTCGCAGGGGCCGTAGCACGGCCATGGCCCGCCTGGCGCGTTTGTTGAGGTCCTCACGAAGGCAATGCTCGAGGAGCTGGATGTCGACCATCGAATCCGTCTTGGCTATGCCTATGCGGGTGATGAAGTCCTTGATGGCCTCGCGGGTGTAGCCCCGGCGCCTGAGCCCGGCAATGGTGGGCATGCGCGGATCGTCCCAGCCTGAAACGCGTCCCTCGGTCACCAGCCTGAGAAGCCAACGCTTGGACAGCACGGTATGGGTGATGTTGAGGCGGGCGAATTCTATCTGTCGCGATGGGAAGGCCCCGCACTCCCGGATGAACCACTCATAGAGGGGCCGGTGGATCTCGTATTCCAGGCTGCAAAGAGAATGGGTCACGCCCTCGATGGCATCCGAGAGGGGATGCTGGAAATCATACATTGGGTAGATGCACCAGGCATCTCCGGTCCGGTAATGAGGCTCCCGTCGGATCCGGTACATGACTGGGTCGCGCATGACCAGGTTGGGGTGGGACATGTCGATCTTGGCGCGCAGGGTCTTGGAGCCGTCCGGAAACTCGCCCGCGCGCATGCGCGCGAAGAGGTCCAGATTTTCTTCCACCGAGCGGTTGCGCCAGGGGCTGTCCTTGCCGGGCGGGGTCAGGGTTATGTTGTCCTTGTCCGGGACGGCTGTGCCACGATATACCCTGATCTCCTCGTCCGAAAGGTCGTCCACATAGGCCTTGCCCTTCTTGATCAGGCTGACGGCGAATTCGTAAAGGCGCTCATAGTAGTCGGAGGCGAAGAACTGCCGGCCCTCGGTATCGAAACCCAGCCAAGCCGAGTCGCGCTTGATGGCCTCCACGTAAGCCATGTCCTCTTTCTCCGGATTGGTGTCGTCGAAACGCAGATTGCATTCGCCGCCGAAATCCTTGGCGATGTAATAGTCGATGCTGAAAGCCTTAGCGTGGCCTATGTGCATCCAGCCGTTGGGCTCGGGCGGCAGGCGCGTTCGCACGTAGCTGAATCTACCAGAGGCCAGATCCTCGGCCACTGCGTCGCTTATGAAGTTAGGGGGTAGGTTGCGTTCCGCCATGGTGGGCTCCTTCCCGCGCTTCAGGGGCGCGGTAAGCCCACTATGGCCCCCGCCGGCCCATCCAGTCAAGGCCGAGCCCGGGACTGATTGCATGATACTCCCCGGACGGGCTAGCATGGCCTTATGCAGCGTGGATTGGGCGCCATCATCGCGGCCTACCTCACCGTCTACATTGTCTGGGGCTCGACATACCTGGCCATCAGCTGGTCGGTCGAATCACTGCCTCCTTATTACCTGGTATCTCTACGCTTCCTGGCCTCCGGGGCCGTCTTCCTCTTGGCCTGCCTGGCCTCTGGCAGGTTGCGCCGACCGCCCTCGCGAAAGGAATTGCTTTCGGCCCTCTTCATGGGTCTCTTTCTTCTGGTACTTGGGAACGGCCTGGTCTCAGTGGGCGAAACGGAGGTGGACAGCTACCTTGCTTCTCTCGTCATCGCTTCCACGCCACTGATTGTGGCGCTCTTCAACCGAATCTTTTTCGGCGAGCGCCTGAGCTGGCTGCGTCTGGTTTCCCTCTTCTTGGGTCTGGCCGGCGTCGCTGTGCTCCTCTATGACGGGGAAGCCCTCAGGTTCAGTCCGGGCATGGGCTTCATCGTGGCCGGTTTTCTGAGCTGGGGCCTGGCCACCTCCCTGGGGCACAGGCTGCCCGTGCATCCGGATACCCTAGTCAATTCCGGCCTGCAGATGGGACTGGCCGGATTGATGGCCCTCGTCCCGGCCCTGGCACTGCACGGATCCCCGGCCGATGTCATCCCCAGGGTGAGCTCCAAGTCATGGCTCGCCCTGGCCTACCTGACTACCGTAGGCGGCGCGGCCTTCTACGCCTACAGCTATCTCCTCAAGCGCGAGCCCTCCCGCCGCATCGTGAGCTACGCCATCGTCAATCCATTGATAGCCGTGTTGATAGGCATGGCCCTAGGCGGTGAGAAGCCGGTGGCCCTCCTGGTCCCTGGCATTGCGGCCATCCTCCTGGCCCTCGTCCTGACCCTTTACGGGGACGCCCTGCTGGTCCGCTTCAAGGAAGCCAGGCGGCGGCACGTCAAGAGCTGAGGCGGCCTATGGCCTCCTCGATCCGCCTGCACGCCTCTTCCGCCCCGAGGATGCGTATGGAGCCCATGAGGGGTGGGCTTACCTTGGCGCCGGTGATAGCCACGCGCAGGGGCATGAGGAAGTCTCCCAGCTTGGCGCCCGCGGCCTCCGCCCCCTCGCGCGCCGCAGCCTCGGCCTCCTCTTCCGGGAGACAGGCGAATTTCGGGACAAGCACCAGAGCAGCCTTCAGGAGCTCGAGGGCCCGGGCAGCATCAAGCTTCTTGGGGATGAAGTCCTCGCGCTGTGCCGGCGAAGGCCTCCTGAAGAGATAGGCCAGCATGGGCGGGGCATCCTTGAGGAAGCTCAAGCGCTCCTTGACCAGAGGGACGGCCAGGCTCAGGCGCTCTGCCTGAGCCTTGTCCGGCCGGGAGCCCGGAGGGCCGAACAGCCCCTGCTCGATGGCGTATGGCTCTATCAGGCCGGCCA
>CAYYCP010000139.1:0-4347 GCA_964470375.1 uncultured Spirochaetales bacterium
GCGGCGCCAGGACATGGAAGGATCTGCCGGCGGAAGCCCGCGCCTACGCCGAGCGTATCGCCGAGCTCTGTCGGGCCCCCCTCTCCCTCGTCTCGGTAGGCCCCCATCGGGACGAGCTCATCGTCATCTGATTTTATCCATTCATTGATTTCTTCCATAATATAGGGCGCGTCCCCCGGCCAAAACGGCCGGGGGTCGGGCTTTCCGCTCCAATGCCCTCCCCTCCGGGGAGGCCTCCCCTCCGGGGTGGGCATTTCCGCTTCAATCCCTCGCGCTCGGCCCCGGACGGCGGGATACCCGCGAGCGGGATGCTCAGGAACCGGTGGATCGGTAGCGCCTGACGCCCGCCCTCCACACTAAGAAGGCCGGTACCAGGAAGGCGAATCCCGCCAGGGGCAGGCAGGGGCTCCAGGCCCCGGCCCCCGGCCGGCCCAGGATGTACGCCAAAGGCAAATAATTGACGCAGGCGAAGGGCACCAGGAAGGTGAAGGCCCGGCGCAGCCACTTGCCGTAGATGCTGAGGGGATACTGGGCAAGCTCGCGCCCCCCGTCCGTGAGGACGTTGACGAACTCCAGGGCGTCGGTGGTGAGGAAGGCCAAGGCTGCCCCCATGATGAAGACGGAGCTGAAGATAGCCGCCCCTCCCGCGGCCCTCAGGGCCAGAGTCAGGATGCGCGGGCCCGTCCATTCGGCGCCGCAGCGCGGTATCGCCCAGGCCAGGACGGCCAGGGACAAGGCCAGGCGCCCGAAGCGCGAGTAGTCGAAGCGGGCCGCCAGGACCTGGGCGGTCGGGCTGCGCGGGCGCAGGAGGATGCGGTCGAAGCTCCCGTCGGACAGGAGGGACTCGAATCTGTCAAAGCCGCGCACGATGAATTCAGACACGGAGAAGGCCGTCTGGGTGAGTCCGAAGAGGAGCAAGGCCTGTTCCCTGGTGTAGCCTCCCAGGCTGGGGAAGCGCATAAAGAGCATGGCTATGCCGGCTACGGCGGTGGCGCTGGTGAGGGCTTGGGCGGCCATGGCTATGAGCATGGTGGAGCGGTAGCGCAGCTGGCCCTTCATGGCCAGCCAGGCGCTGCGGAGGATGTACATGGCCTAGCCCCCCGGCTGGCGCGACCGGGCCAGGGCGGCGTCCAGGGCGGCCTTGCCCAGGAGGGCCAGGATGGCGAGCCAGGCCAGGCCTGCCCCCATGGCCGGCAGGGCCTGGGCCGGGCTCAGGGATCCGCAGTAGAGGCGGTAGGGGAAGTCGGCGCAGAAGCGGAAGGGCAGCCAGGCCAGGACGGCCGAGAGACGGTCAGGCATGAAGGGCAGGGGTAGGAGGTTTCCCGAGAGGATCTCCATCACAGGCGCGAAGAGGAAGAAAGCCGCGTTGGCCGACAGCGTCGCCACGGTCAGGGCGTAGGCGAACATGGACAGGGCGGTGGCCAGGGCCAGGCCCAGGGCCAGGGCCGGCAGGAAGAGGGCTGCCGCGCCCCAGGAGGCCGGCGGCGACAGCCTGAAAGGCTCGGGCAGGAAGACTGCTACGATCAGTATGGGCAGGCAGCGCAGGGCCGCGGCGGAGGCGCGCTGGGCGGCCGTGCGGGAGAACCAGAAGGCGTAGACATCCAGGGGCCGGCATAGCTCGTAGGCCGCGTCCCCGCGCTGGATCAGGTCTATCAGGCCCCCGTCGCGGATCCACACCGCCGATAGGGCCAGGAAGGCCTGCTGGAGCCAGATGTAAGTTGAGATTTGCGCATCCGACAAGGGGGGGGAGGCCGACTCCCGGCTGAAGGCCTGGAAGACCGAGATGAAGACAAGGCCGAAGAAGAACTGGGTGGCTATCCCGGCCAGGGCGGCCGAGCGGTAGGACAAGCCGCGGGCGAAGCGCATGCGGAAGAGCCCCAGGACAGCGCTCATGAGATGCCCAGCTCCCCATAGGCCTCGGCCACCGCCGCTTCCAGGGATCCCCCACCCCGGCCGGCCGTCAGGGACTCGAAGGGTCCGTCGTGGAGAATGCGCCCGTGGCCTATCAGGATAACCCGCCCGGCCAGGGCCTCGATGTCGTGGACATCATGGGTGGTCAGGATGACCGTGGTGCCGCGCTGGCGGTTCATGCGCTCTATGAAGGCCCGGGCCGCCAGCTTGGAGGGTGCGTCAAGGCCTATGGTGGGCTCGTCCAGGAAGAGGATGTCGGGGCGGTGGAGGAGGCTTGCGGCCAGCTCGCAGCGCATGCGCATGCCAAGGCTCAGCTGGCGCGCAGCCATGGACATGCAGGCGCCAATGCCCATGGCCTCGGTCAGCTCCTCCAGGGAAGCCCGGTAGTCATCGCGGCCCATGCCGTAAATGTCGCGCAGTAGGAGGAAGGAGTCGGCCACCGGCACGTCCCACCAGAGCTGGGACCTCTGCCCGAAGACCGCTCCTATGCGGGCCACGTGGGCCTTGCGCTCCTCCCAGGGCACGCGCCCGTTCACCAGGCAGGTCCCGGAGTCCGGCCTGATGATGCCGCAGAGGAGCTTGATGGTGGTGGACTTGCCGGCCCCGTTCGGCCCGATGTAGCCCACGATCTCGCCGGGGGCCACGTCGAAGCTGATCCCGTCCAGGGCCTGCACTCTATCGTAGCGCGGCCTGAAGAGGGAGGCCAGGGCGGCCAGGGCCCCGCCCGAACGGCGCTTAACCATATAGCTCTTCTTGAGGTCGCGGACGCGGATCATCGTTCATCTCCACGGGCCGGAGAGAAAGGCGGGAACGGCCCCCGCGGAGCCGGAGCCCGCCCCGCGGACGGAGCGGAAAAATGTAGACGGGGATATTACCCCCGGGCTCAGCCCCTTCGCAAGCCCCTGAAGGGTGACGCGATATATGCGTGATATACTGGTAACGCTCAAGGAGGATCCCATGAAGTCTCGACCCATCGCGCTCGCCGCTTCCGTGGCCCTGGCATGCGCCGGCCTAGCAACGTCCTGCGCCACATCCGTCCCCCTGCGGGTGATGAAACCCGCGGAGATAGACATGTCAGACGCCAAGATCATCGCCGTGCTGGACTTCGACTATCCCCGCGAGGAGCGGGCCTCCGACCCCTTGGGCATCCTCTACCTCGCCCTCACGAATCAGGAAAACGTCAAGAAGGGCACGCCCCAGGAGAAGTTGGCCGACTATTTCACACGCCTCCTCATCCAGGCCCTGCGCGACACGGATTACTTCGACGTGCGAGACTCAGACAGCGTGCTGGCCGCCATGGGCGGGAAGGCGGCCGGGGCCGACGCCATCGCCATCGGCAAGAGCTCCGGAGTCCAGGCCATCGTCACCGGCCGCATCGTGGACATGGAGCGCTCTCAGGAGTATGAGATCCGCCAAGAGACAATCAAGGACAAGGACAGCGGCGCCAAGACCGTCGTGCCGGTCAATTACCTGGTGATAGAGGACAGTGTCTCGATGGAATACCGTGTCATCAGCGCGAAGAACGGCAGAATCCTTGCCACCCGAAGCTTCGCAGGCCGCCAGATCCAGGAGCTGGCCGAAAAGAACTGGAAGAAAGCAATCTCCCAGGAAGACCAAGGCCGCGCCATCGTGGAGGGTTGGGCCGGCCAGATAGCCCGCCAGCTTGCCCCCTACATGGTCACCGAATCGCGCAGCCTGATGAAGGACAAGGCTAAGGACGGCAACATGGAGTTCGCCGATGCGCTCGTGAAGAACGGCTCCTACGAAAAAGCCCTGAAGGTCTACCTGGAAGTCTGGGAGGGCAGCGCCAACGTCGCCGCCGGCGTGAACGCCGCCATCATGTATGAGGTTCTGGGCAAGCTGGACCTGGCCGTCTCTATGGCTAAGCAGGTAGCCAGCGCCACCTCAGATCGCCGCGCCAACGCGGAACTCGCACGCCTGCAGCGGGCCAAGGCTGAAGCCGAGCGCCTGGCCGAGCAGATCGAATGAGTCGTAACGCACTTCCTTTTGGATACCGGCTTTGATCAGCCTGTACGATGAGCTTTCGGAGAAGATCCAGCGCGATCCTCGCATGAGCGCTCGGAACAGCGCTCGCCAGAACCTCGGGGTCATGCTCTTCGCGTGGCGCGACGACATAGCCGCGCTGTGGAAGGCCGCCGCGGCCTCGCTCGAAGAGAATCGCTGTGAAGGCGTGCAATCGCCCTCCGACGAACTGCGCCTGGCGGTGGAAAAGCTCAGACCCCTTTTCGGAGAACGCTGACCCAGAAGCCCGAGCGCCTTTATGGCGCGAGAGCTCATTGGGCAAAGAAAAAGGACGATACCTCTCGGCATCGTCCTTTCCATAGCCGGCCCAGAAGCCCGAGCGCCTTAATGGCGTGAGGGCTCATTGGGCAAAGAAAAAGGACGATACCTCTCGGCATCGTCCTTTCCATAGCC
>CAYYCP010000140.1:0-4279 GCA_964470375.1 uncultured Spirochaetales bacterium
GTCGCGGCCGAGGGGGCGGCGGCCCTGCCCGCGGCCAGCCTGCGCCTGGAGTGGCAGGCCGAATGGTCATCGGGCGATCCCGCCATAGACGCCGAGCACCGCCTCATCATCTCCATGGCCCGGGACCTCATCAACGCCAGCCTGTCCCTGGCACCGCCCGCGGAGCTCTCGGCCGGCCTGGCCGAGCTCCTGGGGGAGACCCGCCGCCACTTCGTCCACGAGGAAACCATCCTGCGGGATCTGGGCTATCCCGGCCTGGACAAACACGCCGCCCTGCACGCCGAGCTCCTCGGCCAGGCCGAGGCCCTCGGACGCGACCAAGCCTCCGCGGATGGCGGGCCGGCCATCTACTTCGACTTCCTGGTGGACAGGGTCGTCCTGGGCCACATGCTCAAGGAGGACAGCCTCTTCTTCGAGTATACCCGCGCGCGCGGGAAGCCCGGCTGAGCCTCCTGCTGATGCATCAGCGGCCCAGGCAGGCTTCCAAGGCGCCCGAGCTTATCGACTCGCTGATCTCCAGGACGAAGGGGATGCGGGCCGGATGGCCCGAGGCTATCCCGTCCGCCAGGGCCATGGCCTTGAAGCCCTCGGGCTCGGCCCCGCGGAGGGTGGACAGGACGCACCACTCGGCGCAGTAGCCCGAGGCCACCACCGCGTCCACGCCCAGGCCGCGCAGAATGCCGGCCAGTCCCGTGCCGGCGAAGGCCGAGCCGAATTCCTTGTGGACGCGCGGGGTTCCGGCCGGGAGGCGGATGCGCGGGTCGGTGTCGAAGCCGGCCGCCCCGGGCACGAGTCCCGTTTCCGGGTCCACGTGCTCGACGCAGATCACCGGCAGGCCCTTGGCGGCGAAGAGCCCGATGATGGCGTTGATGGCCTCCACGGCGTCGTCCCAGGAACGGGCCTTGTCGGCCGGGGCGCCCTCGCGGAAGCGCGCCTGCATGTCGATCACGAGCAGGGCCGGTTTCATGCCCGCACCTCCTTCAAGCCTTCTCCAGGGAGACCAGCCAGGCCTCCTCGTCGGCCTCCACCCTCCGGGCCGACGGGCCCTCGCCCCAGGTCAGCTCTACCGCCAGGGTCTCCGAGGCGATCATGTCCCGGAAGGCCTCATAGGCCTCCTTGAGCCTCTCCGAGCCATGCACGCGGAGGCGGATCCGATCGGTCACCTCCAGGCCTGAGTCCTTGCGCAGTCCCTGGACCCCGCGCACCAGGTCACGGGCGTCGCCCTCCTGTCGCAGGGCCTGGCTGATTTCGGCGTCCAGGGCCACGGTCAGGGATCCCTCGTTCATCACCCTGAGGCTGGCCTTCTCCACCCGCTGTATCTCCACCTTGTCCCGGGTCAGATCCAGCATGCGCCCGCCCAGGTCGATGGATAGGGTGGCGCCGTCGAGGAGGCCGGCCACCTCGGACTGGGACAGGGCCGCGATGCGCGCCTGGGCCGCCCGCATGTCCTTCCCGAGATCCTTGCCCAGGACGCGGAAATCCGGCTTGGCCCGGTACTCCACCAGGTCTTCCTCGTTGTCGCGGAAGACCACCGCCTTCACGTTGAGCTCCTCCTGGATGATCTCCTCCATCTCCATGAGGACAGCCCGCTCGCGCGGGTCGCGGGTCACCAGGTGCACGGCCGCCAGGGGCTGGCGCACCTTGAGGTTGTGCTGGACGCGCAGGGCCCGGCCCAGGGCCACGGCCCGCTGCACGGCGGCCATCTTGGCCTCCAGCTCCTCGTCGCGGTAGGCCGGATCGCTGGCGGGATAGTCGCACAGGTGGACCGACTCCGGCTCGTCCGACCGGCGCAGGTTGCGCCAGATGGCCTCGGAGATGAAGGGCATGAAGGGCGCCGAGGCCAGGGCGATCCGCCTGAGCACGCGGTTCAGGGTCTCGTAAGCCGCCTTCTTGTCGGCATCGGCCCCGGACCTCCAGAATCGCCGGCGCGAGCGGCGGATGTACCAGTTGTTGAGGAGGTCGATGAAGGAGACGATGGGGGTGAGGGCGGAGGACAGGTCGTAGGCCTCCAGCCCGGCTTCCACCGAGGCGATGACCCGCTCGAGGACGGACAGGATCCAGCGGTCCAGGGGGTTGGAGGCCCCGGCCGGGGCCTCTCCGGGCTCGGCCCCGTCGATGTTGGCGTATGTCACGTAGAAGGAGTAGGCGTTCCAGAGGGGGATGAGGATGCCCTTGAGGACGTCCTTGACTCCCTCGTCGGTGAACTTGAGGTCGTCGGCCTTCATGACGGCGGAACCGACCAGCACCAGGCGCAGGGCGTCGGCGCCGTACTTGTCGATGATGTCCATGGGGTCGGTGTAGTTGCGGAGGCTCTTGGACATCTTCTTCCCGTCCGCCGCCAGGACCATGCCGTTCACCACACAGCTGCGGAAGGCGGGCTTATCGAACAGGGCCGCGGCCAGGACGGTCAGGGTGTAGAACCAGCCCCGGGTCTGGTCCTGGCCCTCGGCGATGAAGTCCGCGGGATAGTGCTCCTCAAAGTGCTTCTTGTTCTCGAAGGGGTAATGGTTCTGCGCGTAGGGCATGGCCCCGGACTCGAACCAGCAGTCCAGGACCTCGGGTATGCGCCGCATCCGCTTGCCGCAGGCGCAGGGGATCTCGATCTCGTCCACGAAGTGCTTGTGGAGGTCGGTGACTTTCTTCCCGGAGAGCTCCTCGAGTTCGGCCCTGCTGCCCACGCAGAGCTTGGCCCCGCACTCGCATCTCCAGATGGGCAGGGGGTTGCCCCAGTAGCGGTTGCGGGAGATGGCCCAGTCGCGGGCGCCCTCCAGCCACTTCCCGAAGCGCCCCTTCTTGATGTGCTCGGGCATCCAATAGATGGAGGAATTCGCCCTGATCATGGATTCCTTGACCCGGCCCTCCACCTTCACGAACCAGGAGCCCACGGCCCGGTAGATGAGGGGGCTGTCGCAGCGCCAGCAGAAGGGATAGGCGTGGAGGATCTGGTCGCGCTTGACCAGCTTGCCCTCCGCCTTGAGCCTGTCCATGATGTCCTTGTCGCAGTCCTTGACGAAGCGCCCGCGGTAATCGCCCACCTCCTCGGTGAACTTGCACTCCGCGTCCACCGGGCAGGCCGCGGGCAGGCCCGTCCCCTTGAGGAGGCGGTAATCGTCCTCGCCGAAGCCGGGGGCGGTGTGGACGATGCCGGTGCCGTCCTCGGTGCTCACGTAGTCGCCTGCGTGGAGGCGGAAGGCGCCCTGGGCCGCGAGAGGGGCGAAGTAGGGGAAGAGGGGCTCGTATGCGGCCCCCTCCAGGTCCCTGCCCTTGGCCCTCCAGGCGATGTCCAGGGCCGCGGTATCCTTGTAGTAGGCGCCCAGGCGGGCTTCGGCCATCACGTAGGCTTCCGCTCCGTCGCGGACGCAGACATAGTCGATGTCGGGCCCGACGGCCAGGGCCAGGTTGGACGGGAGGGTCCAGGGGGTCGTGGTCCAGGCCAGGAAGTAGGTCCTGCCGTCGGCGATGCCCGGCCTGGCGGGGCTGCCCGAGGCGGCCTTGAACTTCACCGTGATGGCGGGATCGTGGACGTCCTTGTAGCCGCCCATGGTGAGCTCGTGGTTGGAGAGGACCGTGGAGCAGCGCGGGCAGTAGGGCAGGATGTAGGAGCCCTCGTAGACGAGTCCCTTGTCCCAGAGGGCCTTCATCACCCACCAGATGGACTCCATGTAGTCGGGGTCCATGGTCTTGTAGTCGTCGTCGAAGTCCACCCAGCGGCCGGCCCGGGTCATGACGGCCCGCCATTCCTTGACGTAGCGCAGGACGGATGCCCGGCAGGCCTCGTTGAATTCCGCTATCCCGTAGCGCTCGATGTCGGTCTTGGAGTTGAGCCCCAGCTCCTTCTCTATCAGGTTCTCCACGGGCAGGCCGTGGCAGTCCCAGCCGAAGCGCCGGTGAACCTGGAAACCCTTCATGGTCTTGTAGCGGGGTATGATGTCCTTTATGTAGCCGGGCACGAAGTGCCCGAAGTGGGGCAACCCGGTGGCGAAGGGGGGGCCGTCGTAAAAGACGAATTCGGGATAGCCCTCGCGGAGGGCGATGGATTTCTTGAAGGCGTCGGTCTCGTTCCAGAAGGCCAGGATGCCTTCCTCCACATCGGGGAAGCTCGCTTTAGGATCGACGGGGTCGTACATGGGAGGATACTATACCGAAGCCTCGCGCGCCTTCAAGGCCGAGCTCCCCTACAGGCCCAGCACGGTGACACTGACGCCCGGGCTGACCACAAAGGCGTTGGGAAAGCGGGCCTCGAAGCCGTGGGTGCCCTTGCTCAAGGGCCAACGGGCCT
>CAYYCP010000141.1:0-4271 GCA_964470375.1 uncultured Spirochaetales bacterium
GCCCCGACCTGGAGGGCGACTTCCCCAAGCCGGAGGACGGGGGCTGCTTCCCCCGAAAGGGATCCGGACCCGGGATCAAGCTGCCCCTCCCGGGAAGATCGAGATCAGGGGGATCCGCCCCGAGGAATCCCACCAAGCCCCGCCAGCCAGGCAGCCCCTGACAAGCATCAACGCAAGCCCCCTGGGCCGATAAAGATTGGGTAAATACCACCTTGTCGGGCGTACCCGGCCATTGCACGGGGAGACCCGCCGGAGCGATATTTCACCTATGATCTGCCTTGTCGAGGACAACGCCGCCATACGCGAGACTGTCAAAAGTTACCTGGAACTGGCGGGATTTGAGGTCGCTGAATTCTCGGGCGCCTCAGGGGTGACCGAATTCCTCGCATTCAAGCGCCCCCGCCTCTTCATCCTGGACGTCATGCTCCCTGACGGCAACGGTTTTTCGCTGGCTAAGCGCATCCGCGAGATCCAGCCCGATGCAGCCTTCCTTTTCCTGACCGCCCGGGAGGCCGAGAGCGATCGGGTCACCGGCTTCGAGCTGGGGGCCGAAGACTATGTCGTCAAGCCTTTCTCCCCGCGCGAGCTTGTCCTGCGTGTCCAGGCCATTTTGCGCCGCATCGAGGGACAGGACCGGCAGGCCCCGGCCGAGGGGCGCAGGTGCTGGAGCGCGGAAGGCCATCGCCTCGATCTGGATCCCCTCGCCCATGAGGCCTACCATGACGGCCGCCCCCTCAAGCTTACGGCCGTGGAATGGAAAATACTATCCTACCTGGCCGAGCGCCCCGGCCGTGTCGTCTCCAAGGAGAGGATCCTGGGCGAATGCCTGGACTACAGCCACGACGGCTCTGAGCGCACAGTCATCACCCATCTTAAGAACCTCAGGGCCAAGCTGGGCACTGATAGCTGGATAGAGACAGTCCGCGGCTTCGGCTACAAATTCTCCGGGAAGCCTGAGGCCGCCGGGCAGAAGGAAGGGTCGGCCCCGTGAGAAGCCTCCTCTTCAGGACCATGGGCCTGGTTTTCGGGGCCCTGGCAGCCTTCGCCCTCGTCCTGGGCCTGATCATGGCCCTGGGGTCCACGGGCATCCTGGCCTCCTGGGCCGAACGCGAGAATCGCAACCTGGATGCCTTCATACGCCAGCGCCTCACGACCCTAGCCGACGAGAGGGCGGGCGCCGCGCAAGGGACATCGGCTCCATTCGGGGAATCCGATGTCCGCGAGGCCTTGGAGGGCATGCCGGCCGATCCAGATTGGGTCCTGGTACTGGATGCGGAGGGCCGGGCACTCTATTTCTACCGCCAAGCCATGAGCGCGGGCGAGATGCGCATGGGCGCCGGACGCTCATTCATCCGGCGCATCATGGACTCCGGTCCCTGGCGCGAGGTCGCCTTTCCCGACGGGCGTCGAGCCTTCCGTTACAGCGCCTATGTTCCTCCCTTCGACACGCGCGAGTCCAACCGCATCCTCTTGGCCACGGTCAGACTGGGCATGGTCTGGGGCCTGGCGGCCGCCGCTCTGGTGGGGGCCCTGCTCGCTTACCTCTTCGCCCGCCCCCTGGGTCGCCAGGCCGGGCAGCTGGCGGAGACCCTGGAAGCCATGCGCTCCGGCAGGCGGGACCTGAAGGCCCCGGTCCTCAGCGTATCCGAGTTGGATCGAATAGGCCGGGCGGCCGAGTCTCTCCAAGGCGCCCTGGCCCATGAGGAGGAACTCAGGCGTCAGTGGGCCGCCGACATAGCCCACGATCTGCGCAGCCCCCTAGCGGCCCTCAAGGGCCAGGTGGAGGGCATGGCGGACGGGGTTTTCGCCCCTGACGCGCGGCGCCTGGCCCTGATCCAGGGCGAGCTGGGCCGCCTTGAGTCCTTGGTGCAGGCTTTCTCCCTCCTGACCCGTCTTGAGAGCCCGGGCTTCCGCCCGGAGCGCCGGCCACTATCCGCCCTAGACCTCCTCCGCGAGGCGCAGGCACGCTTCGCCCCCATGGCCGCGGAGCGCGGCTCCACCATATCGGTATCAGGCGCGGAAACCGAGCTGGAGGCCGACCCGGCCCTCCTCGAGCGGGCCATAGCCAACCTGGTGGACAACGCCCTGCGCTACGGCCGGGCAAGCGGTCCGGTCCGCCTCGCCTGCGGGCGCGGCCCCGATGGACGGGCCTTCATCTCCGTGGAGAACGAAGGCTTCATCGATCCCGCAGTCCTTCCGCGCGTTTTCGACCGCTCCTTCCGTTCGGATCCTTCCCGCTCGGCCGAGGGCTCCGGGCTGGGACTGACCATAGCCAGGGCCATCGCCCAGGCCCATGGAGCCGAAATCAAGGCCTCCAGCGACCCCGCCTCCGGCCTGACGAGCTTCATCATCTCCTTTACCTGATCTTTACCCGCGGTACCCCGCCCCTTCATCCGGCCAAATCATATTTAGGCGTGCAAGGCTGACGGCCGCGCGATGATGCGGCGGCCCGAGACCGACCCGGTCATGGACCGGGCATCTTGCTTCCAAGGAGAATTCCATGAAGCGCACGTTCCTGATTCTCGCTGTCTTCGCCCTGGCCGCGGCCGCGGTAACTGCCCAGCCTTTCTTCGCCCAAGGCACCCAAGCCGCCGGAACCGCCCAGATCACCAAGCTGGAGGGCAAGCTGACCCTGATCAACGGCATGATCGGGATCCAGTCCAAGGACAAGACCTACTACGTCCACATCCCCGGCAGGCTCTACGGCTTCGTCGACGGCCTCAAGGAGGGCGCCCAGGTCAAGCTGGAGGGCTATGAGTACCCCCTGCCCCAGGCCCCGAATTACGTCAACTTCCAGGTCACCAAGCTGAGCCTGGGGGGTAAGGACTACGACCTCTCTACCCTCGGCCAGGGCATGCGCGGCCGTGGCGCCTTCGGTCCCTCGGCTGGGAACACCGGGCGGGGCATGGGCCGCGGCATGGGCGGCTACGGCTGGCGCTGAGCCCCCGACCGCGGATCCCGTACGGGTCCGCCCTCCCATCCCGTCGCGCCCCACGGGCGAGGCGGAAGGCCCCCGCGCCTCGGAGCGCGAGGGCTTTTTTGTCCCCTTGCGCTCCCGCTAAAGAAAATTGTCCTTGACAAAATAATGGATCAGAATGAAGATTCCTCGGCCGCCCGCAGCGGCCTGAGGAGGATACTGTGGAAAAAAGGAAAATCGGATTTCTCGTGGCGGCCATCGCCTTCGCTGTCGCCGGCTGCGCCATGATCATCGCCCACTTCACGGGCGACCGCTCATCGTCCACCTTCCTGGCCATCGGGGGGCCTTCATAGCCATCGGCGGCTCCTTCATCGCCATAGCCTTCAGGAAGAAGTAAACCTAGTAGGCCGGCCCCGAAGCTAAGCCCCTCCCCTACATCTCCGCCACAAGGAGGATCCATGACCCTCTTCAATTTCCATCCCGATAGAAAAACTCCGTCCATGATCTCGGTGCATACCCTATGGACCCTGGCCGGCTCCTTCGCCCTTTTCCTACCCCTGGCGCTGTACCTGGGCAATCTCCTCCCGGGAGGCTGCAAAACCATCCAGGACTCCATAAGCGCCTACTACTACACCAACATGCGCAACCTTTTCGTGGGCGTGCTCTGCTCGGTGGCATTCTTCCTCTTCGCCTACAACGGCTATGAAACCATAGACGCCGTGGCCAGCAAACTGGCGGCCCTCTTCGCCCTAGGCGTAGCCTTCTGCCCCACTACCTATGCTTGGGACATCCCGCCATGCTTCATCCCTCCCATCAATACGAACGCGATCATCGGCGCCATGCATTACATCTCAGCCGCCTGCTTCTTCCTGGTCATCTCTTCCATGTCCCTCTTCCTCTTCACCCGCACCAGGCCGGGGGCGGATGCGACCAGCCTCACCCGGGGCAAGCGCAGGCGCAATGCGGTTTATCGTACATGCGGGATCCTGATGCTCGTCATCCTGGCACTGATTCCGGTCTACAACTTCATCCTTCGCAAATACATTGACATACCCGGGATGACCTTCTTCCTCGAATCGGCTATCCTCCTCTGCTTCGCCATATCATGGCTGGTCAAGGGAAGGACAATACAGAAGCTGGCCGGGCTGGTGGGCCTGGAGAAGCGCGCGGCCGGGTGAACAAGTGCGGGCACAAAAAACGCGCGCGAGGCAGCCCTGCATTTTTTGATCTGAGGATCCTTTCCGACTGGCATGGCTCCAGGGCGCAGCCCGGTGGCCGCGCTTAGGGCTTCAGGCCGGGGCGCCCCTTGCGGGAAGACGCCGAGCCAGGCAGAGGTTGGCCAGCGAGATGGCCG
>CAYYCP010000142.1:0-4270 GCA_964470375.1 uncultured Spirochaetales bacterium
CGACCTTGAAGCTGTAGGCGTAGGGGAAGCGGTAGTAGACCGAAGCCCTGAGGCCTAAAAACGTGCCGCCTGAGCGATCCAGGAATGTTCTCTTCAGGCCGAAATCGCTGAACAGCTCTAAGCCCCCCATGACATAGGGCCCCCATCCGCGCACGAAACCGTCCCCCACTTCGTCCACCAAGCCGTTGGTGAGGGACCAACCCGCTCCGGCGAAGGGCTCGATGCCGCGCAAAAAGGCCAGGGTGGGGTGGACCTCAAGCTGGATACCGAGGGAATCGCCGTAAAGGGAGAATTCCCATTCTGGATGCCCGAACATTTCGGACCAGATGAATGACCCACCGCCCAGATAGGAGAGATTCAGGCAGAGGTCGATGATCCTCGGGCGGCTCAGGACGGCCCCAAGGGTGAAGAGGGCGGTGATGCTTTCCCGCCCTATCGAGCCGTAGCCGTCCCGGGCCATGGCGTCGAAGCCGGAACTGTCCAGGATGAACATCCCGCCCATCTCTATGGATGCATCCAGGCCCCAGGCCCAGGACTGGACCGAGCCGGATGATGCCCCGGGCGAAGTCTGCCCCAGGCAGGGTAGGGCCGCGAAGAGCAGGAGCGTGAGGGACGCCAGGCCTTTTCTCATTCCCATTTTATTGCCCCCCTGGCAAGCATTGTAGTGCTACTTCCTCCATTCGCCAAGCCCAGCCCGAGGATTGGCATCCTTATTCCGGACGTATTATGCTTATCCGCAGCGCCGGAGGAGGCGCGCCCATGAAGAAGATCCTCGTCATTTCATGTATCCTGATCGCCGCCGCCGGAGCAGCGGCCCAGGACAAGCCCCGCCAGGTCAGCCGCGAGGAGGCCGCCGCCTTCCTCAAGGAGCACTACGCCACCTTCAGGCGGCCCGAGGCCGTGAAGCTTGCCATCCTCTTCGTAGACACCCGCGGCAAGAGCGAGGAGGAGCGCGGGCGCCTGAACGTCTTCGCCGAGGAGCTGCGGGCCAGGGCCGTGGCCGGACCGGGGGCCTTCGAGGCCTTGGTGGAGGCGGCCAAGGAACCCGGCTGCGGCTACGTGGCCACGCCCGAGTACTACTACGCCAAGACAGACGAGTTCCTGGCGCTCTTCGGTTATACCTTCCTGGTCAGGGCCCTGTCCCTCAAGAAGGGCGAGATATCCATCTGCTTCGGCACGCCCACCGGACTCTACGTCCTCAAGGCCATGGAGACCTACCCGGAGAAGAGCCTCGGCCTTGACGACCCCATCACCCTGGGCGAGGACAAGACGGTCTACGAGGCCATCAGTGACTACCTTGCCGGCGGGGGACGCTGACGCGGCCGCTTCAGCGGCCGTCGAGGCAGCCGCCAAGGCGGCCTAGGCCCCTACCAAGTGGACTCGTGCTCCTCGACGAAGCCTGAGACATCACCCAATTCCCAGGTCCGTCGGCCGTCCGTGAGCCGGCCCGAGTAGGAGCCGAAGGGCTGGCGGAAGCGACTGGAGATGATGCCGAGGTTGACGCGTGAGGTGCGCTGGCCCTCGGGCTTGAAGCTCAGGTCGACCTTGCCGTCGGCCGTGCGCACGCGCCAGGGCTTCAGCGGGTCCAGGTCGTCGTAGCGGAAATCCGCCAGGTCGGCCTTGACCATGGCGCCATCGGCCCAGAAGGCGTTCTCGGTGAAGCCGGTCTCATTGACGCCCTGCGAGAGGTTGAAGCCGATGCGCGTCCCGTCCGCCGCAAGGCCCGCTCCGGCGGCCCAGTTCCAGAAGGTGTAGCGGGCCAGGTAACCATAGGTGTAATCGGCTATGCCGCGCGGGGCATCCCCTTCCAGAGCATATTCCCGCCCCGCCGCGCGGATCCGCCCCCTCACCGCCAGGCCGGCCTCCTTGGTGGTGTAGTTGAAGCGCTCCAGGCCCACCCGGGTCACCAGGGACAGGCCCGCGCCGATGCCGGTGAACTCAAGCTCCGCCTCCAGGCGCCCCTCCACGTTGGCTAGCAAGCCGATGCTCCCGGCCTCGCAGCGCATGCGGATATCGGCCCCGCCGGCCTGAAAGCGTGCGGTCCCATCCATGAAGGAGCCGGTGAATTCCGTATGGGCCGCCAGGGGCTGGTTAGCGCCGAATTCCGTGAGCTTCCCGTTCCCGCGCTCGAAGGCGTAGGCGAAGACGTTGCTCAGGTAGCCCAGGTGCACGATGGCCGCGCCGAAGACGATATCGCGATCGCAGACCCCCAGGTAGAGCCAGCGCTTGAGCTGGAAGTCCTTGATGAGCTCGGTGCGCGCCTTGGACGATTTCTCGCGCCCGCGCTGCCTGAGCTCGTCGATGTTGAAGATCTCTATCGGCCCCGAATGCAGCCCGAAGAGGGGCAGGCCATCGTCCCCTATGAGGCGCGGATCGCGCACCAGTTCCATATCGATCCTCCCGCCAATAGTATAGCGCGTAAGCGTGAAACGGGCAGATTAGGAGAAATATCGAAAATTGCATGGCAGGGCCTGTCTACGGTGATCGAGTTCGGGCAAGAACATCGCGTAAGACTTTCACCGCCCCAGACTTTCCGGAGACACCCGCCGCCCTATTGCCTCGCCAGGATAGGCCGGCAGGCGCGTGAGGCTCTACTGATAAGGCCGAGTTCGCCAGGTGCATCCCGATTTGGACCGCCTGCCGCGCTTTTCGAGGCCTTCACCGTTGGGCGACGATTGCGCCCCGGCCCGCGGTCTGGTATCATCTGGCCGAGGCGAACAGCGTGCAAGAGGATCAGCTTCCAGGGGAAGCCCGATGGCCTACCCGCGGCATCACCGACAGCGTCCTCTTCCTGGCGGCCTTCGGGATTTTCGTTTCCAGCGTCTACGCCTTCTTCGGCCTAGTGATCGGCCTGGCCAGGCCCCCCGGGGAGGTCCCCCCGCGGATCGATCCCCTGCCCCTGGTCCTTGCCCTTGTGCCCCTGCGCGCCTGCCTGGCCATCCCGGCCCTTCTCTCGCGCGGGAAAAAGGCTTACATGGCCTGGGGGACGGCCATGGGCTTTGGCTTTCTCCTCTCCTCCATCCTATCCACCGTGCTCGTGCATTCGGACTTCATCCGCTGTGTGTACGGCGACGTTTGCGCCATTTTCCTGACATGCATTCTCAAGCTGCCCTTCATCAGCCGCAAGGCCATGGAGCCGGAATCCGTGCGCAGGATCACCTGGGTCTCCGTCCTGGCCAGCGCCTTCGCCGTGGAGTGGAGCCTCATCCTGGCCTCTTCCATCGTCACTCGCAAGGCCGAATGGGTCGAGCTGATCGTGGGCGCCAATATCTGCATGCTGGGCTTCATCGGCTTCGAATTCCGCATTATCCTGATGCTGCGCGAGCTCCTCCTGGTACGGGTAAGGGTGGGGCCGGAGAGTTTATCGATGGATGGGCGCGACATGTCCGGCCTCCTGGGCAAGCGCGAGATGGCCATCCTGCACTCCTTCACGAGGCGGCGCGGCGAGAGCATCGTCTGCGCCGAACTGCGCGACGGCGCCGGCGGCGGAGTCCCGCCCGACTGCGTCCTCTGCCGCAGCCGGGGCTATAAGGCCACCGCCTGCTCGGCCTACCTCAACATCTACAACCAGATATTGCGGGTCAAGAAGGTGGTGGAAACGCTCGGGATAGGCACCATCCTGTCGCCCGAGAAGAAAGCCAACATCATGCAGGAGGGCTGGCGCCTTATGCTCTTCGACGGGGTCAGGGCCAGCGCCATCGAGATCCCCCTGCCCCATCCGTCCGCCCAGTACCCTCAGCAGGCTCCCGTGTCGGCCAATACGGCCGCGCCGCGGAGGAGGCTTCGCGGGCACGGCCGGGCCATCAGGGATCGCGAGGAGATGGAATAGGCCGTTTCGCGCTGACTCCGACTTCCGCGGCCGGCAATGCCCACGCCTGATAGAAAATCTAGCATCCAGAAGAATTTGAAGACGGCCCTCGCACGGATCCTGGACGGAAAAATCGGAGCCCGCCATGCCGCACCCGGGATAGGGGGAAGGATAAATTACATCAAGAGCAATAAAGCTCTTGTGGGGGAAAGGGCAGGCGCTCTTTCCCCTCACGCCCTTCCAGCCCTACGAGATCAACACCGCAGCCGGCAATCCATCGATGATTCGAGTATGGCGGCGGGTGTCTACGGAAAGCGCGCGGAGGCAATTGTCGTACTCGACACTCTTGCCGGAGCAGGCTTTCCGTAGACAGGCCCCGCCATCGCGGCATTCAATTATCGAGGGATTGCCGGCGGTGGGATTCGCCGAAGGCGTACCCCACGTAGCGGGTTGTTTTTCATC
>CAYYCP010000143.1:0-4260 GCA_964470375.1 uncultured Spirochaetales bacterium
GTCGCGGCCGAGGGGGCGGCGGCCCTGCCCGCGGCCAGCCTGCGCCTGGAGTGGCGAGCCGAATGGTCATCGGGCGACCCCGCCATAGACGCCGAGCACCGACTCATCATCTCCATGGCCAGGGATCTCATCAACGCCAGCCTGTCCCTGGCACCGCCCGGGGAGCTCTCAGCCGGCCTGGCCGAGCTCCTGGGGGAGACCCGCCGCCACTTCGTCCACGAGGAAGCCATCCTGCGGGACCTGGGCTATCCCGGTCTGGACAAGCACGCCGCCCTGCACGCCGAGCTCCTCGGCCAGGCCGAAGCCCTCGGGCGCGACCAGGCCTCAGTTCATGGCGGGCCGGCCATCTACTTCGACTTCCTGGTGGACAGGGTCGTCCTGGGCCACATGCTCAAGGAGGACAGCCTCTTCTTCGAGTATACCCGCGCGCGGAAAGTCTGAGTGGGTCTAGCCCAGGCAGGCTTCCAAGGCGCCCGAGCTGATCGACTCACTGATCTCCAGGACGAAGGGAATGCGGGCTGGATGTCCCGAGGCTATCCCGTCCGCCAGGGCCATGGCCTTGAAGCCCTCCGGCTCGGCCCCCCGCAGGCTGGAAAGGACGCACCACTCGGCGCAGTAACCCGAGACCACAACCGCGTCCGCGCCCAGGCCGCGTAGGATGCCGGCCAGGCCCGTGCCGGCGAAGGCCGAGCCGAATTCCTTGTGGATGCGCGGGGTCCCGGCGGGAAGGAGGATGCGCGGGTCGGTGTCGAAGCCGGCCGCCCCAGGCACGAGTCCCGTGCCCGGATCCACGTGCTCGACGCAGATCACCGGCAGGCCCTTGGCGGCGAAGAGCCCGATGGCGGCGTTGATGGCCCCGACGGCGTCGTCCCATGAAAGGGCCTTGTCGGCCGTGACGCCCTCGCGGAAGCGCGCCTGCATGTCGATCACCAGGAGGGCAGGCTTCACGCGCGCCTCGCCATCATGCCTTCTCCAGGGAGACCAGCCAGGCCTCCTCGTCGGCCTCCACCCTCCGGGCCGACGGGCCCTCGCCCCAGGTCAGCTCCACCGCCAGGGTCTCCGAGGCGATCATGTCCCGGAAGGCATCGTAGGCCTCCTTGAGCCTCTCCGATCCATGCACGCGGAGGCGGATCCGATCGGTCACCTCCAGGCCCGAGTCCTTGCGCAGTCCCTGAACCCCGCGCACCAAGTCACGGGCGTCGCCCTCCTGTCGCAGGGCCTGGCTGATCTCGGCGTCCAGGGCCACGGTCAGGGATCCCTCGTTGATCACCTTGAGGCTGGCCTTCTCCACCCGCTGTATCTCCACCTTGTCCCGGGTCAGGTCTAGCATGCGCCCGCCCAAGTCGATGGATAGGGTGGCGCCGTCGAGGAGACCGGCCACCTCGGACTGGGACAGGGCCGCGATGCGCTCCTGGGCCGCCCGCATGTCCTTCCCGAGCTCCTTGCCCAAGACGCGGAAATCCGGCTTGGCCCGGTACTCCACCAGGTCTTCCTCGTTGTCGCGGAAGACCACCGCCTTCACGTTGAGCTCCTCCTGGATGATCTCCTCCATCTCCATGAGGACAGCCCGCTCGCGCGGGTCGCGGGTCACCAGGTGCACGGCCGCCAGGGGCTGGCGCACCTTGAGGTTGTGCTGGACGCGCAGGGCCCGGCCCAGGGCCACGGCCCGCTGCACGGCGGCCATCTTGGCCTCCAGCTCCTCGTCGCGGTAGGCCGGATCGCTGGCGGGATAGTCGCACAGGTGGACCGACTCCGGCTCGTCCGACCGGCGCAGGTTGCGCCAGATGGCCTCGGAGATGAAGGGCATGAAGGGCGCCGAGGCCAGGGCGATCCGCCTGAGCACGCGGTTCAGGGTCTCGTAAGCCGCCTTCTTGTCGGCATCGGCCCCAGACCTCCAGAAGCGCCGGCGCGAGCGGCGGATGTACCAGTTGTTGAGGAGATCGATGAAGGAAACGATAGGGGTGAGGGCGGAGGACAGGTCATAGGCCTCCAGCCCGGCCTCCACCGAGGCGATGCCCCGCTCGCAGACGGACAGGATCCAGCGGTCCAGGGGGTTGGAGGCGCCCGCCGGGGCCTCGGCCGGCTCGGCCCCGTCGATATTGGCGTAGGTCACGTAGAAGGAGTAGGCGTTCCACAGGGGGATGAGGATGCCCTTGAGAACGTCCTTGACGCCCTCGTCGGTGAATTTGAGGTCGTCCGCCTTCATGACGGCGGAGCTCATGAGGAAGAGCCTGAGGGCGTCGGCCCCGTACTGGTTGATGACGTCCATGGGGTCGGTATAGTTGCGGAGGCTCTTGGACATCTTCTTGCCGTCAGCGGCCAGGACCATGCCGCTCACCACGCAGTTCCGGAAGGCCGGCTTGTCGAAGAGGGCGGACGCGAGCACGGTGAGGGTGTAGAACCAACCGCGGGTCTGGTCGAGGCTCTCGGCTATGAAGTCGGCCGGGTAATGCTCCTCGAAGTGCTTTTTGTTCTCGAAGGGATAATGGTTCTGCGCGTAGGGCATGGCCCCTGACTCGAACCAGCAGTCCAGGACCTCGGGGATTCGCCGCATCTTCTTGCCGCAGGCGCAGGGGATCTCTATATCGTCCACGAAGTGCTTGTGGAGATCGGTGACTTTCTTCCCGGAGAGCTCCTCGAGCTCGGCTCGGCTGCCCACGCAGAGCCTGGCCCCGCACTCGCACTTCCAGATGGGCAGGGGATTGCCCCAGTAGCGGTTGCGGGAGATGGCCCAGTCTCGGGCGTTCTCCAGCCACTTCCCGAAGCGCCCCTTCTTGATGTGCTCGGGCATCCAATAGATGGAGGAATTCGCCCTGATCATGGATTCCTTGACCCGGCCCTCCACCTTCACGAACCAGGAGCCCACGGCCCGGTAGATGAGGGGGCTGTCGCAGCGCCAGCAGAAGGGATAGGCGTGGAGGATCTGGTCGCGCTTGACCAGCTTGCCCTCCGCCTTGAGCCTGTCCATGATGTCCTTGTCGCAGTCCTTGACGAAGCGCCCGCGGTAATCGCCCACCTCCTCGGTGAACTTGCACTCCGCGTCCACCGGGCAGGCCGCGGGCAGGCCCGTCCCCTTGAGGAGGCGGTAATCGTCCTCGCCGAAGCCGGGGGCGGTGTGGACGATGCCGGTGCCGTCCTCGGTGCTCACGTAGTCGCCTGAGTGGAGGCGGAAGGCTCCCTGGGCCGCGAGAGGGGCGAAGTAGGGAAAGAGAGGCTCGTAGGCGGACCCGGCCAGGTCCCTGCCCTTGGCCTTCCAGGCGATGTCGATCGCAGACAAGTCCTTGTAGTAGGCTCCCAGGCGGGCCTCGGCCATCACATAGGCCTCATCCCCGTCGCGGACGCAGACGTAGTCGATGTCGGGCCCGACGGCCAGGGCCAGGTTGGACGGGAGGGTCCAAGGGGTCGTCGTCCAGGCCAGGAAGTAGGTCCTGCCGTCGGCCAGGCCCGGCATGGACGGGCTGCCCGAGGCGGCCTTGAACTTCACCGTGATGGCCGGGTCGTGGACGTCCTTGTAGCCGCCCATGTTGAGCTCGTGGTTGGAGAGGACCGTAGCGCAGCGGGGGCAGTAGGGCAGGATGTAAGAGCCCTCGTAGATGAGGCCCTTGTCCCAGAGAGCCTTCATCACCCACCAGATGGACTCCATGTAATCGGGGTCCATGGTCTTGTAGTCGTCATCGAAGTCCACCCAGCGGCCGGCCCGGGTCATGACGGCCCGCCATTCCTTGACGTAGCGCAGGACGGATGCCCGGCAGGCCTCGTTGAATTCCGCTATCCCGTAGCGCTCGATGTCGGTCTTGGAGTTGAGCCCCAGCTCCTTCTCTATCAGGTTCTCCACGGGCAGGCCGTGGCAGTCCCAGCCGAAGCGCCGGTGAACCTGGAAACCCTTCATGGTCTTGTAGCGGGGTATGATGTCCTTTATGTAGCCGGGCACGAAGTGCCCGAAGTGGGGCAGCCCTGTGGCGAAGGGGGGGCCGTCGTAAAAGACGAATTCGGGAAAACCCTCGCGGAGGGCGATGGATTTCTTGAAGGCGTCAGTCTCGTTCCAGAAGGCCAGGACGCCTTCCTCCACATCGGGGAAGCTCGCTTTAGGATCGACAGGGTCGTACATGGATGGATACTATACTGAAGGCGCGCGCGCCTTCAAGGCCGAGCTCCCCTACAGGCCCAGTACGGTGACGCTGACGCCCGGGCTGGCCACAAAGGCATTGGGAAAGCGGGCCTCGAAGCCGTGGGTGCCCTTGCTCAAGGGCCAACGGGCCT
>CAYYCP010000144.1:0-4251 GCA_964470375.1 uncultured Spirochaetales bacterium
CGGCCATCTCGCTGGCCAACCTCTGCCTGGCTCGGCGTCTTCCCGCAAGGGGCGCACCGGCCTAAAGCCCTAAGCACGGCCACCGGGCTGCGCCCTGGAGCCATGCCAGTCGAAAAGGATCCTCTGATCAGAAAATGCAGAGCTGCCTCGCGCGCGTTTTTTGTGCCCGCCCTTGTTCACCCGGCCGTGCGCTTCTCCAGGCCCACCAGCCCTGCCAGCTTCTGTATCGTCCTTCCCTTGACCAGCCAGGATATGGCGAAGCAGAGGAGGATGGCCGATTCGAGGAAGAAGGTCATCCCGGGTATGTCGATGTATTTGCGAAAGATGAAGTTGTAGACCGGAATCAGTGCCAGGATGACGAGCATCAGGATCCCGCATGTACGATAAACCGCATTGCGCCTGCGCTTGCCCCGGGTGAGGCTGGTCGCATCCGCCCCCGGCCTGGTGCGGGTGAAGAGGAAGAGGGACATGGAAGAGATGACCAGGAAGAAGCAGGCGGCTGAGATGTAATGCATGGCGCCGATGATCGCGTTCGTATTGATGGGAGGGATGAAGCATGGCGGGATGTCCCAAGCATAGGTAGTGGGGCAGAAGGCTACGCCTAGGGCGAAGAGGGCCGCCAGTTTGCTGGCCACGGCGTCTATGGTTTCATAGCCGTTGTAGGCGAAGAGGAAGAATGCCACCGAGCAGAGCACGCCCACGAAAAGGTTGCGCATGTTGGTGTAGTAGTAGGCGCTTATGGAGTCCTGGAGGGTTTTGCAGCCTCCCGGGAGGAGATTGCCCAGGTACAGGGCCAGGGGCAGGAAGAGGGCGAAGGAGCCGGCCAGGGTCCATAGGGTCTGCACCGAGATCATGGACGGAATCTTCTTGTCGGGGTGGAAATTGAAGAGGGTCATGGGTCCTCCTTGTGGCGGAAATGCAGGGGAAAGGCCGGGCTTCGGGTCCGGCTTCCTCTGCTCACCTCTTCCTGAAGGCGATGGCGATGAAGGCGCCGCCGGTGGCCAGGAAGGTGGACGATGAGCGGTCGCCCGTGAAGTGGGCGATGATCATGACGCAGCCGGCGACGGCGAAGGCGATGGCCGCCACGAGGAATCCGATTTTCCTTTTTTCCACAGTATTCTCCTTCGGCCGCCGCGGGCGGCCGAGGAATCTTCATTCTGATTCATTATTTTGTCAAGGACAATTTTCTTAAGCGGGAGCGCCAGGGGACAAAAAAGCCCCTGCGCTCCGGGGCGCGGGGGCCTTCCGTCTCGCCCGTGGGGCGCGACGGGATGGGATGGCGGACCCGTATAGGATCCGCGGTCGGGGGCTCAGCGCCAGCCGTAGCCGCCCATGCCGCGGCCCATGCCCCGCCCGGTGTTCCCAGCCGAGGGACCGAAGGCGCCACGGCCGCGCATGCCCTGGCCGAGGGTAGAGAGGTCGTAGTCCTTACCCCCCAGGCTCAGCTTGGTGACCTGGAAGTTGACGTAATTCGGGGCCTGGGGCAGGGGGTACTCATAGCCCTCCAGCTTGACCTGGGCGCCCTCCTTGAGGCCGTCGACGAAGCCGTAGAGCCTGCCGGGGATGTGGACGTAGTAGGTCTTGTCCTTGGACTGGATCCCGATCATGCCGTTGATCAGGGTCAGCTTGCCCTCCAGCTTGGTGATCTGGGCGGTTCCGGCGGCTTGGGTGCCTTGGGCGAAGAAAGGCTGGGCAGTTACCGCGGCCGCGGCCAGGGCGAAGACAGCGAGAATCAGGAACGTGCGCTTCATGGAATTCTCCTTGGAAGCAAGATGCCCGGTCCATGACCGGGTCGGTCTCGGGCCGCCGCATCATCGCGCGGCCGTCAGCCTTGCACGCCTAAATATGATTTGGCCGGATGAAGGGGCGGGGTACCGCGGGTAAAGATCAGGTAAAGGAGATGATGAAGCTCGTCAGGCCGGAGGCGGGGTCGCTGGAGGCCTTGATTTCGGCTCCATGGGCCTGGGCGATGGCCCTGGCTATGGTCAGTCCCAGCCCGGAGCCCTCGGCCGAGCGGGAAGGATCCGAACGGAAGGAGCGGTCGAAAACGCGCGGAAGGACTGCGGGATCGATGAAGCCTTCGTTCTCCACGGAGATGAAGGCCCGTCCATCGGGGCCGCGCCCGCAGGCGAGGCGGACCGGACCGCTTGCCCGGCCGTAGCGCAGGGCGTTGTCCACCAGGTTGGCTATGGCCCGCTCGAGGAGGGCCGGGTCGGCCTCCAGCTCGGTTTCCGCGCCTGATACCGATATGGTGGAGCCGCGCTCCGCGGCCATGGGGGCGAAGCGTGCCTGCGCCTCGCGGAGGAGGTCTAGGGCGGATAGTGGCCGGCGCTCCGGGCGGAAGCCCGGGCTCTCAAGACGGGTCAGGAGGGAGAAAGCCTGCACCAAGGACTCAAGGCGGCCCAGCTCGCCCTGGATCAGGGCCAGGCGCCGCGCGTCAGGGGCGAAAACCCCGTCCGCCATGCCCTCCACCTGGCCCTTGAGGGCCGCTAGGGGGCTGCGCAGATCGTGGGCTATGTCGGCGGCCCACTGACGCCTGAGTTCCTCCTCATGGGCCAGAGCGCCTTGGAGAGACTCGGCCGCCCGGCCTATTCGATCCAACTCGGACACGCTGAGGACCGGGGCTTTCAGATCCCGCCTGCCGGAGCGCATGGCTTCCAGGGTTTCCGCCAGCTGCCCGGCTTGGCGACCCAGGGGGCGGGCGAAGAGGTAGGCGAGCAGGGCCCCCACCAGGGCGGCGGCCGCGAGACCCCAAGCCATGCCCAGTCTGACCGTGGCCAGGAGAATGCGGTTGGACTCGCGCGTATCGAAGGGAGGAACATAGGCGCTGTAGCGGAAGGCCCGACGCCCATCGGGAAAGGCGACCTCGCGCCAGGGACCGGAGTCCAGAATGCGCCGGATGAATGAGCGTCCGGCGCCCATGCGCATCTCGCCCGCGCTCATGGCTTGGCGGTAGAAATAGAGTGCCCGGCCCTCCGCATCCAGTACCAGGACCCAATCTGGATCGGCCGGCATGCCCTCCAAGGCCTCGCGGACATCGGATTCCCCGAATGGAGCCGATGTCCCTTGCGCGGCGCCCGCCCTCTCGTCGGCTAGGGTCGTGAGGCGCTGGCGTATGAAGGCATCCAGGTTGCGATTCTCGCGTTCGGCCCAGGAGGCCAGGATGCCCGTGGACCCCAGGGCCATGATCAGGCCCAGGACGAGGGCGAAGGCTGCCAGGGCCCCGAAAACCAGGCCCATGGTCCTGAAGAGGAGGCTTCTCACGGGGCCGACCCTTCCTTCTGCCCGGCGGCCTCAGGCTTCCCGGAGAATTTGTAGCCGAAGCCGCGGACTGTCTCTATCCAGCTATCAGTGCCCAGCTTGGCCCTGAGGTTCTTAAGATGGGTGATGACTGTGCGCTCAGAGCCGTCGTGGCTGTAGTCCAGGCATTCGCCCAGGATCCTCTCCTTGGAGACGACACGGCCGGGGCGCTCGGCCAGGTAGGATAGTATTTTCCATTCCACGGCCGTAAGCTTGAGGGGGCGGCCGTCATGGTAGGCCTCATGGGCGAGGGGATCCAGATCGAGGCGATGGCCTTCCGCGCTCCAGCACCTGCGCCCCTCGGCCGGGGCCTGCCGGTCCTGTCCCTCGATGCGGCGCAAAATGGCCTGGACACGCAGGACAAGCTCGCGCGGGGAGAAAGGCTTGACGACATAGTCTTCGGCCCCCAGCTCGAAGCCGGTGACCCGATCGCTCTCGGCCTCCCGGGCGGTCAGGAAAAGGAAGGCTGCATCGGGCTGGATCTCGCGGATGCGCTTAGCCAGCGAAAAACCGTTGCCGTCAGGGAGCATGACGTCCAGGATGAAGAGGCGGGGGCGCTTGAATGCGAGGAACTCGGTCACCCCTGAGGCGCCCGCGAATTCGGCGACCTCAAATCCCGCCAGCTCCAGGTAACTCTTGACGGTCTCACGTATGGCGGCGTTGTCCTCGACCAGGCAGATCATAGGTAAAATATCGCTCCGGCGGGTCTCCCCGTGCAATGGCCGGGTACGTCCGACAAGGTGGTATTTACCCAATCTTTATCGGCCTAGGGAGCTTGAGTTGATACTTGTTAGGGGCTGCCTGGCTGGCGGGGCTTGGCGGGATTTCTCGGGGCGGATCCCCCTGATCTCGACCTTCCCGGGAGGGGCAGCTTGATTCCGGGTCCGGATCCCTTGCGGGGGAAGCAGCCCCCGTCCTCCGGCTTGGGGAAGTCGCCCTCCAGGTCGGGGC
>CAYYCP010000145.1:0-4236 GCA_964470375.1 uncultured Spirochaetales bacterium
CCGATAGAGTCTTCTTGACTGTTTCGGCCTTCTTGAAGTTGATGAAGTCCGCCATCGTGGGGTTGAGGACCGCCAGGAGGCCTATGACGCCCGCCAACACGATGATCGCCCCGATAAGCCCGCCCCTGCGCCTTCTCATGAAGAATACCTCCTGGCGGGCCGCCCCGGCGGCGCCGCGCTATTGAATGTAGCGCGGACTGATGGCCGGCGCAAGCCGAGGCCCCCGCGCGGGGCTCGTTGGCAGGCGGGGCAGAAATGGCTGGCGCGCTGGGCTATGATGATGCGCCGGATGGGCTTCCCGCAGCGCGGGCAGGGCAGGCCGGTCCGGCCGTAGGCTTTGAAATCGTCCTGGACCGAACCCCCGGGATAGACCCAATCGATAGAGGCGCCGTTGCGGCGGATGCCCCTGAGGAGGACGGAGCGGATAGCCCGCCGCAGGGCATCCGCCTCCCGCGGGGAGAGGGAAGAGGCGGGGCGGGCGGGATGGAGGCGGGCCAGCCAGAGGGCCTCGTCCGCGTAGATGTTTCCGATGCCGGCCACGCGGGACTGGTCGAGGAGGAAGGCCTTCAGGCGCAGGCGCGTGGCCGCCAGGAGGCCTTCCAAGCGCGCGGCCGTGAATCCGCGCCCGAGAGGTTCGATGCCGAGCTCCCCGTCCAGGCTGTCTAGTGAGGGAACCATGCGCACACGCCCGAACTTGCGGGCGTCATCCAGGCGCAGCTCGTAGCCGCTCTCCAGGGGGAAGGCGCAATGGAGGTGGGGGCCGCGCGGCGCGTCGGCCGGGACCACCGAGAGGCGCCCGCTCATCTTGAGGTGGATGAGGATCCAGCCTCCCTCGATGCCGATGGCGATGTACTTCCCGCGCCGGCCCACCTCGCGGATCAGGGCCCCGGAAACCGCGCGGCGCATCCAGGCGATGCCCTGGGGAACGCATCTGGGATGATCGCAGCGGAAACCGACGATGCGCTGCCCGGGCAGGCCCGGATGCCCACCCGCGCCGGGATCCAAGTTCCGGCCCTCGCGCAGGGCGCGCGCGAATGTCTCGACTTCGGGGAGCTCCGGCATGCCTGACCGGGCTAGGCTTCCTTGGGCTGACGCAGGCCCGGTAGGCCCATGCTGCGCAGCTGGGCGTTGTGGTAGATGTCGTGGGTGCAGAGCCAGCTGGCCGCCGCCAGGAAACTCATCTTC
The DNA here is from genome assembly GCA_964470375.1 of uncultured Spirochaetales bacterium. GTDB lineage: Bacteria > Spirochaetota > Spirochaetia > Treponematales > JBGSOB01 > CAYNQK01. The sequence continues at coordinate 1,186 of CAYYCP010000145.1, forward strand.
CACGGGGCGAAGATCGAATCCATTCGCGTCGCATCCGAAGCGCGGAGCTCGTCCATGCACACGCGGTGGGCCAGGCGCAGGTAGTCGCGCGTTCGGATCCAGGCAGCCTCGTCCGCGGGCGCCGGAGGCGGGGCGAAGTTGGCTTTCTCGAAGGGGTAGGGCTCCAGCTCGGATCCGGCCCCCAGGCCCTGGGCGACGAGGTACTTGTAGTAGGCGCAGTGGGTTGCAAGTTCCCAGGCCGAGTAGCCCTCATAGGTGCCGCTGAAGGCCGCCTCCGCGGCGCTGAGCGAGTCTAGGCTGGCCATGAATGAGGGGCCGTTCAGGCTTTTTCCGTCAAATTCAGTGTCAGCCATGTCCAGCATGGCGCTCATCCTCTTATCCATGGGCTGAGTATGCCCTCCTGCTTGTCGGCGCGCAAGGCCCGAGGCCTGGGGAAGCAACATCAAGGGCCACGTCAGGGGACAATCCCGACATGTAAGAACCCGCTGGGTCGGGCGCCGGCGCTTGCAAAATAAGGTAGCAAGCCTAGACTTTCTATATCAGGAGGAAAAGTCTACGGATCCCGGGTTGATCACTATCATCGCTATCAGCGCTTCGGGGGTCTTGGCCTGCCTGGCCCTCGGCTTTTCTCTGGCCCATTCCCGGGCGATGACACGGGAACTTCGAGAGCTACGCCGTTACGGGGAGGAGCTCTTGGACGTCATACCCGAGGCCCTCGCCATCTTTTCCATGGATGGGCGCCTCCTGGAGTACAACTCCGCCTTCAAGCGTCTCTTCGGCCTTCCCTCCCAGGCCACGGCCCTTCCCATAGGCCCCTCGGCCCTCACTGCAGGGGATTCTAGACAGGGAGGGGCCGGGCTGGCCGAATCGATTCGCCTGGCCGCCTCGGGTTCTCCCGCTGATCTGAGGTCGCCCTTCATCACGCGCTGGTTGGCCCGTAGCCTCGACGGTCGGCGTGAATTCCCCGTCAGCGCCGAATTATACCCGCTTGCCCGCGATGGTGAGACAACCGTCCTCGCCCTGATCCGCGATCTGGAGCCCGATACATCCCATGCGGAGACTCCGGTCCGCGAGCTGGAGGAGCTCCACCGTTCCGCGCGCATGGAGGCGGCCTTCCAGGTGGCCGGGGCCGTTGCTGAAAATTTCAATGACATCCTGACTGGTATCATGGGCAACCTGTCCCTCCTTAAAATCATGTGCGAGAACAACGCCCGCCCGGATGAGGGGCAGGTCGCGGAAAGGCTGAGAGCAGCCATGGACGCATGCCTGCAGGCCGGGGAGGTGACGCGCGCCCTCAAGGACCTCGCCGTCGTCGATAGACCGTCCGAGGAGCTATTCGACCTCAGGATTCTCATGGACGATGCTGTGCGGATATGTCATCACAGCATTGACCAAGTATGTGGTCTGGAGTATGAAGCCCCGCGGCGGGCCTTCATGGTCCGAGGCGACCGGGACGCCATCGAGCATGCCCTACTGAACGTTTGCGTGAACGCGTATCAGGCCATGGAGGAAGGAAGGGCGGCTGACGACGAGGGGCCGAGGGGCGCCATCAAGCTTTCACTATCGGCGGTCAATCCGGACCCGCGCTTGCCTGGCCTCTTCCCCCACATAGAGCCTGACCTGGAATACGCCAGGATCGAGGTGCGCGATTCGGGCGCCGGCATGGACGCGGCCACCCTGCGACGGGTCTTTGATCCCTTCTTCAGCGCCCGCGACGGGCTGGGTTTAGGAATGTCAGTGGTCTATGCAATAATGAAGGCCCACCAAGGCTCCGTAGATATGGAATCCGCTCCGGGCCAGGGCAGCTGCGTGCGCCTCCACCTGCCCCTGGCTCGAAGGCCGGAGGAGGTAGCGCAGGATGAATCGATCCCTTCCACGACTATGTATCCACTCTCGGGGATTCCCGCCCCCCGCGCAGAACCGGGCATCCTCGCCGTCATAGCCGACGCGGCCTCGCGCATCGCCATCCAGGGTTTGCTGGGCGCCTGCGGTTACAGCGTACAATTCCCGGACAGCACTATTGCGGCTGTTTCCGCTTGGAATGCCGGTGGCTTCAGGGCCGCCATTCTGGACCTGTCCGCGTCCGGCCCCTCGGGAATCGAGGCCTACGAAGCCATCGCCGGGGCTGACCCGGACGCGTGCATCCTCCTCCTTTACTCCATGGGCGACCGGGACAGCCTGGCGGCTTCCCTGGGCATACTCCCGTCCCGCCTGCTCAGAAAACCCCTGTCCCTACGTATACTGCGCGAGGCCCTGGAGGGCCTGGGATAGCCCATCAAAAGCCGTGAAAACCGCAATCCCTGATGGGAAACAACGGGTATAAGCAAGCGCCGGGCGCTGATCACCAGGCCGCCTTGGCTAGGGCATCCTCCACCGCGGCCATAATGCCATAGCTGGTGGATGTCGCCCCCGACACCACGTCCACCTTGGTGCTCTGTTTCTTCACGATGGCGGCTGGGATGGCCTTGATAGGCAGGGCGTAGAAACGACTGTCCACCTCGTTGTGGTCGACCACCTTGATGGATGCCACCTTGCCCTCCTTCACCGTAACCTCCACCTCGATACCGGGACGAAAGCCGTCGGCGCGGCCTGCATACGTGCCGTCTTTGTATGTCGTGCTCGATAGATCCAGGCCCTTGGGTTTCGAGTAGACCCCGCTCCTATGGGCGGCCAGGGGTGCGACCGCCGCAATGGCCAGAGCCGTCAGTATGGCCGCCGCCCTGGCGACCCGGCTGCCTTTGATCATCCTATGCTCCTTTCGGTTACCCCTTCTTTCGGTAGAAGAAGGCGTATTTCAGCGCACCCCGGCTTGGGCAGGCGTGCAGACATTCTAGGCAATTCATGCAAGAGGGATGGCGCACATGGCCGCGATCCGATATGCGCGCCTGTACAGGGCAGGCCCGGTCGCATGCCCCGCAGTCCAGGCAAAGGGACGGATCGCGGCGTATGCTGAAGATGCGGGCCGCTCCCGCCAGGCCGTACTTGGCGCCCTCCAAGCAGAAGTAGCGGCAGAAGGGCCGGTCCACGAGGAGGGAGGCCGCCAGGAAGAGC
>CAYYCP010000146.1:0-4232 GCA_964470375.1 uncultured Spirochaetales bacterium
CAGGTTCACTTCCACGGCTATAGTCCCCATGAATTCCTTCAGCGGATCCCTCATGGGAACGGCCACTGCGATCAGGGGCTCGCCCGAGACGGGGTCTATGTACACCGGGCTGATATATTGGCCCGCCCATCTGGCCTCTTCAAGCTCATGGCTTCCCAAGCGCTCTTCAAGTCCGCTGGGCGATGGCAGCCTAGCGACTCGCTTCAGTAAGGCATTTTTCGCATCCAGAAGAAGGAGTTCCCTGAATGAAGGCTGGAGACCTAGTAGGCTTTCCAAGGTCAGTTCGCGCTTGTCTTCAGAGAGCGAGTACGGGCTGGTGAGCCATATCGCCGTCTCCAGAACGCCGATCTTTTCCTGGATGAAGGCTTTCACGTTCCTGGCCGCGTCCTGGGCGATAACACGGTGCTCATTGAGCACCGCCCGCCTCTGCGCTTGAATAGCGGAAAAAAGCTGCAAGCCGCTGGACACCGACAGGATAAGGACGCCGAAGACGAGGAAGGACAGGGTCAGGGTTATCGCCAGGCTGGAGCGAGAGCCCGCCTTCCTCTGGGTACTGCTCATTTCCGTGATGCCCCTCTCCGTACATAATCCATTAACGGATGATCTCGCTAGCCTGCTTCATGAGGCCTTCTGGCGGCTTCAGCCCCAACTCGAGGGCCTTACGGTAGTTGATGATGATATGGGTTCTCGTCGTCACTACCGGTATGGACGCGGCAGGGGTGCCCTTCAGTATCTTATCGGCGATTTCGGCCGCGAGCTTGCCTGGCTCCACATCATCCGCCGCGGCGGTGAGGGTGACCCCATCCTTCACCATGGCCGGCGTCCCCCCGACTACGGGCACATGGTGCCTGTCCGCGAATTCCAGTATGGCCTTGTAGGCCTCTGAAGAGCGGGCTATGGAGTCAGGCAGGAAAAGGATGGCATCCATTGTATCTTCGCCGGCTTTTTCCAGCCCTGATAGCGCCCGATGGATATCGTCCGAACCGGATACCTTGACTTCCTGCAGGGAAATCCCGCCGGCGGCCGCGGCTAAACGTAAGCTATTCAAGATGGGCCCGTTGGTGGCGTACTGCGGATCATGAGGTATCATAACCTTACGGGCGGCGGGCTTGAGCGCCAGGATCAATTCAAGGCTCTTCAACGAAAGTTCCGGGCTGGGTATTCTCACCCCGGTGATGTTTCCTCCGGGATTACGAACCGAATCTACCAGCTCTGTTCCGCCTATAATAGCATTCGCGAAGATCACCGGTATCTTCGTCCCCATCGCGCTTTTCTTGGCTATCAGAGCCGACTGGCCGGGAAAAACGAAGATGAGGTCCACCGCATTCGAAACGAACGTATCGGAAATGTTCTTCTCGGCCACGCGATCCGCATCCGAATACCGGATGTCATAGGTGATCGTCTTGCCCTCAACATAGCCCAATTCGGCCATTCTTTTACGGAAGCCGTCGGCCAAGCTGGCCATGGATGTCGTTCCCACCAAGATGCCGACCCGATAGGTTTTAGGGGCCTTGGCGCAGCCTCCAGCCATAGGGCCGAACCATAGAACCAGCGAGATCGCCGCAACGCATACAGGGCGGATCATGTCCTTTTTCCGAGGACGGTTTTCCCGGAACATATCGTCCTCCTTGGTATAATCCAACTTCAACAGGAAGCTGAAATCGCATGTGTCTACTTTATTATTCTATGACTCTCTGATGGCCGGCGCAAGGATATGATGGACTCATCCACGCGGAATCACGCCTCCGCGGCCGAGCGCCAGCGGGTGAAGTGGAAATGCCCGGCATGGATCTACAGGACTTGTCCTTGACGAGCGGGCGCCGGGCATTGGAACGGAAGACGCGGTGCCCGCTTCATGAAGCGGGCAGGCGCCCAAGAAAAAGAAAAGGGCCGCCCCGAGCGGGACGGCCCCTGTCAAGCGATGAAATACCTCAGCTCTTCTTGGCTTCCTCGTAGGCCCACTCGAGCCAGGGCAGGAGCTTCTGGATGTCGGAGGTTTCCACGGTGGCGCCGCACCAAAAGCGCAGTCCGGGGGGGGCGTCCTTGTAAGAGCCGCAGTCGTAGGCCACGCCCTCGGCGTCCAGGAGCTTGACCATCTTCTTGACCTGGTCGGCGGAGAGGTCCACGGAGAAGCACACCGATGTGGGCGAGCGGTAGGCGGCCTCCTTGGCCAGGAATTTGATCCAGGGATGGGAAGCCACGAAGCCCTCGAAGACAGCTAGGTTGGCCAGGCTGCGCTTCTTGAGTCCTTCCACGCCGCCCACTGAGTCCGCCCAGGCCAGGGCATCCAGGTAATCCTCGTTGGCCAGCATGGACGGGGTGTTGATAGTGGAGCCCTCGAAGATCTCCTCAAGTATCTCCCCGCCCTTGGTCATCCGGAAAATCTTGGGGAGGGGCCAGGCGGGCTTGTAGGACTTGAGGCGCTCGGCGGCCCGGGGGGAGAGGATGAGCATGCCATGGGCTGCCTCTCCGCCCAGGACCTTCTGCCAGGAGAAGGTGACCACGTCCAGCTTGTCCCAGGGCAGGTCCATGGCGAAAACCGCGGAGGTGGCGTCGCAGAGGGTCAGGCCCTTCCTGTCTGCCGCTATCCAATCGCCGTTCGGGACGCGCACGCCCGAGGTAGTGCCGTTCCAGGTGAAGACGATGTCATGGCCCATGTCGGCCTGGGAGAGGTCGGGGAGCTCGCCGTAAGGGGCCTTGAAAACCCTCGTGTCGGCCAGTTTGAGCTGCTTGACGATGTCGGTGGCCCAGCCCTCACCGAAGGACTCCCAAGTGAAGACGTCCACCGGCAGGGGGCCCAGGAGGGACCACATGGCCATCTCGAAGGCGCCCGTGTCCGAGGCAGGCACGATGCCGACCCGATAGCCCTCGGGCAGGCCAAGGATGCGCTTGGTCTCGTCTATGGATTTTTTAAGGCGGGATTTTCCCAAGGAGGAGCGGTGCGAGCGACCCAGGATGTCGGTCCTAAGGGACGAGAGGGAATAGCCCGGACGCTTGGCGCAGGGGCCCGACGAGAAATTGCAGACTTTGGGTTTTTCAGTGGGTTTCACACGAACCTCCTTGGGATCGGCAATATCGATACTTTTTTATCGTATAATGCAAAAAAATGCAAGGTCAAAAAAGAAGACAGCGGAATCTTGGATTTCGGGACACACCTGCTCCCTTGGTATTATCCTTTTTAATAGAAGAAAGGCGGGCACAGGCATGAAGAGAAAGGTATCTGTCATCATATTCATCGCCCTCGTCGGAGCGATCCTTGCGGGACAGACGCGGAGTTCGGCGGATTCCACGCGCGCGTTGATAGCCGCCATATCCAAGAACGCCGCCGAGCTCTTCCTAAAGCAGGGCCGGGGCACCCTGATAGTGGCGGACATCAGGATAGATGCCGGGCCTTCCCAAGCAGGTTCCTTCATGGCCGGCGCCATCACGACCGAATTGGCGAATCTCACCGCCGGGAAAAAGGGCTTCCAAGTCGTATCAAGGCAGCATGTGCAGGACATCCTCGAGGAACTTTCCTTCCAAATGAGCGATCTGGCCGATCCAGCCACCCGGTCCTCCGTGGGCAGACTGGCCGGTGCCGACCTCATCCTGGCGGGCTCATCCGCCGCCTCGGGCGGGAAGCTCACCTTCAATATTCAGTTGATCTCTGTCGAGAGCGGTGCCGTCAGGGGCGGTTTCCTGGTGGATTTCAGCCCTGATGAGGAATTCCGCCGCTTGGCTGAAACCTCTCCGGGCTCGCAGACCCTAATCATCCGCGAAGCGGCCGCCCCGACCGAGGGCCTGGCGACGCGAACCGAGATACTGGAAACATTCGACGGCGACATGGCCGTGATCCTCTTCCATGCGGGATCCGACTCCTGGGGAGAGCGGGAGATGCCCAACGCGGCCCGCGCGGATGTCCTGCCGGGCGTGGGAAGGGACGGCGGAGAGGCATTGGCGTTCATCATCGAAGGCGATGCGGCCGACTTGCCAGCCGGAGAGGCCTGGGACGATTACGGGGTGGAGTGGCGGCTTACGGGCGGGTATCCTTCCGCCATGCTGAGCACGGGGTCCAAGGCCGATGGCATAGCCTTGTCGCTCAAGCCCTTAGGGCTGCGCAACGCCTACATCGGTCTGTACCAGGAGCTCGCCGACTCCCAGGTCGAGGCTTATGTGGAACTGAGCCTTGACGAAGGATCCTGGCAGGACATCAAGATACCCTTCGCCTCCTTCTCCGGCATCGATGGCTTCGT
>CAYYCP010000147.1:0-4159 GCA_964470375.1 uncultured Spirochaetales bacterium
CGACCTTGAAGCTGTAGGCGTAGGGGAAGCGGTAGTAGACCGAAGCCCTGAGGCCGAAAAATGTGCCGCCCGAGCGATCCAGGAATGTCCTCTTCAGGCCGAAATCGTTGAACAGCTCTAAGCCCCCCATGACATAGGGCCCCCATCCGCGCACGAAGCCGTCCCCCACTTCGTCCACCAAGCCGTTGGTGAGGGACCAGCCCGCTCCGGCGAAGGGCTCGATGCCGTGCAAGAAGGCCAGGGTGGGGTGGATCTCAAGCTGGATGCCGAGGGAATCGCTGTAAAGGGAGAATTCCCATTCTGGATGCCCGAACATTTCGGACCATACGAATGACCCACCGCCTAGATAGGAGAGATTCAGACAGAGATCGACGATCCTCGGGCGGCTCAGGACAGCCCCGAGGGTGAAGAGGGCGGTGATGCTGTCCCGCCCTATCGAGCCGTAGCCGTCCCGGGCCATGGCGTCGAAGCCGGAACTGTCCAGGATGAACATCCCGCCCATCTCTATGGATGCATCCAGGCCCCAGGCCCAGGACTGGACCGAGCCGGATGATGCCCCGGGCGAAGTCTGCCCCAGGCAGGGTAGGGCCGCGAAGAGCAGGAGCGTGAGGGACGCCAGGCCTTTTCTCATTCCCATTTTATTGCCCCCCTGGCAAGCATTGTAGTGCTACTTCCTCCATTCGCCAAGCCCAGCCCGAGGATTGGCATCCTTATTCCGGACGTATTATGCTTATCCGCAGCGCCGGAGGAGGCGCGCCCATGAAGAAGATCCTCGTCATTTCATGTATCCTGATCGCCGCCGCCGGAGCAGCGGCCCAGGACAAGCCCCGCCAGGTCAGCCGCGAGGAGGCCGCCGCCTTCCTCAAGGAGCACTACGCCACCTTCAGGCGGCCCGAGGCCGTGAAGCTTGCCATCCTCTTCGTAGACACCCGCGGCAAGAGCGAGGAGGAGCGCGGGCGCCTGAACGTCTTCGCCGAGGAGCTGCGGGCCAGGGCCGTGGCCGGACCGGGGGCCTTCGAGGCCTTGGTGGAGGCGGCCAAGGAACCCGGCTGCGGCTACGTGGCCACGCCCGAGTACTACTACGCCAAGACAGACGAGTTCCTGGCGCTCTTCGGTTATACCTTCCTGGTCAGGGCCCTGTCCCTCAAGAAGGGCGAGATATCCATCTGCTTCGGCACGCCCACCGGACTCTACGTCCTCAAGGCCATGGAGACCTACCCGGAGAAGAGCCTCGGCCTTGACGACCCCATCACCCTGGGCGAGGACAAGACGGTCTACGAGGCCATCAGTGACTACCTTGCCGGCGGGGGACGCTGACGCGGCCGCTTCAGCGGCCGTCGAGGCAGCCGCCAAGGCGGCCTAGGCCCCTACCAAGTGGACTCGTGCTCCTCGACGAAGCCTGAGACATCACCCAATTCCCAGGTCCGTCGGCCGTCCGTGAGCCGGCCCGAGTAGGAGCCGAAGGGCTGGCGGAAGCGGCTGGAGATGATGCCGAGGTTGACGCGTGAGGCGCGCTGGCCCTCGGGCCTGAAGCTCAGATCGACCTTGCCGTCGGCCGTGCGCACGCGCCAGGGCTTCATCGGGTCCAAGTCATCATAGCGGAAATCCGCCAGGTCGGCCTTGACCATGGTGCCATCGATCCAGAAGGCGTTCTCGGTGAAGCCGGTCTCATTGACACCCTGCGAGAAGTTGAAGCCGATGCGCGTCCCGTCCGCCGCAAGGCCCGTTCCGGCGGCCCAGTTCCAGAAAGTGTAGCGGGCCAGGTAGCCGTATGTGTAATCGGCTATGCCGCGCGGGGCATCCCCTTCCAGGGCGTACTCGCGCCCCGCCGCGCGGATCCGCCCCCTGACCGCCAATCCGGCCTCCTTGGTGGTGTAGTTGAAGCGCTTCAGGCCCACCCGGGTCACCAGGGATAGGCCCGCGCCGATGCCGGTGAACTCAAGCTCCGCCTCCAGGCGCCCCTCCACGTTGGCTAGCAAGCCGATGCTCCCGGCCTCGCAGCGCATGCGGATATCGGCCCCGCCGGCCTGAAAGCGTGCGGTCCCATCCATGAAGGAGCCGGTGAATTCCGTATGGGCCGCCAGGGGCTGGTTAGCGCCGAATTCCGTGAGCTTCCCGTTCCCGCGCTCGAAGGCGTAGGCGAAGACGTTGCTCAGGTAGCCCAGGTGCACGATGGCCGCGCCGAAGACGATATCGCGATCGCAGACCCCCAGGTAGAGCCAGCGCTTGAGCTGGAAGTCCTTGATGAGCTCGGTGCGCGCCTTGGACGATTTCTCGCGCCCGCGCTGCCTGAGCTCGTCGATGTTGAAGATCTCTATCGGCCCCGAATGCAGCCCGAAGAGGGGCAGGCCATCGTCCCCTATGAGGCGCGGATCGCGCACCAGTTCCATATCGATCCTCCCGCCAATAGTATAGCGCGTAAGCGTGAAACGGGCAGATTAGGAGAAATATCGAAAATTGCATGGCAGGGCCTGTCTACGGTGATCGAGTTCGGGCAAGAGCATCGCGTATGACTTCCGCTGCCCCAGGCTTTCCGGAGACACCTGCCGCCCTTATTGTTTCGCCAGGATAGGGTGGCAGTCGCTTGGAGCCCTACTGAGAAGGCCGAGTCCGCCAACAGGTGCGTCCCGATATAGACCGCCCACCGCGCTTTTCGAGGCCTTCACCGCTGGGCGACGATTGCGCCCCGGCCCCTGACCTGGTATCATCTGGCCGAGGCGTACAGCGTGCAAGAGGATCAGCTTCCAGGGGAAGCCCGATGGCCTTCCCGCGGCATCACCGACAGCGTCCTCTTCCTGGCAGTCTTCGGGATTTTCGTCTCCAGCGTCTACGCCTTCTTCGGCCTAGTGATCGGCCTGGCCAGGTCCCCTGGCGAGGTCCCGCCTAGGGTCGATCCCCTGCCCCTGGTCCTTGCCCTTGTGCCCCTGCGCGCCTGCCTGGCCATCCCGGCCCTCCTCTCGGGTGGAAAAAAGGCCTACATAGCCTGGGGGACGGCCATGGGCCTGGGCTTCCTCCTCTCCTCCATCCTATCCACCGTGCTCGTGCATTCGGACTTCATCCGCTGCGTGTACGGCGACGTCTGCGCCATTTTCCTGACATGCATCCTCAAGCTGCCCTTCATCAGCCGCAAGGCCATGGAGCCCGAATCCGTGCGCAGGATCACCTGGGTCTCCGTCTTGGCCAGCGCCTTCGCCGTGGAGTGGAGCCTCATCCTGGCCTCTTCCATCGTCACTCGCAAGGCCGAATGGGTCGAGCTGATCGTGGGCGCCAATATCTGCATGCTGGGCTTCATCGGCTTCGAATTCCGCATTATCCTGATGCTGCGCGAGCTCCTCCTGGTACGGGTAAGGGTGGGGCCGGAGAGTTTATCGATGGATGGGCGCGACATGTCCGGCCTCCTGGGCAAGCGCGAGATGGCCATCCTGCACTCCTTCACGAGGCGGCGCGGCGAGAGCATCGTCTGCGCCGAACTGCGCGACGGCGCCGGCGGCGGAGTCCCGCCCGACTGCGTCCTCTGCCGCAGCCGGGGCTATAAGGCCACCGCCTGCTCGGCCTACCTCAACATCTACAACCAGATATTGCGGGTCAAGAAGGTGGTGGAAACGCTCGGGATAGGCACCATCCTGTCGCCCGAGAAGAAAGCCAACATCATGCAGGAGGGCTGGCGCCTTATGCTCTTCGACGGGGTCAGGGCCAGCGCCATCGAGATCCCCCTGCCCCATCCGTCCGCCCAGTACCCTCAGCAGGCTCCCGTGTCGGCCAATACGGCCGCGCCGCGGAGGAGGCTTCGCGGGCACGGCCGGGCCATCAGGGATCGCGAGGAGATGGAATAGGCCTTCCCGCGCCGGCTCCGACTTCCGCGGCCGGTAATGCCCGCGCCCGATAGAAGTTCTAGCGTCCAGAAGAATTTGAAGACGGCCCTCGCACGGATCCTGGACGGGAAAATCGGAGCCCGCCATGCCGCTCCCGGGATAGGGGGAAGGATAAATTACACCAAGAGCAACAAAGCTCTTATGGGGGAAAGGGCAGGCGCTCTTTCCCCCTCAGGCCCATCCTGCCCTCCAAGTGAAACACCGGCGCCGGCAATCCCTCGAAATACGCTAAATGGCGGCGGGTGTCTACGGAAAGCGCGCGGAGGCAATTGTCGTACTCGACACTC
>CAYYCP010000148.1:0-3214 GCA_964470375.1 uncultured Spirochaetales bacterium
CTCAAGCCCTTCCAGGAAGCCTGGACTAATGCACTGTCGATCGTGAAATAATGGCCGAGTTCGTAGACTGAGTGGGTATCGTAAGCCCCGTCGTTCATGGCCGAGAGGGCCGCCTGGAGGCCGAAGAATTCGTCATCATAGGCGAAGCCCGCGCGCAGGGCGTCCGAGAGGCTCCCAGGCTTCCACCGTAGCTCGCCCAGGTAGATATCGGCCCCGCCCCAGATATAGAGCGGGGGCCGGGCCTCATCCGCGCCGGATGGCCGGGAGGGGATTCCGAAGGCCTGGGGCTCCATGGCCTCACCCGCGGGAGAGGTATCGAGATTGTCCTGGGCGAGGGCCGTGGCTGCAGCGATGATGATGCATACCATGGCGAGGCTGCGGAGCGGACGGGATGTCGGCATGGGGAGTGCTCCTTTCTTTTACCACAAGAGGATATCGCATACGGACCGGGGAGCCAAGCCGCGTGGCGGCTGGGATCGCCCAGGACCAAAGCGGCCCTCGTCCGGGGTTCAGCCGCGCATGGGGGCAATACCGGCTTTTGCTTCTTCGATACCCAGACCCCAGCGCCGGGCGTAGTCCGCGAGCTGGTCGGGGGCCGGATCCCCCACGCCGAAGTAGGCGCTCTCGGGGTGGGAGAAGTAGAAGCCGCAGACCGAGGCCCCCGGCCTCATCATCCAGCTCGAGGTCAGCTCCATGCCTATCTCTCCGGGACGGAGGATGTCCCAGATGAGGGACTTGAGGCGGTGGTCCGGGCAGGCCGGGTAGCCTGGGGCTGGGCGGATGCCACGGTACGCGCCGGCGAAGAGGCGTTCGGGCCCGATGTCCTCGGTGGGTGCGTAAGCCCAGAGGAAGCGGCGCACGCGTTGGTGGAGGAGCTCGGCCAGGGCCTCGGCCAGGCGGTCGGCCAGGGTCTTGAGGAGAATGGCCGAGTAGTCGTCGCCGGCAGCCTTGAAGGCGGCCTCGGCGTCATCGGCACCAAAGCCTGCGCTGAGGGCGAAGAAGCCCAGCCAGTCCTCGCACCCGGAAGAGGCCGGGGCGATGTAATCCGAGAGGCAGGGGCAGGGCCTCCCGGCCTCCGCGTGGGCGGTCTGGTCACGCAGGAAGGGCAGACGCAGGAAGGGTGATGAGGGATTCGCGTCCCAGCGCACCAGGATGTCGTCGCCCTCGCCGGCGGCCGGGAGGATGGCCCACACCGCGCGGGCCTCAAGCAGCCTCTCTGAGACGATGCGCGACAATAGAGCCCGGGCGTCATCGCGGAGCTTGCGCGCGGCCCGCCCGCGCTCGTCGTCAGCGTCCGGGTCGGCGTCCAGGCCCAGGTCCCAGGCGTAGTAGAGGAAGCGCCAGTCGATATAGGGGATGAGCTCGGCCAGATCCCAGGATGTGACTGAACCGCGGCCGGGTTGGGCCGGACGGGGCGGGACGTAGGCCCGCCAATCCGTCTTGACGGCCCGCGTGCGCGCCTCTGCTATGGAGAGACCCCCGCGCGCGGCGGCGCGGCGCCGGCCGGCATCCCGCTCGCGTTCGAGGGCGATCCGATTTTCCTCCAGGAAGGCTCCCCTCAGGGCGGGATCTGACAGGCGGCGGGCCACTTGGACGGCCTGGGCGGCGTCGCGGGCGTGGACCACCAGGCCCGGATACTCCGGTTCGATCTTTGCAGCGGTATGGGCCCGGCTGGTGGCGGCCCCGCCCACCATGAGGGGCAGGTCGAGACCCTCGGCGCGCATCATCCGGGCGACCCCGGCCATCTCATTGAGGCTGGGCGTTATGAGGCCCGAGAGACCGATCATGTCGCAGCCCCAACGGACGGCCTCGTCCAAGATCGTCCTGGCCTCCACCATCACTCCCAGGTCGCGCACCTCGAAGCCATTGCATGCCAGGATGACTCCCACGATGTTCTTGCCGATGTCGTGCACGTCACCCTTGACCGTGGCCAGGAGGACCTTGGCGCGCCGGGAACCGGCCCCCTCCGCGCGCCGGGCCTCCAGGGCGGGCTGGAGTATGGCTACCGCGCGCTTCATCACCCGGGCGCTCTTGATGACCTGGGGCAGGAACATCTTGCCTGTCCCGAAGAGCTCCCCCACGCGCTCCATGCCCTCCATGAGGGGGCCTTCTATCAGGGCCAGGGCGTCGGGCATGGAGGGCAGGGCCTCGGCGATGTCGGCCTCCAGGCGGGATTCCAAGCCGCGGACCACGGCCCGCCTCAGGCGTTCGGCGGGCTCCAGGGCCAGCCACTCGGCCTCCCCGCCGGCCTGGGCGGCGCCCTCGCCGGCCGCCTTGGCTCCCGGGTCCGCGGCGATCAAGGCGGCCTTGGCCGTCAGGCGCTCCACGGCATCGTCGCGCCTGTCCAGCACGGCATCCTCGGCCAGGGCCAGGAGCTCGGGCTCGATGGCGTCGTAGGAATCCAGCTGGGCCGGGTTGAGGATGGCCATGTCCAGCCCGGCCTCCATGGCATGGCGCAGGAAGACCGCGTGCATGGCCCGGCGCACGGGCTCGTTGCCGCGAAAGGCGAAGCTCAGGTTGGAGACGCCCCCGGAGACGCGCGCGCCGGGCAGCTCGGCCTTGATCCAGGCGCAGGCGCGGATGAAGTCAAGGGCGTAGCGCCTGTGCTCCTCCATGCCCGTGGCTATGGCCAGGACGTTGGGGTCGAAGACGATGTCATGCGGAGGGAAGCCGTCATCTTTCAGCAGGGTATATGAGCGCGCGGCGATATCGATCTTGCGTTGGAAGCTGTCGGCTTGGCCGTTCTCGTCGAAAAGCATGACGATGGCCGCCGCGCCCAGGTCGCGCAAGGCCCGAGCGCGCTCCAGAAAGGCCTGCGGTCCCTCCTTGAGGGAGATGGAGTTGACCAGGCTCTTGCCCTGGACCCGTTTGAGGCCCTCGATAATGACCTCGAAGTCCGATGAGTCGATGACCAGGGGCAGGCGGGCGGCCTCGGGCTCGGCGGCCAGGAGATTGAGGAACTCGCCCATGGCGGCCTTTGCGTCCAACATGCCGTCGTCCATGCAGACATCCAGCATCTGGCTGCCGCCGGAGGCCATCTCCACGGCCATATCCACTCCTGCGCGGTAATCGCCCTCGCGCATGTGCCGGAGGAATTTGCGCGACCCGGCCACATTGGCGCGCTCGCCGATGTTGGCGAAGGGGAGCGCCCCGCCGAAGACCAAGGGCTCCAAGCCGGACAGCCTGAGGGTCGGAGTGGGTCGGGGGGGGCGAC
>CAYYCP010000148.1:3224-4146 GCA_964470375.1 uncultured Spirochaetales bacterium
CCCCCCCCCCCCCCCGCCCCGCCCCCCCCCCGCGGGGGGGGGGGGGCGGGGCCGCCCCGGCGCGCGCGGCGCCGGCGGCCGCGCTGGCCAGGGCGGCTATGTGCTCCGGCATGGAACCGCAACAGCCGCCGGCGATGTTGACCAGGCCGTCGCGGCAGAAGCCGCCCACCAGGTCGGCGAATTCCTGGGGGCCCTGGTCGTAGCCGCCGTGGCCGTTAGGCAGGCCGGCGTTGGGGTGGGCGCTCGTCCAATAGGGGCTGGAGGCTGAGAGGATCTCAAGGTAGGGTCTCAGCTGGGCCGCGCCCAGGGAGCAGTTCAGGCCCACGCTGAAGGGCTCCGCATGTTCGACGCTGATGAGGAAGGCCTCCACAGTCTGACCGGAAAGATTGCGCCCGGACAGGTCGGTGATGGTCATGGAGAGCATCAGCGGGATGTCCAGGCCGCGGGCGCGGGCGATGCCCTTGAGGGCGTGGATGGCCGCCTTGGCGTTGAGGGTGTCGAAGACTGTCTCCACCATGATGAGGTCCACGCCGCCCTCGATGAGGGCCGCAGCTTGTTCGGCGTAGGCCTCGGACATCTCGTCGAATGAGACCGACCTGGAAGTGGGCCTATCTGCGTCGTGGGAGATGGAGAGGGTTTTCGATGTCGGCCCCAGGTCACCGGCCACGAAGCGCGGCTTGCCGGGCGTAGAGGCCGCGTCAGCGGCAGCCCGGGCGATGCGGGCGGCCGCCAAGTTGATGTCGCGGACAAGGTGGGCCGCGCCGAAGTCAGCCTGTGAGAAGCGGCTGGCGTTGAAGGTGTTCGTCTGGATGATGTCTGCGCCGGCTTCCAGGTGGGCTTCGTGGATCCGGCGCACCAGGTCGGGGCGGGTCAGGCAGAGAAGGTCGTTGTTGCCGGCCTGGGGCCTGTCCAGGGCGGCCAC
>CAYYCP010000149.1:0-3995 GCA_964470375.1 uncultured Spirochaetales bacterium
CCATGCACGCGGACGCTCCCCTCCTCCCCATCGCCCACTGGGGCGGAGAGACCCGAGTCCGGGACGCCCGGCGCCTCAGGCGCACGGACTTCTTCATGAGGGTCGGCCGCCCCTTCCGCTTCGATACCCGCGGCGAAAGCCTCACCCGCGAACTGCGCCAGTCCATGGCCGATGAGGCCATGTACCAGCTCTCGGCCCTCCTTCCTGAACGCTACCGGGGAGTCTACGCCGATTTTTCGAAGGCCTCGGAGCGTCATCTCGTCTTTATGTAAGGAAACTAAGTAAAGTAAACTTGACTATTTGTTAAACATGCATTACCCTCTCTGTATCTTTTTCCTAGTTCGTCGAAAAATGTGGATTGGCCCTTCTATACTGGCCATGGGCTGGCGACTATAGCCCCGGTTGTGGGGTTTAGCCCATTTCCACACTTTTCGACAAACTAACAATCTTTTCCGAATAGAGGAGGAGCGATGCGTCGAAAACGAATCCTCATTCTGTTCGTCTTCTTGAGCGCCCTCATGACCTTGCCAGCGATAACCATATCAGCCAACTTCGGCTGGGGTATGGATATACGTTTGGGCATCGAAATACCCCTCACCGAGAGTCTCTCCATCAAGGCCGAAGCCGGCTCGAGCCTCTTCTCCCTGGAGGGGGACTTCGTGCTCTGCTACGGCCTCTATGGCATCTGGTACGCGACCGAACCGATATCGAACATGAAGCTCGGCCTGACCTTCGGCCTGAACGACGGCATGTTCGTTTTCAATGGGGAAAAGGCCTCGATGCACGCCATCGGCCTGGCCGGGAAACTCAATTACGACTTCGGCGGAGGATTCGCGGCCAACATCGACCTGGGCGGGGGCTTGCCGCTCTATTTCGAGGAGGGCAGGCCGCGGCTGGGGGGCGATGCCTTCCTGGACTGGTTCTGGCCCTGCGTCAAGCTGGGCGCGAAGTACGCGTTCCCGGCCCCGCGCTGAGGACAGCTACGCCCGGGCCCCCTCATCCGGCCTTCGGCTCGCCGCTTCCTGTTCCACGCCGCAGGCGGGACAGAAGCGCGCGCCCCGGGGAACGGGCTTCCCGCAGGCGTGGCAGGGCTTGCCGATGGGGAAGCGCCGAGTGACGAGGAGATAGATGATGAGGGAGCTGGGCACGTTGAGGAGGCCGAAGAGCCCCCACAGGAGGCGTCGCTCGCCTCGCTTGCCCGCATCGCGGTAAATCCAGGCGGCCTGGCAGAGGACCAGGCAGGCCGCGGCTATGACAATGAGGATTCTGTAAAAATCGGTCATGGCCTCTCCTCCGCCACGCGCCAACGACGAGCCAGAATGAAGTAGGCGCCGATGGAAGCGGCCGCGGCCAGGGCCGCTTGGGCGGCCAGGAAGCCGGCCAGGCCCCCGAGGAGGGCTAGGCCGGCCAGCCCCCCTATAGCCGCAGCGGCGCCGGCGAAGAAGACCAGGGTTTCCGTAAGCGGGCGCCTCGTGACATCCCGAGCCGGAGGGGCTGCTCTACGGCGTTCTGCCTCGGCGTAGGCGGCCTCAACCGAGGGCAAATCGGCATCGGGAATCCGCTCTAGCAGGGCGGAGCGCAGGGCCGCCTCGGTCTCCCTATCGTCCATCTTCAACTCCTAGGGCGCGCCTGATGGCCGCCAAAGCATGGTGGATACGCGACCTCACCGTCCCGACAGGGCAACCCAGGATAGCCGCGATCTCCTCGTAGGTATAATCGAATTCGATCCTGAGGGCCAGGGCGACCCGCTTCTTGGGCGGCAGGGCGGCCATGGCCCTCATGGCGAGGGCCGCGTCCAGGGTCCTCAGGTCCCCCTCCGCCGAGCGCCCCCCGTCGTCCGGCTCCGGGACTTCCCCCAAGGGCAGGGTCCGGGAACGGCGCCCCTGGTCCCGGTAGAGGTTGGCGGCGATGGACAGGAGCCAGGTGCGGAAGGAACTGGCGCCGCGGAAGGAGGGATAGCCTAGGATGGCCCTGACCATGGCCTCTTGGGCCAGGTCCCGGGCCCTCTCCCTGTCCCCCGAAAGCCTGAGGAGGAAGCGGTAGAGTATTTCGCGGTTCTCCTCCAAGCCGATCCGCAGGGGATCCGCCGGCCCTGAGCCTCCGTCCAACAGCCTTCCGCCTTCCCGCGCCGCGGTCATTCACTGCTCGGCCTTCCGCATGGCAACCACGGCGCCCGCCAAGCATACAGCGATGGACAGGCCCGCCGTAAGGGCCGGCCAGGCCGATGTCAGGTTCGAAAGCCCCTCAGGCTTGACGACAGCATCGGCAAGGGCGGAGGGCAGGTATTCCCCGAAGCGCAGGAGGCCGGCGAGTGCGGGCAAGACGTAGGCCAGGACCAGGCCGGCCGCCGAAGCGGCGATGGCCGAGGGCAGGAGGGCGCTGGCCAGGACCAGGCCGCAGACCAGGTAGGCGAAGTAAAGCCCGTAGGCTGCCCCGGCCTCAAGGGGCCGGATGGGCTCGAAGGGACTGCCGGGGAAGATGATGCCGGCATAGACGTAAGCGATGAAGACAGCCGCGAAGGAACAGAGGACGAGAAAGATCGCGTAGACAGCCGCCTTGGCCAGAACCATGCCGGCTGTCGAGGCGCCCTTGGAGAAAGGCAGGATGAGGGTGCGCCGCGAGCGCTCGCGGGCGATGATGCCGCCCAAGGCCAGGCAGACGACCAGGCTGACGATCTCGCGGAGATCGCCCAGGAAGGTGCTGAAGCCGAATTCCCGGCTGGCCGGAAAGAGGGAAGCCAGGTCCAAACCGGGCGGCAGGCCCCCGCCCGCGGCCTGGGACTCCAGGATGAGGGGGAGGAAGCGCATCATCAGCGGGTCCATCAGGGCGAAGAAGAGGAAGGCCGCGCCCAGGGCTAGGAAGCGGTAGCGCCTCAGACCCTCGCGTGTCTCCTTAATGGTCCAAGCCTTGAAATCACGCATGCCGGCCCGCCTTGGCCAGGAAGAGCTCCTCCAGGCCGCGTTTTTTCGCGTTGAGCGATGCCAGGGGCAGGGAAAGCCCGGCCATGGCGCGCAGGAGCTCCGCGCGGGCAGCCTCCCGATCCGCCTGGGGCCTGAAACACAGCTCGCATTCGGCCCCTCTCGCATCTATGGACTCCACGGAGGGAAGCTCCCCCAGGGCCCGGACCTCGGCCGCCTCGAGGGGGCGCGAAAAGGACAGCTCCAGGGCCAGGCCAAGACCGCCATCCAGGACATCGTCCATGGCGCCCTCCAGGATCAGCCTGCCTGAGTCTATCAGGCCTATCCGGTCGCAGGCCCGTTCCACGTCGCTTAGGATATGGGTGGACAGGAGAACCGTCCGCCCGGAATCCTTCAAGGCGCCGATCAAGTCGAGGACGGCCCGGCGCCCCTCCGGATCCAGGGCGCTCGAGGGCTCGTCCAGGATGAGGACCTCGGGATCCCCCAAGAGGGCGCAAGCAAGGCCCAGGCGCTGACGCATCCCGCGCGAGAAGCCCGTTGCGCGCCGCTTGGCGTCCTGGGCCAGGCCGACCCGGCCCAGGAGCCCCAAGAGCTCGGCACGCCCGTGGGAGCCTCCCATGCAGCCCCCCAGGAATTCGAGGCACTCGAGGGCGGAGAGTCCTTCCGGGAAGACGGGTTCCTCAGGGAGGAAGCCCACGCGGGAACGCTCGGCCGGCCCCTTGCTCCGCGGCGCCCGTCCCAGGACGCTGCAATGGCCGCTGTCAGGGCCGGTGAGTCCGACCATGATGGACATGGCGGTGGTCTTACCCGCCCCGTTGGGGCCAATCAGCCCGTAGACCTCGCCCTTCCCCACCGTAAGGCTCAGGTCGGCGAGTGCCTGCTTCTTCCCGAAGCTCTTGCACACGCCGCGCATCTCGATGCTCATGCGTCTCTACGCTTTCCCAGGAGGAGGAAAAAAATCGGCCCCAGCACGCCCGCGCTGAGGACGATGATGCCCCAGACGATCTTGTTCAGGTTAGCCGTGCCCTCTCGGATGATCTTGACCATGCAGAAGACCTGTAGGCCGATCTGGAGGGC
>CAYYCP010000150.1:0-3691 GCA_964470375.1 uncultured Spirochaetales bacterium
CGCCGGGGAGGACTGAAGTCTCTGGAAGGCGCCCGGAGGATCGTCCTAGCGCCTAACTATCAGTCCCCCGCCGCCACGTAGACGACGGGCGGCGTGAATTTATGGAAGAGTATTCTCGTTTCCGACTCGAGCTGCCTGAATGCCTGGGGCGAGATGGCAGCTCACCCGCAGCCGGGCGGGGAGTCCGCGCTCCAGGGGCCCAGGATGGGCCGAGAATGCCCGGACGCTCAGCCGACGCGCTTGACCGGCACCTGCACCTCGGTGAGCCACTCAGCGGGATCGGCCTTGTTCCAGATCCCGTCGATATAGGATTCGCGTGGATTGCCAGCCGGCGAATAGCCATTCTCCTCGATCCAGGCGAACGCGGCCAGGTAAGCCTCCCTCAGGCGGGAATAGGGCCCCTGATGGAGGACGCAAGCGGCTTCGGGAACCGCCTCCACCGTCTTGAACCGAATAGCCGGCGTATCGACCCCGCGTTCGCGGACCGCCTCGCAGAATTCGATATCGATGTCGCTTTCGCGAAAATCCCCGTCATGGTACTCGATGAAGCAGTATGGCGGATCGTCCAGGCAGCGCAGGCCGGGGTTGGCCAATGCGATCTCCTCGCCGATCTTCGGAATCTCGGTGAAGTAGCTCTCGTAATCGTCCACGATCATGCGCTTGGAGAAAACCGTGACGCGCGGCAGGCCCTTGATGACGACGTGGTGCCTGGGCATACCGCCATCCTTCAAGGATGTCAAGTAGAAATTGATGGCCGAGAGCTGGGCGGATGTCTCTTCCAGCGCGGACTCGAGCGCCTTCCTGCGGCCGCTGAAGAGCTCGGCCACCCCCTTCCCCGCCAGCGCCATGCGTATCTCGGGCAGAGAGAAGCCGCACTGCTTGAGGGCCACGATCTTGTGGATGACGGGAAGCTGCTCGGATCTGTAATATCGGTAGCCGTTGAGCGGATCTACGTGGCAAGGCTCGAAGAGGCCCTCCGCTTCGTAGAAGCGGAGGGCCTTGACGGTGACCTTGCTTATCTTCGAGAACTGTCCTATGCGGTACATAGCGCACCCTTCACTCCCACCTGAAGAACCTGATGGCCAGCCCGTAGGCCGCCAGGGCCATGATGCCGAGGAAAACAAAACCGATCAAGCTCTCCGAGGCCGGAGCCCCGGTCACGGCGCCCTTCAGGATTTTGATCCCCTGGGTGAGGGGGAAGAAGTCCGAGACCGCCCGCAGGGGAGCCGGGAGGATCTCGTAGGGCACTGAGGCTCCCGAGAGGAAGATCATCGGGAAGTGCAGGAGGGAACAGGCCGCGTTGGCGGCCTTCATGTTGGGGGATAATCCGGCGATGAGGAATCCGAGGCTGAAGATAGCCAGCTGAACGAAAAGGAAACTCATAGCGAAGCGCCAGGGCTGGCCTTCGATACGCACCCCGAAGACGAGCACGGCGATGGCGGCGACCATGGCCGCCGAGATGATCGAAAAGATCCATTGGGTGAGCGCCTGCGCCCCCAGGAGGAGGGCCGGGCTGACCGGAGTGGCCTTCAAGCGCTTGAGGATCTTGCGGTGCCGGTAATCGGACAGGCTGAGCGGCAGACCCATCAGTCCGCAGGCGCTGATCCCGAACGCGACGATGCCCCCGAAAGAGAGCTGGACGGCCATCGGCTTCGAGATGAATCCGATGAGCAGCATGATCCCGACCGGGAACCCGAGCCCGAAGAGCAGCATGTCCGGGCTCGTGCCCGCCAGCTTGAATTCGGATTTGAAGATGCTCCAGAACGCTTTCATCAAGCCACCTCCTCGTCTTCGGCTTTATCGATGTAGATGAGGAAGGCCTCCTCTAGGGTCTTCACTCGGTTCTTGGCGACGAGCTCGGCCGGAGTCCCCGAGGCGGCGATCTTGCCGTCCTTCATGATCGCGATCCGGTCGCAGAGGAATTCGACTTCGTCCATATAGTGCGAGCTGAGGAAGACTGTAGTCCCTTTTGCCTTCAGCTCCTTCACCAGGCTCCATATCGAACGCCTGGCCTTCGGATCGAGCCCCGTCGTGAGTTCGTCCAGGAAGACTACGCGCGGATCCGGAATCAGGGCGAGGAGGAGCGAGAGTTTCTGCTTTTCCCCTCCCGAGAGCGCCGCGATGGCCGAGCTCCCCTTGCCATCCAAGCCGAAGCCACGGAGCAGGGCGCGCCAATCCGCCGGAGCACGTTAGAACGATGCCGTCTGCGCGCAGGTCTCCACTACCCGCATGCGTTCCTGGAAAGAGCCCTGCTGGAACTGCACGCCCACCCGCTGGAAGAGCCGCTTCCTGTCAGAGACGGGATCCATTCCCATGACCTCCACTTTGCCGGAATCCATCCTCCTCACGCCGAGTATGCACTCGATCGTCGTGGTTTTCCCCGCGCCGTTATGGCCGAGGAGCCCAAATACCTCGCCTTCCAGGATTTCCAGGTCGATGCCGTCCACCGCGGCGAGCCTCCCCTCTCCGCGCCGCCCGGGATAGGTCTTCCTGAGGCATTCTGCCTTGATGATCTTCTCCATCGTCACCTCCATGGCGGTGACGATAGCGTCTCCCCTTAGAGGAGACTCAAGCCCCGCGCCTCGGAAATCCCCATTTTTTCACGGATGGGCCGAGATGGCCCCAGCCTTCCTCACGGGCCTCCTGGTCGGCATCGGCAAGGTCCGCACGGACATCTCATTCAGGCCGCCGCTCCGGCTGGACTGCGCGGCCGCGTCGCGAGCATAGGTGCATCGCTCGCAATAAACGCTCCCGTGATCGCCCTCATCGCCACGGACTTGGCCGCGCTCGTGTCCCGGGATTACCGCAGATTCTCCACGGGAGAGGCGGAGGAGGTCACGTCCGTCGATTCATAGGGTCGGCATGCCTAGCATGCCGACTTCCTTAAGGAAGGTATTAGGCAAAGGGATCCATGGCCACCTTCCCTTCGGTCATGTGGCCTTTATTATGAGTCCCTTTGCAGTGCTGCGCGGAGCTGCGCTGCCCGGAAAGGCGCAGCCCCGCCCGCGGAAGGTCTATCCGGGCGTATCAGCCCTCATCGGCCACGTAGACGATCGGCGGCGTATATTTCTTGAAGAGCTTGCGGGTTTCGGGCTCGAGCTGCCGGAAGGCCTGGGGCGAGATGGTCATGCGGCCGCCCCGGTCGGCCCGGTCGATGGTGGCGGCCACGTTGACCGCATCGCCCATTACGTCCAGCCTTTTCGCGCCGGCCGGCCCGAAGGGGCCGATGGCGACCTCGCCGAAATGGCAGCTCACGCGCAGCCGGGTCGGAATACCCCGATCCGCGAAAAAGCGCTCTGAATCGGCCTTGGCCCTGAGGAGGGCGCGCACGCCTGCGTCCGCGCTCCCTTCGGGGAAGACCGAGAGGCAAGCGTCGCCGATGTACTTGATCACCTTGCCTCCGCCCGCCTCGATGACCCCCGCCACGACGGCTGCCCAATCGTCCAGGAAGCCGAAGACGGCGAGGGGATCCCCAAGACGCTCTGAGGCCTTGTTGAAGCCTTGGATGTCCATAAATGAAACCAGGGCATTCGCCTTGACAGGCGCCCTGACGCTGGAGAAGTCCATATCCGCCTCTGTTCTGATGGTATCCAGTCGGCCCGTTCGTCCGACAGTGCAGGCTTGGCCGCCAGCCCGTGCGTCTGGCAGTTGGGGACAGATCCTCCGGGCGCCATCATGGTAGCACCACCGC
>CAYYCP010000151.1:0-3571 GCA_964470375.1 uncultured Spirochaetales bacterium
CCCGGGAAATCTTGAGACCATAGTGGAGGATTGTCTCAAGCGCCACGGGGTCAAGGCCTCCGACTCCATTGTTTGCGCCTTTTCGGGCGGGCCCGATTCGAGCGCTCTGGCCCTCTGCCTGGCTCAAGCCGCCCGGCATGTAGGCTTCTCCCTTGCCCTTGCCTACATCGACCACGGTCTACGCCCGGAAGAGGAGATGGCGGATGAGCGCGAGAGGGTGAGGGACTTCGCAGTCCGCTTTTCCATGACGCTTAGGATGGTTCAAGCCGGGCGAGGTGCCATCGCCGGGGCGGCGGCGGAGAGGGGGTGCGGCATAGAAGCCGCAGCGCGCGAGGCTCGTTACGCCATGCTGCGCCTCGAGGCCGCGCGGCTGGGCGCAAAAGGCGGGCGGACCTGGA
The DNA here is from genome assembly GCA_964470375.1 of uncultured Spirochaetales bacterium. GTDB lineage: Bacteria > Spirochaetota > Spirochaetia > Treponematales > JBGSOB01 > CAYNQK01. The sequence goes on from CAYYCP010000151.1 coordinate 399, forward strand.
TCGCCACCGGTCACCATGCTGACGACCAGGACGAGACATGCGTCATGCGCGTATTTTCCGGCTCCGGCTCGGGCGGCTTGCGCGGTATCCCCGAGCGCAACGGTGAGATCCTTCGCCCACTCCTGTCCGCACGGCGCGCCCAGATAGAGGCTTACCTCGGGGAGAGGGCTGTCAAGCCCTGTCGGGATTCGAGCAACGCGGAGGCTGTTTTCCTACGAAACCGCCTGAGGGCCTGCCTCATGCCCGCCATCGCATCGGTCTTTCCAGGGTATGCCAAGGCCCTGGCGAGCCTCCGCGAGAAGGCCGCCCTGGAGGAGGATTGCCTTCGGCACGCGACAGCCGATCTGTTCAAAACGGAGGGCGAGGGGATGTCGGTCGGCGCTGCGGACTGGCTTGCCCTGCATCCGGCCCTGCGCATCCGATCCCTCCAGGATGCGGCCGGGAGCCTCATCCAGGGCATCCGCCTGCCTTTCGCCTTTATAAAGGAAGTCTCGGCTCGTCTCGCACTGGCGGCCGCGAAGGGCCGGGCAGTCCGCGTAGGCGGGAAAGGCCTGGTGTTTCGCCTGGAGAAGGGCAGGCTGGAGGTTATACGGCGTCTTGCCCAGCCCGGCAAAAAAGGCTATTTTTTCAATGTCAGCGGGCCCGCCGTCCTGGACATCCCCGGTGGAGGAAGGATCAGGCTTTATGTATCCCCGGATCCCGGCCGGGGCCCGGCCTTGGCGTGCGTTTTATGGCCGGCCGTCCTTCGCAGCCCCCGTCCGTATGATTCAGTGCGCACGCGCGGCGGGGACAAGACGGTCTCGTCCCTCCTGCGCGAATGGAGCCTGCCCGCGTGGGGCGGAGGAGTAGCCCTTCTCGAGGACAGGCTGGGCATCGTGTGCGTCTATGGCGTCCTTGCCGGCCGAGCCAACAGGTACGCCGAGCGCGGCTACCTACCTGGGCCGGCCGATGCCTGCCTAGGCGCCGAATTTCTTGAAAGAGGTGCAATACATGGGCTTTGAGGGAAATCCCCAGGGACAGGAGCGGAAACCGCAGGCGACCAAGGGCAACCGCTTCGCCCTGATGCTCTTCGTGGGTGTGCTTGCAGCCCTTGGGGTGATGCTTTATATAAGCAGCCGCCAGCCGACGGCTGCCATCTCATATTCGGAATTTAAGGGTCTGGTCGCCCAGGGACGGGTCGACAGCATTAAGATCGTGGAACAGAGCGAGATTCAGGGCCTGACAAAGCCCGACGCCCAGGGAAACGTGGAACGCTTCCAGACCATCATTCCTTATTATGACGAGGGTCTCATCCCCGAGATGGAGGCTGCCAGCGTCAAGCTGCGCGGCGGCAAGGTGAACGACTTTGGCCTCCTCCTTCTGCAATTCCTGCCCTGGCTCCTGGGCATCGTCTTCCTCTGGATCATGTTCCGCCAGATGCAGGGCGCCGGCAACAAAACCTTCGCCTTCGGCAAATCGCGGGCCAAGCTCTACCAGGATCAGCGCAAGGTGACGTTTGAGGACGTGGCCGGGCAGAAGGAAGCCAAGTACGAGCTGCAGGAAGTGGTGGACTTCCTTAAGAATCCTCAAAAATTCGTGAAGATGGGGGCGCGCATCCCCAAGGGCATGCTCTTGGTGGGCATGCCCGGCACGGGCAAAACCCTCCTGGCCAAGGCGATAGCCGGGGAGGCGGGGGTTCCCTTCTTCCACATGTCCGGATCGGATTTCGTCGAAATGTTCGTCGGCGTGGGGGCGAGCCGCGTTCGCGATCTTTTCGAGCAGGGCCGCAAAAACGCCCCCTGCATCCTCTTCATAGATGAGCTGGACGCAGTCGGGCGCACACGCGGCGCCGGCTACGGCGGCGGGCACGATGAGCGCGAGCAAACCCTCAACCAGATGCTGGTGGAGATGGATGGTTTCGATACCAAGGACGGGGTCATCATCCTGGCGGCCACGAATCGCCCGGACGTTCTGGACCCGGCCCTCCTCCGACCCGGACGCTTCGACCGTCAAGTGGTTGTGGCCATGCCCGATATCAATGAGCGCGAGGCCATCCTGAAGATCCACGCTCGCAAGATACCGATCGGCGAGGATGTGGACTTGAAACGCATCGCCCGCGCGACGCCTGGAACATCCGGCGCTGACCTTGCCAACCTAGTCAACGAGGCGGCACTCTTCGCCGCCCGCAAGAACAAGGCCGTGGTCGAGATGTCCGAGTTCGAGGAGGCCCGCGATAAGATCCAGATGGGCGTGGCCCGTAAATCCCTGGCCATGTCGGACGAGGATAAGCGCGCCACCGCTGTTCACGAGGCCGGGCACGCCCTCCTGCATTATTACCTTGAACACGCAGATCCCCTGCACAAGGTGACGATAATCCCCCATGGCCAGGCCCTCGGGCTGGCATTGTCCTTGCCGGAGAAGGACGCTTATTCTTACGCCAAGTCCTGGGCGGACGACCGTATAGTCATCTGCTACGGGGGCCTGGCCGCCGAGCGCATCGTCTACGGCGAGACCACCTCAGGAGTCAAGATGGATCTGGAGATGGCCACCCAACTGGCCCGGCGCATGGTGTGCGAGTGGGGCATGGACGAGGAGATGGGGCCCATCACCTACGGCCAGGAGGACGAGCCGATCTTCCTTGCTAGGGAGATAGCCCGGCGCAAGGATTATTCGGAGGATACGGCCATGCGCATAGATCAGGCCGTCAAGCGCATCCTAGGGCGGGGCCTTGAGCGGGCCATGTCCATCCTGAGCCAGCATAAAGAGGAGCTGCTCAAGCTGGTGGACGAGCTCATCGCCAAGGAGACCCTGGACGACGAGGAAGTCCGCACCCTCCTGGGGCTGCCGGCACCGGCCAAGACCCTGGAGATCACGGGATAAGCCATGCTGAGCGGTCCGCGCCAGTACCGGGCCTTCATACTCTCATCCTGCCTTTGTCTGGCGGTCGCAGCGGCGGGCGCCCAGTCTGGCCCCGACTCCCTGCGTTCTGGTATGGCGCGTTCGCTTTTTTCCGCCGCCTCAGCGTACCGTGGCAAGGGCCAGGAAGCCGAGGCCGTGGCTGCGCTCAGGGAGGCCCTCCGCCTTGATCCCGGAGATTCAGACATCCTGTACAGCCTGGCCCTGTCCCTGGAGGATGGGCCTGAACGGCACGATCTCCTTATGCGGGCTCACGGCTCGGGACGCTTTAGCTCGCT
>CAYYCP010000152.1:0-3524 GCA_964470375.1 uncultured Spirochaetales bacterium
CCGTATCATATTGGGCGCGAGCCCTCTGCCGGGGCGGCTATTCCGGGACCGGGGCCAGCATCGGCGGCGAGCTAGAGGGCGAACTGAGCCTGCGCAAGGACTTCAATGTCCTGCGTTTAGGCGCCTACGGCCAGGCGGCCTTTACCGGAACTGATTTTACTTGGGAGGCCGAGCCGCGGCTGGCCCTCAGCATGGGCGGAGAGAGCTGGTCCGCCTACAACGAACACTCCTTCATTCTCAATTCCCTGGCCGATGGAGCGGAGTCCTACCGGACCGAGCTAGGAACGGCCCTGGCCTTCCCGGCCTTCTACATCAAGCCGGCCCTGACCCTGGCCTTGGAAGACCTGGGCGCCGAGCCCCTCCTCAAGGCCGGGGCGCGGGCCTCCCTAAGCGGACTGGCAATAGGCGCCCTGGGCGTCGATATCGATCTTGGCGCGGATTACACCATCAGCCGGGGAAGCTGGTCGGCGGATGCGGGTACCGTCCTCTCGGGTTACCTCAAGCGCAGCCTGGACTGGACCCTGGAAACCGCCGCCTGGTACGACTCCTTCACGGCATCAGGCGGCTTGGCGGCCCAAGCCGGTATCTCCTGGCGCTTCGCCGGCCGCCTCATTTTACGGGCCGGCGCCGACCTGACCATACCCCTGCCGGAAGCGGCCGCCCTCTCCTGGGGGGCTCTGGTCAGCCTGTCCGTCAGCGGGCCCTGATCAGTCCCTTTCCCCCTTCACTGGACCGTTCGGGGCTCCTCAGGCACTATGAAGTCCGCCATCTGTAGGCATCGGCGCCGGTACTCGGTGGGACTCATGCCCGCGTGCTGGGTGAACAGCCGCGCGAAATGGAACTGGTTCTCGAAACCCAGGCGATCGGCTATCTCTCCCACCCTGTAGTTGGTGGAGGAGAGCATGGCCTGGGCGGCCTCCACCTTCAGCTGGGCGAAGTATTTCATGGGCGAGATGCGCATGCGTGAGGTGAAAATCCGCACCAAGTGCTCGCGGCTCAGGCCGAGACGCGCGGCCAGGGCCGAGAGGCTGAGCTTGCGCTCCAGATTGCCCTGCATATAGGCGATGGCCTTCTCCACGTGAGCGGACTCGGCGGCCCCGGCGTAGGCTCCCCGATCCCCCCCGGCCAGGGCGTAGAGGAAGGCCAGGAACTGGTGGCGCGCCGAAGCTATGAGATCCTTGTCTCCGGACATGGCCTTCTCGCGCAGCTCGGCGAAGAAGAAGCGCCAGGACAGACCCGCCCCCAGGCGGTCCCCGGCGGTGAAGAGACGCTTTTCCAGCAGGGCCAGCAGCTCCGCGTCGTCCGGCTCCGCGGCGAAGAGGATGGCGTAATAGGTGATGGGGCGGCGCACGTCGGTGGCCTCGATCTGGTGAGTGGTGCCGGGCTTGGAGAGGAAGAGGCTGCCGGCCGATATGGGGTAGCGCGCCCATCCGTTCTGGAAGGAGCCGGCCCCGGACACGAAGTAGTGCAGTTCGAAGCAGCCCTCCTGGTGGGCATGGGCCCTCCCGTGCCAGAGTATCTGCTTCTCGTCCTTTAGATGGTAAACGAAGACGATGTCCAGGAAACGCATGGCTTGGCCACAGTAATATCAATTTTAGATATACAGTGTCAACAATGAGGATTGGCCCCGGACAGCTCACAGTATAGTATGCTAGCTGAAAGAACCTATAGGAGGACAATCCATGGACCAACTATTCCCCGGCATTCCCAAGATCCCCTACGAGGGCCCCGATTCCCGCAATCCGCTAGCCTTCAAGTACTACAAGGCCGACGAGGTCGTGGCCGGCAAGACCATGCGCGAGCAGCTGCGCTTCTCCATGGCCTACTGGCACACCCTGAGCTCGGGCGGCTCCGACATGTTCGGGCCGGCCGCCTGGCAGCGCCCCTGGGACGGCAAGTCCGGTATGGAGGCGGCCCGCATGCGCATGCGGGCCAACTTCGAGCTGACCGAGAAGCTGGACATCCCCTTCTTCTGCTTCCACGACCGCGACATCGCCCCCGAAGGCGCCACCCTGCGCGAGACCAACAAGCTCCTTGACGAGATCGTGGCCCTGGCCAAGGATCTGATGAAGACATCCAAAACCAGGTTGCTGTGGGGCACGGCCAACCTCTTCTCCAATCCGCGCTTCATGCACGGGGCGGCCACCAGCCCCAACGCCAAGGTCTTCGCCTACGCCGCCGCCCAGGTCAAGAAGGCTCTCGAGATCACCAAGGAGCTTGGCGGCGAGAATTACGTCTTCTGGGGCGGCCGCGAAGGCTACGAGACCCTGCTCAACACCGACATGGGCCTGGAGCTGGACAATCTGGCGCGCTTCCTCAGGATGGCCGTGGACTACGCCAAGTCGATCGGCTTCACCGGGCAGTTCCTGATCGAGCCCAAGCCCAAGGAGCCCACCAAACACCAGTACGACAGCGACGCCGGTGCGGTCCTGGGCTTCCTCAAGAAGTACGACCTCCTGCCCTACTTCAAGCTCAACATCGAGACCAATCACGCCACCCTGGCCGGGCACACCATGCAGCACGAGCTGCATTTCGCCCGCGTAAACGGCATCCTGGGCTCGGTCGACGCCAACCAGGGCGATGAGCTCCTGGGCTGGGACACCGACCAATTCCCCACCAATCTCTACGTCACCACCCTGGCCATGTACGAGATCCTCAAGAACGGCGGCCTGGAGAAGGGCGGTCTGAACTTCGATTCCAAACCCCGCCGCGGCTCCTACCTGCCGGAGGATATCGCCGAGGCCCACATCGCCGGCATGGACGCCTTCGCTCGCGGGCTCAAGGCCGCCGCGGCCATGCTGGCCGACAAGGCCCTGGACAAGCCCCTGGAGGAGCGCTACGCCTCCTGGCGGGAGGGCTTGGGCGCCTCCATCAGGGCCGGCAAGGAAGACTTCACCAGCCTGGAGAAGGTCGCCCTGGACCTGACCGACTTCGGCCTGAAGTCCGGCGGCCAGGAACGCCTGGAGTCCATCCTCAACCGCTACCTGTAAACTGAAGCGCCGGTCCCCACGCGGGATCGGCGCACTTTTTTCATACCATTCATGGAACGGAGGCCATCATGAAACCAGGCTCCCTTTGCCTCGGCATCGATCTCAGCACCCAGAGCGTCACGGCCGCCCTGATCGACGCGGCCCAAGGGGGCGTAGTGGCCTCCCATTCCCTTAATTACGCCGCTGATCCGCGCTTGAACCGCTTCGGCATCGACCACGCCAGCTACATTATCCCGCCGCGGGCGCCCGGCGAGGCCGATCAGAATCCCCTTATGTTCCTGGCCGCCCTGGACGCACTCTTCTCCGACCTCAAGGGCATGGTGGACCTGGGCAAGGTGGCCGCCATCGCCTGCTCGGCCCAGCAGCACGGCCACGTCTACCTGAACGCTTCCTGGCGCGAGGCCGTCAAAGGGCTCAAGGCCGGCGGAGGCGGGAACCTGGTGGAGCGCATGGCCGGTTCCTTCTCCCTTGGCACCGCGCCCATCTGGAAAACCTCCGACACGGCCTCCGAGGCGGCGGACATCCTGAACGCGG
>CAYYCP010000153.1:0-3439 GCA_964470375.1 uncultured Spirochaetales bacterium
CCGACAAGCTCGACTCGGCCTTGGCTTTCGCGTCTCGGACAGCCGCGAGCTTCGTTCCCGTGGAAGGAGGCGCCCGATGAAACAGAGAGCGGCCTTCCTCGCCTGCGCGGCCCTCCTGGCCGCGGCCCTGCCCGCCCAGGCCCTCGGCTCGCGCATAGCCCAGATGTCCACGGGCGTGGTCCTCATCCTGCCCGTGCGAGAGGGGGAGGGCGGCCTCACGCCCATCGGCACCTCGGGCTCAGGCACCCTGGTCAGCCGCCTGCCCGGATTGATCCTCACCAATCACCACGTCATTTTCGACGACGATGCCGGGAAGGAGGTGGAGAAGCACGTCATCTTCGTCTCGCGCAGCATAGACGAGGCACCCGCGCCGGCCTTCCTGGCCAGCCTGGCGGCCTACGACAAGGGCCTGGACATAGCCGTACTGCGTATTGAGCAGGACCTGGCCGAGCCGCCTATCCCCCTGTTCAGCCTCTTCTGCTTCGACTACAAGAATCCGGCTACCTGGAAGGCTGTCCAGGATGTGATGGCCCTGGACGAGGTCTTCGTCTTAGGCTACCCCAGCACCGGCGATGGGACTATCACCATCACCCGCGGGCAGGTCAGTGGATTCACCTCGCCCGACCCCGGTATTGACTTTAAGCGCCAGTTCATCAAGAGCGACGTCAACCTCTCCTACGGCAACTCGGGCGGGACGGCCGTGGACAAGGAGGGGCGTTTCGTAGGCATCCCCACCAGAATCCGCAACGAGGGCGGAGGCATCATGGGCCTGATCCGAGCCTCCGACCTCGCCCTGCCCGTCATTCAGGGGGCATTGAACGGGACCAGGGTGGTGCGGACCGGCAAGTCCTACTACTCTCTGAGCGGCACTGTCCTCAACAGCCTCACCAAGGCCCCCGTGGAGGGAGCCCTCTTTTTCGTGTTGAATGCCGGCGCCAACCCGGTCCTCTTCGCCCTGACCATGGATGATAGCCTGGTAAAGGGCGGTTGGCAGACAGGCTCCAACGGCTACTTCAGGATAGAGAAGCTGGAGTACGGCGTGGCCTATCCCCTCCTGTGCTTCGCCCCGGGCTATCAGATCTTCATGGATCCCGCCGGGCTCATCCAGGAGGAGGGCGGCAATCCCGATCTACAGGCCACCCTGGAGCTCATCCCGGAGTGAGCCGAAAGATCGAAGACGGCCCCACTGGCCAGCGCAAGCTCGCGTCCTTGTGCGGCCTTGGGCCGCTGCGAGACTTCGCGCTATTGCGCGAGGAGTTCCGCGCCCGGGTCCAGGACTGGATGACCGCCTGGCCCGGCTTGGCCGCGGCCCAAACTGCCCTGGCCCGAGCCAATGGCTACGACTATGCCTTGGAAACGCCCATCGTCTACAACCGCGCCTTGGACACGCTAGTACCGGGGCGGGCTCCGCGCATCGTCCTAGTGGCCGACAATCCCGGCCTCAATGAGCAGCGCGCCGAAAAGCGGGCCTATCTGGTAGGCCAATCCGGCCGCTTGGCTGAGGGATTCTTTTCCCGCGAGCTGGGGCTGGACTTCCGCGCCGATGCCATCATCCTCAACAAGACGCCCGTGCACACGCCCAAGACCAAGGAACTGGCCGGCCTTCTCCCGGGATTCGCCCCCCTCCTGGAGGAGAGCCAGCGCTACATGGCCGGCCTGGCCCTGCGCGTCGCCGCCGTCCTTGATGCCGATATCTGGATCATCGGCTATTCGGAGCTGGGACCGCGCGGCCTTTTCCGTATCTGGGCCGATGCCTTCCGTGCCGGCCTGCCCGCCAGCGGCCTAAGTCCCGAAAGGATTTTGGTATTCCGGCACTTCTCGATGAATCAATTCTCCGCGGATTACTATCGGAACAGGCGCCCCGACGAGGAGCCCATGCAGGCCCTCAGGCGCATAGGCTCCGCGTACAGGCGGGATAAGCTCGGGATCGGCTGAGGCGCCTCAGCCGGAGACGATATCGATCTTGACGCCGGGGCTCTCCTCGGACTCCGGCTTGGCGGGAATGCGCACGCTCAAGATCCCGTTGCGCAAGGCCGCCGAGACCGCGGCTTGATCGAAGCGAGCGGCGGGCACGGGGAACTCGCGCTTGTCGATGTCGCGCAGCCGGAAGCCCTGAAATTCCCAGCGCCTTCCTTCGTATTCATTGGCGGCGGGACGCTTGGCGCTCAGGATCATACTGTCGCCGGAGAAGCTGAGGGAGATGTCCTTGAGATCGAAACCCGGCAGGAGGAATTCGAAATTCAGGGATTTGTCGGTGTCGATGAAGAAATTGACCCGAGGGTACATGCCGTGGAAAACCGGGCCGTGGAAGCGCACGCGGTAGCTCGTGTCTTCCCCATGCCAGGGGCGGGGACCCGGCCCGCAGATCCAGTCCCTCAGGTTTTCACCGAATTCCTCCATGGAACGGGCGAAGTCGTCCCAGGGACCCTGATTCCTTCCATAATTGCACATGGTCATGCCTCCTCGGGCTTGAGCGGGCGTCGCCCTCCATACTGGACGGGCGTGGCCCGACCTCCTCGAAGGCAGGTCGGGCACATTCATAGGCAGGTCTATAGAAGGAAAATACTGCACGGCATAGGGGCAGGCAAGGAAGCCAATTGGTCTCCATCGAGGATCGGAGAGAGAGATACCCGTATAATCGGTGTATGAAATAGTAGGTATTTCACTTAGGGCTCATGAGAGTGGACTGGCATTCAACTGTTGGAGGGTAGGGGTGTGTTTGCCGTTGAAATATCGAAAAACGATAAATATAGATTGACAAAAAGTATAAAATATTCGATAATCAATATATGAACAGATTCGGGCGAATAAGATGAGCTGGATTCTATTCCCTCATTATAGACAGAAAGCTATCCAGGATGAGAAGCCAAGGCCTGGCATCAGAAGAGAAAACCGATGCCGAGAGATACCACAGGTCTGTCTCCTCATGGCGCTGCTGCTCTGCATATCCTGCGCAGCCTGTGTCCGGGCGCAGGGGATCGATGCCGGCGACAGGGCGAGGATCGAGGAGACCAGGCGCATCATCGCTCTCTATGGCAATTTGGCCTGGCCTGGCTGGAAGGATGTCCCACCCTGCCTCATACGGAAGGGCGCCTATGATTATCTCGTGGGTCACCCATCGCCTCCGAGGGGATTCGAGCCCCTGCCCGGTCCCGGGATAGGCGGATACCCTATCAGCCGCAGGGCCGGGCACATCGTCCCGGCGCCGGCGGCGACCACCTGGGAAGTCGGCGGGCGATGGAGTCTGGCCATCCCGGCTATCGCCGAATTCCAGGCGGCCATCGATGAACAGCTCGGCGCAGGCGCAGTCGTCCTGGACGATAGAGTGTATGTCCGAGCGGCGGTTCACGAGGCATTTCACGCCTTCCAGATGGAATCCTTTGACGGTCCTGGTGGCCTGCCCGATATCGCCACGGGCGGAGAAGAGGCCGAAAGCCTC
>CAYYCP010000154.1:0-3439 GCA_964470375.1 uncultured Spirochaetales bacterium
CCGACAAGCTCGACTCGGCCTTGGCTTTCGCGTCTCGGACAGCCGCGAGCTTCGTCCCAGTGGAAGGAGGCGCCCGATGAAACAGAGAGCGGCCTTCCTCGCCTGCGTGGTCTTCCTGACCGCGGCCCTCCCCGGCCAGGGACTGGGCTCGCGCATAGCCCAGATGTCCACGGGGGTGGTCCTCATCCTGCCCGTGCGCCAGACAGCGGACGGTTTGACGCCCATCGGCACCTCGGGCTCGGGCACTCTAGTCAGCCGCCTGCCCGGATTGATCCTCACCAATCACCACGTCATCTTCGACGACGATGCCGGGACGGAGGTGGAGAAGCACGTCATCTTCGTCTCGCGCAGCATAGACGAGGCACCCGCGCCGGCCTTCCTGGCCAGCCTGGCGGCCTACGACAAGGGCCTGGACATAGCCGTACTGCGTATTGAGCAGGACCTGGCCGAGCCGCCTATCCCCCTGTTCAGCCTCTTCTGCTTCGACTACAAGAATCCGGCTACCTGGAAGGCTGTCCAGGATGTGATGGCCCTGGACGAGGTCTTCGTCTTAGGCTACCCCAGCACCGGCGATGGGACTATCACCATCACCCGCGGGCAGGTCAGTGGATTCACCTCGCCCGACCCCGGTATTGACTTTAAGCGCCAGTTCATCAAGAGCGACGTCAACCTCTCCTACGGCAACTCGGGCGGGACGGCCGTGGACAAGGAGGGGCGTTTCGTAGGCATCCCCACCAGAATCCGCAACGAGGGCGGAGGCATCATGGGCCTGATCCGAGCCTCCGACCTCGCCCTGCCCGTCATTCAGGGGGCATTGAACGGGACCAGGGTGGTGCGGACCGGCAAGTCCTACTACTCTCTGAGCGGCACTGTCCTCAACAGCCTCACCAAGGCCCCCGTGGAGGGAGCCCTCTTTTTCGTGTTGAATGCCGGCGCCAACCCGGTCCTCTTCGCCCTGACCATGGATGATAGCCTGGTAAAGGGCGGTTGGCAGACAGGCTCCAACGGCTACTTCAGGATAGAGAAGCTGGAGTACGGCGTGGCCTATCCCCTCCTGTGCTTCGCCCCGGGCTATCAGATCTTCATGGATCCCGCCGGGCTCATCCAGGAGGAGGGCGGCAATCCCGATCTACAGGCCACCCTGGAGCTCATCCCGGAGTGAGCCGAAAGATCGAAGACGGCCCCACTGGCCAGCGCAAGCTCGCGTCCTTGTGCGGCCTTGGGCCGCTGCGAGACTTCGCGCTATTGCGCGAGGAGTTCCGCGCCCGGGTCCAGGACTGGATGACCGCCTGGCCCGGCTTGGCCGCGGCCCAAACTGCCCTGGCCCGAGCCAATGGCTACGACTATGCCTTGGAAACGCCCATCGTCTACAACCGCGCCTTGGACACGCTAGTACCGGGGCGGGCTCCGCGCATCGTCCTAGTGGCCGACAATCCCGGCCTCAATGAGCAGCGCGCCGAAAAGCGGGCCTATCTGGTAGGCCAATCCGGCCGCTTGGCTGAGGGATTCTTTTCCCGCGAGCTGGGGCTGGACTTCCGCGCCGATGCCATCATCCTCAACAAGACGCCCGTGCACACGCCCAAGACCAAGGAACTGGCCGGCCTTCTCCCGGGATTCGCCCCCCTCCTGGAGGAGAGCCAGCGCTACATGGCCGGCCTGGCCCTGCGCGTCGCCGCCGTCCTTGATGCCGATATCTGGATCATCGGCTATTCGGAGCTGGGACCGCGCGGCCTTTTCCGTATCTGGGCCGATGCCTTCCGTGCCGGCCTGCCCGCCAGCGGCCTAAGTCCCGAAAGGATTTTGGTATTCCGGCACTTCTCGATGAATCAATTCTCCGCGGATTACTATCGGAACAGGCGCCCCGACGAGGAGCCCATGCAGGCCCTCAGGCGCATAGGCTCCGCGTACAGGCGGGATAAGCTCGGGATCGGCTGAGGCGCCTCAGCCGGAGACGATATCGATCTTGACGCCGGGGCTCTCCTCGGACTCCGGCTTGGCGGGAATGCGCACGCTCAAGATCCCGTTGCGCAAGGCCGCCGAGACCGCGGCTTGATCGAAGCGAGCGGCGGGCACGGGGAACTCGCGCTTGTCGATGTCGCGCAGCCGGAAGCCCTGAAATTCCCAGCGCCTTCCTTCGTATTCATTGGCGGCGGGACGCTTGGCGCTCAGGATCATACTGTCGCCGGAGAAGCTGAGGGAGATGTCCTTGAGATCGAAACCCGGCAGGAGGAATTCGAAATTCAGGGATTTGTCGGTGTCGATGAAGAAATTGACCCGAGGGTACATGCCGTGGAAAACCGGGCCGTGGAAGCGCACGCGGTAGCTCGTGTCTTCCCCATGCCAGGGGCGGGGACCCGGCCCGCAGATCCAGTCCCTCAGGTTTTCACCGAATTCCTCCATGGAACGGGCGAAGTCGTCCCAGGGACCCTGATTCCTTCCATAATTGCACATGGTCATGCCTCCTCGGGCTTGAGCGGGCGTCGCCCTCCATACTGGACGGGCGTGGCCCGACCTCCTCGAAGGCAGGTCGGGCACATTCATAGGCAGGTCTATAGAAGGAAAATACTGCACGGCATAGGGGCAGGCAAGGAAGCCAATTGGTCTCCATCGAGGATCGGAGAGAGAGATACCCGTATAATCGGTGTATGAAATAGTAGGTATTTCACTTAGGGCTCATGAGAGTGGACTGGCATTCAACTGTTGGAGGGTAGGGGTGTGTTTGCCGTTGAAATATCGAAAAACGATAAATATAGATTGACAAAAAGTATAAAATATTCGATAATCAATATATGAACAGATTCGGGCGAATAAGATGAGCTGGATTCTATTCCCTCATTATAGACAGAAAGCTATCCAGGATGAGAAGCCAAGGCCTGGCATCAGAAGAGAAAACCGATGCCGAGAGATACCACAGGTCTGTCTCCTCATGGCGCTGCTGCTCTGCATATCCTGCGCAGCCTGTGTCCGGGCGCAGGGGATCGATGCCGGCGACAGGGCGAGGATCGAGGAGACCAGGCGCATCATCGCTCTCTACGGCAATTTGGCCTGGCCTGACTGGAAGGTTGTCCCACCCTTCCTCATACGGAAGGGCGCCTATGATTATCTCGTGGGCCACCCATCGCCTCCAAGGGGATTCGAGCCCCTGCCCGGTCCCGGGATAGGTGGATACCCTATCTGCCGCAGGGCCGGGCACATCGTTCCGGCGCCGGCGGCGACCACCTGGGAAGTCGGCGGGCGATGGAGTCTGGCCATTCCGGCTATCGCCGACTTCCAGGCGGCCATCGATGAGCAACTCGGCGCAGGCGCAGTCGTCCTGGACGATAGAGCTTATGTCCGAGCGGCGGTCCACGAGGCATTTCACGCCTTCCAGATGGAATCCTTTGGCGGTCCTGGTGGCCTGCCCGATATCGCCACGGGCGGAGAAGAGGCCGAAAGCCTC
>CAYYCP010000155.1:0-3400 GCA_964470375.1 uncultured Spirochaetales bacterium
ATGGCCGGGCGGCGCTATCGGCTCGAACGGTCCGAGGACCCGGAATCCGCCGCCGGCCTGGAGTTCGATTTTTCGGATTGCCGGGGTCGTCTTGAAGATATGGTGCTTGCTCTGGTGTCGGTCGAGAAAGTCTTCAGGCTGTACAGGGATCCGGCCGCAGGCGAGGACGACCAGGTCAAGACCGACGCCCGCATCGATGACTTCCTGCGGCGCCACTTCCTGCGCTACTACGATTTTTGCGCCGATAAGCGCGATAATCCTGAAGAGCGCCCGACTCGACCACCTGTACAGGGCGGATCCAAGACCGGGCGCCGTGGCGGCCAGGATGGGGAGAACCGGGCCGGGATGCCCGCCCCGACCGACGCCGCACAGGACACCCAGGTCGAGGCACCTCCCCACTACGTCATGTACGCCCACCTGAAGGAGGACGAACAGTACGACGATATCACCGTCCTGGCAATCAGGCGGAAGTAGGTTCCCGGCCGCCGCCACGGCCCTCGCGCACCAGGTAGATCATGGGAAGGGAGACAAGGGAAACGGCTGCCTTGAGGCCCACGTTAGCCCAGAAGATGGCCCAAACCGTGTCCGCCTCGTAACGGAAGCCCAGGGGGCCGAAGGCGATCCAGCAAAAAACCAGGGAGTCCAGGGGAAGACTGATGGCGTTGGAGACCAGCACCCGGGCCCACTGATAACGCTTGCCTGCCCTGGCCGTGAAGGCGCGGTAGGCCTCCGTATCCACGAGTTCGCTGGCCAGCTCAGCCAGGATAGAGGCGATCACGATGATCCAGGCCGGGCTGAGGATCGCCGAGAAGGCATCCTGCATGGAGGGCACCAGACCCGATTGGGAGACCCAAGCCGGGTCGGGCGGCAGGATCGCCACCAGCCAGAAGAAACCAGCCATGACAAGATTGATCGCTGCCGCAGCCACGATGGTGATACGAGCGGCCCTTATCCCAAGGCGCTTGTGGATGAGGTCGCGCAAAGTGAAGGTGATGGGATATACCAGGGTGCCAGCGTCCATGGTGATACCCCAGAAGGTGGTTATCTTCAAGCTGCCGAGATCGGCCAGCATCTGGGCCGCAAGGTATGCTCCCGTAAGGGCGATAGCCGCCCCGGCCAAGCCTTCTTTCCGGATTTCTCCCGCGCCCAGCTCATGACCTCCGCGCGAATCACTTCCCATTCTTTCGCCTTCCTTGGCCGCCCGCCGCCGTCGGATTGGGAGCGCGGCGCCTGAATACACCCTTGAAAATTCCCCGCGTGGCGGCGGTTCTCTCCGTCTCACTGCGTCCGGAAAAGGCCAATACGTCCTTCTCCTTCCCGGCCACCAATAGGATCTCGTCAGCCTGGAGCTTGTGGCCCGGGCTGAAGAATTGGTAGTCACCGCCACCCTCGGTGCGGTAGGCAATTACGTTGACCGAGTACTTTTGCCTTAAGTTAGCCTCTATCAGGGTGAGTCCGGCCAGGCGCTCGGGCAGGAGGACCTCGGCCAGGACTAAGCCGGCCGAGATGGGCATATAGTTGAAGAGCTGGGCCGAAACGAGCATGGGGGTCAGGCGTCTAGCGGCCTCCAGATCCGGGAAGATGACCGTGTCCGCGCCCAGGAGCTTGAGAACCTCCCCATGCTGGTCGGAAGCCGCTTTGACGATAATCTCCCCGACCCCGATCTTCTTGAGATAATTGGTCACCAGGATGGAGGCCTCTATGGAGCCTCCCAAGTCCACGATCACCGCGTCGATGCCAGCCGGAATGATCCGCCGTATGGCCTCCTCGTTCAGAGCGTCGGTGATGTAAGCGCTGCGCACCTGATCCTTAAAGCGCTCCACCAGCTCCTGATCCCGGTCCACGATGATGATCTCGCCAGTCACCTCTGTGAGCTCTTCGACCATGCGCCGGCCGAAGCTGCCCAGCCCGATGATCGCGTACTGCTTCATTCTATCCTCCGCCCGAAGCCCATTATCCGACGATATGGTCGGCGCTGGCGAAGTCCACCAGCCTCTCCATGCGCCTTCCCGGACGGGGCAGGGCCATAGCCACGAGCCCCACCCGCCCTGCATACATGGTCGCTATGAGAATTAGCTTCCCCGCCGCCGATAGTCCCGGCGTGATTCCCAAAGAAAGGCCAACTGTGCCGAAGGCCGAGAAAGCCTCGAAGATGACGTCGATCAGCCGCAGGCTCCCCGCCTCCAGCCTAGGCGCCTCGGCGAAGCATAGCAAGACCACACTGGTCAAGATGATCATCAAGGCCTTGATTGAGATCTGTATGGCTTTGAGGATGGTGGCACTGGGTATGGATCGGCCGCGCACAGGCAGGCTCCCGTTCGTCTCCTCCGTACCCTTCAGCGCAAGCATGGCCAGGATGAAGAAGGTGGATGTCTTGATGCCGCCGGCGGTGGAGCCGGATGACCCCCCCACATACATGAGAATCATGGTGATCAGGATCGAATAACCTGACAGCCTGTCCTGGGCTATGGTATCGAAACCGGCTGTGCGCGGGGTGATGGACTGGAAGAACCCTGCTAAGACCTTATAGCCGGGCTCCAGGCCCGCGTATGCACCTGCCCACTCGGCGAGGGTGAAAAACGCCCATCCGCTGAGGATGAGGAAGGCAGTGGTACGCAGGACGGTGCCCGAGTAAAAAGCCAAACGTCGTTTGATCCTGAGAGCCACCTTGAACACATCCTCCACCACCACGAAACCCAGCCCACCGATGACAACCAGGACCGCGATTGTGATGACAACATGGGGGTCCCTTACGAAATCCTTGAGATTCCGGCTGAATGTTGAAAAACCTGCATTGCAGAAGGCGCTCACGGAGTGGAAAAGAGCAGAGAACAGGGGCCGATCTACACCGTTGCGCGTGAAGGCTATCCATAGGGACAGGGCCCCGACGGCCTCCGCCGCCAAGGTCACGTTGATGATGTTCCGCATGATACGCCGAGGATCATGCTCGATTTCGTCGATGGAGAATTCCCTCACTATGCCCCGGTTGAACAAGGAGATTTTCCGGCGCGGTACCATGATGAGGAGGGTGGTGAAGGTGATAAGGCCCAGTCCTCCTAGCTGTATCATGACTAGTATGGCTGCCTGTCCACCTAAGGAGAAGGAGTCCGTGTCGACCGTTGTCAACCCTGTCACGCATACCGCCGAGGTGGCGGTGAAGAGGGCATCCACAAGTGTCAGGCCCTCCTTTCCTCCATAGGCCCCGGGCAAGATCAGGACAAATGTTCCAACGAGGATGACGGATGTGAAGTAACTGAAAATGATGAGCTTATCGCTCGTCAAGCGCATTTTCATAGCATCGGCTGGATCAGCATATCGGCGGCCATTCGTTTCGGCAAGCACCTTGCCGCCCCGCCGCGTCTCCGGCCTCCCCGCCTGGGCGGGTGACCGGCGGGTCTTC
>CAYYCP010000156.1:0-3375 GCA_964470375.1 uncultured Spirochaetales bacterium
ATCCTGAACGCCCTGGGCGTGAACGCCACGGACGCCGCGGCCGGCCTTCTCTACGTCATCATCGAGGAACTGGATCAGGCCCGGCGCATCGGCAACGTCAAGGAAGATACCGACCGCCTGGCCAAGGCGGCCCTGCAGAACGCCGCCCTGACCGGCAAGAAGAGCCTCATTCCGGCTGTCATCGCCGTGACGGACAACCCCAAGTGGTCCTCAGGGGTCCTCATCTTCGCCTATGAGGCCCTCTCGGCCCTCGAGGCCAGGTGAGCCCGGGGAGTGGAACCCCGCCCTCCAGGCGCCGGGCGGCCCTGGCCGGGGCCATGGGCGCCGCCGACATCGACTTCGCCTGCTTCAGGGACGAGGAGGGCCACCGGGACCCGGCCCTGGCCTACCTGAGCGGCCTCCCCGGAGACGGGGTCCTCATCCTCTCGGCCGGGGGGGAATCGGTCCTGGCGGCCTGGGACGTCATCTTGGCTTCCCGCACGGCCGAGGCCGATCGCATCCTGCCCTACGGCGATTGCGGCCGCAGCCTGCGCGGGGCCCTGGCGCGCCTCCTCCCGGAGATGGACGCCCGCCCCGGCCAGCGCGTGGAGCTGCCCCTGGACCTGGGCTACCGCGAGCACCTGGAGATTTGCGCCGCCCTGTCCGGTTACGAGCTCCTGTGTGGGCCGGAGTCCGGGGCGGCCCTGAGCCTGGAACGCATGCGGGCCGTCAAGGACGATGACGAGATCGGCCTCTACCGGCGCGCGGCCGCCATCACCGACCAGCTGATGGATGGGATCGCCGCACGGGTCGCCTCCGGCCGGGCGCGGACCGAGGCCGACATCGCCCTCTTTATTGAGGGCCGCTGCCGCGAGCTGGGCTGCCAGGGTACCGGCTTCGAGACCCTCTGCGCCGGCCCGGGGCGCAGCTTCGGCATCCACGCCTTCCCGTCCTGGACGGCCGGGCCCTTCGGCGGGCCTGGTATGTCCATCCTGGATTTCGGCCTCAAGCTGGAGGGCTACGTCACCGACGTCACCATGAGCTTCCTCCGCCCGCCCCTCCACCCCGCCGCCGAGCGCATGGCCGCCCTTGTGGAGGAGGCTTATGCGGCCGCCCTGGCTTCCCTCAAGCCGGGAGCCCATGTCCTGGAGCCCCTCCGGGCGGTCGAGGCCGTCTTCTCCGCGGGGGGCTTCCGCATGCCCCACGCCCTAGGGCACGGGATAGGCCTGGAGGCCCACGAGGATCCCGTCCTGCGCGACCGCCCCGGCAATGATTGGAGGATCCAGCCCGGCATGGTCCTGGCCATCGAGCCGGGCCTCTACCACGAGGAAGCCGGCGGCCTGCGTTGGGAGAACGACTTCCTCATCACCGAGGGCGGGGCCGAGCAGCTCACCCATTCGCGCATCGTGCGCCTCTGAGCGGCGCGGCGCTTCGGTTGCCATCGCCGCGGGGCGATGCTAGAATCAGCGGGTGCGCTGGAGCTTCTCGCCATCGACCCCGCCGCGCTTCATCGACGTGCCCGGGGGCAAGCTGGGCGCCGAGCTGGCATCGGGGATGCTGCGCCTCAGCTTCCTGCGCGAGGGCCGCCCCGTGGAGGCGGTCGAGGCCGCTCCCGGCACGGCCCAGGGCAGCCTTTCGGCAAGGCTGAGCCTGCCCAAGGCCGCTGTCGTCCTGCGGGTCGATCCGGCCTTTATCCTAGGACCCGGCGAGTCCGTCCTCCTCGGGGCCGGCCTGCCCCTGGACGTGGTGGTGGAGACGGCCTCGGGGAGCCTGATCTGGGAATTCCGCTCCCTGGAGTACGGCAAGGGCTGGACCGGGGGCCTGGAGGGAGGCGAATCCTGCCTGGCCATGCGCTTCGATCCCGCCGCCATAGCCTCGCCCCTGGAAGCCCCAGCCGGCGAGGCCCGGGCCGGCATAAGCGCCCTTGTCCTGAACCAGGGCCGTCGCCGGGTGCGAGTGGAGACTATCCTGGTGCCGGCCCAAAGCCTGAGGCTCTACGCCCTGGGGGATGCCTGCTTCTGCGACGGCATCGCCCTGACCTATGATCCTGAGGGCAGCCCTAAGACATCCCTGCGCCCCCTCCGGAGCCTCCTTCCCGAGGAGCCCCTGCGGGTGATCGACGAGGCCCGCGAGAGCCCACAGGAAAAGCTCCTGCGCCGCAGCCGGCGCTTCCTCCGCTCTCTCACCGGCCTAGGGGGGAGCTGAGGATGGGCGAGTATCTTCGCAGCTTGGCGGTATCGGCCTGGGAGTGGTTCGGATCCGAGAACGGGCGACGCCTGGCTGTGGCCCTGGGCGCGGCTGTCATCCTCCTGGCCCTCCTCCGCGTCCTCAGGGCCCTTGTAGGCGCCGCCGTCCGCCGGCGCGGTTCAAGCCAAGTCTCCATCCTGGCCGAGAAGGCCCTCCAGTACCTGGGCTTCACCGCCATCGCCCTCATCTGCCTGGACATCGCCGGGGTGGACGCCAGCGCCCTCCTGGGCGCGGCCGGGATAGCCGGTATAGCCCTGGGCTTCGCGGCCCAGACATCGGTCTCCAACGTCATCTCCGGCCTCTTCCTCATCACCGAGAAGGCCTTCGTGGTGGGCGACATCATCCGGGCCGGGGACACCACCGGCACGGTCAAGTCCATCGACGTCCTCTCGGTGAAGCTGGTCACCTTCGACAACCAGCTGGTGCGCATACCCAACGAGACCCTGGTGAAGAGCATTATCATCAACATCACCCGCCATCCCGTGCGGCGCCTCAACGTGCGCGTCCTCGTGCCCCACGCCGCCGACCTGGGCGCCGCCCGGGCCGCCCTGGACGAGGCCGCCTCGGCCCTGCCCCAGGTGATGATCGAGCCCAAGCCCTTCTTTTTCGTGGACTCCTGGGACCAGGAGGGCATTTGGATCACCTACGGCCTATGGATCGAGCACAAGGACGTGGTGGAAGTGAAGAACGGCTTCTTCGCGAACATGCAGGCGGCCTTCGCCCGCAGGGGCGTTGCCCTGCCTCGCCGCAGCCTTGTGGTGGAGGGCCCGGGCGGGGCGGAACAGACAGTTCACCCTGACTCGTCGGCGTCCTCCGGATGAGTCGCTTGGAGCGATAGCATCTCCGGCGGGGGGAAAGAGCTCCCGCCCTTTCCCCCCCTCTAGCGCCGGGTATACCTCTTCCGCCTGGCAGGCCGCCCCCCTAACCTGGCAGCCCTATATCGAGAAGAAGAGGAGGTATCTGGGTCTTGGAAGGCTCTTCCCTATCCCTGCGTTTCTATTGACAGAAACTTAGTCGGCCTGCTATAGTGTCCCTAGGATGTTACTATATATAGTAACTATGGAGGGACCATGGCAGGCCAACAGCTGAGACACGACGGAAAATTGAAGCTCCTCCCGGGCGAGCGCTTCACGCCCTACACCCTGGCGG
>CAYYCP010000157.1:0-3334 GCA_964470375.1 uncultured Spirochaetales bacterium
ATGGCCGAGAGTCCCAGGCCGCCCATGGCCTTCCTGAGGACCCTGTCGATCCGTCGGCCGTCGTCATCCGCGCCTGCGAGGAATTCCATGGCATTCAAGGGCGCCTCCCCATCCGCGCGATTCTAGGTCCGGCCAGGTTCCGGGTCAAGGCCGGGGCGAAGTGCCGTTGCACTTGACAAATACGTCATTATGGAAAGAATTCTAGCAATGCTCCAGGGAAGCGCCAAAGACAGCAGCATCCTCTCATTCCTGGGCAATCCGGTCTTTCTTTCGGCCTTCTCAAGCCTTTTCATCACCCAGTTGATAAAGGCCTTTATCTCACTCCTTCGAACCCGCGCCCGCTCGCTTAGGGAGATCTTCATCACCCTCCTTTGGCGTACGGGCGGGATGCCCTCCAGCCACGCCGCCCTGTGCGTCAGCCTGAGTACGGCTATCGGTTTTAGGGAAGGCTTCAATTCCAGTGTCTTCGTGCTGTCCTTCTTCTTCTGTCTGGTGGTCATCCGCGACGCGCTAGGCGTGCGACGCTCGGCTGGCCTGATCGCCCGCAGCTTGAACCAGTTGGGCCGGGATCTGGGCCCCCGCCTGGGTATGGAGTTCAACCCCATAAAGGAAGTGAACGGACACACGCCCACGGAGGTCTTCGTCGGCTGCCTCCTGGGCTTCTCCATCGCCCTGGCCTTCTCCCTCCTTTGAACGCCGAGCCATGGGCGGCAAGGCGATCGCGCTGCAGGCGGCCGCAGGGGCCCTCTTCCTGGCCGCTTCCGTCTTGGCCACGCCCGGGGGGGCCGACCAGCGGCCCTGGCGCTCGGCCTTGGTGCTGGCTGTCCATGCAAGGGCCAACCAGGAAGCCATCCTGGCCGAGTTGTGCCGCGTCGGCCTGCGCGAGGCCGTAGGCCTCAACAGTCAAGAAGCAGCTTTCACCGTTTTCGATGGCATGGAGAGCGTTAGGCTTGACAGGCTGTCCGAGAGGCTCGAGGATGGCGATCCGCGTTATGATGCCTACCTGAAGGCCCTCCCGGGTTTCTTTTTCGCTCAGGCCGGGGAGGAAGAATATCGTCTTTTTTACCTTGATGAGGGACCTCTGGTCAGGCGCCGCATAAAGCGAGCCATGGAAGGAGCCGGCCTCGAGGCGGGCCCGCAGGGCTGGATGCTGGTAGAAGCGCGCTCGAGGGTATCGCCCTGGCTGGCGGCCTCGGCCTTGGTCCTCATGATTCTGGGCTTCCTAGCCTCTGACCGCGGCGCCGGGGTAAAAAGCTCAACCATCATCCTGGCATGGGCCCCGGCCCTCTTAATCTCGCCTATTCCCCTGGCTGTTCAGGCTTCGGCCTCGGCCTTCCTTTTTACGCGGGCCCTGGTGGCCTGGTCATCCTCCCCTTACCGGAAGACGGCAGGCCTGTACGGCATGGCCCGCCATATCTGGGGCATGCGCGAGGGCCGGATCCTTGCCGTTCCAGCGGCGGCAGCCGTCCTCGTCTCTGTCATGACGCAGAACTGGGCCAACCTTCTGGCTTGGGGCGCGGCCATTCTCCTGTCCCCGGCCTGGGCGGCAGCGGCTGATGTCATCGAAGGCAGGCGCCGTACACGACCGGCCTTCGTGCCCCTACCTATTTCATGGCGCTCTGCCGAGACGGCGTTCAGGGCCGGGCGCCTGTGGTTCCTGCCCAGCCTGACTCTAGCCTTTTTTCTGGTCGATCTACCAGCCGTGGGGGGCGGCACGGGGCCGGACCTATTGAGCATGCCTCTGGCGCGCGGGTATACTCACGAATCCGGGGAGGAAGTCCTTCCGGGATACGGGGACTACAGCCAGCACATGCGGTTCCAGCTGAATTTCGCACAACGCAGCCTCACGAATCCGGAAACGCGGGCCTTTATGGATTATCGGGAAAATGGGCTCGGCCTTTTGGAAGGGGCTTCTCCGCGCCCAAAGGTCCAGCCTAAAATCTCCCCGCCTACCATTGGCTTGGAGCGCTATATGCGCGCCGAGGCCGGATTGACCGCCTTCGTCCGATCGAACTGGCCTGCCGGCACCGTCCGAAGGAGTCCTGGGGCTTCCGCCGCTCTATGGGGCCTCCTGCCCCTGGCCCTGCTGGTACTGGCCCGGGCCTTTCCCATGAAGCGAGGGAGGGGCCATGTCTGAGTGGCGGGGAGGAGTCAGTATCCAACCATCCAAGGCATGGGCCGTGCCCCAGGCGCGGGTATCCAACGCCTTCATACCGCCCGTGGCGGCCATCAGCCTGCGCCAGGTAGGAAAAAGACCGGCCCGTTGTCTGGTATCACCGGGGGAACGCGTGGAAGAAGGGCAAATCATCGGTAGGGCTGAGGCCCCCGATTCGGTGAACGTGCACTCCTCAATACCAGGCGTGGTCAGCAAAATACAACGCCTCCGCCTGCCCGACGGCGATGAGGCAGAGGCCGTACTGATCGAATTAGGCGGAAGCTTTTCCAAATTGGGGCGTCGTCAGGAACTCTTCCCATGGAAAGGCCTATCCTTCCACGAGATCCTACGCATCATCGGGGAGAAGGGCGTAGTGGGCCTGGCTTCCTCCTTCCATCCTCTGGCCCAAGCCCTGGCGGTCTACAAGCAAGCCAGGGCCGAGGCCATCATCATCGACTGTGTGGATCCCGACCCCTTCCAGGCCGCCCAGCGCTCCTGCGCGCTATCCAAACCGGAAGACATCGCCATGGCCTTCGAGATCCTGGTCAAGCTCACCGGGGCCACGGCAGTCAGGCTACGTCATGGTCGGGGGGAGGAAGCCATTGTACGGCCTCTCGAGACGGCCTTGGCAACGCGCGGGTTTCCCGTGTCGCGTCAGGCCGCCCGCGGGCGCTATCCTGCGGCAAGGATGGAGGGGTTCGCTTCCAAGGCCAAGACGGACCGTCCGGCGGGGCCTTGGAAGGACGAGCGCAATCCGGTCTTCGCCCCGACAACCATGGTGGCCCTCTACGAAGCGGTGGCCCTCAACAAACCCTGTATGGAGCAGATTGTCACAGTCTGCGGAGACGCCATCAAACACCCGGCCACTCTACGCGCCCGGCTGGGAATGAGCATAGGCGACCTGGTAGGCGAGTGCGGGGGCTTCAAGGGTGAGCCGGCCAGGCTGGTTTCGGGAGGGGTCATGACCGGCGCGGCTCTGCGGGACCTAGACAGCCCGGTGACGAAGACGATTTTCTCAGTGGTGGCCTTAACGGCCAGGGAAGTCCGAGCTGCCTCACCGACAGCCTGCATACGCTGCGGCGAATGCGCTGAGGCCTGTCCGGTCGGCCTGGATCCAGGGCGCCTGCGCAAGCTTTTGCAGCGCGGTCGCGTCAAGGAGGCTCTGGCGGAGGGTTTGGG
>CAYYCP010000158.1:0-3305 GCA_964470375.1 uncultured Spirochaetales bacterium
GGACACGGTCGACCGTGCCGATGGACACGCCCGCCGCGTCGGCGATCTGCCTTAGAGTCACGCCCCTCCGCCCTGTCCGTAGTATGCACCCGGCCCGTGCTTGCGCATGAAGTGCCGCCGGACATAGTGCTCCGGCAGGACCAGGTCGGCGGCGTCCGCGTCCGCCGCAACTGAGAGGGTCAGGCCGGCCATGGCCGCCATCTCTTCCAGTATCAGGGCTGCCTGCACAGCCTCGCGGGCGCCGGCGCCCCAGGTGAAGGGCCCATGGCCGGCCACGAGGACCATGCGCGTCTCCGCGGGATCCAGGCCGCGTCCGGCGAAGGTGCGGGCTATCAGATCGCCCGTGAGGCGCTCGTAGTCACCGCCGGTCACCTCGGGCCCCGGCAAGGGAGTGCAGGGGACGGCCGTGGGCATCTGGTCCGCGTGGGTGGTGCCCATGAGGGGGATGTCGCGGCGGGCCTGGGCCCAGGCGGTGGCGTGGCGCGAGTGCGAGTGGGCTACCCCGCCCAGGCCCTTGCCGGCGAAGGCCCGGTAGAGCTCCAGGTGGGTGGGCGCGTCGGAGGAGGGGCGCAGGGCTCCCTCCACCTTGGCGCCCTCGATGTCCAGAAGGACCATGGACTCGGGCCCCAGTTCGGCGTAGGGCACGCCCGAGGGCTTGATAGCCATGACTCCGCCGGCGGCGTCGAAGGCCGAGGCGTTTCCCCAAGTCAGGATGGCCAGCCCGAAGCGGGCGATGTCCATATTGGCCTCATAGGCCTCCTGGCGCAGGGAGCGATAGCGCTTATCGGCCCCCATCAGCGAGCCCGGTAGCGGAAGTCAGCGGCCGCCTGGCGCCGGAATGCCGGCAGGTCCAGGCTCTCGTCTATCAGCACGAACTCGGCCCCCACCATGGCCGCCCAGTCTTCAAGGTGTTCCACGCGCAGGGCCGTGGAATAGCCCGAGTGGTGGGCCCCGCCCGCCAGGATCCAGGCCTCGGCGGCCTCGCGCAGGCCGGGACGCGGCGCCCACAGGGTCCGGGCCACCGGCAGGCGCGGCATGGCCGCCGGGGGCGCCACTGAGTCCACGGTGTTCACGATAAGGCGGAAACGGTCGCCCATGTCGATCAGACTGGCGTTGAGGGCCGGGCCGGCCGCCCCGTCGAAGACAAGGCGGGCGGGATCATCCTTGCCGCCTATAGACAGGGGATGGACCTCCAGGCGCGGCTTGCCGGCGGCGATGCTGGGGCAGACCTCCAGCATGTGGGCCCCCAGCACCAGTGAATTGGCGGGATCCAGGTGGTAGGTGTAGTCTTCCATGAAGGAGACCCCACCCGGCAGGCCCTCGGCCATGACCTTCATGGCCCGCACCAGGGCGGCCGTCTTCCAGTCGCCCTCGGCCCCGAAGCCGTAGCCATCGGCCATCAGGCGCTGGATGGCCAGTCCCGGCAGCTGGGACAGCCCGTGCAAGTCCTCGAAGCTGGTGGTCAGGGCCTTGGCTCCCTCCTTCTCCAGGAGGGACCTCAGGGCCAGCTCTATGCGGGCCTGGCCGCGAACGGCCTCCAAGCCCTTTCCGGACAGGGCCTCGGGGGCGCACTGGTACTCAGCGCGGTAGCGCTCCACCAGGGCCTCGACGTCCTTCGCGCTCACCGCCTCCACGGCGGCGCTTATGCCGCCCAGGCCCCAGCCGTTCACCGACCAGCCCAGGCGGATCTGGGCTTCCACCTTGTCTCCCTCGGTGACCGCGACGTCACGCATATTGTCGCCGAAGCGCGACACCTTCATGCCCCGCCCCTCGGCGTAGGCCCGGGCCGCGCGCATCCAGACCTCTATGCGGTCCGCCACCTCCGGCTCCAGGTAATGCCCCACAACCACCTTACGCGGAATACGCAGGCGCGCGCAGATGTGCCCGAACTCGCGATCCCCGTGGGCGGACTGGTTGAGATTCATGAAGTCCATATCGATGCTGGACCAGGGGATGTCGCGGTTGAACTGGGTGTGCAGGTGGAGAAGGGGCTTGGTCAGGCGGGTGAGCCCGTTGATCCACATCTTGGCCGGAGAGAAGGTGTGCATCCAGGCTATGATGCCGGCGCAGGAGCGGTCGCCCTCGGCCTCCTCGCACATGGCGGCGATGGCGTCCGGAGTAGTCAGGACGGCCTTGAAAACCAATCCGGCCGGCAGCTTGGCGGCCAGGGCAGCCGCCATGGCCCTCGAATCCTCCTCAACTCTTTTCAGCGTCTCGGGGCCGTAAAGGTGCTGGGAGCCGGTGACGAACCAGAATGAGTATTTTGCGTTCTGCATTGCCTTACCTTCCTTCCTTCATGAGCTTCGTTTCGCCCTCGACAAAGCGCGCGAGCCTCAGGTAGCGCTGGTAGGAAGCGGCGTAGGCCTTGGCGGCCGCCGCGTCCGGCTGGTAACTCTTCTCGGCCTTGGAGGCCATCACCTTCTGGGCCGCCAGGGTGTCCGGATAGATGCCGGCTGCCACGGCCCCGAAGATGGCCGCCCCCAGGGCGCAGGCCTGGTCGCTGGCCATCACGTCGATCGATCGGTTCAGGACATCACAGAGGACCTGCATGACGAAGGGGCTCTTCTTAGCCACCCCGCCTATGGCCGCCACGCGTTGGATGGCCAGGCCCTCGGACTCGAAGCGCTCCACGATCGCCCGCGAGCCATAGGCGGCCGCCTCCACCAGAGCCCGATAGAAGGTCGGCGCGTCCGTGCCCAGGCCCAGGCCCATGACAGCCCCGGTCAGGGCTTGGTCGGCGTCCGGGGTCCTGCGCCCGTTGAGCCAGTCCAGGGCCAAGGCCGATGAAGGCCCGGCCGGAAGGGCCGCCGCGGCCCTGTCCAAGGCCGGTAGGATCCCGTCGGCGAGGGCCTTCTCCCGGCTTCCCTCCGCGGCCTCGCCCAGCGGCCAGGCCAGGAGGCGCTTGAACCAGGCGAAGATGTCGCCGTAGGCCGACTGCCCGGCCTCGTAGCCCATCATCCCCGGGATGACCGAGCCATCCACCTGGCCGCAGATCCCGGCGATCACCTTGTCCTCGCCCGGCTTGGCGGGGAGGGGCCCCACCATGACATCGCAGGTGCTGGTGCCCATAATCCTGAGGAAGGTGCCCGGTCCCACACCGCCGCCCACCGCGCCCATGTGGGCGTCGTAGGCCCCCACCGCCACCGCGGCCGCTGACCTGATGCCGAGGCGCTCCTGCCACTCGGGGCAGAGGACTCCGGCCGCCTGGTCCGAGGTATACGTCTCAGAGCCCAGGGAGGCCCCCAGGCGGGCCAGCTCAGGATGCAGGGCGGACAGGAAATCGGCCGAGGGGTAGCCCCCGAAGG
>CAYYCP010000159.1:0-3247 GCA_964470375.1 uncultured Spirochaetales bacterium
TGGATGTCCTGCCGGTCTCGGGATCGGCATCACGGGAAGCCTTCAAGTCAGCCCTGGCCGGGGACGCCACGGTACTGGCCGGCCTGGCCGGCCAGGCATCGGGCGGCCGGGCCGGCTTCATCATGCTCGTCTTCATCGATATTCACGATGTCCAGCAATACGAATACAAGGGCAAGAAGTACGAGCTCTATTCGGCCTATGCCCGGGCGACGGCGCGCCTGACCCGGAACGACGGAACCATCGTTCACACCATAGCCTTGGAGAGGATAAAGGGTGACGGCGGGACCGCCGACAAGGCTGTGGACGCCTGCGCCCGCGCGGCCAGCCAGGAACTGGCTGAGACCCTGAAGGCCGAGTCCTCCAAGATAAAGCTGGCTGTCGACCGGTCTTAGGGAGAAGGCCCGGACTAGGGGCCTTCTCCCCGGCGGCGGATGCTGCGGGCCTTGCGCATTCCGCCCCTGCCGCGCTTCTCCATGTCGAAGACGGCCCTGTCCACCTCGCGCCGCGCGACTTGGTCGTCGAAGAGCTCTCCCTGGGTTCCTGCGCCGGGATCCTGGATGGCCATGGATACGCCCAGGAGGCGCAGGGGCCGGCTCGGCACCCGTTTGACTCTGAAGAGCCTAGAGGCCAGGCGGAATGCCTCGTCCACGGATGAGAGGGGTCGGGCCTGTTTCTCCTGGATCCTTACAGTGCTGAAATCACCATAGCGCAATTTCACTGCCAGGCAGTCGGACAGCAGGCCCTTGGCGTGGAGGGATCGCATAGCCTCCTGGCAGAGCTCGAGGAGAACGGATTCTAATATGTCCTCATCGGTTATATCCCGTTCGAACGTGCGTTCACAGGAAACCGAACGCGATTGGGGGGCTGCGGTGAAGAAGCCCGGGTCTATTCCCCGGCATGCCAGGTAGAGGAATTCCCCGCACCCCCGCCCCATCAGGCGCCAAAGGGTCTCGCGCTCGATGGAGCGCAGGCAGGCCATGTCCCTGATATTGAGTTCTCGTAACCTCTCCTGGGTCTTATCGCCGGCGCCCCAGAGGCTGGTCAGGGGAAGGGCGTCCAAGAAGGCCTCCTCGCCGCCGGGGGCAACTTCCAGAAGGCCGTCGGGCTTGGAACGCGCAGAAGCCAGTTTGGCCAGGAAGCGGTTGGGGCCGATGCCGACCGAGATGGTCAGGCCGCTGGCCGTCCTGACATCGGCCTTGAGACTGCGGGCCGCCTGGGCCGGGGGGCCGAAGAGGCGCTCGGTGCCGCTCATATCCAAGAATGCCTCGTCGATGGAAAGAGCCTGCGGTTCCGGGCAGTAGTGGCTGAAGACTCCGAAGACCTCGGCGGATTTCTCCAGATAGCGCTGCATGCGCACGGGCAGGAAGGCGCCGCCCGGACAGAGTCGGAAGGCCTCTTGTATGGGCATGGCGCTGCGCACTCCGAAGGCCCTGGCCTCGTAGGAGCATGTCGACACCACCCCGCGCCCGCCCGGGCGGGCGCCCACGATGACGGGTCTGCCGACCAGGGAGGGATTGTCCAACTGCTCTACAGAGGCGAAGAAGGCGTCGATATCGACATGGAAGAAGATAACGCTTGCCATGCTGCCTCAACGCAGGCGGAAAGAGGCCAGGGCCTTTCGCAGGTGGGAGGCGATCCGGGCTCCCGCCGAGGCTTCCGCGCCCAGACCCGGGTAGATGGCCTGGACCTCCAATTCGGCCTCGAAGGACTCAGGCACGGTGAGCTCGATGGACAGCGGCGAATCCGGATCGGGGCCCATGGGCAGTGAGGCCGACAGGCCGCCCTCCTCAAGCTCGAAGGGCAGGTTGCATTCGAAGATATCCATGGGCTCGGTGGAGCGCAGACGGAGGAGGAGAAGGTAGGGTCGGCCCTCCATCCGCAACTCGGCCCTGAGAATCTTGCGCGAAAGGAAGGCTGAGCCGCGCAGCACCATGCTGATCGGCGGCTGCCGGAGATCAGCGCGGCGCAGGGATGCGCCTCCTGCGTCCAGGTCGATCTTCACGCCGTCAAGACTCACCCAGGCGCCCCGGCTGGCCTCTGCCCTCACGCCGATATAGCAGTGCCCGTCCGGCTCGAGGTACTCCACGATATCGACGGGGAGGGGCCGATCCGGGGCGTAGGGAGCCCTGGCCGCCAGGGCCGCCGAGGTTCCCAAAGCGGCGAGGGCTGACGAGACAATGAGCCATAGGGACTTTCGGAAAGCCGGCTTCTCCCTTGAGCGCCGCAGCACGAAGAAACAGCGCAGGCTATAGAGGAAGACAGGCAGGACCAAGCAGGACATTATGGCCGCCTGGCCTGGGTTGGGATTCATCATGATGCCATGGAGACGCTCCGATTTCACCATGGCGATGGCATACCCCAACCAAGCCAGGGGCAGGAGGCCCAGGACGTAGAAAACCAGGGTGGCCGTGCGGCGGCGAACTACAATTGCGGCCAGGCAAATCAGGGCCGACCATGCGAAGTACACCGAGAAGGAAATATCCAAGGTAGCGGCGATGAAGGCATCCACGAAGAAGAGCAGGGCGCTGGCGGCGCTGTAGAAAGCAAGCCTATGCGGCATGAGGCGCAGTTGGATGGCCAGCGTGGAGATGCAGACCAGGAGGGCGAAGAGTCCCAGTGCCCGTAGGCTGGCCTGGAATGCGAAGTCCCCTGACCAGGCCCCCGGGGCGGCCTTGGCCTCCAGGATGGCCGAGCCCGCCCTGGCCACCAAGAGTATGCAGGCCCAGCAGAGGCCGAAGGCCGCGAAGAGGGAGAGGAGATTGCGCGCGAAGCCAGCCAAGATGGCCTTGACTTGGCGCCGCATGATGAGGGAGGCGGTCATGAAAAGACCCAGGACCAGACTGATCGATATGATCACGAAGACGACGAAATCCTTTTCTTTGAGGGCCACAGGCCCCATGGGAAGGTCGATGACAAGGTAGTGCCTGTCCCAGGTCTCCGCCATGCCGCCGGAATCCAGGCCAAGGAATTCCTGGATGGCGGCCTGGACATCGGCCATCCAGGCCGCGGAGGCCCGGCCCTCCCCTCGCGAGGATATCTCCAGGGCCGGAATTCCCGCATCCAGGAAGGGGCCTGCACCGCCCATGCGTCCGTCAGTCCGTCCGCCCCCCTGAATCCCCGGGGAGGTGACGAGGCCGGAGCGGTAAAATTGATTAAACGCCCCCTGGTGTCTTATTGAGAAATCTTTACCGTAAAATGATTTAACCAATCCCTGAAAGATCCATAAGGGAGAAACGATCCTATCGGA
>CAYYCP010000160.1:0-3192 GCA_964470375.1 uncultured Spirochaetales bacterium
GGCATCGATGCCGGGCTGGATATCGCCCTTTGAGGGTGAGGCGCGCTTCATCTCGCAGATGAGTCCGTCCCGGGCCATGAAGGGCGTCAGGGGCGCGGCGCGGGCGGCGGGACGGGGCAGGCCCTGGAAGGGGCCCTCACGCTCCAGGCGGGCCCGGCGCAGGGCCACTATCTCGTCACGGACGTTCAAGCCAGCTCCTTTGAGAGGAAGCAGACTTCCTCCAGCTTCTTCTGAACACGGCCGTCGGCGAAGGCCGCCAAGGCCAGGCGATAACCCTGGCCGATGTCCTCGACCGCCCCGTAGGCGTACAGTGCGGCGCCTGCGTTGAGCGACACCGCGTGGCGCACCGAGGCGTAGCCCTCCGGCCCCTCCAGCATGCCCCGAGCCATGTCAGCGTTACGGGCCGCCGAACCTCCCTTGAGGTCCTCCAGGTTGCAGGGAGGCAGGCCCAGGGCGGCCGGATCCACCAGGTAATCGCGCTCTTCCCCGTCTTCGCCTATCTCGCAGACCGCGGTCGGGGCGGCCGGGGAGAATTCGTCCATGCCGTCCTGGCTGTGCACCGCCAGGACCCGCCGCACCCCCAGGCGCCGGGCCGCCCGGGCCACCGGCACGCGCAGGGCTTCCTCGGGCACCCCGATCACTTGATATTCGGCCAGGGCCGGGTTGGCCAGGGGCCCCACCAGGTTCATCACCGTGCGCACGCCCAGGGCCTTGCGGGCCGGGGCTGCGTACTTCATGGCCCCATGGTAGAGGGGCGCGAAGAGGAAGGCGAAGCCGGTGCGCTCCAGCAGCTCGCGCGCCCCCATGGGCGAGAGGTCGTACTTGATGCCCAGCTCGCCGTAGAAGTCGGCCGAGCCTGACAGGGAGCTGACGGCCCGGTTGCCGTGCTTGGCCACGCGGGCCCCGCAGGCGGCCGCGGCGATGGCGGCCATGGAAGAGATATTGAAGGTGGCCAAGCCGTCTCCGCCTGTGCCGCAGGTGTCCAGGACCGGAGCGGAATGGGCCAGGGGCACGCGCTTGCGGCGCAGCACCGAGGCGCAGCCGGCGATCTCCTCGGCGCAGGGCCCCTTGGCCTCCATGGCCATCAGGAAGCCGGCCACCTGGGCGTCTCCGAGCTTGCCCTCGGTCAGCTCGTCCATGAAGGCGGCCGCCTCATCGAAGGTGAGGTCCTGCCCGCCGACCATC
The DNA here is from genome assembly GCA_964470375.1 of uncultured Spirochaetales bacterium. GTDB lineage: Bacteria > Spirochaetota > Spirochaetia > Treponematales > JBGSOB01 > CAYNQK01. Next base: position 1,186 of record CAYYCP010000160.1, read on the forward strand.
TTCTTGAGGAGCTGGCGGAAGGGGAAGGGCTCGCGGCGGTAGGCCAGGAAGTTGGCCAGGAGGGCCTTGCCGGTCTCCGAGGCTATGGACTCCGGGTGAAACTGCAGGCCCTCCACGACGTATTCCTTGTGGCGTACGCCCATAATCTCGCCGTCGGCCGTACGGGCGCTAACTTCCAGGCAATCCGGCAGGCTGTCGGCGTCGATGGCCAGGGAGTGGTAGCGCGCGTAGGCGGCCGGGTTGGGCAGGTTGCGGAAGAGGCCGCGCCCGTCGGAATGCACGTCATCTGTCTTGCCGTGCACGATGCGGCGGGCCTGGACGATGCGGGCCCCGAAGGCGTAGCCGATGGCCTGGTGGCCCAGGCAGATACCCAGAATGGGAATCTTTCCGGCGAAGCGCCGGATGGCCTCCACCGACACCCCGGCGTCCTCCGGGCGCCCGGGTCCGGGGGAGATGATGATTGCCTCGGGGGCCAGGGCCTCTATGCCGTCCAAATCGATGGCGTCGTTGCGCACGACCTTGACCGGCTTGTCGGTCAGCGAACACAGCGCCTGGTAGACATTGTAGGTGAACGAGTCGAAATTGTCTATGATCAAATACATCTCAGACCTCCACGCCCACGGACACGGCCAGGGCCCTCAGCTTCTCGCAGGTCTCCTCGTACTCGCGCTCGGGGCGCGAATCGTAGACTATGCCGGCCCCGGCCTGTAGGATGATCCGGCCGTCCTTGGCCAGGGCCGAGCGGATGGTGATGCAGGAGTCCATCCCGCCGCCGGCCTCGAAGTAGCCCACCAACCCGGCGTAGAATCCGCGCCGATGCGGCTCCAGGGAGTCTATGGTCTCCACGGCCCTGATCTTGGGCGCCCCGGAGACAGTCCCGGCCGGGAAAGTGGCCCGGATCAGGGCCGCCGGGCCCACCCCGTCCCTCAGCCTGCCCTGCACCCGGGAGACGATGTGCATGACGTGGGAGAAGCGCTCCACCTCCATGAACTGGGTCGCCTCGACCGTGCCGGCCTGGCACACCCGCCCCAGGTCGTTGCGGGCTAAGTCCACCAGCATGAGGTGCTCGGCGCGCTCCTTCTGATCGGCCAGAAGCTCCTTCTCCAGGGCCAGGTCCTCCTCCGGGCTGCGTCCGCGCCGCCGCGTGCCGGCGATGGGCTTAATGGTCCCTATTCCGTCCTTGGCCTTGACGTGCATCTCCGGGCTGGCCCCGAAAAGGGAAAAGCCGCCGAAATCCAGGTAGAAGAGGTAGGGCGAGGGATTGCGCGAGCGCAGGTTGCGGTAGGCCTGGAGGGGCGGCAGGTCGGTCCGCACCGTGAGGCGCCGCGACAGGACGCCCTGAAGGAGGTTGCCGGCCACGATTTCGCGCCGGACCGCCTCCACCCCGGCCAAAAAAGCCTTGCGGTCGTCGGCCCCGGACTCCAGGCTGGCCGGATAGGCGGCCTGGTCGCGGCTCAGGTAGTTGAAGTCCATGTCGTCTATGCGCCGCTCCACCTCGGCCATGGCCGCGTCCAGGTCTATCTCGCTCTCGTGGTAGTTGACGGCTATCAAATAGAGGATGTCGGTGTAGTGGTCAAAGACCACGTAGACGTGGCCGAACATGAACACCGCCTCGGGCAGTCCCTGGGGGTCGGGGCGGGGACGGAAGCGCATGGCGTCGCAGCGGGCGGCGAACTCGTAGGACAGGAAGCCTATGCCCCCGGTCGGGCAGGGCACGTCCTGGCCCAGGGGCGGGTGCTGTGCGGCGAAGTACTGGCAGATGTCCAAGATATCGGGTTGGCGGCCCTTGGCGCCGCGGGCCTGCACCCGGCGCTCCGAGCCCTCCTTGGACAGGTAGACCCCGTCCGGCCTCTGGATGAGCTTGAAGGCCTCCTTCACGAGGAGGATGGAGTAGCGCTCGCGCCCCTTCACAAAAGAAGAAGATTCGAGGATGGCCTTGGCGTTGAGCTTGACCGCCAGGGTGTAGGGCGTGAAGCGCTCGCCCGGGAGGAGCTTCAATTTTCCGTC
>CAYYCP010000161.1:0-3192 GCA_964470375.1 uncultured Spirochaetales bacterium
GCCGCAAGGCGCTCGGCATCGTCAAGGGCCTCCAGCTCAGAGAGGGGGGCCGGCAAATCCAGTTTTGGGAAGCGCAGCCCCTCGGGGATGTCATCGAAGAGCTCGTCGACCCGCTTGAGGCCCAGCCGCCCGAGCATGATCCCGATATCAGCCTCGGTATGGGGGATGAAGGGCATCAATGCCTCTCTGGCAGGCCGGCGGCATAGGCGACGGAATCCTGGAGCGCGTTCAGGGCAGCCGGATCCTCGGGCTTGACCCGCACCAGCCAGCCTCCGCCGTAGCAGTCCCTATTCACAAGGCCCGGATCGGCCGCCAGCGCGGGGTTTACCGCCGTCACCGTAGCCGTCACCGGCATGTAGACGTCACTGGCGGCCTTGACCGACTCCACGACACAGAAGGCCTGGCCGGCCTCGAAGCGCTTGCCAAGCGCGGGCAGCTCCACGAAAACGATGTCGCCCAGGGCTTCCTGGGCGTAGTCCGATATGCCCACCAGGGCTTCGGCGCCCTCGGCGCGTATCCATTCGTGACTGGGCGCGTAGCGCGCCGATTCATCGAGCTTCATGGCTGCTTCCTCCTGTAGGCTGGCTGGTAGAGGGGGCGGGCGACGATCTCTGCGGGGCGGACGCTGGAACGGATCAGGGCCCCCAGGCCCTTGGCATCCAGGTTTACAGGCAGGAAGGCGTTGCAGGCGTAGATGCCCAGGGATGGGCAGAACATTCCGGATACGGCCTCCCCCACGCTCCGCCCCGATGCGTCCAGGATGGGCGTGCCCTGGCGCGGAACCCCGCCCTCCACCCTGAGGGTCCTGAGCCGGCGCTCCGGCCCGGCCGCCCTGATGACATCCAAAGCCGCCCGGCCCGTAAAATCCTTGGAGAAATCGCAGGCCCAGGAGAGGCCGGCCGAGAGGGGATCGATGGAGGCAGAAAGCTCGTGCCCGTAGAGGGGCATGCCTGCCTCGAAGCGCAGGCTGTCGCGGGCCGCCAAGCCTATCGGCAGGACTTCGATGCCGGACCGGGCGCCCTCCTCCATGAGGGCATCCCAGAGTTCCCGGGCCAGGGCGGCTTGGACGATGAGCTCTGCCCCATCCTCACCCGTATACCCCGTGCGGCAGGCCATGCAGCCCAGCTCGGCCAGCTCGACCCGGGCCCAGGCGTTCCGCGGCAGCGGCCCAAGGGCCCCGCCCGAAAGGGCGTCCAGAAGCTCGATGGCGCGAGGCCCCTGAACGGCTATCATGGCCGTGCCGGGGCTGATGTCGTTCACAAGGATGCCTGCGGGGGCCAGGGCGCGTAGCCGTGCCAAGTCGGATTCCGCATTGGCGGCGTTCACCACCAGGAGCCAGGAGTCCTCTAGGCGATAGACGAAGAGGTCGTCCAGGACCCCGCCATCCTCGGCCAGTATGAGGGCGTAGCGCGCCCCGCCCGGAGCCAGTGAGGCCATGGAGGAGCTCAAGATAGAATCCAGGAAGGCCGTAGCCCCCGCCCCGAGGACCTGGAAGCGGCCCATATGGGAGATATCGAAAAGTCCAACCGAGCGGCGCACCGCCCGGTGCTCCTCCAGGGGGCCGGCAGCGTATTGGATCGGCATGTCCCAGGAAGCGAAGGGCGCCATGCGCGCGCCCCGCTCGGCATGCCAGGTGTACAGGGGGCTGCGCTTGCCGACGGGATCCATGCCGGGATTCTAGCCCCAAAGCCCGGCCGATACAAGTGCGACCACTATCGGCCCCTTAGTTAGTTTGTCGAAAAGTGTGGAAATGGGCAAAACGACACAACCGGGGCTATAGTCACCGGCCCATGGCCCGTACAGAAGGGCCAATCCACATTTTTCGACGAACTGAGAGCCCCTTACCTAGTCCAGGGCCAGTCCAGGGCGCTCCAGAGGGACCTCAGGCGTCGGATAAGGGAACCCATAGGCGCAGGACCTCGTCGCGGAAGCGCGATTCGATCTCGGTCTCGTAGGTCAGGACCCTTTCCACGTAACCGTAGGTGGAGGCGGGGATCGCCCCGCGCTCGGCCCGCGAGAGACCCGCGTTATAAACGGCCAGGGCCCGCACCTCGTCACCGGAATAGTCGATGCAGAAACGCAGGTGTGCCAGGCCCTTACGGGCGTTGATGTAGGGGTCGGAGGCCTCCTTGGCGCTCAAGCCCGGGAAGGTGCGCGAATTGAGCTGGAAGAGCCCCATGTCCACCGAGTTGTCGCTGTTGCGCGATTGGATGGCGGGTCGGAAATCGCTCTCGGCCTTGGCCAGGGCGAAGGCCAGAGTGACGTCAATGTTCTGTTTGATGGCGGCATCCAGGATGGCTTTGGCTATCTTCTCCGAGCCGGAGATGCGCGCGTAGAAACGTATGAGTGAAGAGCGGGTGCGCGGATCAGCATAGAGGTTGGCGTGGTAGTCATGATCTTCATCAGCCTTGAGGGGAAAGCGGGTCACAGGGCCGTCCAGGGTCTTGATGATTTCTTCCTTTAATGTGGGGCTGTTGTGCACCAAGACCCTTTCCTGGCTTTGAAGCGAACAGGAAAGACAGAGAAAGACGATGCCGATCAAGGAGAGTACATTTCGGAAAAGGAACCAGTGTCGTTTCGTATCGAAAAACATGTATCCGTACGCATTCCTTACCATATAATAGCCTATTATACAAAAGGCGTGCACATTGTAGTCAGAAAATTGCCTCTGTCAATACATGCATTGCCAGTTCCTCACCTTGGTCATACCATAGGTAGTAGTCCTTTGGCCTCCTACACCCCCATAGGCGGAGGCTACCCTGTACTCACCCTATCGCCTCGCTCCCACGCCCCACTTCTGCCCAAGCCTTTGCACACTGATAGCCAGATGGGCTACACCCGATTCCGGGGGTGAGACATGGACCGGAAAAGCCTGGCGATGGATGCTTTCGATGCAGGCCTGAACTTCTGCGAGGCTGTCTTCTCCGCCCTCACGGCGGAACGTGGCCTCGATGAGGCCGCTGCCATCAGGATAGGGGCTGCCTTCGGCGGCGGCATGGCCCGCCAGGGCCTCACCTGTGGCGCCGTCACCGGGGCCTATATGGCCTTCGGCTGGGTCCTGGGACCGGAATCCCCCGCCCAGAAGGGAAAGCTGAGTGATGTCTACACCCTCTGTACCGAGTTCTCCCGGCGCTTTACGCGCGATCGCGGCTCCCTCTCCTGCAGGGAGCTCCTGGGCATCGACCTAGGGAC
>CAYYCP010000162.1:0-3186 GCA_964470375.1 uncultured Spirochaetales bacterium
GAACGACTCCCTCAAAAAGGCGAATCCCATTCAGCCAGCTCAAGGACGGCGATGGACGCCCCCTCACAGCCATGAAGGACTGGCGGGCCCAGCGCATCAGCATTTCCGGAAGCATCCAGGCAAAGGAGGCTCAGCGCCTTATCAAAGACGGTGTTTTATCAGTGGGCGTCGATCTCTACGGGATCTTCTACGTGAAATGAAGCTGTCCGGCCGTCACGCGGCGGCCGGGGTCTTTTTGGCGAGGTTCACCAGCCAACGCTCCCTGCGCAGCCATAGGCCGGCGGCGATTGTCTTGGGAATGTCGGACAGCTTCACCAAGATGAAAATCTCCACCGGCCCCAGGCGGGTGAAGCGCGCCAGGAGGAGGGCGGCCGGAACATAGAGGAGAACGTTCCCGAGCACATCCACGATAAAGCCCATGAAGGTGTCTCCGCCCGCGCGGGCTATGGCGAACTGGGCGTTGAGGAGTGTCCACAGGGGCATGAAGGTGGCTATGGCCAGTACTTGGCGTAGGGTGACGGCTCGGGCATCATGGCTGAGTCGGCCGTAAACCAGGGGCACTACCCAGAGAGAGGAAGCCTCCACCAGGGCCACGCATACACCGAGGATCACGGCGCCTGAGAAGATCCACCTGGCCTGGGCGCGGGCCTTCTCCAGCTGGTCGGCCCCCAGGGTTGAACCGACGATCACGGTGGTGGCCGTATGGATGCCGCCAAATGCGAAGAAGAAGAGGTTGCCGATAGTCCAGGAGGCGGCCAGGCCAGCTACGGTCTCAGCCCCGCCGCGGCCATTGTAAACAGCCGAAGTGATGGTCTCAGACATGACCCAGGTGAATTCCGTGAAGACCATCATCCAGGATCTGCGCAGGATGGATGAGAACACGCTCTTGTCTATCTTGAAGAAACGCCCAGGCGATACGCCGAATTCGGGCTTGCCGCGGACCATGAACACGATGAAGCAAAAGGCCTCCGCGCTGCGGGCGACGACGGTGGCGATGGCGGCGCCGGCGGTCTCCAGCCTGGGGGCTCTCAAGTTCCCGTAGATGAGGATCCAATTGAGTAAGGTATTCAGGCCGGTTGCGACCATGGAGAAGGCCAGGGGCGTGCGGGTCCGGCCGGTCTCGCGCAGGGCCGAACCCGTGGCGGCCGAGAAGCCCAGGGGCAGCCAGGCCAGCGAGACGATGCGCAGGTACTCGGAGCCGTAACGCACTATCTCCGCCCGGGCGGCGTTGCCGGCGCTCATGGCGCCTATGAGGGCCTCCGGGAAGCACTGGCAGAGAATCAAGTGCAGGGCCGAGATTCCCAGGGCCGCAATAGCCTTGAAGCGGTAAGCCTGGCGCATTCCTTCGCGGTCGCCGGCCCCGCGGTACTGGCTGAGGAAGATGCCCCCGGCCGCGCACAGGGTGTTGATGACTACCATATAGACGAAATTGATCTGGTTGGCGACGTTGATTGCCCCCATACGGGCGTCCCCCAGCCCGGCCACCATGAAGTTGTCCACCAGCGAGACCATGTTCATGAGGAGCTGCTGGAGCATGACCGCCAGGGCGATGGAAAAGGCGCGGCTGTAGAAGGAGGCCGGGCCGAGAAGGGGGATCCCCTTGGCGGAAGACTTCTCGGTCACGCGCCTGGTTCCTCTGCCAGGAGAGTCCGCACATCGGCCTCAAGGGCGAAACGTTCTATCCAGTTGAGGGCGCTCACATCCAGGCGCACGATGCGCCCGCTCAGGAATATGGCCATGGTTTCACGGGCGGCTTCCTGATCCGGATCCTGATTGGGATTATCGCGCAGAAGTCCGCTCTTGGCGTCCAACTCCCGCTTGAGATCCCGTGAGATGATGGAGAGTGAGTTGTCCTCCAGGTCCAGATAGGTGGCGGCAGCCTGGGAGCGCTCCAGGCTCGCGGGCGGGAAGGATATTCCAAAAATGCCGCGCTGGGCCTCCACGGTCCGCGGGCCCACTACAAGGCGCTGCTTGCCGAAGAGGGCGAAGATGAAGGCAGCCACCATGACTAAGGCTAAAAGCGCCCAGATAGTCATGAGCAGGGCCAGAATCACTCCGGGAGTCGATCCCGGCAGGATGCCGAAGAGGATGGCCCCGGAACCGCCCAGCATCCCAGCGGCCATGAGAAACCCCGGGACACTTGCGCGCAGCGGCACGCTCACAAGACAGCCCTCTTCCGTGCGCATAATGGAATAGGAAGGCGGCGCCTCCGGTTCTGACTGCTCGTGCCCTTCGCGGCGGATCGCCGGCCGGCCCTTGGCCAGAGCCTCTTCGCAGGCGCGGGCCAATGCTTCAGCACGCATTCTGGAGGCTCCCTCGAAAAGCGGGATGGCCGTGCCCGATTTCAGGGCGATCATTGTTTTCCATAAAATCGCCGCACGCCGGCCGCTATCGCCTAAAGTGACCGATACGGTCTTTCTGGCCCATATCCCGGCGATGTCCGCGCGCGGTATCCGTAGTCGCCTGCGGCCTATGGACATGCGCAGGCCGCCCTGGTCAATGGTCATGCGACGCGGGGCTCCCCGGTTGAACAATGTCAGGAGGGAGAATGACAGGGCCATAGCAGCAGAAGCGATGGGGAGGAGGGCAGGTACCGAAGGAGCTGTCCCGGGACGGACCAGCAGGGCCGCTCCGGTCGCCGCGCAGACTAAGCCTAAGGATAGAAAAGCGGCGGATATGGCGTAGCGCCGGGATGAGCGGCTGAGGATCAGGCGCCCCTTCGCGGAGACTCGATAGCGATACTGCATGTCGTTCTTCGGCTACTCTAGCATGGAGGGCGTCGAAGGAGGAATGCCCGATGCCCTGGTACCGTCGCCACCTATGATCGAGGCTGATGCTTGCTCCAGCATGAGCAGCTCAAATGCGCCCAGGCCGCGCCCGCCCTGGATCAGGGCGATTCGGACATGGGCAAGGTGACGTAATCAGGATATGCCGCTTTCACGGCCGCCATGCCCGGCGCCGCATCCGCGGTGGAACCGAAGCCGTCGTGAGCCGTCCAAGTCCAGCCCAGAGCTCCGGCATAGCCATTGCGTATAGCAAAAAGATAGCACTCCTGGGCGCTCATAGTATCCCGCAGCTTGAACCCTTTTCCGAGGTCTTTGAGCCCGGCGGCCGGGAATTCAGCTATCACAAGAGGCTTATCCAGCTCCCAATAGGACTTGGGCTTGCTGAAGGGATTTGTCCGAT
>CAYYCP010000163.1:0-3174 GCA_964470375.1 uncultured Spirochaetales bacterium
GCACTATGTGGAGGTAGGGGTGGGCGTAGCCACCGCCCAGGATCTCCACCTGTTTGCGCCGGGCCAGCTCCTTGATGAGCATGACGATCTCGGGATGGGCCGTGTCCAGAGACACCAGGGTCGATCCGCTGAGGTGAAGGCATGCCGGTAGGCCCGGATTGGCGTAGATTCTCGTGAGCAAGGGGCGTATGCGGGTCTGATAGCAGGCCTCAAACTCCGCGGGCGCGCTGCCCATGGGCATGTGCAGGGAGAAGCCCAGCACCAACTTAGCGGCCTTCATCCGCTGCCTCCATTCCGCCTCACGGCCGAGGCCCCATGGCGAAGAGGCGCTCGAAGGCGCTGAAGGCCAGGGCCAGAAGACCGGCGTTGATGAGGAAGATGGGAGTGCCGGCGAACGGCCGCGGAATGTCCTCGAGGCCCGAACGCTGGTTGATGAGTCTGAGAAGCCAGGTTGCGCTTACGTATCCGGCTGCCGCTGCTATGGAAGAAATCAAGGCGCCGACGGTATCCAGACCGGCCTGAGCCGGTATGAAGGATATCGCATAGACGATACCCGAGCTTTCGATCCGGATCATCGAGGCCCGTATCCGCGGCGCCATCCCCGGGCGTATCCGGCTTGCCGCAGCTGCCAGACCCTGGCAGGCCAGGAAGCTCAGGCAGGCGGCCGCCGGTATGGCCGCCAGACGGGCATTGATCAGCGACAAGAGTCGATCCAGGCCGCAGGCGGCCAGACCGCAGGCCATGCAGAGGATGCAGATAACCAGGGTTTCGACTGCCCCCCTTCCCTCATCCTCCCTGCCGCGTTCCAGCCCGAAGAGGGAGCTCAGGGCCACATTGTCGATGAATACGAAGATGAAAGCCGTCCAGATATAGCTCATCCCTTTCTCCTGCCCTGTCCTCGCCGAAGGATCCTGGCCAGTGCAGCGGCGAAGCCTATGAGGATGAGGAGACCGCCCGGCTCACCCAGAAAGCGCAGAGGGAAGGCGGATAGGCCCGGCAGAATACGCCGCCCGGCGTCCAGTGCATGCCCGGGGATGCCGAGCGAAGCATCGGCCAGGATGCCGCGCACCAAGCCGGCGAGGATGATCAGAACCGCTCCCGCGGCGGGCGGGCCCAGTCGCTCAGGCATGAAGCCTAGTCCAGCCCGAGCGTCCTCGTCCCAAGCCCGGTAGGAGTGGAAGAAGAGAGCGCAGAAGGGCAGGAGGTCGAGAGCCCGTTGTATGCTGGCCGCCCGACTTGGATCGATCCAGATGACGAGGGCTTTGAGGAGACAGGACAGGGCCGAAGCCGCCGCAACATAAGCGAAACGCTGCCAATCTTCACCAATATAGGGATGGGCCGACAGGCAGAGGACCTGCATGAGGAGGGCCGCCCCAAGCAGGGCGGCGCCCAGGTACAGGCCGGTCGGGAGGTCCAGGGCCGCCGCCGCCACCGGCAATATGCCGGCGAACACGGCGGTTTCGGCGCGCCGCGCCTCAGCCGGGTCGCGATACGCCATCATACCTTCCCCCCCTTGCCGATCCAGGTGGCCGCCCTCTCCGCCTCTCGGATCAGCTCGGCCGCCCGTGGATCTCGGTTGTCTTCATCCTTGTCCAGGTCGCGGAAGGTTGATTCTCCGGCCCCCAGGGGCGTCCCCTCGACGATGCGGGCGCCTAGAAGTATCCCGTCCTTGGAGGCAAGTACCATCAGCACGCGCGCGCGCCGTCCTGAACCCGTCGCCATGAAGCCGATGCGGGCGGCCGGATCGGCTGGATCGCCCAGGGCGTAGAGGCCGAGGAGGCGGGGATTTCCGCGGGCCGTGATCCGCCGTGCAGCCCCTGGCAGGGACTTCTCCCTGGCGTAGGCTTGGGCCAGCCTGGCATAGTGGGCATCACGTGTCGCTGCGGCTAGGGCTGTTCCGCCTGCGGTTATGCCGGCTGAGGCCACCAGCACGATCATGAGGGTGAGGGCTTGGATCATGCGTTGGTATTCTCTCATGTACGGACCGCCTTGGCCCATGGGCTCGGTCTCCTATCCAGAAGCGGTACCGCCGCGTTGGCGATGATGATCGCGAAGGCCGTGCCGTCCCCGGCATAGGGCGCCTTCCTGAAGAGGAAGATGAGGATTCCCACGAGCGTACCGTAGGCGGCCCTGGCCAGGGGGCGAGTCGGGGACGTGACTGGATCCGTGGCGCAGAACATAGCTCCCAGGAAGGCCGATCCGCCGAAGAGGGCCAGGAGGGCGTCGCCGCAGAATAGCCCCGGCCATGCCGCACCGGTCCCGAAAATCCAGCTCAGGCCCGCCAGGACGCCCAGGGCGCTAACCGGGATCTCCCAGCAGATCGTGCGCGTCGCCAGAAGGAGGATGGAGCCGAGCATCAGCAGGATGATAGACGCCTCGCCTATGGTGCCGGGGCGGTTCCCGAAGAGGAGATCCATGTAACCTCCCGGCAGGGGAGCACCCAGGCGTCTGAGGAGGAGGTCGTTCAGGAAATTGGTGGCGTCGGAATCGAAGCCCGTGCCCGCGTAGGCCGCCGCCTTTCCGCCCGCAAGGGCCAGGCCCTGCAGGGGGGTCGCCCCGCTCAGGGCCTCGGGGCCGCCTAGGCTCGCCGGGAGGCGGTAATTCCTAAGGGATTCACCGAAACATGCCTGGGCGAATGCAAGGCCGCCCATGGCCGGATTCATCCAGTTGGCGCCCAGTCCGCCGGCCGGCCACTTCACCACGAGGGCGGCGAAGACCGAGGCGATGATCGGTACCAGGAAGGGCGCAGATGGAGGCATAGACATACCGATGATCAAACCTGTGAGGACAATCGAGCCGTCGGCCAGGAATGGCCTTCGAGACACCAGGCCCGCCGCGGCCTCAGCGACGACGGCGGCCGCCACAGCCGCGCCCACCAGGGCCAGTGCCCGGAGACCATAGGATACAAGGCCCCAGGCCAGAGCCGGCAGGAGGGCCAAGCACGTCCCCCAGGTCATTGCGCGCTGTGATCGCGGAGCGAAGATGAATGGCGCGCCCGTCTGGCCGCGCTTGGCTAGATCGCTCACTTCTCCTCCTCAGCTAGGGCCTTTGTGAAATCCCTAAGGAGGGGTACACGCGAGGGGCAGGCATAGGCGCAAGCGGCACAGCGTTGGCATCTTCCCAAACCCTCCGCCAGAGCCTCCTTGACGCGACCGCGCTGCAAAAGCTTGCGCA
>CAYYCP010000164.1:0-3171 GCA_964470375.1 uncultured Spirochaetales bacterium
TAATAGGAAAGGCCCAGCTCAAGGGTCTTGGGGCCAAGACTCCAGCCCCCGCCCTCGAAGCGCCGTTCCGCCAGCCCAGCCTTGGCCAGGGTGCCCAGGATGGCGTGGGCCGTGCTTTTATTGATGCCTAGGCGGCGATGGATCTCGCTTAGGCTGGGGGTCGCCGGGATGGAGCGCATCAGGAATTCCAGGATAGCCGCAGCCCGTTCGACGGCGGGGACTGAGTGCGAAGGAGATGGTTTGGGGGGGGCTTGCTTAGGGGAGTCCGATGTTCGGGCCATCCTTGACACTCCAACTTTTCCCAGGCTAGTATCGTTCTGTAAATAGTATGATGTTCTGTATGGAGAACATTGTCAAGGGGTGAAAGATGAGCAGTCATGTGCTGTCGGTCCTCGTCAAGAACCATTCCGGCGTCCTCTCCAAGATCTCCGGCCTTTTCAGCCGCCGCTGCTTCAACATCGACAGCCTGACGGTGGGGGAGATCGAGGATCCCAGCCTCTCGCGCATGACTATCGTGGCACGCGGTGACGCTCTCGCCATCGAGCAGATCAAGAACCAGCTGGCCAAGCTCATCGACGTGGTCACCGTGGTGGAGCTGGAAGAGAAGAGCTCGGTGCAGCGCGAGCTGGCCCTGATCAAGGTGAGGGCCGGCCTGGATCACCGCCTGCACGTGATGGAGATAGCCAGCGTCTTCCGCAGCCGCATCGTGGACGTGGGGCCGGCCAGCCTGACGCTGGAGGTCACCGGCTCCCCGGCCAAGGTCAACAGCCTCATCCAGATGCTCGAGCCCTTCGGTATCGTCGAGACGGTACGTACAGGCATCATAGCCCTGGAGCGCGGCGAGGGCAGCCTGAAGGCCTGAATCCGGCGACGGGCGAGGAGTTTCAGCATGGCTAGGCGTATACGCATTTTCGACACGACCCTGCGAGACGGCGAGCAAGCCCCCGGCTGCTCGATGAACCTGGAGGAGAAGCTGGAGGTGGCCCGCTCCCTGGAGGCCCTGGGGGTGGACATCATCGAGGCCGGCTTCGCCATCGCCAGCCAGGGCGACTTCGAGTCCGTGCGCGAAGTGGCCCGGACCGTCAAGGCCTGCACGGTGGCCAGCCTGGCCCGGGCCGTACCCGGGGACATAGACCGGGCCTGGGAGGCCGTGCGCGAGGCGGCCGCGCCGCGCATCCACACCTTCATCGCCACAAGCCCCATCCACATGGAGTACAAGCTCAGGATGAAGCCGGAACAGGTCCTGGAGCAGGCCGTGGCCATGGTGAAGCGCGCCCGGTCCCTCTGCCCGGACGTGGAATTTTCCGCCGAGGACGCCTCCCGCTCGGATCCCGACTTCCTCTGCCGGGTCTTCGAGGCGGTCATCGCCGCGGGCGCCTCGACCATCAACATCCCGGACACTGTGGGCTATGCCCAGCCCGAGGAATTCGCCCGCCTGGTGGCCCTGGTCATCGAGCGCGTGCCGAACATCGGCCAGGCCGTGGTCTCCGTGCACTGCCACAACGACCTGGGCTTGGCCCTGGCCAACACCCTGGCGGCCATACGGGCCGGGGCCGGCCAAGCCGAATGCACCATAAACGGCCTGGGCGAGCGGGCCGGCAATGCCGCCCTGGAAGAGGTGGTCATGAACCTGCGCACCCGCCCGGACTCCTTCGGCGGGGTCGAGTGCGGGATCGAGTCCACGCGCATCTACCCGACCAGCCGCCTGGTCTCGGCGGTCACGGGGGTGCAGGTCCAGCCTAACAAGGCCGTGGTCGGGGAGAACGCCTTCGCCCACGAGGCCGGGATCCACCAGCACGGGGTGTTGGCGAACCGCGCCACCTACGAGATCATGACCCCCGAGTCCATCGGCTTGCCGCGCAACAAGATGGTCCTGGGCAAGCATTCCGGCCGGCATGCCTTCGAGGAACGCCTGGCCGAGTTGGGCTTCTCCCCGGACAAGGCCAGGCTGGACGCCCTGTTCGAGCGCTTCAAGGCCCTGGCCGACCGCAAGAAAACCGTCTCCGACCGCGACATAGAGGCCTTGGCCCTGGATTCCGAGGGCCTGCCCCCGGATCACTACCGCCTGGACCGCTTCGTCATCACCTCCGGCAACACCATCGCCACGAGCAGCACGGTGCGCCTGATTCTGAAGGACGGCAGCAAGGTCGAGCGGGTCGCCGTGGGCGACGGGCCCATAGACGCATCCTTCAAGGCTATCGACAAGATCGTCGGGCGCGAGTCCAAGCTGGAGCACTTCTCCCTGAGCGCCATCTCAGGCGGGGCCGACGCCCAGGGCGAGGCCACCGTGAAGGTCTCCCGGGACGGCCAGGCCTGCAACGGCCACGGTCTGTCCACGGACGTGGTGGAGGCCAGCATCCTGGCCTACGTCCAGGCCATCAATGCGTTGACCGGCTCATCTAGGGAGGGCTGACATGGGCGCCATAGAGATACTCGATTCGACGCTCAGGGACGGCGCCCAGGCCGAGGGCATATCCTTCTCGGTCCACGACAAGCTGGCGGTGCTGGAGGCCCTGGACTCCATCGGCATACCCCTGGTGGAGGCCGGTAATCCCGGTTCAAATCCCAAGGATATGGAGTTCTTCAAGGAGGCGGCCCGCCTGCCGCTCAAGTCCGCGCGCATCGCCGCCTTCGGGGCCACCCGCCGCAAGGACATTGCCGCCAAGGATGATCCCGGCCTGGCCAGCCTCCTGGCGGCCGGCACCGAGACGGTGGTGGTCTTCGGCAAGTCCTGGACCCTCCATGTCACCGACATCATCCGCACCAGCCTGGAGGAGAACCTGGCCATGATCCGGGACAGCCTGGCCTTCCTGCGGGCGGCCGGGCGGCGGACCATCTTCGACGCCGAACACTTCTTCGACGGCTGGCTGGCGGACAGGGCTTACGCCATGCGCACCCTGGAGGCCGCCCTGGAGGCCGGCGCCGAATGCATCGCGTTGTGCGATACCAAGGGCGGCTGCCTGCCCGAGACCATCGCCCGCGCCACCGCCGAGGCCGCGGCCCTGGCCGGTTCAGTGGCCGTGGGCATCCATTGCCATAACGACTCCGGCCTGGCCGTGGCGAACAGCCTGGCGGCCGTGGCGGCCGGGGCCGTGCACGTGCAGGGCACCTTCATAGGCTTCGGCGAGCGCTGCGGCAACGCCAACCTTTCCACCATCATCCCCAACCTGC
>CAYYCP010000165.1:0-3167 GCA_964470375.1 uncultured Spirochaetales bacterium
GTGCGCGAGGAGCTGCGCGGCAGCGGCGTCTCGGTGACCGTGCTCTGCCCGGGGGTGACCCGCACGGGCTTCTTCAGCGCGGCTAAGCAGGAAGAGCTGAGTCCCTTCCAGAAGGCTGGCATGCAGGAGAGCCCGCGGGTGGTGCGCGGGGCCCTGGCGGCCCTCTTCAGGGGCAAGCCAGTGTACGTGCCGGGCCTCATGAATCGCGTGAACGCCTTCATGACCCGCCTGGCGCCCCGGACCCTGGCCGCCTCCATCGCGCGGGGCTTGATTGAAAAGAGGGGTTGAAAGGCGCCCAGGGCGCTATTCGCCGAAGGCGTTGCCGCCTCTATAGAAGGCGTCAGGCTGGAAGGCCCCGGCCGCCTGGCCGCCCGCATTCACCGCGTATATGGTCTTGCCGCCGCCAATGATCTCCACCGCGCTCAGCTTGGGATTGTCGGCCGAACCCTTCTTGAAATCGATCATGAGGGCGCCGGTGGAATCCGCCTGGACCTCGAATTCCTTGACGATGGCCTTGAACTTGCCGCCGGCCTCGGCGAATACGTCGAACTCGTTCAGGACACGTCGGCCGTTCAGCTCCACAGCGAAACAGCGCTTGCCAGCAGCGCCGTGGTAGATCTCGCAGAAGTGGAGCCTGACCCGGCAGGGCGCGCCGGAGCCCAGGCCGGAGAAGGCGTAGGAGAATTCGCCCCAACGTTCGGAGTCATAGACCTCCCTCGGGGCGGCTCCGACAACCCCGGCGGTGTCTATCAACTCCTTGGTGTCGATGCGCTCGATGAGGAAGCTGACGGGCCGGAAGCCGTCCGAGCAGGAGGCGATGGCCGCGCCCGGCCGATTCATCCAGCGCGCGAATACGCCGCGATCGAATTCCCCGCCGGTGGACAGGGCCACTACCTGGCGGGATATATCGGTCCAGGCCCATTCGCAGAAGCCCTCGGGCCGCTGCAGGCCGCCGATGAATACTTGGCCGTCCGCCATCTGCTCGCAAGGGCGCATGGCCTGGTTGGCGCTGTGCGCCTTCACCAGGTCCTGGTACAGGGCGCGCTTGAGCACGGTGATTTTAATAGCCTTCATTCCATCCTCCTCCCAGAGCTTTTTCAATCTGGCTGCGATTTGCCGGGCATGCCGCCTCCACAGCCGAATCAGTGCTAGACCCGGTGGGGCGGCCTGTCAACACCTATCGCCGGCTACTAAGCCTAAGCCGCCGTATAGAGCCCTCACTAGCGAACGAGGCCGCCTTCGCCCGGACCCTTCCCGAACGGGCCGCCATCCAGGGTATACTCCCAGCATGCACCTGCTGCGCCTGCGCGTCCGCTCCGATATGTTCCCGGTGCGCGACGCCTATCCCTTCAGCCTGGGCATCCTCCAGGGCGAGCCCATCCTGGAATTCTCATCACCCATCGCCTGCTTCCACGGCGAGAACGGCTCGGGCAAGTCAACCCTCCTCATGGCCATGGCCCGGGCCTGCGGCCTCTATATTTGCAGGGACGATTGCCTCCACAGACTTGACCCGAACCGCTACGAGGATGGCCTCCAGTACCACCTGGACCTCGAATGGCGCGAGGGCCCAGTGCCCGGATCCTACTTCGGCTCCGATATCTTCAGGGACTTCGCCCGGATCCTTGAGGAGAGGGCCGTGGCCGATCCAGGCCAGCTGGCGGCTTTCGGCGGCCATTCCCTACTTAACCTCTCCCACGGGCAGTCGCTGATGAGCTACTTCCGCGCGCGCTACGCCATCGAGGGGATCTATTTCCTCGACGAGCCCGAGACCGGGCTTTCTCCTTCCAGCCAGCTCGAGCTGGCGGAGGTCCTGCGCGCCGCGGCCGGGAGCGGCCGGGCCCAGTTCTTCATCGCCTCGCACTCGCCCTTCATCCTCTCCATGCCCGAGGCCGAGCTGTGGTGCTTCGACAAGGCCCCCCTGGCGCGCCTACCCTACCGGGAAAGCCGCAACTCCGCCCTCTATTCGGCCCTGTTCAGCAGAGCGGCCGGATGAGCCTCATAGGCGGCCAGTCTGATCGCTTCAAGCGTGATGCGGCCCTCTTTTTCTCGGCGGTGGCTGCAGCCGGCTTGGGCGGCGCCCTCCTGGACTCGGTGTTCAACAACTTCATTAAGGACGGCTTCGACGCCGACGGCCTCATGCGCAGCGCCCTGGAATTTCCCCGCGAGCTGCCCGGCTTCCTCAACGCCTTCGTGGCGGCCGTCCTGGCCTTTCTGCCGCGCCGTCGCATATCGGCCCTGGCCTTCTTCGTCCAGGCGGCCGGGGTGGCCTGCCTGGGGACCCTGTCCGGGAGCTGGAACCTTATGACCCTTTGGCTCTTCATATACAGCTTGGGCCAACACGTCTTCCTGCCCCTTCAATCCTCCATCGGCATGGAACTGGCGGCCAAGGGCCGAGAGGGCGCGCGTTTAGGCCAACTCCTGGCGGCCGGGAACCTGGCCCGCCTGGCGGGCGGCCTCCTGGCCTTTTTAGGCGTGCGCCTCCTCAAGCTGGAATTCAAGGCTGTATTCCTAGCTTCCGCCGTTTGCTTCACCCTGGGCGGCTTGGCCCTGACGGGCATGAGCGCCCCTCCGGGGCGCGACAGGGGCGCCAAGCTCTCCCTCAAGCGGCGCTACGGGCTCTTCTACGCCCTGTCGATCCTCTACGGCACGCGCAAGCAGCTCTTCATCACCTTCGGCCCCTGGGTGATCGTGGACGCCTTCGGCCAGGGCCCAGGCCTCATGTCCCTGCTGTACTTCATGGCCGGCGCGGCGGGAGTCCTCTGCCAACCCCTCATCGGCCTGATCGCGGACAGGCTTGGGGAGCGCGCCGCCCTCAGCCTGGAGGCCCTCCTTCTGGTGCCGGTCTGCCTGTGCTACGGCTTTGCGGGCTTCATCCTTCCCGAGGGTGTTGCCCTGGTCCTAGTCTGTGCCAGCTATGTGGCGGATTCTCTTTTAATGTCCTTCTCCCTGGCGCGCTCCACCTACCTGAAAAAGCGCGCCCTGGATCCCTCAGACGTGGCCCCGGCCCTGGCCATGGGGGTCACCATCGACCACGTCTTCTCCATCGCCATCGCCCTTGTCTCCGGGCTTGTCTGGCGGCGCCTGGGCTACCAGTGGGTCTTCGCGATCGGCGCGGCCATCTCGCTGGCCAACCTCTGCCTGGCTCGGCGTCTTCCCGCAAGGGGCGC
>CAYYCP010000166.1:0-3153 GCA_964470375.1 uncultured Spirochaetales bacterium
ATCCCCAAGCCCAGCCGGGCCCGCTACCCCTGCATGCGCGCAGCCATGCCCCTGGCCTCCTCTTTCGTGATAGGCCTCATATCCTTCGGAGGCTCGGTCTGCCTCTTCAAAAAGGCCCGCTCCTTCCTCTATAGAGCGCGCTACGGCCTCTTCGGGGCATGCCTGGCCGGAGGCCTGGCCCTGGGGCTCATCTCCCTGGCGCGGACTCAGGCCGCCGCCCAGATCAAGGCTCCCGCGACCCGCTTCCAGGCGGCCCGCCCAGCCTATGACGGGCCCAACATGCCCATGGGCCAGGGGCAGGGCATTTCCCCGGGGAGGGTCGTATGGGTCCACGATCCGGAGGCCACTAACGAGGGCTACTCCTTCTGGACCTCTCCCTCCTGGTACGACGAGTCCAATCTCCATCAAGGGGCCGTGAGCTCCATGCTAGACAGGGGCTTAGCCGCCCTGACCGGCGTTGATGACCCGGTCGATGCCTTGGAGGCGATCTTCCGCCACTTCAACAAGGCCCGCGGCCGCGGAGATCGGGGTTACGAGAAGGGCGAGAAGATCGTCATCAAGATCAACATGAACGGCCTGGGCAACGGCAGCCGCGACAACATCAACACCTCCCCGCAGATCCTGATGGCCATCCTCGATAGGCTGGTCAAGGGACTCAAGATCCCCCAGGACGCCATCACCATGGGCGAGCCCAACATCAGCATGGATAGAATCACCTACGCCTCCCTGCTGAAGGCCTACCCGGGAGTCAGGACCTTCGAGCGGGGCAGGACCAAGGCCACCAAGGGTGACGCCATCTTTGCCAGCGACGGCTGGGCCAGCGACCCCCTGCCCCAGGCCTACATCGACGCGGACTACATGATCAACGTGCCCGTCCTCAAGAAGCACCACCGCGCGGGCATATCACTGACAGCCAAGCTGCACTTCGGCTCGGTGACGCCCTTCAATCCCAACGGGGCCTTCGATTGGCACTACTCTCTTCCCGCCCCGGACGGCGCCGGCCGCGTGACGAACGGGGACTACGGCGTCTACCGCTGCCTGGTGGACTTCATGGGCCACCGCGACCTGGGCGGCAAGACCCTGCTCTACGTGGTGGACGGTCTATGGGGTTCCATCAACTGGGGCCACCCGGCAACCAAGTGGCACATGGCCCCCTTTAACGGGGACTATCCCTCCTCCCTCTTCCTCTCCCAGGATCCGGTGGCCCTGGATTCTGTGGGCTACGACTTCCTTTACGAAGAGTTCGGGCCCGACAACCCGAGCGAGGGGGCCTTCGACCCGCGCGACGACCACGGGCCCTTCGCCCGCTACGCCGGCGTGGACGACTACCTGCACCAGGCGGCCGATCCCGCCCGCCGGCCGGCCGGCCTAGTCTACGATCCCGAGCGCGACGGGACAGCCCTGGGGAGCCTGGGCGTCCACGAGCATTGGAACAACCCCATCGACAAGGCCTACTCACGTAACCTGGGCTCAGGCCAGGGCATTGAGCTCCTGAAGGTAGGCCGATGAGGACCTTCCCAAGGGCGGCTCCCGGGCGGATCATGGGCTCGATCCTGATCCTGGCGGCCTCCTGGCTCTGGGCCGCCGCGGCCTGGACCTGCGCCAGCGCGGGGGGCAGCCGCATCCTGCAGAGCGCGGAGACGATCCCCCATGTCGACGCCGCGACATCGGCCTCGGTCGAGGGCGAAGGTCTTCCGCAGGCGTCCACCGGGACCTGCGCGATATACGGGGAATTTCAGGACGCGCGTCTCTTCAGGAGCAAGGCCGTTAGGAATCCGCGGATTTCCGGATGGACCGCCCGTGAGATCTTCGACGGGGCCACGGGAGCCACCATCCAGGCCAA
Source organism: uncultured Spirochaetales bacterium (assembly GCA_964470375.1). Lineage (GTDB taxonomy): Bacteria > Spirochaetota > Spirochaetia > Treponematales > JBGSOB01 > CAYNQK01. The sequence continues at coordinate 1,844 of CAYYCP010000166.1, forward strand.
GACCTACGGCAGAGCCGTGCCCGACCGAATAATCCTGGTGGACGGGGAGGAAGCGGCCTACGCGGACGGCTTCGGGCAATTTTGGCTGGAGCTGGAGCCGGGCGAGCACCTGATCGAGGGGCGCTGCGCCGGATTCGAGGAAGCCCGGGTCTCCTTACTCCTCGAAGCGGGATCGAGCGTCCACCTGGCCTTCCTGCTCGAACCGCGCTGAGGCGCTACGCGTTCTCCTCGAAGATCCGCAGGTCTTCGGGCTTGAAGAATACGAGGGTCACCGTCTCAGGGAGGGCGTGGGCGCCCAGCCAGGTGCGCATGGCGGACCAGACGATGGGCGCGGCCAGCTCGCGCGGGAAGCCGTAGACCCCGGTGGAGATGGCCGGGAAGGCCAGGCTGCGCAGGCACTCCGCCTCCGCAATCTCAAGGCAGCTGCGGTAGGCTGATGCCAGCAAGGCTTTTTCTCCCTCCCGCCCGCCGCGCCATACAGGCCCGACGGCGTGGATGACTCGTTTCGCCTTCAGGCTCCCGGCCCCGGTGCTGACAGCCCGGCCGGTCGGAAGGCCGTCCGGATAGCGCGAAGCCCTGAGGGCACGGCATTCCTCCAGGAGGGAAGGGCCTGCGGCCCTGTGTATGGCCCCGTCCACCCCGCCCCCGCCCAGGAGGGAGGAATTGGCCGCGTTGACGATGCCATCGACCTCGAGCGTGACGATATCGCCCAGGAGGGTGATGAGACGGCCCGACAGATAACTGCCCATGCCCCCAGTATGACACACATCCCCCACGCCGGTGGAGACATCAGCGCCCCGGGGCCCGGAGGACGGCGCCCTATGCGCGGATATCCTCGGGCGCTATATTGAGGGCATGTCGTTCTGGAAATGGTTCATCACCGGGGGCTGCAAGCTGGGCCTCTCCTTCGCATACCGCATACATAGGCAGGACTGGGAGCGCGTGCCCGCGACCGGCCCCCTCATCATCTACGGCAACCACACCGCCGCCATCGAGGTGCCCATCTACTACACCCAGCTCCAGCCCCGGCCGGTCACGGGCATAGGCAAGGCCGAACTCTGGGAGAGGCGCTTCGTGGCCTGGGTCATGAAGCTCTGGGGCGTCATCCCCGTCAGGCGCGGGGAATCCGATATGGATGCCATGCGCAGATCCATCGAGGCCATCAAGGGAGGCAAGATCTTCGGCATCGCCCCGGAAGGCACGCGCAGCCCCACGGGGGCCCTCATCAAGGCCCATCCGGGCATCGTGACCATGGCCATGCACGCGGACGCTCCCCTCCTCCCCATCGCCCACTGGGGCGGAGAGACCCG
>CAYYCP010000167.1:0-3145 GCA_964470375.1 uncultured Spirochaetales bacterium
GCCATTATTTCACGATCGACAGTGCATTAGTCCAGGCTTCCTGGAAGGGCTTGAGTCTCTCCGGAGGCAAGGGCCCCAGTCGGGACAGCGTGGATTCGCCCTATTCCGTCTTCCTCTCCAGCCGCGATCTGCCGGCCGTCCACCTTGACCTGGCCTACGACTCGCCCCTCTTCTCCTATCAGAGCCGCTGGATTCGCCTCAACGCGAATTCCGACCTGGAGTACAATGCCGCCCCGACGGTCGGCCTCCTCGACCGCGGCATGAACTTCAAATCCTACGCTCTCAAGCTTGGTAGCCTGCGGCTGGGCTTCGAGGACTCCATCGTCTACCTGGAGCGCGTCTTCGACGCCGAGTACTTCCTCTCCCCCGCACCCATGTTCTTCGTCGAGATGATCAACACCTCTGGGGGTCGCCCCGGCAAGGAGACGGGCAACACCAACAGCCTGATGGGCTTCTTCGTGGATTACACAGGATCGGGCTGGAGCGCCTACGGCCAGTTCCTGGTGGACGACATCAATGCCTCATTCCTGGCCCCGGTCCTGGGCTGGGCCATCCCGGCCCTGAACAACATCAACAACCTCAACAAATACGCCTGGTCACTGGGAGGCTCATGGCAGAGCCCGGCCGGAACCTTCAGCTTCCACCACGGGGGCTCCACGGCCTATTGCTTTGAAGCAACATATACCAGCCAGCAATATCCCACCGGCCTCCTCCCCGGCGGCCTGGCCGTCGTGCCGGCATACAGCATCCTGCCTTACGAGTACACCTATTACCCCCTGGCCGAATTCCCGAAGGCGGGCGGCATGTCACCCATCCCCTACGTGGACAACTACATCGGATACAAGTACGGAGAGAATAACCTGGCCTTCCAGGCCGGCTACGCCAACGCGGCCTTCCCACTCTCGCCCTGGGCCTTCGATTACTCGGCTTCGCTGGAGTACGTAGTCTCCGGCACCAAGTCCTCGGCCAATCCCTGGGCCGAGCACGATTCATGGTGGGGTATCACCGACGCCGCCTACCAGCTTCTGGACGAATCCGTCCTGGAGCACAGCCTGGTCCTGTCAGCCCGGGCTGAAAAATCCTGGATGGGCTTGCGCTTCGGCCTGGACGCACAGCTGGGCTACGTCTGGAACCCCCTGGGACTCGTTGAGGCCGTGCCCGGCGAGGCCAAGCTGTGGAAGCCCTCAGCCGGGGAGGGACGCTGGATCTTCGGCATATCGCTCTCGGCATCATACACTCTCGGGATCGAGGACAGGCGTCCGGAAGGAGGACGCCCGTGAAATTCCGGAAGCGCGGAGCCTGCCGGAAGGCTTCCCGGAACCGCCTCGCCCTCGCGGCGGCGGCGACCCTCCTCCTGGCCGGGGCGCTTCCTGCCCAGAACGGGCGGCAGATCATCCCGCTGGGATCCAAGCTCTACTCCATGATGGACTCGCTTTACCTCGAGCAAGGGATGGCCCGGCCCAGCCAGGCCAGGCCCTGGACGGCCGTCGAAGCCGCGGCGGCCCTGGAGCTGATCGATTCCTCCACGCTATCCGGAGCGGGCCTGAGGGCCTACGCGGCCATCCAGGCCGAACTCGATGCGCGCCCCGACTGGGCGGAAGAGGACTTCCAGTTCGCCTCGGACCCGCGAATTACCCTGGAGACCTATGCCCGGCTCAACATGGGCAAGGACGCCGCCGCCTCGGAGGAGGCCTACCTCTGGAACCACGGCTATTCCGAACGGGCCCCCTTCGTCAGCCTGCCCCTGGGCTTCTGGTTCGGGGAATCCTTCCACCTCTTCAGCGACCTGGCCTTCAAGGAGGAGGCGACCGCGGTGGACTCGGCCTGGCGCGCGGACGGCAGCTTCGCCCCGGGGGTTCTGGACAACTACCTCAACGTCATCCTCGACGACGCCAACCCGCGCCTGGACATCCACTTCCCCTTCCGGGCCTACATGTCCGCAGGCGGACGGGGCTGGAACCTCCAGTTCGGGCGCGACCGCCTCTCTTGGGGCAACGGCTTCACCGGAAACATGCTCCTTTCGGACGCCCCTGATTTCTACGATTTCGCCTCACTGGCCTTCACCGCCGGAAGCTTCAAGATGAGCAACGTGTACGCCTCGCTTGATCCCTTTCTTCCGAACTCCGCCCACACCCGGCTGAAATCCATATCCCTGGTGGCCCACCGGCTGGAATTCCGCTTCGGGGACAGGTTCTCCATGGCCGTGAACGAGTCCCTCATCATGGGCGACGAGACCCTGGAGGCCGATCCCCTGCGCGACTCCAACTTCATGATGGTCTTCCACAATTGGCTTCTCACGGAGCGTGCCAACTCCCTCATGAGCCTGGAATTCGAGGCCAATCCATGGAAGTACCTGGGCCTCTACGGGCAGGCGGCCATGGACGAATTCGCTACTAAATATGAGATCGAGCGCGGGGGCGGCGGGGGTCCGCCCATCTTCGGCTACCTCCTGGGCGCCAAGGGCGCCTTTCCCGCCGGCCCGGGCTACCTATCGGCCTGCCTGGAGTGGGCCATGACATCACCCTGGCTCTACAACCGCCGCACCTACCCCTACTTCGTGGACGTGCGGCGTTTTTGGTCCATCAGTACGGACAAGTACGAGTACCTGGCCCGCCCCCTGGGCTACCGTTACGGCCCGGATGCCATCGTCTTCTGCGGCCAGGCCGGCTACGATGTCCCCGGGGGCCCCAGCGCCTCCCTGGATATGCGCCTTATCATGAAGGGCGAGAAGGAGGTCGGCTCGGCCTGGGATCCGGCCCCGGGGGACATGGCGCCCACGGGCGTAGCGGAGACATCCTTCATCGTCCACGCCAAGGGCGCGTATCCCGTCCTCCCCTGGCTGAACGCCACCGCCGACATCTACCTGGACATCTGCCGCAACCGCGACCACCTAGTCGGAGCCTTCCGCGACGACCTCGAGTTCGCCCTGGGGCTAAGCGCGGTCTGGGAGTAAGGCTCCGGTCCCAGCGACAGCCCTGGCTGTAAAAAAAAGGGCCGCCCACGCGGGCGGCCCTCGGCGTTCCAGAGAACTTCCGGGCTTACTTCGCCATCTCGTCCTGCTTGACGGGGAGGATGGAGACCTCGGTCTCTTTGTCGAAGAAACGGGCCTTTTCCATGACAGGCTCGAAGTTGATCATGTCTTCCA
>CAYYCP010000168.1:0-3141 GCA_964470375.1 uncultured Spirochaetales bacterium
GCCATTATTTCACGATCGACAGTGCATTAGTCCAGGCTTCCTGGAAGGGCTTGAGCCTCTCCGGAGGCAAAGGCCCCAGCCGGGACAGCGTGGATTCGCCCTATTCCGTCTTCCTCTCCAGCCGCGACCTGCCGGCCGTCCACCTTGATCTGGCCTACGACTCGCCCCTCTTCTCCTACCAGAGCCGCTGGATCCGCCTCAACGCGAATTCCGACCTGGACTACAACGCCGCCCCGGGAGTCGGTCTCCTCGACCGCGGCATGAACTTCAAATCCTACGCCCTCAAGTTGGGGGGTCTGCGGCTGGGTTTCGAGGACTCCATCGTCTACCTTGAGCGCGTCTTCGACGCCGAGTACTTTCTCTCTCCCGCGCCCATGTTCTTCGTCGAGATGATCAACACATCGGGGGGCCGCCCCGGCAAGGAGGCGGGCAACACCAACAGCCTGATGGGCTTCTTCGTGGATTACACTGGATCAGGCTGGAACGCCTACGGCCAGTTCCTGGTGGACGACATCAACGCCTCATTCCTGGCCCCGGTCCTGGGCTGGGCCATCCCGGCCTTGAACGACATCAACAACCTCAACAAATACGCCTGGTCACTGGGAGGCTCATGGCAGAGCCCGGCCGGAACCTTCAGCTTCCACCACGGGGGCTCCACGGCCTATTGCTTTGAAGCAACATATACCAGCCAGCAATATCCCACCGGCCTCCTCCCCGGCGGCCTGGCCGTCGTGCCGGCATACAGCATCCTGCCTTACGAGTACACCTATTACCCCCTGGCCGAATTCCCGAAGGCGGGCGGCATGTCACCCATCCCCTACGTGGACAACTACATCGGATACAAGTACGGAGAGAATAACCTGGCCTTCCAGGCCGGCTACGCCAACGCGGCCTTCCCACTCTCGCCCTGGGCCTTCGATTACTCGGCTTCGCTGGAGTACGTAGTCTCCGGCACCAAGTCCTCGGCCAATCCCTGGGCCGAGCACGATTCATGGTGGGGTATCACCGACGCCGCCTACCAGCTTCTGGACGAATCCGTCCTGGAGCACAGCCTGGTCCTGTCAGCCCGGGCTGAAAAATCCTGGATGGGCTTGCGCTTCGGCCTGGACGCACAGCTGGGCTACGTCTGGAACCCCCTGGGACTCGTTGAGGCCGTGCCCGGCGAGGCCAAGCTGTGGAAGCCCTCAGCCGGGGAGGGACGCTGGATCTTCGGCATATCGCTCTCGGCATCATACACTCTCGGGATCGAGGACAGGCGTCCGGAAGGAGGACGCCCGTGAAATTCCGGAAGCGCGGAGCCTGCCGGAAGGCTTCCCGGAACCGCCTCGCCCTCGCGGCGGCGGCGACCCTCCTCCTGGCCGGGGCGCTTCCTGCCCAGAACGGGCGGCAGATCATCCCGCTGGGATCCAAGCTCTACTCCATGATGGACTCGCTTTACCTCGAGCAAGGGATGGCCCGGCCCAGCCAGGCCAGGCCCTGGACCGCCGTCGAGGCCGCGGCGGCCCTGGCGCTGATCGATTCCTCCACGCTCTCCGGAGCGGGCCTGAGAGCCTACGCGGCCATCCAGGCCGAGCTCGAGACCCGCCCTGACTGGGCGGAAAAGGACTTCCAGTTCGCCTCGGACCCGCGAATGACCCTGGAGGCCTATGCTCGGCTCAATTTGGACAAAGACGCCGCCGCCTCGGAGGAGGCCTATCTCTGGAACCACGGCTATTCCGAGCGGGCCCCCTTCGTCAGCCTGCCCCTGGGCGTCTGGTTCGGGGAATCCTTCCACCTCTTCAGCGACCTGGCCTTCAAGGAGGAGGCGACCGCGGTGGACTCGGCCTGGCGCGCGGACGGCAGCTTCGCCCCGGGGGTTCTGGACAACTACCTCAACGTCATCCTCGACGACGCCAACCCGCGCCTGGACATCCACTTCCCCTTCCGGGCCTACATGTCCGCAGGCGGACGGGGCTGGAACCTCCAGTTCGGGCGCGACCGCCTCTCTTGGGGCAACGGCTTCACCGGAAACATGCTCCTTTCGGACGCCCCTGATTTCTACGATTTCGCCTCACTGGCCTTCACCGCCGGAAGCTTCAAGATGAGCAACGTGTACGCCTCGCTTGATCCCTTTCTTCCGAACTCCGCCCACACCCGGCTGAAATCCATATCCCTGGTGGCCCACCGGCTGGAATTCCGCTTCGGGGACAGGTTCTCCATGGCCGTGAACGAGTCCCTCATCATGGGCGACGAGACCCTGGAGGCCGATCCCCTGCGCGACTCCAACTTCATGATGGTCTTCCACAATTGGCTTCTCACGGAGCGTGCCAACTCCCTCATGAGCCTGGAATTCGAGGCCAATCCATGGAAGTACCTGGGCCTCTACGGGCAGGCGGCCATGGACGAATTCGCTACTAAATATGAGATCGAGCGCGGGGGCGGCGGGGGTCCGCCCATCTTCGGCTACCTCCTGGGCGCCAAGGGCGCCTTTCCCGCCGGCCCGGGCTACCTATCGGCCTGCCTGGAGTGGGCCATGACATCACCCTGGCTCTACAACCGCCGCACCTACCCCTACTTCGTGGACGTGCGGCGTTTTTGGTCCATCAGTACGGACAAGTACGAGTACCTGGCCCGCCCCCTGGGCTACCGTTACGGCCCGGATGCCATCGTCTTCTGCGGCCAGGCCGGCTACGATGTCCCCGGGGGCCCCAGCGCCTCCCTGGATATGCGCCTTATCATGAAGGGCGAGAAGGAGGTCGGCTCGGCCTGGGATCCGGCCCCGGGGGACATGGCGCCCACGGGCGTAGCGGAGACATCCTTCATCGTCCACGCCAAGGGCGCGTATCCCATCCTCCCCTGGCTGAACACCACCGCTGACATCTACCTGGACATCTGCCGCAACCGCGACCACCTAGTCGGGGCCTTCCGCGACGACCTCGAGTTCGCCGTAGGGCTGAGCGCAGTCTGGGAATAGGGTTCCGGTTCCAGCGACAGCCCCGGCAAAAAAAGGGCCGCCCACGCGGGCGGCCCTCGGCTTTCCAGATCGCTTAGGCGCTTACTTCGCCATCTCGTCCTGCTTGACAGGGAGGATAGAAACCTCGGTCTCCTTGTCGAAGAAACGGGCCTTTTCCATGACAGGCTCGAAGTTGATCATGTCTTCCA
>CAYYCP010000169.1:0-3033 GCA_964470375.1 uncultured Spirochaetales bacterium
ACGCCGGTGCGGCCGCCTGGGCCGATGCCGCTGGCTTGGGGCTGGGCGAGGGGGCAGCCGCGCTCCCGGGCGCCGCAATGCGGGATCGGTAGCGGGATAGAAGGGCCGGATCGGCCTTGCCGGACTTGGCCAGGATGTCGATGGCCGGGAGGGGGAGGAGGGTGCCCTCCTCAGCTTCATGGGGTAAGCCGGTATATAGGGCCACGAAGAGACGCACCGAGTCCGTCCCTATCTCGTAGCCCTCCGGGAGCTTCCCGGCCCAGAGAGCCTCAAGGGTGTTGACCTTATCCCCGGCCGAGGCCGCCTGGAAGGCCGCCGTCAACTCCTCGACCGGTATGCCGAAAGCCTTCTCCACGTCCAGCCAGGTGTAGGAGCCGCGGATATCCGAGGGGTTGGGCTTGCCCGCGAATTCACCTGTCTTGATCTTGGCCGGCTCCTTGGTGGATTCCGTTTTCCAATAGCCCAGAAGGCGGGCGCCGAAAATGCCGCCCAGGAGGATGGCCACGCCGCCTATCGCCAGAGGCAGGCTCTTTACCCTGATCATTTCCCGCCTCCCTTCTCCTTGAAGGAGCCGGCCCCCAGGACAACCGTGTCCGCCACGGGGCAGGCCAGCTCGCTCGTGCATTCCATGCAGCTGATGCATTGGTGGTCCCGGACCGTCCCCGATCCCTCAACGTCTATGTTCATGGGGCAGGCCCGGTTGCAGGCGTGGCAAGAGATGCAGGTCTTGGGATTCCTCTTGATGCCGAAGACGCGGAAGAGGTTGAAGATGCCCTGGAAGGCCCCGAAGGGGCAGGCGTACTTGCAGAAGGGCCTCTCCACGAAGAGGGACAGGGCCAGAACGGCGCCCAGGATGACCAGGGAGACCCAGGTCACCTCGCTGCTCCAGAAGTTGAAGAGGGCGTAGTAGGGGTCCACGTCCTGGAAGACAAGCTTGCCGAAGCGCACGGTCTGGACGCTCACCAGGATCAGGACGATGTAGCGGAGGTAGCGCAGCCACCTATCGATCTTGGGCGGGACAAGGGCGTTGTAGCGCTTCTTGAAGAGGCGCCGCCCGAGCTTGCCTATCCACTCCTGGACGCTGCCCAGGGGGCAGATCCAGCCGCAGATGAAGGGCCCCACCAGGACGGCTAGGGCGATGGCTATGACCGCCAAGACCACCGATGATTCATGGACCTTCTTCACCAGGGTCCCGGCCGTAGCCAGGTTCCAGAAGGACACAACGCCCCCGAAGGGGCAGATGGCGTGGAGGCTGGCCCCCTCCAAGGCGGGGACCGCGACGCCCGCCTCCTTGAGCCCGTTGGCCGTCACGATCGCGGCCACCAGGGCGAAGAAAAATATCTGCACACCCCTGCGCAGCCAGCGCAGGGCCCGCTTGCCTTTCGCGTTTGCGCCCATATTCCATCCTCCTCTCCGGATGTCCATAATGATCGTGCTGATGCTTGCCCGGGTCAATGATCAGTGCGGGAAAAACGGTAAAGGATGGGTAAATCCCGCTTGACGCCGCGCTCCCCCAGGTAGTATGCTTTTTGCGAATCATTCGCAACACCCTAGGCAAGTATTTACCTTGCCGGAGCCAAGGAGCCGCCCATGAAGCGCGCCTGCCTCTCACTCTTCTTCTGCATCACCGCCCTCGGCCCAGTCCTAGCGGCTCCCAAGCCCCTGGTGGCGGTGAGCATCGCTCCCCAGGCCTGGTTCGTGGAGAGAATCTCGGGCGGCGCGGTGGACTGCCTGACCATTGTCGGGCCGGGGCAGGATCCCCACCGCTATGAGCCCAGCCCGCGTCAGATGTCGCTCCTGGCAAAGGCCGATGCCTGGTTCACGATCGGCATAGATTTCGAGAAGGCCCTGGCTCCCAGGCTGGCCGCCTCCCTGCCCGGCCTCAAACAGGTGGACATGGCCGCCGGAGCTACCCGCCGCCCTATGGAAGCCCATGCCCACGGGGAGGGCGATCACGATGAGGAGATGGAGGAGCCTCTTGAGGGCGCTCCCGACCCCCACGTCTGGCTGGGCAGGGAGGGGGCCCTGGCCATGGCGGCCGCGGCCCTGCGCGAGCTCTCACTGATACTTCCTCCGCGGGCCGCCGAATTCTCCCGCAACCACGTGGCCCTGGTCCGCGACATCGATGCGGCCTTCGCCTCTTTGAAGACCGAGCTGGCGCCCCTGCGCGGCAAGCCCGTCTTCGTCTACCATCCCGCCTTCGGCTACTTCCTGGATGAATTCGGTATTCGCCAGGTGGCCGTCGAGACCGGCGGCAAGGAGCCCACCCAGAAGGGCATCTCCGAGCTGATAGTCCGGGCAAGAGCCGAGGGAGCCCGGGTCATCTTCGTCCAGCCCCAGTTTCCCTCCCGCTCGGCCGAGGCCCTGGCGCGCGGCATAGGCGGGAGCGTTCTGCCCCTGGATGATCTGGCCACCGACTGGCTGGACAATCTCTGGCGCATGGGTCGGGCCCTGCGGGACGCGGCCGCGGTGGGCGAAGGCGCAGGGGCGTCCGCCCCTTCTCAAGGCACTGGGGCGTCCGCCCCTTCTCAAAGCACTGGGGCGGGCACTCGATGAGCGATAGCAAGCAGCGACCGATCGCGGTCCGCTTCGAGGACGTGGGCTTCTCCTATGGGGAGATCAAGGTTTTGGAGGGCGCCAGCTTCCATATCCACGAGGGGGAGTTCGCCGCCCTTCTAGGGCCCAACGGCTCGGGCAAGACCACCATCCTGAGGCTCATCCTGGGCCTTGCCCGTCCCGGTTCGGGGCGGGTGCAGGTATTCGGGGAGACGGTCGAGGGGGCCCGTAGGCTGGTGGGCTACGTCCCCCAGGCGGCGACCTTCGACCCGGCCTTCCCAGCCACCGTGAAAGCGGTGGTGCGCATGGGTCGACTGCGCGGGAGCTTCGGACGCTATAGCCGGGCCGACTGCGGCACGGTGTCCCAGGCCATGGAGCGCATGGGCATAGGCGAACTGGCGCGGCGCCGCTACGCGGTACTTTCAGGCGGTCAGCGCCGGCGCGTCCTGGTGGCCCGGGCCCTGGCCGCAGAGTCGC
>CAYYCP010000170.1:0-2988 GCA_964470375.1 uncultured Spirochaetales bacterium
AGCAGCGCTACGGCATGGATTTCAACATGAGCCCCTTCAAGGATTTCCGCGTCTCCGCCGGAGCCCTGGCCCAGATCCGCGACATCCTAGGCTCATCGGCCTACGATGCAGCGAATATCTCCTGGAGCGCGGGGACATCTTATTCCTTTTCCCGCATGGACCTGGGTCTGAGCCTCCGCAACGCCTACCAGATTGACGGGGGCGCCCTCGCCACTGCCTCCTTCGACCTTGTCGGGAGCCTCAAGTACGCTTTTCCCTGGGGCCATTGGGCGGATTTTTCCATAAGCGCAGGCGTCGGGGGCACCACGGGCACGAATGGGCTGGGATTCGAGATCAAGTACACGGCGCCCTTCGGCATACCCATCCGCGAGAAGGTCGATACAGGCCTCCTGCGCGTGCGGGTCGTGGACGAGGTCGCCCAGGCCCCCCTGCCTGACGCTATCGTTCGCCTTGGAAAGACTGCCGCGGTGACGAATGGCCAGGGAGTGGCGGTATTCAGGGTGGCCAAGCCCGGCTCCTACTTCCTCTACCTGGACCGCAATTCACTGCCCCCCGGATATGTGCCCCGCTTGGGCCTCCCAGTGGAGGCGGGCATCGAGCTGGAGAAGGAGGTCGAAGTCCTCATACCCGTCACTCCGGCCGCCAGCGTAAGGGGACGATTGCGGGTTCTCGATTTCTCCAGCGCCCTGGCCGGCTTCTCCGAGGCGCCTGAGGGGCAGGACCAATACCTTGAGCGCGAGCGCGTTCCGTCTATCATTGTGGAGCTCTCGGACGGGCAGTCCCGCCAGAGGCAGGCCTGCGACTCCTCGGGAAGCTTCTCCTTTGTTGACTTGCCCTCCGGCGAGTGGACCCTGCGCGTCCTGGAGGAGAGCCTGCCCGAGAGGCATTACGCCGAGACTCCTCTCGTGGAGCTCGAGCTAGCCCCGGCCCAGGAGGGCCAGGTGGAGATACGTATATTGCCCCTGCGCAGGACCATCCAGGTTACGGAGGATCTGGGCCTGCTGAACGCTGAGTGAGCGGCCTGGCGACCCCTAGGCTTTGAGCTTCGGACTGGGCTTTGCGCCTGTGTGCGATGCGGTAGGGGCTTTCCGCGCAGGCTCCTTCCGTGCGGGAGCCTTCTTCGCCGTAGACCTTGGAGGTGCAGCCTTTTTCGATGCGGGCGCCTTCGGGACTGGTTTCTTCGGCTTTGAAGGTGCCTTGGCTGGGCTGCCCTTCGATGGGGTTTGGGGGACCTTTACAGTCGCCTTCCCCCCTAGCCCGATTGCGCTATCGGCCTTGGCGGCCTGATTCGCGACAGGCGGCGTGGCCTGATGCGTAGGGCTCGCCGCGTCCTTCGCCGAAGGGCTCGGTGAAAAAGTTACCGGAGTGACCGCAGGCGCGGTTTGCCCGCTATCTTGAGCGGGATCTTGAGCGGGCGTAGATCCCTGGGATTTCTTCATCTCCCTTTCCAAAGCCCTCATAAGGATGACGATGCGGGCCCGCGCGGCGCTGTCCGTAGCGATGAAGCGCAGACCCATGCCGCGTTCGGCGTTGCTTCCGAAGCGGTCCAGCTCCATCTGCTTACGCATCACCTGGGCCTGCCCGCCCTCAACGCGGCGGCCGCCCACCTTGAAGAAGCAGGTCACCTCCTGGCCTATATCGAAGTCCACGAAGCTGTCCCCTCTCACAAAGAAGCCGTCGCGGGAAATGTTCTGACAGAGGTATTCCGATATGTTCTGCCCGCCCGATGGCAGCCCACGCACAAGGTATACCGGGGCCGATGCCGGTTCGCGGACGCTTGCCCGCCTATCAGCGGGCATGTCCGCAGAACCGGAAGCCTTGGCCGCGCCCCGGGCAGGGCTGCGGTAGGCCTTGGCCAGACCCCACTCCATCAGGGCTATGGCCAGGTCAAGGAGCTTGTGGCGGAAGTAGTAGGCTGCGAATCCTACAGCGCCCAGGACGATGAGGAGTATGAGGGGGAAGACGAGGGCGGCCGGGATCAGGCCCTTGCGGGGAATCTCTGTGGCTAGGGAGGCCTCGGCCCCGAAATTGTAGAGGATGACCCCGTCGGGAATGGAATCAACCTTGACCGCACTCACGTCGTCGAAGGCCGCGCTGCCCTTCACCAGCTTGCCGTAGTGTCCCAGTCGCAGGGTGAGGGGCATGAGGGTCTGCCCGGGGGCCGTGCGCCCGTAGGCTTCCAGGTACTCCCAGGTACCCTTGGTGTCCGTGAGGTAGGGGGGATCCTCCCTGACCCCGGCCACGCAGACGCTGGCGCCCGCCCCCGCTCCCTCCACGCCTTGGGTCATGATCCAGGCGCTGATGCGGTAATAGCTGGATGGTTCCACGCGCAGCCACTGGATCAAACGCGAGTCGTTGGGTTTGAGATTGCGTATGACCATGGCCCGCGCGCCTGAGTGTTTGAGGCTGGAGACGGGATAGAACTGGGCGGCCTCCTGGGTGCGTTCGAAGGCCTCCCCGGTCCAGCCCGTGGCGTACTCGAACTTGGCGAAGGCTTCCTCGAAGCCGGGGTTGAGGACCAGGTTCTTCTCCTCGGCCCGGAGGACTCCGAGGAGGATCAGACAGGCGAAAACGCCGAGTTTCTTCTTCATGGATCGGGTTCCTTCCATAACTATCGTCGGGGTGGTGCGCTTCATCAAGCCCGTCCTTCACGGCGTCGCTTCTCCGCGGGGCCGAGGCTGAAGGGATTCTCGAAGGGATCGGGCGTGGCCGTGCTCTCCGGGGGCGGAATGTAGATGGGCGTGGGAGTCGGCGATGGTTTTGGAGATGGTTTTGGCGAAGGCTTGGGTGTCGGGCTGGGCCTTGGGCTGGGACGAGGTGTGGGAGAAGGGCTGGCCGAGGGCAGGGGCGCCGGAGACGAGCTTGGTGAGGGCGATGGAGACAAGTCGGGCGATGGCGGCGGAGACGGAGACGGAGATAGGCTGGGCGCGGGGACCATTGAGGGTTCCGGCGAGGCTGTCGGCAGGGGGCTGGGCGGCGGCGCCGAGG
>CAYYCP010000171.1:0-2807 GCA_964470375.1 uncultured Spirochaetales bacterium
AAGAATTCGCCATCGACGACCCGGCCCTGGATCCCCTCTACGCCGGCCTGGCCGAACACGGCCTGATAGCCCTCTTCCACGCCGGCTACGACATCGGCTATGCCTTCGCCGACCTGGCCGACCCCGAGCGCATCCTTTCCGTCTCGAGGCGTTTCCCCTCGTTGAAGATCGTGGCCGCCCACCTGGGGGGCTGGATGCAGTGGGACCGCGTGGAGCGCTTCCTGGTCGGGAGCCCGGTCTGGCTGGAATTCTCCTATTCCCTGCAGTTCCTTCCGATACCTCAGGCCCGCAAGCTCGTCCTGGGGCATGACCCCGGGCGCCTCCTCTTCGGCTCGGACTCGCCCTGGGACGATCAGGCCGAGGCCCTCGGCCTCATCCCGGCCCTGGAACTGCCCGAGGGCCTGCACGAGGCCATTCGGTCGCGCAACGCGGCCGCCCTCCTGGGCCTGGGCTGATCCGCCTCGCCTGTTATTCGGCGGGCATTTGGTATAGACTCGTAGGCATGGCGAAGCACAATCCCGCCGCCGGGGCCGCCGTGCGCGCCCTGGCCTGCCTGGCCTGCCTGGCCCTTGGCCTGGCCGCGGCTTCCTGCGGCCTCTTCGGCTATCAAGGCGTCACCATCATCTACCCCCGCGAGGGCACCCGCTTCGAGGAAGGCCAGAAAATCAATTTCTACTCCTCGATCCACGACAATGGCCTGGCCTGGAGCGTTCGCGGCGGGGCCGCCTTCGCCGAGGGGCCGCACGCGGCGAAAGTCTTCGCGCCCGGGGACTACGTGGTGGACCTCGTCGGCGCGGGCAAGGTCCTGGACAGCGTCGGCTTCAGCGTGGCCGCCGTGGTCTACGCCGAAGGCGATCTGCGCACGGTGCCGGTCCGCGAGGGCTCCTGGTCCTTCGTCCTGGACGAGGGCGATTACCTACCCTTCGCCGTCAGCCAGCATACCTCGTCTTCCATCGTGCTCGGGAGCGCGGCCGCGCCCGCCGCCCCCCCGCCGGCCGGGGCAACCAGGCCCCTGCGCGACATGCGCCTGGACCTGCCCGCCAACCTGCGCCTATCGCCCTCCGGAGTGGGGGCGCGCGACGCGGCCCGCGTCGCCCCGCGCGCGCCGGCTGGCCTGGGCGAGGAACGCGATTTCTACATGGTCGATCTGGACCACAGCTACTACGCCGATCCCCTCAAGCTCAGGGCCGCCTGCCTGGCCGCCGGCGATGGGGTGGAGATCTGGTCCGACGCCGCCTCTGGCCAGGGCCTGGTCCAGGCCGACGCCGAGGCCCTGCATAAGGCCCTGGCCTCCCTGGTCGTCCCGCGCCTGGACTCGCTCTGGGGGCCGGGCTCCGACCTGGACCAGAACCAGGCCCTCATCGTCCTGGCCTCGCGCAAGGTGAACGCCTTCGATGTCGGCGTGATAGGCTTCTTCAATCCGGCCGACTTCTTCCCGCGCTCAGCGGACATGAGCGATTACCTGCGCTACAACCCGGCCTCTAATTTCGGGGAAATCCTCTACCTGGGGGTCGTCGACGCCGATGACCCGAACTACTCGCTGGCCAGCCTGCGGGCCGCCTGCGCCCACGAGTACTCGCACCTCCTGCGCTTCTATCGCCAGGCCTATCGCCACAGGACCGTCTATCTGGACGGCAGCTGGGCCTTCGCCATGGAGGAGCTCTTCCTGGACGAGGGGCTGGCCCACCTCAGCGAGAACCTGTGCGGTTTCGGGGAGAGCGGGGGCAACTACGTCTTCGCCGACGCCTTCCTGTCCGCGCCCTGGCAGGCCGACATGATGGGCTTCAACGATACGGCGGCTATGCGCGGGGGCATGGCCCGCTTCCTGTCCTGGCTGGCGGACCGCAGCGGGGGCATCGCCTTCGACGCCCAGGGTACCGCCTCGGGCGGGGCCCTCGAGGAGCTGCGCGCCCTGGTGGAGACCACCGTCAGGGGCCATGCCAACCTCAAGCGTGTCTTCGGCCAGGGGTCCGGAGAGCTCCTGCGCGACTGGGGCGCCGACGTGGCCAAGGTGATCTCGGGCTACGCCCCCGCCCGCGCGCTGACGAGAGATACCGTGACCGGCGAGATATTTGAGCTGGACCCATTCGGCGGCAGCGTGTACCTGGGGGGGGAGAAGGTGACCCTGGACGGGCCCGAGCCCATCGGCCTGGACCAGACGGTTCTCTTCAATTACTACACGGTCGCCTGGTTCGATGCATTCACGATGCCCAGGAAGGCCGCCCGCGCGGTCAGGAGCCAGTACGCCGGACCGATCGTCTACTTCTTCATGCCCGGGAGCGATTGAGGCGGCGCCTGCGGGGCCTAGGCGCCGGGCTCGCCGCCCTGGCCGAGGCGCCCATCGGCGCCCTCGTCCTCATAGGAGTCCCCGTCGGAGGCATCGATCTCGCCAGGATCCGCGTCATCCGCGAAGCCTTCGTCCTCGAGGCTTCCCGGCCCGAGATCGTCCTCATCCCGGGATTCACCGTCCCACCCGTCCGCGGAACCAGCGCTGCAGCCGCCCTGACGAGTGAAGTCTCTCTCCTCGGCTCCCGTGCCGTCGGTGGAGCTGTCCTGTCCCTCTGAGGATTGCGGGCTAGGTTCCCCGGCTTCCTCGGCCGGCACGGCGCGGGTCTCGTTCTCAGAGGACTCTTCGCGTTTGCGGGCGTATTTGACGCTCAGCCTACGGCCCTTGAAGGAAGCCCCGTCCAGCTTGGCGATGGCCGTCTCGGCGGCCTCAGCCGCAATCTGAACGAAGGTGTAGTTGTCGAAAAGGCGGATCTCCCCCACGGAGGAGTTGGCTATGCCGGCCTCTTCCATCATCTCCA
>CAYYCP010000172.1:0-2768 GCA_964470375.1 uncultured Spirochaetales bacterium
CGCTTTGCCCCCGGCGATGTCGGCCTCAGGGGAGTCACCCACCATGAGGCACTCGTTCCTGTCCGCTCCCAAGGCGAGCAGGCAGGCCTCGAAGAAGGCCGAATCCGGCTTCTTGGCACCCATCTCCTCCGAAATGAAGATCCCGTCCAGGAGGCCGTCCAGTCTCGAGGCCTTGATGCGTCCACGTTGGACGGCGCTGAAGCCGTTGGTGGCCAGGCCCAGGCGCAGGCCAGCCCGCTTAAGCTCGGCCAGGGTATCGGCGGCCCCCGGGAGGAGGAGGCCCTTGCAGGCAAGCCTCCCTAAGAAGAAATCGGCCGCCTGGACGTCATCCATCTCGAAGGGGCGGAAGGCCCTGAAGAGCCTGAATCGCTCGACCCTAAGGTCCTGGCGCGAGAGGGTTCCGGCCTCGTGTCGGCGCCAGGCCGCGTCGTTGATGTCCTTGAAGGCGGCGAAGGCCTCGTCCGCGGCCGGGTCGCGCGGCGAAAGGCCGATGGTCTCCAGGAGTGCCTCGCGTTGGGCGGCATCGAAGTCGAAGATGGTGTTGTCCGCGTCGAGGAGGAGGACGCGCAGCCCGGAGCTGTCCATGGGCTGGCATTCTAGACCGGCCCGGGCGGCTTGGGGAAGGCCGGGCCGCGTGCTATCCTGGCCCGGAACCGAGGAGGGATGCCATCATGGTCCAATGCATGCTTACGGTGGCGGCCGGGAAGCGCCTCATCGCCCGGGCAGTGGCTGCCCGGGCCGATATCCGCCGGGCCCTGGAGGGCGGCACTATCGTCATCGTGGCCGGGAGCACCAACGCCTACGTGGCCGAGGAAGTCCTGGGCCTGATCGGGCGGGCCGGGGATTTCCAGCGCCGGCGCTTCTTGCGCGGCCTCAATCTCCCGCCCGGGCGGGCCCTGGATCCGAGCGGGCGCCTGCCCGACCAGTCCGCCTTCCCCGGCGACGTTGTCATCGTCAAGGGCCAGTGGCAGGAAGGCAAGACCATCTTCGACGTTGCCGAGGGACTGAGGGAGGGCGACCTCGTCATCAAGGGCGCCAACGCGCTCGACATGCGCGCGCGGCGCGCGGGCGTCCTGGTGGGGCATCCCCAGGCCGGCACGGCCCTTCCGGCCATCCAGGCTGCCGTGGGCAGGCGGGTCGGGCTGATCGTCCCGGTCGGCCTTGAGAAGCGCGTCGAAGGGCCGTTGGAGGAGATCGCCTGTTCCCTGAACGCACCCGGCGCTAAGGGCCTACGCTTCCTGGAGCTGCCGGGGGAGGTGATATGCGAGCTCGACGCCATCGGGGCCCTGAGCGGGGCCCGAGCCTCCCTGAGCGCGGCCGGGGGCCTGGGTGGGGCGGAGGGCTGCGTCTGGCTCAGGATAGAGGGGCGGAAGGACGAAGAGGATGCTGCAGCGGCCCTGGCGGCCCAGGTCGCGGGGGAACCGGCCTTCGAGATTTGACTTGCCCTTGGTCCGGGATGGACCTATATTCGAATCAAAGGAGTATGCCATGTCGTTTTCCGATAAATTGCGGGCGATGGTGAGCAAGGGCGTCGAGGCCTCGCGGGACATCCTGGAGAGGGCCGGGGCCAAGGCCAAGGAGTTGGGCGAGCTGGGGGTCATCAAGCTGGAGATCATCCAGCTCAAGAGCCAGGCCCAGAAGATCGCCGCCCAGCTGGGTGTAGAGGTATACTCCGCCTTCGTCGAGCGCGGCGAGGCCAGCATCGGCCCCGAAAGCCCCTCGATCAAGGAAACCCTCAAGCGCCTGGACCAGCTCGAAAAGGACATAGACGCGCGCGAACTCGAGTACAAGAATCGCGGTGGCAAGGAAGAGGAACTTGAGAAGGAAGCCGATTAGGCTTCAGCCCTGGAAGTCCCGCTCGGATCTTCCTCCGCTAGGGTCTTCTCAAATACCGCGATAAACATCGGTCCGGCTCCGGGGCCGGCTCGGTCGGGGAGGATCATGATCCCCGGCCCGGCATCCTCGGCGGCGTCCAGTACGGCCCCTAGGCTCTCCGTCAAGCCTGGCGGCAGATCCTCCAGTTCGGCCCGCGTCAGGGCTCTCGCATCCAAGGCCTGTATGCCCGACCCTCGTCGTGACAACAGCCTCTGTGCCATATCCTGATTCTCCGCGGGATTGATGGAGCAGGTGGAATAGACCAGGCGGCCTCCCAGCCTGAGGAGGAGGCGGGCCGAGCCGAGCAGGGCCCATTGGGAATAGGTCAGGGATGCCGCCCGGGATCGGGACCATAGAGACAGATGCCGTTCGGAGGCCATCACGTGGCGCTCCGAGGAGCAGGGGGCGTCCAAGAGGATGCGGCCGAAGGAGGCTGGACGGCTCCGGCACAGGCGGGCCGCGTCGCCCTGTCGAACCTGGACCGAGGAGCGGAGCGGCCCGGGCAGATGACGATCCAGGACGCGCTTTAGGCGCCCCATGCGCTCGGGGGAGCGTTCATTGGCCACGAGGATCGAATCGCGCATGCGCGAGGCTATCACCAGGCTTTTGCCTCCCGGGGCCGCGCACATATCCAGGCAGGCCTCTGCCTGAGGCCGCCCCAGGGCAAGGGCCGCTAGAACGGAGGCCGGATCCATAAGGTAGGGCTCGGAGAGGCTCTCGCTCCAGGAAGCCTGGGGCGCCGGGCCGGCCATGGCCGAGCGCAGGGCCGGCCAGCGCCCGCCCCAGATGGCTGAGTAGAAATCCTCAAAGGCTTGTGGGCCCTTGGACGGCCAGCTGCTCGCCGGTTCTTCCCTTTTCATTGACACGCCTGCGCCTAGATGGCTACTCTACCA
>CAYYCP010000173.1:0-2738 GCA_964470375.1 uncultured Spirochaetales bacterium
GCACCTCGCACTCCCAGCTCTCCGAGGAGCAGCAGCGCGAGGGCGGCCTCACCCCGGATCTGGTGCGCCTGTCCATAGGCCTGGAGGACATCCAGGACATCCTTGCCGACCTGGATCAGGCCCTCTCGGCCATTTAAGGTCGATTCTGTCAGGGCGAAGCTCGGAGCCATCCGTTGTCCAGGGATCCGGACAGGTCTCTTGCCCCGGGCATCGGGGCCGGCTGTCAAGCGAGGAGGCCGGCCTGACGAGCCTCCTTCCTGATGCATTCGATCTCGGAGACATCGTAGGGCGATCCGTCCGAGCGGAAGATATCGTGAAACCATGGCTCCGGCTCGGGCGACCCAGGCCTCGAGTTCCATGGATACTTGGTCTGTGTCCGGCCATCCACCAGGCCCCAATTGATAGCCCCCACCCCGTGCGATCGGAGCAGGGGCAGGTGGGTCTGAAAGCGCGAGCCCATCCCGCGGGCCATGTACTCGGTGCAGATCATCGGCCTGCCCTCGGCGGAGAGCTCGTCGATCTCGGCGGCCATTGAGGAGGCCGGGCCGTAATTATGGAAGCTGACCAGGTCGGAATTGTCCAGGATGAATCGATTGAGGCCCTTGAACCAGGACGAGCGCTTCCAGATCCCGCATGTCAGGGGTTGATCCGGATCGACTCGGCGGGCCCATTTGAAGACTTCCCCCAAGAGGCGCACTGTCGTGGGCAGGAAGCCTGCCCCATTGCCCGGCTCGTTGTAGAGGTCCCAACATAGTACGCGTTCATCCGAGCGGAAGGCGTCCATGATCCCGCCGGCGTAATCCTCCAGGGCATGCCAACTGGAGGGATCCCTCACCATGCGGGTGCCGGGGCACCGCAGCCAGCGGGAGTTATGCGCCCCCGGCCGCGGGGCCGCTATCCGGGCCATGAGGCCCGGATCGTTCCAGCAATCATCGAAGAGGACGGGCATCACCGCCATGCCCCGGCGGGCGGCCAGATCAAAAAAGCGCCCCAGCCTGTCCAGGAAGACACGCGGACGGGGAAGCCAGGCCAGGTAGTGCAGATACACCCGCAGGGTGTTGAATCCCAGCCCCTCGGCCAGGGCCAGCTCACCGTCAATCGCCTCAGGGTTGAAGGAGCGCCAAAACTCAAGTTGGTTGGCGGCGTAGGCCGGGGTGTAGTCGCAGCCCAGGGGCCATGGGCGCGCGTCCATCCAGGCGCGGGCGCGCTGTTTCTCCCAGGGCGGGGGCAGGTCCGACAAGGCGCCGGCGGAGGCGCAGCCAGGCGTGAGGTCAGCCCGCGCGCCGGGACGCTGCATGCGTTGGGCGATGCCCAAAACAGGCAGACCCAGGTAGCCGCGCAGGATCAGCTCCCGGTCCGCCCCGGATCCGGCCAGCCTTGCCAGGCAGGAGTAACGGTGCCCCGTCTCCGGATCGTAGACCCAGCCGCCCGACCAACCCCGGCCGTCGAAGGTAAGGCCGCCCGCCAGCGCGGCGCCAAGGAGTGGTCGTCCGCGCAGGGCCGGATCAGGGTTGGCCTCGTCCCGTTCTCCGTTCTCCAATCCCTCGACCAGGTAAAGGCTCCACGCCTCGCCCTCGCGGCGGGCTTCCAGGCGCACCTTCCAGCCCCGGCTCATCCACGATCCCGCAATGCCCTCTTCATCCATAAGGCGCATTATCCACCCCACCGCTCAAGGCCGCAAGGCCGAAAGGCCACAAGGCAGGGAAGTCGTGGGCAGCCGGCCGCGATGAAGCGCGCATTGACCAGGGGAGGCGCGGCGAATAGTATGGGAGACATGAAGAGCAGCCGCCTCGCGTTGAGGATATCTATGCACTCGGTGTTGATGATCCTGGTCGTCTACGCCCTGATGCAGGTTTTCACCTACTTCCGCGACAACCTCATTTTGGGAATCAGCGATCTGTCCGGCCTCCCGGGCACTATGGCTGCTTTCCTGGGCGTCAACGTCTTGCCGGTGATGACCGTCTTCGGCGCGCTGATTTATTTCATGGCCCTGCCCGTGCAGCGGGTCCAGGAGCGCCTTGAAAGGGGCGAGAGCCTAGCCCCTGAGCTCCTGGAGAAGACGCGCAGGCGTATCCTGCGCTTCTCGCCCCTGGTCCTGGGCTTGAACTTGGCCGGCTTCGCGCTTGGCTTCCTGGTGATGAAACTGGCCGGCGGGCGCATGTCGGACTTCCTCCGCCCCGGTCCCTTGGTCGTCCTGCTCTCCAACCTGGCCGCCGGCTATTCCTACGCCGCGGCCCAGAACGCCCTGAACGGCATGGCCTTCGCCCGCGTGCGCGACCTCCTAGGCATGCGCTCTATAGGAAACCGAAAGCGTGAGCGCCGTTCCACCCTCAGGCAGACCGGGTTAAGCGCCGTCCTCCTAGTCTACGCGACCACCTTCATCCAATTCAATCTGTCCGATCTCACCGCCGCCCAGGCCATCGGCCAAGAGGTCATGGCCGATACGCAACGCGGACTGATAGAACCTTCCCAAGCGGCGGAGAAGTACCGCTCGGCTATCGTGCGCGAGTTGGGCTACTTCTCCGGAAGGGGCAAGGTGGATCCGGCCTCCCTGGCCCTGTCCTGGGAGCGCGACTTGAGCTACCATGATCTACAGCTGTATGTCTTCCTGATGTTCTTCTTCTTCATCGTCCCGATCTGCGCCGGCATCCAGGTCCTGGTGTCCCTCGATGTGCGCATGCGTCTGGACGACCTCAAACGCGGGCTCGCCAGCGCGGCCTCCGGTCAGGGCGATCTGC
>CAYYCP010000174.1:0-2682 GCA_964470375.1 uncultured Spirochaetales bacterium
TGCCGCCGCGAGCCTCTCATTCAGTCCCGGCCTCGCTTTGAATCCCGTCCAGGGCTTGACTGAGGTGGTAGCCGTCGTGAGAGCGCCTGGAGACGAATTCTCAAAAACCTATACCATCACTGTGAGCAAAAACGGCCCTGCGCCCGCGGGCGCGACTTCTCCGAACGTCGGCACCCTGATCGGCGTTCCCTCGGGTATTTTCAGGCGTGATGCGGATCCCGCAAACATCACCACGGTCAGCGCCTTTTTACTTGGTCAGCACGAGGTGACGAGGGCCGAATTCCAGGCCATCATGGCCACGGATCCGGCCTTGCCCGAAAATTCCAATGGCCTCGACAACCCGGTGCAGAACGTGAACTGGTACCACGCCATCGCATTCTGCAATAAGCTGAGCATCGCCGAGGGGCTCAACCCGGTCTATTCAGTCGCCGGGGTCGATTTCAGCAGTCTCGCCTATGCCGATATACCCCTCAGCGAGGACGCCGCTTGGAGTGCCGCGGCGGCCGACTGGGATGCGAACGGCTATCGACTCCCAACCGAGATGGAATGGAACTGGGCGGCCATGGGATCCGCTGGATATTACGGGAAGCCCTACTCGGGCTGGAACGGAAGGAGCTCCGCTGGTGACTGTGCATGGTATTCCGCCAATAGCGCCAATAAGACCCATGGGGTGGGAGCGAAGCAAGCCAATGAGCTCGGCATCTTCGACATGAGCGGCAATGTATGGGAATGGTGCTGGGACCGGAACGGCGCCTTCCCCACCGGGACGCTCGATGATTATCGGGGAGCGGATACGGGCGGCGAACGGGCGATGAAGAGCGGGGGCTGGATGGACTACGAGGCGACCCTCGCGCTCTCGTATCGCCTCATGTACGCTCCGTCCATCCGCGGCGGGAATGTCGGATTCCGGGTCGCTCGGAATCCTGTCCCGAGGGAATAACGGGCCGAAACGTGCATCCCCGAGCCGGCTGGGCCACGTCCCGGCCGCTTGCATGATGGGGGAATTCCTTGCCTTCGGCAAGGAATTCCTCCATCGTCTTCATCCAATACCTATGCCCCCGATGCGGGCTGTCGCGCCTTGCTCTCCTTGACCGCGCTCGGGCCATACCATATATTTGCGATAATGTGAGCGGGCCGTAAAAGGCCCCTCCCCGGACGGCCCGCCTGGCCGCCCATATCCGGCCGGACAGGGAGCTACATGCAGGACAGCGCGGGCAGTGGAAGAACAGGGGTCCTGGACGACGGTCCCTTCATAGCCAACGTGGAGAGCCTGATCGATCCTATGCAGATCGGGGATCTCCTCTTCTTCCAGGGCTTCAAGCGCCTCATGCCGCGGTGGCTCTTCAAGCGCCTCCTCGCCAGGACGGCCCGCAAGACCCCCTACATGGGCTTCGTCATAGAACCCTACTGCCTATTTCTCTTTTTTAAGCTCAAGGACATAGAGCGAGCCCGCGCCATGCTGCCCGACCGCTTTGAACTGGTTCCCTCGGCCATCTTCGCGGGCGATGAACCCGCATACTACCTGGGCATGGGTATCTTCAACACCCGAGCCAGCGCCTTCTTCGGCACCCGCCTGGAGTCCTACCTGATAGCCCGTGACAGGCAGACCGGCTTGATATCCTGGATCTTCATCGACATCCTCAGCAACACCCTGATCTCCCTCCCGGCCGCGGGCATCGCCGATCCCAACTGCCAGCGCTGCGTCTTCACCACCACGTCCAAGGGCGAGATCGTCCTGGACATCGAGGAAGCCGCCTCTGGGCGGCGCTTGGCCTTGAAGGCCCGCCTGGAGGGCGGGAGAATGCGCGGCCTGGATCAACCCCTGTGGATCAACGGGAACAACTCCATAGGCTTCAGCCGTGAGCTGGGCGGCCAGGGCCTAGCCCCCTTCGCGGTGATCTTCGACCCGGCCGAGGTGGAAAAGGCCATCGACCTGCCCACTTCCTCCATCGAGCTGTCGCACAATGACCTTTTCCCGGGCCTGGCCGATTCAACGCCCTGCCAAGCGGTCTGCTTCCCCTTCGCCCAGCACTACATGGCCGACAGCCCGGGCTGCCGCACCTATGTGGCCGACGAGGCCGAAATGGTGCGCATCTATGATCAAATAGCCGGGATGAGAGGCATGCGCACATTCTCGGCGAGGACGATTAAAAGGACCTTCCTGGCGGGCACGGCACTATCCGCCATCGCCTGCGTCGTACTGCTGGCGCTCCTGATCATCTGACCGCGGGGCCGGGGCCGCCCCCCAAGGGAGAGAAGACGTGGATAGAGAAAAACGCGCAGCCTTCATAAGGAAGACCGAGTCCCTGGTGAAGCCCGAGGACGTGACGGCCATAAGCTTCCTGGGCGACTTCAACAAGCTCCTACCCAAGAAGACCCAGGACTCGATCATGCGTCGCGGAACCCAGTCTATCCCCTACATGGGCTTCATAGTGGATCCCTACTGCCTCTTCCTATCCTACGAGGTCAAGGATCTGGAAGCCGCCCGGGCCCTCCTGCCCCCGGGCTACTCCCTGGCGGAGACTTCCTTCTGCAGGGGCGATCCGGCCTATCCCATGGTGGTCATCAGCGCCTTCAGCGCCCGCACCTCCGCCTTCATAGGCGCCCGCCTGGAATTCTATTTGATCGCCCGCAATGACGCCACCGGCATGGTCTCTTGGATCATCCTGGACTACGAGACGA
>CAYYCP010000175.1:0-2495 GCA_964470375.1 uncultured Spirochaetales bacterium
ATCCGGCCATGGCCGAGCGCGGCTACGGCTGGGAGAAGCTCGTCTCCGAGATGTTCTGCCAGGAGTATTGGGCCGAGCGCGGCATGGCCACCTTCATCGCCCGTTTCCACAACGTCTACGGACCCTACGGCACTTGGATGGGCGGGCGCGAGAAGGCCCCGGCGGCCATCTGCCGCAAGGTCCAAGAAGCCATCGAGTCCGGGAGCGGCAGCATCGAGGTATGGGGCGACGGTACCCAGACCCGCAGCTTCATGTACATCGACGACTGCCTCAAGGGCATCGACATGATCACCCATTGCGACGAGCTTGTGGCTAGGCCCGTCAACCTGGGCTCCTCCGAGCTGATCGAGATCAACCAGCTGGTGAGCCTGGCCGAGGAGATCGGCGGGGTGAAGCTGAAGCGCAGCTATAACCTGGACGCGCCTAAGGGCGTGGCCGGGCGCAACTCGGACAATACCTTCATCAAGCAGGTTCTCAAGTGGGAGCCCTCCACACCCTTCAAGGTCGGTCTCAAGAAGACCTACGACTGGATAGCCACCCAGCGCGCGGCTCGGAAGGCCGGCCGGCGCGTGGTCGACTGAGAGCGGACGGCGAGTGGGCGCGGGCATTGACCGCGCCCGCGGCCCCAAGCGAGGAGGGTCAGCGATGAGCGACATAGCCGAAGTGATAGGCGGCATCCCCTATCGGCTGGCCCTGTGCGGGGGCTGGATCGATCAACCCTTCGTATCGCGGCTCGACCCCGAGCCGCCGGGCTCGATGACTGTGGTGTCTGTGCTCCCTGAATACCGCTTCATGGACATGGCCGGGATGGCTACCAGCACGCGCAAGGTGGCCGCCCGCCTCTGGGGGGCGCGTCTGCCCGACCGGCCGCCGGCCCAGCTTGTGCGAGAGCTCTACGAGGAGGAGAACCGCGGCCGGGCCGATCCCTCCGGCGCCCAGGACATGGTGGGCCTGTGCTATCCCGGCATCGTGCGCATGGATTTTGATTTCTCCGTGGAGGGCGGGGTTTTCCCTTCCGCGGTGGAGGGCTGCATCGATCCGGATTCGATAGCCTGGATAGAGCGGGTTATCAAAATATTGCCGGTCTGTCCTCGGCCGGCGGGCTACTCCCCCTTGACGACCAAGAACCTCGACCCGGCCTGGGTGCGCCGCCTGGGCCGCTCCGGCCGCGATTGTTTCGACGCCATTGTAGGGCGCGATCTGGGCCTTCTCCAGGCTTCCATGAACGAGTGTATGGCCGCCTGGGAGGCCCTCCTACCGGCCACCCTTCGGCACCCCCTGATGAGTCTGGATCTGGTCGCCCTCCTGGAGCACTACCGCCACGAATACGGGGGGGCAATGTATTCGGGCTGCGGCGGGGGCTACCTCTTCGTGGCCTCGGAGCGCGAGGTGCCCGGATCCTTCGGCTTCAAGGTTCGCCGAGGGGTGGGCGCAGACGCAGAGGCGGCCCGATGAGCCGGATACGCCTCTGCGGGGCCTTCGACGACATGCGCTCGCACGAGCTGCGCGTTCTCCAGGAGGCGGCCGAGGACGGGCCCCTCACGGTCAGCTTATGGAGCGACGAAGCCTTCCAGCGCCTGCGAGGCAGGCCGCCCAAGTGGCCCCTGGCGGAGCGGCGCTATTTCCTCGAAGCCCTGCGCTATGTCGACCGCGTGGAGCCAGCATCCTGGGAGGAGGCTGAGGCATCGGCGGCCTCGCCCCCGGAGGAGAGAACCGTCCCGCCGGGCTTCCCCTACCGGGCCCCGGCCCTGGACGCCCCGCGCCCGGACGGCCTGAAGCGCGTAGTGGTCACGGGCTGCTTCGATTGGTTCCATTCAGGGCATATCCGCTTCTTCGAGGAGGCGGCTGAGTACGGCGAGCTCAACGTTATCATCGGGTCTGATGCCAACGTGCGTCTCCTCAAAGGCCAGGGGCATCCCCTCTTCGGACAGGAAGAGCGTCGCTACATGGTGGGCTCGATACGGTCGGTTGCGCGCTGCCTCATATCCTCCGGCTCAGGCTGGATGGACGCCGAGCCAGAGATCCGCGCCCTGGGCGCCGAGCGCTACCTGGTCAACGAAGACGGCGACAAGGAGGAGAAGCGGCGCTTCTGCGAGGAAAACGGCATAGAGTACCTGGTGCTCAAGCGCGTGCCCAAGGAGGGCCTGCCCCGGCGCAGTAGCACCGGATTGAGGGGTTTCTAGGAAGATATCATGCGATACGCAGTCATACTGGCCGGGGGGTCAGGCACCCGTCTCTGGCCCCTGTCTCGCGAGGCCCTGCCCAAGCAGCTGGCGCCCCTTTCAAGCGGGCGCTGCCTCCTTGAGGAGGCCTACCGCAGGCTTGAGGGACTGGTCCCCGAGGAGCGTCGATTCGTCTGCGCCCAGGAACGCTTCCGCGCCGCCGCCCTCGGGCGCCTGCCGGGACTGGGCAAGGCATCCCCTTCGGGGCTGGATCGCTACATCGGCGAGCCCGAAGGCCGGGATACCCTGGCGGCCCTGGCCCTGGCCTCAGCC
>CAYYCP010000176.1:0-2486 GCA_964470375.1 uncultured Spirochaetales bacterium
GGTCGGTCTGCACGCGGCAGGTACCCAACTCCGGGGACTCGATGGTCATGTAATCGCCCTCTATGGCCCGCACGACCCCGTGGAAGAGGTTGGTCTCGCCTATGAACTGAGCCACGAAGTTGTCGGCCGGGCGCTCGTAGATCTCGTGGGGCGTGCCTATCTGGAGGACATTGCCCTGGTTCATCACCGCGATCCGGTCGGACACCGAAAGGGCCTCGGTCTGGTCATGGGTGACGTAGATGAAGGTGATGCCGATGATGTCGTGGATCTTGTCCAGCTCTATAAGCATGTGCTGGCGCAGCTTGGCGTCCAGGGCCGAGAGGGGCTCGTCCAGCAGAAGGACCTTGGGCTCGTTGATGAGGGCCCGGGCGATGGCCACCCGCTGGCGCTGTCCGCCCGAGAGGAGAGCCGGTTTCTTGTCGGCGTGCCCCTCCAGCTCCACAAGGTCGATGTAGTCCTTGACCCGCGAGCGGATGATGTCCTTGCGCACCTTTTTGATGCGCAGGGGGAAAGCGATGTTCTCGGCCACGGTCAGGTGCGGGAAAAGGGCGTAGCTTTGGAAGACCGTGTTGGAGTGGCGCTTGTTGGGGGGCAGGGGCAGGACATCCTGCCCGTCGAAGGTCACTTGGCCCGTGTCCGGCTGCTCGAAGCCGGCGATGATCCTGAGCAAGGTCGTCTTGCCGCAGCCGGAGGGACCCAGGAGGGAGAAAAACTCTCCCTTCTTGATGTCCATAGAAACGCTCTTCAGGGCCTGAAAGTCCCCGAAGGACTTGCATACGCCCAGGACGCCGACGTCTGAACCTTTCACGCTCTCTTCGCTTCCTTCCTGGATGCGCACCCCGTTGGAATGGGCCAATAATGGGAAAGCGGAGGAAAAAAAGCAAGAGTCCCGCGGCCCGGCTCCTCCCGGCGGGATCCGGGTTTCCATGCGGGATCGCCTGAAGCACCGCCGTCTTCGGGAGCGATCCGGGGCATGCGCGCCCTCCCAGCCCTCCTCTGCGTCATCGCGGCCTGCCCTCGGGCCCCGGGCGCCCCTCCCCGCTTGGATTCTTTTACCGCCCGCGGAGCCCTGGACCTGGGCGGCGTATCCGCCCCGGCCTTGACGGAGGGATCAGACACCTGGGATCGGGGGGTCTCCCTTGCACCGGTCCTGCCCGGGACCGAATTCGATCTTGCCCTCGCCCTCGGGGATATTGAGCTCCGGCTCTCGGCGGAGAGCCGACCCCCTGACGAGGAGGGAGGTTCGGCTGCTCCCGCTCCGCCTTTCCAGGCGGAGGCCCCCATCCACCTCGGAGGGGCCTTCCTCTCCCCTCTCGTACGCATCGGAGCCCTATCCTGTCCCCCGGCCTTGGGCAGACTGAGAGATCCCTTCAGCGGCTCCCCCCTCAGGGTCCTGGAAAGCCCCTCACCCTCTCCTGGCGCGGCGGAGCGTCGCCCCTGGGGGGGAGGGGACTGTCCCCTGCCGGACATCGGCCTGAACCTGGGGGGCGGGCGGAAAAATGCATGGCGGGCGAGCATAATCCGCCTGGGAGCGGGAACGGAGACCAGCCTGGCGGCCCTCTGCAACATGGACGTCGAGGGGGACGGGAAGGGGGCGCAGGCATGGGCCGCGCGAGCCGATGCGGCCTGGAGCCTTGAGTGGACGGGAGGGGATGGAACTGAGGGACCATGGATCGATCCGAGCAGGCCGCGCCTGCCAGCAGGCAGCCCCATCCTGCGCCAGGGCCTGGGCGGTGGCATCAGGGCCGGGCCCCTGGACATCGGACTGAGGCTGGACTCTGCCATCGCTTCGGCCTTCCTGGCGGGTGCCGTACTGCAGGGCGGAATAGCCCTGGAGACCAGCCCTCTCAGTATCAAAGCCGGGGCCAGGCATCTAGCGGGAGGGGATGCTTATTACCCAGCCAAGGCGGGAACGCCTGCTTCCAGCTCGGCCTGGGCGGAAGCCGGCCTTGAGGGAGACGGGGCCGTCGAGATCCACATCGGTCTGGGGGATTCATGGGAGCTGGGCATAGAGGCAGGCAGGGCGGTCGGAAGGCCCCTGCCTGGAACAGCGAGCATAGACACTATAGAAGGAAGTCCCGTGAAACCCACGCGGGAGGCCTATTCAATCGATGTTATCTGGGAGGTCCGGGCAGGGAGGGCTGGCCCGGGACGACTCGCCATGAGGACGAAAGCGAAGGCCGAGCGCGTCCTCGTCTGGAAGCCCGAGGGCGACCTCGATGCCCTCAGCAACCTGGATGCATCCTTTACGCTGGAAAACGCCTGGATCGGCATGGAAGCAGGGTTGGGCGCCCGCTTCCCCGAGGGCGGAATGTACCAGACCGGGCCCCTCCTCCTCCCCGGTTTCCTTCAAGGGAAGGATCCCTACGGGAAGGCCGACGTAGGTATCAGCTTCAAGGCCGGCCCCTTCGAGGGCGGGGCCTCCCTCAGAGCGGAATTCATCTGGCAGAAGGACGGTTTCAAGCTGGATGGTGGACCGAAGGCCG
>CAYYCP010000177.1:0-2465 GCA_964470375.1 uncultured Spirochaetales bacterium
CCGACTATGGCGATGATGGAGGCGCGCTTGATGATCCGAGAGCGGTCCTCGGCCCGTGGGGGCGATGACCTGTGCTTGCTTAGCATTTGAAAATCTATCCTAGCACGTCCGGAGCCCAAGATGCGAGGGCCCGCTGTGCGCTCGGGCCGACACTGTGTATACTCCATACAGGAACGCATGTGCCTTCAATGCCTGCCCGGGAGGATTCTATGGCCGCTGAGAGCGTTGACGGATTCGCCGGCCTGGGGCTGTCTCCAGCCTCCCTGGCGGCGGTCGCTGAAAAGGGTTTCGAGGAGCCCACCCCCATCCAGAAGGTGGTCATCCCCCTCCTCCTCCAGGGCGCGGCCGACCTGATTGGGCAGGCCCAGACCGGTACGGGCAAGACGGCCGCCTTCGGCCTGCCCATCATAGACCGATTGGAAGCGGGCCGGGGCCGGCCGGGGGCCCTGATCCTGGCGCCCACGCGCGAGCTGGCCGTCCAGGTGGCCGAGGAGCTGCGCTCGCTCCTGGGCGGGCGGAGCCTGCGCATAGAGGCCGTCTACGGGGGCCAGGCCTTCGGGCCCCAGGCGCGCGGCCTCCGGGCCGGGGCCGACATCGTGGTGGGCACGCCCGGCCGCCTCATCGACCACCTGGAGCGCGGGAGCCTGGATCTGTCCGGCCTCTCCTGGATGGTCCTGGACGAGGCCGACGAGATGCTCGACATGGGCTTCATCGAAGATGTAGAGCGCATCATGGAGGCCGCCCGCCCGGAGCGGCGCACTCTCCTCTTCTCGGCCACCATGCCGGAGCGCATCGCCCGCTTAGCTGCGGCGCGCATGCGCGGGGCCGTCACGGCCCGGGTGGCCGGGGAATCCCTGGCCACCGGCCTGACCGAGCAGATCTACCTGGAGCTGCGCGAGGAGGACAAGTTCGAGGCCCTCTGCCGGATCCTGGACATGGAGGAGGCCTTCTACGGCCTGGTCTTCTGCCGCACCAAGATTCTCACCGCCGAGGTGGCCCGGCGCCTAGCCCTGCGCGGCTATCCCGCCGAGGCCCTGAATGGGGATGTCTCCCAGGCCCAGCGCGAGGAGACCCTGGCGCGCTTCCGCGCCAGGCGCATCGCGGTCCTGGTGGCCACTGACGTGGCCGCCCGGGGCATCGACGTGGAGGGGCTCAGCCACGTGGTCAACTACTCCCTGCCCCAGGATCCTGAGGCCTACGTGCACCGGATCGGGCGCACGGGGCGGGCCGGCCGCGAGGGGGCGGCGGTGACCTTCGTCACCCCGGCCGAGTACCGCAAGCTCCTCCACATCAGCCGCGAAGTAGGGGCCTCCATCAGGCGCGAGCGCCCCCCGCAGGTGGACTCCATCATCGCCGCGCGCCGCAAGCGGGCCGTGGCGGCCATCCTGGCATCGGTCCAGGAGGAGGAGAGCGCGGCTGAGCCGACGGGCGCGGCTGAGCCGACGGGCGCGGCTGAGCCGGAGTCCTTCGTGGAATGCCGGGCCATGGCCCGCGAGCTCCTGGAGGGGCGCGAGCCCGAGGCCGTCCTGGCGGCCGCCCTGCATTTGCATTATGGCAAGCATCTCGACAGGCGCCGCTACGCCGAGATCAGGGAGCCGCAGGCTCGCGGGCCTCTCCGCGCCGAGGGCGGCGGTCAACGCGCGCTTCACTCGCCTGGGCCCTCCCGGGTATTACCCGGGCCCTCCCGGGTCTTCATACGCCTGGGGCGCAAGGACGGCATGGACAAGCGCGGGGTGATCGAACTGATCCGCGAGAAGGTCGGAGTTCCGCCCGCGCGCCTGGGAGCGGTCAAGGTCTTCGAGCTCTACTGCATCGTGGAGGCGCCCCTGCCGGAAGCCGAGCGCATCATCCGCTCGCTGGCCCGGCTCAAGGGCGGGAGGCTCGCGCGCTTCGATCGAGATCAGCCGCCCCCGCGCCAAGCTCGGCCGCCCCGCGTATGAGGAGGGCCGCCAGCTCGGCCCGGCGCTCCAGGTCCATGCGCGAGGCCGGCACGGCCATGCCGATGGCGGCGATCACGGTACCGGCGGGGTCGCGCACCGGGGCGGCGATGCCGCAGATCCCGGATTCGCCCTCCTCATTGGTGAAGGCGTAGCCTTCGCGGGCGGCCCTGGCGGCATCGCGGATGAACGCGTCGATCCTGGCTCGATCCGCATCGGTCCCCGTCTCAAGGAGGGCCCGCGTCTCGGCCTCGGGGCGCCCGCAGAGGAGGGCCCGGCCCAGGGCCGAATCTATGGCCGGCACTGAGTCCCCGGGCATCATGTCGATGATGAGAGCATGCGAGCGCTCCTCGGCCACGGACAGGAAGAGCACGTCGCGTCCGCGCAGGACCGCGTAGAACACGGATTCGCGGCTGGCCTCGCGGATAGCCCCGCCGACCCGGCTGAAGAGGGAGAAGGCCGGAGAGGCGCGGTAATAGGAAAGGCCCAGCTCAAGGGTCTTGGGGCCAAGACTCCAGCCCCCGCCCT
>CAYYCP010000178.1:0-2448 GCA_964470375.1 uncultured Spirochaetales bacterium
CCGGCCGCTTCACCCGCGAGCGGGAGGGACTGTCCTTCGAGCGCCGCTCCATGAGCCTTTTCGAGGCTGATCCGCCCGCTGAAGCCTCTGACGCCGCAGGCGCGAAAGACATTGACATCGGATAAATATATAGGGTATCTTTGCGTCCGTGCCCACCGGACTGGGCTCATGGAGCGAAAATGATTGAAGCTAAGGAAGTTGTCAAGCGTTTTGAGAACGTGACCGCGGTGGCCGGTATATCGCTGCGCGCCGAGCCCGGGGAGATCCTGGGCCTGATAGGCCCCAACGGGGCCGGCAAGAGCACCACTATCCGCATGATCATGAACATCATCGCCCCCGACTCGGGGCAGGTCCTCTTCGATGGGCGGCCCATCCGCGAGGAAGACAAGGACCGTATCGGCTACCTGCCCGAGGAGCGCGGCCTCTACAAGAAGACCAAGGTGGCCGACATGCTGCGCTACCTGGCGCGGGTCAAGGGCGCCGCGGCCTCCGCGGCCGAACAGGAGATCGACGCCTGGCTGAAGCGCTTCGGCCTGTCCGGCTGGAAGGATCGCAAGCTGGATGAGCTCTCCAAGGGCATGGCCCAGAAGGTCCAGTTCATCGGCGCGGTAGCCCACCGTCCGTCCATCGTGCTCTTCGACGAGCCCTTCTCCGGGCTGGATCCGGTCTCCGCCGAGATCCTCCTGGAGGCCATGGTGGCCCTGCGCGACGAGGGCCGCACTGTGCTCTTCTCCACCCACATCATGGAGCACGCCGAGCGCATCTGCAACCGCATCATGCTCATAGACAAGGGCCGCCAAGTGGCCTACGGCGCGATGGCCGACATCAAGGCCCGCTTCGGAGCTGACTCGGTGGCCCTGGAATACGACGGGGACGGCGGCTTCATAGCCGGCCTGCCCTACGTGCGCGGGGTGACGGCCTTCCCGCGCTACCAGGAGGTGGAACTGGCCTCGGCCGAGGACGCCGACAAGCTCCTGCGCGAAGTGGCAGGCAAGATCAGGATCAGGCGCTTCGAACTGATCCAGCCCTCCCTGCATACCATATTCCTAAAGCTCGTCGGGGGAAAGGCGGACGGCCGTGAATAAGCTTTTGAGCGTATCCATCTTCGAGTTCAAGCGCACCGCGGCCAACCGGGCCTTTGTCATCGTCACCCTTCTTGGCCCCATCCTGATCCTGGCCTTCTCGGTCCTGCCCGGCCTCCTGGCCACGCGCCCGGAGCTCATGAACAAGGAGGGGCGGGTGGCCCTGGTGGGCGGGGACGCCGGCCTGCGGGAGGCCCTCGCCAAGGCTCTCGGGCCACGCGGACTGGAAATCGTTGAGTCTTCAAGCGATGAGTCCGCCCGGGCGGGCGTGGCCGACGGCTCACTGGCCGGGGCGGTCGTCCTCCCTTCAGATTGGCAGGACGCTGATTCCTTCACTTATTACAGCCCCACCGGCACCGACGCCATGGTCTACGAGACCCTGTCCAGCGTGGTCGGGGCCCAGGCCACGGCGCGTAAGCTGGACGCCTCCGGCATAGACCCGGCTCTCATGGCCCGGGTTCTGGCCGTGCCCTCCCTGCGCGTGGTCAAGGCCGGCCGCGAGGGCGATTCCGATTCGGGCAAGGCCGACTTCATGGGCATTCTCCTCTCGGCCATGGCCTTCGTCATGTTCATTTACATGACCGTGCTCCTGTACGGCCAGATGATCGGCCGCTCGGTGGTTCAGGAGAAGATGTCCAAGACCGTGGAGATCATGCTCTCCTCGGTGTCCCCGGGCCAACTTATGTTCGGCAAGATCCTGGGCAACGGCGCGGCCGGCATCCTCCAGTACGGTTTCTGGACCTTGATGGTGGCCGCTCTCTCCCGACTCCTGGGGCCGCGCTTCGGCATCTCCATGCCCGAGGCCGTCAGCATGAGCAACATGGGCTGGCTGGCCCTCTTCTTCCTCCTAGGTTTTTTCCTCTACTCCTCACTCTACGCCGCCGCCGGCGCGGCCGCCGAGGACGAGCAGCACATGGGCCAGATAGCCATGCCTATCATCCTCCTCCTGGTTCTGCCCCTTATGCTTATAAGCCCCATCATCATGAATCCCTCATCACCCATCGCCATGTTCTTTTCTTACTTCCCCTTCAGCGCGCCTATGGTGATGCTCGTGCGGGTGGTGGTGGGCAGCTATAAGCCCTGGGAGCCCTGGCTGGCCGTGGTTATCCTCCTGGTCGGCATCGGGGTCCTAGCCTTCCTGGCCGCCAAGATCTTCCGGGTAGGCATCCTGATGACCGGAAAACGCCCCAAGCCGGCCGAGGTCCTGCGTTGGCTCTGGACGAAGTAGTTCTGCAGGCATCGCGCGCTACACCATAAGTTGACGCTTCATACCGGGCTTCATGGATCAGCGGGGCCTGCCAGAGAAAATGCCGTCTCGCTCCGTATTCGCCTGGAGGGCCAGATGGGCGAATAAGTCGCTCGCCGG
>CAYYCP010000179.1:0-2419 GCA_964470375.1 uncultured Spirochaetales bacterium
CCGCCTAGGCCGAAACCCTTCCCGCCCGGGCCCGCCGTGATGCCGCCAAGGCCGCGATTCCCACCAAGGCGGAAGCGGCCAGGATGACAGCCGGCCCTGTGGGCAGGTCGAAGGCCAGGGCCATGCCGAAGCCCCCCAGGTTAGCGATCAAGCCGAAAAGCCCCCCCCAGAGGAGGGTGGCCCTGAACCCGAGCCGCAGCTTACGCGCGGCCAGGGCGGGCAGGATAGTCAGGGCGTCTGCCAGGAGGGCACCAGTCAGGCGCATGGCCATGCCCAGGCCCAGGCACACCAGGACGATCAGGGCGCTATACAGGGCCCTGGCCGGCATCCCGCTTGAGAGGGCCAGCTCGCGATCGAAGAGGACGGCCCTTGTTTCCTTGAAGAAAAGGACGATGAAGGCCAGGATGCCGAGGGCCGAGAGGGCTGTGATGGCGAGATCGCCCGGGCGCAGGGCCAGGATGTTGCCCCAGAAGAGGTTGAAGGCCTCGATGGCGTGGATGCGGCCCTTGTGGAAGATGATGAAGGCCAGGGCTAGGCTGAGGCTCATCACCAGGCCGAGGCCGCCCGAGGCCGAATCCGCGCCGCCGCCCCGGGGGCGGGTATCTCCTATCCGGGCTACCCCGAGCCCGGTGGCTAGGGCGGCTATAAGGGCGCACAGGGTGGGATCGAAGCCCACGAGCAGACCCAGAGCCGCGCCTAGGAGGGAGGCGTGCATCACCGCGAAGCGCGCCGGCACCAGCTCCAGGGCGAGGATGATGGTGCCCATGGAGGGATAGGCGATGCCCGAGAGGAGGAGGGCGGCCAGGGCACGTTGGAACACCGGCAGCGAGAACAACTCAAGCATCATCGCCTCCAAGGGGGCTTTTCACCTCGCCGGCCCGCCCGGCCTCGAAGTGGATGAAGCGCGAGCAGAGGCTGAGGAGCTCGCGGTCATGGCTCACGATGAGGAGGCCGGCCTTACCCGAGAGGTCGGCGATCACGTCCAGGATCCCCTTCCGTGACGCCGCGTCCAGGTGGGCGCTGGGCTCGTCCATGATGAGGAGCTCGGGATCGGAGGCCAGGGCCCGGGCCAGGAGGACTCGCTGGAACTGGCCCCCCGAGAGCTCATCGACCGGTCGGTCCTTGAGATCGAAAACCCCGCAGCGAACCAGAGCGGCTTGTACGGCCTGGCGGTCCCCGTCCCCGAGGGGGCGCAGGATGCCGCGTTGAGCCTCACGTCCCATAGCCGCCAGTTCCCCCGCCGTCACCCGTGGCCCTCCGCCCGGGCGGGATTGGGGGACGTAGCCGATGCGCCTCAGCCCGGAGGGTCGGCCCGGGCTGCCGCCCAAGACCCTGAGCTCGCCGGCCAGGGGGCGGAGGAGTCCCAGGCAAGCCTTGAGGAAGGTGGACTTGCCCGCCCCGTTGGGGCCGCACAGGGCCAGGGGGCCCTCGCCGGCCGCCAGGCTCAGGGACAGGCCCGATATGACGGCCTGGCCGGAATAGCCCAGGGCCAGGCCTTCCGCCTCCACCAGCTTCGGCATCGGCCTCAGCGCTTCCCCGGCACGGTCGCTCCCAGCAAGGCCGCCTCGTTGTGGAGGTAGACATCCTCCAGGCTGACGCTGCCGTCCTTGCCCGGGAAATTAATCAATAGGCAATATTTTACTCCTAGACTCTCTGCCAGGGCCTTGCCAGCGGGATTGTGGTAATTATCGATCACCATGGCCGGCGACGTCTTGGACAGGCTCAGCACCTGGGCCGGGCTGGGCTCCCCGGGACCGAAGGTCCCGGCGACTTTGAAGCCCATCCACTCCATCCAGGCTTTCAGGTAGGACTGGACCACTACCGTGGCCTGGCCGGATCCGAGTCCTGAAAGAACTCTGGCTCTGGAGGCTTCGGTGAAGGACTTGAAGCCCTCGGCCCAGGATGACCAGGCCTCCAGCGTCCCCAGGCGCTCGGCCACCTTGCGGGCCTCGGTCACCAATGTCTCAGGGCGATTGTCGGTGTTGAGCTTGAGACCGGCTTCCGGGCGGCCGCAGGCCTCCAGGATGCGCTCGGCGAACTTCTCGTAGCCTCCGTATACCAGGAGATCCGCTCCCTTGACCGCCAGGAGGTCGGAAGGCTTGATCTCATATTCGGGCGGATGCCTCAGCTCGGCCGGAGCGATGATGAGGATGTCGCCTTTTACGCCGGCCGCGCGGGCGATGGCCGCCGTCCAATAGGTGGATGCCACCACTTTAGGGCCGGCGGCCTGGGCGGCGAGGCAGGCTGTGCAGGCGAGCCACAGGAGGAGAACCTTCACGAGGCGCTGGAATTTCATAATCTGTCCTTGGAATGTACACTGTGCCAGCATCGGCGCCGGCGGGCCCTCGGCGGGCCCTTCCGCGGCTCGCGCACGGGACGACGCCCGAGGGATCCGCGCAGGGAGTGCTGAGCGAGGGGC
>CAYYCP010000180.1:0-2358 GCA_964470375.1 uncultured Spirochaetales bacterium
GGTGTCCCAAACAGGTATCCACCGCCGAGCGGCGGCCAGGGCTCTCGGCGGGCTAGGGGCATTGGCTCTGGCCATGGGCCTCATCCTTTTCGGGGTCTCGGGAAGCCTGGATTACCCCGGGGCTTGGGCTCTGATGGCCTGTGTTCTTGGCCCAACGGCCGCAATTTACACCTATTTCCTTGCGATCGACCCGTCTTTCCTGCTGAAACGCCTTGTATTTCGCGGCTCATCCCCCTTTCAGACCCTCCTGGAAGCATCGTGCGCCCTCTGCATCCTCGCCCTTATCGGCCTGCCGGCCTTGGGCCGGCGCCTGGACTGGCCCGGGCTCCCCTCATGGGCCGTTTTCCCGGGAGCCGGGCTGGTATCAGGCGGCTATGCACTCCTATTCGCAGGGTATCGCCATAACCGCTTCGCCGCGCGCAGCCTCTCCATCCAGGACGGCCAGAGCCTCGCCGATACCGGTCCCTACGCCCTGCTACGGCATCCTGTCTATGCCGCCGCTGCTATGATTAACCTGGGGACGCCCTTGATCCTGGGATCCGCATGGGGTTACCTGGCTGCGCCGCCCCTCCTGGGCATATTGATCACACGAATCCTATCAGAGGAGGCCTTTCTCTACAGGCGCCTCCCGGGCTATGCGGATTACATGAGACGCGTCCGCTGGCGCCTCATCCATGGTCTCTGGTGAGGCCTCGCTTCCCCATTCAAGGCCCAGGCGATAAGCATCCTGGCGTCATGGCATCCACTGATAGAGTGGTGGATGAAATATTGACAGGCGGCGTCGATGCTTTACACTGGGAGGCAAGCGCGGCCGACCCTTGGGGAAGCCGCAGAAAAAGGGGGAATAGTGGCATGAGGAAAAGCATCGCCGCCGGGATCGCCCTGATCCTGGCAGTCGTCCTGATCGCCTGCCTGGGGGCCTGCGCCCCGCAGGCGGCTGACGGGCAGGCGGCCTACGAGGCCCAGGTGAACGCGGATTTCGAGGCTGTCCTGGCCGCGCTAGGCACCGAGGGCGCAGCCCGGGCCTTCGCCGACTTCGACGCCAAGTACGGTACGGAGCTGAGCGCTGATTTTGCGGATCAGCTGGCGGCGCCCCGTATCGGCGGCGGCAGCTCATACCCGGAGCTCACCGACATGCCTTTCGATGTTGACGGGGCGGTCTACCTGTCCGGCGGATCGGATGACCTGGTGGGCACGGTCATAGGCTGGGTGGCCCCC
Organism: uncultured Spirochaetales bacterium; assembly: GCA_964470375.1. Lineage (GTDB taxonomy): Bacteria > Spirochaetota > Spirochaetia > Treponematales > JBGSOB01 > CAYNQK01. Next base: position 1,219 of record CAYYCP010000180.1, read on the forward strand.
AAGAGCCTGCCCGGCGGATACTTCCACGGCGCCGCCCTGGACCTGCAGAAGCGCGATCCCAACAATGAGGACGCCCCCTGCCTCCAGACCGCCGTGGCCAAGGGCGCCGGATACGAGACGGTCAACGACTGGCAAGGCAAGATCAACGCCTGCGTGCTTAACCGCACCTTCACCGCCGATGCCGCCAGGCTCAACGCAGCCCAAGCCGCCATGGACTACTACTGCCGGGATTCCAATACCAACCAGGCCTATGGCTTCTTCAAGAACTACGTCAATATCTTCAACGTGGTCACCAAGGAGGACACCTATTGGTGGTACTGCACCAAGGTGGTATGGAAGGTCTACAAGGACTATGGCGTCGACATCGACTCGAATTCCCCCCAGGTGGACTTCACCGCCTCCGGGCTGTACGGCCTGGTCAAGGCCTACTACAGCGCCATTTACTTCTGGAGCCCCTCGAAGGCCAAGGCCGCCATCAACGCCTATATCGCCGACGCGCGGGCCAAGATCGTCATGGCGGAGGAGATCATGCTTTCGCCCTACCTGACCAAGGTCTACGAGGCCATCAGGGAATAGTGGCCCGCCTGTTCCGCCGCTGCGCAGGGGCGGCCGGGGCTCCATGGGCCCTGGTCGCCCTTTTCATGTGGGCGGTCTTCATCGGTCCGTTCTCCTGCTCGGAGGCGGCCGTACAGCCTGGTCCCCAGGCTCCGGTCTTTCCCTACGCCGGCGCCCTGCGCCAGACCGGGCCTGGGGCTCCGATCCTCTTCTCCCTCGGAGGTTCCGTGCGCCTGCGCTCGCTCTCGCGGGCCTTCGGCGGGTTTCTGCTCTGGGATGCTGCCTCGATGGAACTGCGCCTCCTGGACGATGCCGGCCGTCGGCGCGCTGCCTGGCCCCTGGAGGCGGCCTTCGTCTGGATCGACGGCGAGCTCGTCTTTGCACGAGGGAAGGCCTTCGAGGAGGACCGGGGTTTCCGCTTTTCCCTCCTCAGGGCCCATGCCAAGAGGAAGCCGCGCCTCCTTTGGGAGGGATACCTGGATTGCTTTCCCTCCGACATCGTTTTCATAGACGCTTCCAGCCTCTATCTTGCCGGGGCCGACCAGGCCGATGAAGTGAGCTCCATCTACCATATCCGGGCCGGCC
>CAYYCP010000181.1:0-2358 GCA_964470375.1 uncultured Spirochaetales bacterium
GGCCGGCCCGGATATGGTAGATGGAGCTCACTTCATCGGCCTGGTCGGCCCCGGCGAGATAGAGGCTGGAAGCGTCCATGAAAACGATATCGGAGGGAAAGCAATCCAGGTATCCCTCCCAGAGGAGACGCGGTTTCCTCTTGGCATGGGCCCTGAGGAGGGAAAATCGGAAACCCCGGCCCTCCTCGAAGGCCTTCCCTCGTGCAAAGACGAGTTCGCCGTCGATCCAGACGAAGGCCGCATCCAGGGGCCAGGCAGCGCGCCGACGGCCGACATCGTCCAGGAGGCGCAGTTCCATCGAGGCAGCATCCCAGAGCAGAAACCCACCGAAGGCCCGCGAGAGCGAGCGCAGGCGCACGGAACCTCCGAGGGAGAAGAGGATCGGAGCCCCAGGCCCGGTCTGGCGCAGGGCGCCGGCGTAGGGAAAGACCGGAGCCTGGGGACCAGGCTGTACGGCCGCCTCCGAGCAGGAGAACGGACCGATGAAGACCGCCCACATGAAAAGGGCGACCAGGGCCCATGGAGCCCCGGCCGCCCCTGCGCAGCGGCGGAACAGGCGGGCCACTATTCCCTGATGGCCTCGTAGACCTTGGTCAGGTAGGGCGAAAGCATGATCTCCTCCGCCATGACGATCTTGGCCCGCGCGTCGGCGATATAGGCGTTGATGGCGGCCTTGGCCTTCGAGGGGCTCCAGAAGTAAATGGCGCTGTAGTAGGCCTTGACCAGGCCGTACAGCCCGGAGGCGGTGAAGTCCACCTGGGGGGAATTCGAGTCGATGTCGACGCCATAGTCCTTGTAGACCTTCCATACCACCTTGGTGCAGTACCACCAATAGGTGTCCTCCTTGGTGACCACGTTGAAGATATTGACGTAGTTCTTGAAGAAGCCATAGGCCTGGTTGGTATTGGAATCCCGGCAGTAGTAGTCCATGGCGGCTTGGGCTGCGTTGAGCCTGGCGGCATCGGCGGTGAAGGTGCGGTTAAGCACGCAGGCGTTGATCTTGCCTTGCCAGTCGTTGACCGTCTCGTATCCGGCGCCCTTGGCCACGGCGGTCTGGAGGCAGGGGGCGTCCTCATTGTTGGGATCGCGCTTCTGCAGGTCCAGGGCGGCGCCGTGGAAGTATCCGCCGGGCAGGCTCTTGGGGGCCACCCAGCCTATGACCGTGCCCACCAGGTCATCCGATCCGCCGGACAGGTAGACCGCCCCGTCAACATCGAAAGGCATGTCGGTGAGCTCCGGGTATGAGCTGCCGCCGCCGATACGGGGCGCCGCCAGCTGATCCGCAAAATCAGCGCTCAGCTCCGTACCGTACTTGGCGTCGAAGTCGGCGAAGGCCCGGGCTGCGCCCTCGGTGCCTAGCGCGGCCAGGACAGCCTCGAAATCCGCGTTCACCTGGGCCTCGTAGGCCGCCTGCCCGTCAGCCGCCTGCGGGGCGCAGGCCCCCAGGCAGGCGATCAGGACGACTGCCAGGATCAGGGCGATCCCGGCGGCGATGCTTTTCCTCATGCCACTATTCCCCCTTTTTCTGCGGCTTCCCCAAGGGTCGGCCGCGCTTGCCTCCCAGTGTAAAGCATCGACGCCGCCTGTCAATATTTCATCCACCACTCTATCAGTGGATGCCATGACGCCAGGATGCTTATCGCCTGGGCCTTGAATGGGGAAGCGAGGCCTCACCAGAGACCATGGATGAGGCGCCAGCGGACGCGTCTCATGTAATCCGCATAGCCCGGGAGGCGCCTGTAGAGAAAGGCCTCCTCTGATAGGATTCGTGTGATCAATATGCCCAGGAGGGGCGGCGCAGCCAGGTAACCCCATGCGGATCCCAGGATCAAGGGCGTCCCCAGGTTAATCATAGCAGCGGCGGCATAGACGGGATGCCGTAGCAGGGCGTAGGGGCCGGTATCAGCGAGGCTCTGGCCGTCCTGGATGGATAGGCTACGCGCGGCGAAGCGGTTATGGCGATACCCTGCGAATAGGAGTGCGTAACCGCCTGATACCAGCCCGGCTCCCGGAAAGACACACCAATCCGGGAGCACCTTCCAGCCCAGGCGCCGGCCCAAGGCCGGCAGGCCGATCAGGGCGAGGATGCAGAGGGCGCACGATGCTTCCAGGAGGGTCTGGAAGGGGGATGAGCCGCGAAATACTAGGCGTTTCAATAGGAAAGACGGGTCGATCGCAAGAAAATAGGTGTAAATTGCGGCCGTTGGGCCGAGAACGCAGGCCATCAGAGCCCAGGCCCCGGGGTAATCCAGGCTTCCCGAGACACCGAAAAGGATGAGGCCCATGGCCAGGGCCAATGCCCATAGCCCGCCGAGAGCCCTGGCCGCCGCTCGGCGGTGGATACCTGTTTGGGACACC
>CAYYCP010000182.1:0-2146 GCA_964470375.1 uncultured Spirochaetales bacterium
GCACAAAGAGCGGGTACCAGCACAGGCCGGACAGGGCAATCGCCTCGGGCGGCGGGCCCCAGACTACGCAGCACAGGATCAGGGGCGGCGAGACAGCCGCGAGCATGCCCAGAAACATGAGCGAGGATGCCAAGAGCTTACCGCACACCACCTGGACCTCGCTGACGCCGTCTGCGGAGGCCCTTTCCCAATCGCTTGATCCTTGGCGATATTTGTTTCCTCGGGACCATCCGAACCAGGCCGCCCACAAGGCGTACGTCCATAACAGGATCAGGGGCTGGGCCGAGGAGAGCGCCCCGGCCAGGGCCAGCATGAGGGCCGATATCAGGAATGACCTGGCCAGGTCTAAGCGCATCCACTCGCGTAGCTCGGCCAAGGTGCAGGCGAACATCTAGCGGCCCTCCCCGGCGGCATCCCCGGCCTGCGCCAGGGGCAAGGCCAGGAGAGCGGTGTCCGGCGCCCGCCCCTGGACCCGGAATCCCAGTGAGGGCGCGGAACCGTAGCGCACCAGGATGTCCCGGCCGGCTAAGGCTGCACGGATCCCTTCCAGCCAGGCTGATTCCGGACGAGCCCAGTCGGGATAGGTCTCAGCGGCAAGCCAGGCTGAGCTTTCCAGAACGCGCAGGCCTCCGTCGGCGCCCAGGATGAGGTAGGCTGAGCGACCGCGGTCCTCGGGCAAGCTCTGCCCGGATCCGAGTTGTCCCGCCTCGGCCAGGGCGGCGGCCGGGCTGCCCTCCAGGGCCGCCATGGGCAGGATCCCGGAGAGGAGGACGGACTGACGGTCAGCCGACACCAGGCAGAGATAGGGAAGCCGGAGTGAATGCCGCCAGGCGAAGGAGCGCCGGGAATCCATATGCCCTGTCTCCGGCCCCTCGAACGAGAGGCGCGCCAGGCGGGGCACGGCAGAGCTGGGATCCGGCCCGGACTCATCCGCAATCGGCCTACTGACGCCTATCATCGCCACCACACCGGCCCCTTCGGGCAGGACCAGGAGGCGGGCCTGCGTGTTCGTGCCGCGCATCCATCGCGCGTCGATGAGGCGACCGGCGACGAAGGCACCGGCCAGGGACAGGACTATATAGCCCAGGGCAAAGAGGGGGGCCCAGCGCCGAGCCAGCAGGATGCCGAAAGCGGCCAATCCCCAGGCCGCCATGAAGGCCAGGGGTCCCGGGCCCGGAAGCGGCGTCTGGGCGTCAGCGGAACCGACCGGGCCGGCCTTTTCCAGGGCGGAGAGGGCCGAGACCAGGGACGACGAGGAAAGGCGCACCGAGGACTCGTAGTCCCCCATGCCGAGAAGACTGCGCCAGTAATCCGGCCTGCGGCTTTCCGGGTCTGAGGCCGAGCCCTTGGCCGCCAGAACCACCCGACCCAGGCCTGAGACCAACACAGCTCGCTCCTGCCCGTCCATACTCGGCAGGGGAGAAAAGGCCTTGAAGCGCTCGGGCCGGGAACCCAACAGGGCCAGCACGCCGCCTCCGGCCACGAAGGCCGCCATAGCCGCTCTTTGGGCAGGATTCAGGCTGAGGCCCTCGCCGTCCAGGACAACTGCGCCAACGCCGTCATAATCCAGGGCTACGGCCGGCAAGCCGAACTCATCCAGGGCGGCCACCTGAACAGGTTCCAGGGGAAAGAGGAAGGAGCCCAAGGCCTTCTGTGCGGCCGAACTGAGGCCGTGGCAGAGCACAATGTGACCTGGGAAGGCATTCGCCCGCGGGTCTATGCTCTCCTTCCGCAACAGGACCCTCCCGTCGTAGACTTCGAGCTCCAGGGCGGCGATACCCTGGTTCAGGAAGACCGGGCACTCCGCGCGGCCGTCCGGACCCAAGGGGAAGGATTCGCTCGCTGAGGGTGCCCCATTGAGCATGACTCGCCTGATCAGGACCCGCCCCGAGGCGGGAGCAGGATCGGCGCTGATCCAGAGAGGGACCCATCGGCCGGGCGCCGCCCAGCCCCCGAAACCCAGCCTGGCCTTGACGCTTGCTTGCTCGGCGGAGACGGCCGCGCAGGCGAAGATGAGGGTTAGTATGGCTACCCGGCCCGCACGGGGCCGGAGGAGCGCAGCCTGGTCCATCACGGGTATCGTAAGCCCGCGGGGCGCACAAGCCCTAGGTACGCATGTACTGGAACGGAGCGAGGCGGCTATGAC
>CAYYCP010000183.1:0-2122 GCA_964470375.1 uncultured Spirochaetales bacterium
GTCGATGTGGGGGGCCAGGGGCGGGGAAGCGGTCTCGCCGGGCCGGCTCTGGTGAAAATCCGCAATCTCAACTCCATCAACTTCATGCGCAAGGCCGTGGACGCTGAAATAACTCGGCAGGAGGAGGTGATCCTCTCGGGAGGCCGGGTGCGCCCCGAGTCGAGGCTCTGGAACGAGGCCGAGAACCGCACCGAGTCCTTCCGCGACCGCCCCGAAGCCCCTGCCGCCAGGTACTTGGAGGCAGGCCTCCCGCCCCTGCCGGTCGATCCCGTCCTGCTGGAGGCGGCCGAGAGGGAATCCGGCCTGAGGCGCTATGGCATTGAGGGCCTCATGCAGGGTCGGCCCCTGCCCCTTCAGCTGGCCCGCTCCCTGGCCTCAAGACGCAGCCGCCTTACATTCCTTGAGGAGACCGTACGGGCCGGGGCTGATCCCTACCTGGCGGCCATCGCCCTCTGTCAGGACTTAGCCCGTCTTGAACGCCGGGAGGAGAGAGCGGTAGAGGAATCGGGCCTCAATCCGTCGCGCTTGGCGGCCATTTTAGGCATGCGCTCCTCGGGGCGCCTGACTGCGCGTATGGCTCGCCAGCTCATGGAAGCCGTCTTCACAGAGGATAAGGATCCAGAGAACATCATCAACGAGCGTGGCTGGAAGCCGATATCGGATCCCTCCGCCCTGCAAGGCCTCCTCGAGTCCGTCATAGCCGAAAATCCAGCCAGCGCGGAGAGCGTGGCCGCCGGTGAAGAGGCCCCCCGCGAGCATCTCATCGGCGCAGCCCTCAGGCGCTCGGGCGGTCAAGCGGATCCGGCCGCCCTGAGGGAGATCCTGCGTCGCCTTCTCCCCTCGCGGGCTATTCGCCTTTTCCACCCCGAGGGAGCAAAGGAAGTCATTGCCGATGCCCTCAGGGACCTGGGTGTATCGATGGTCCGTCTGTCTCCCTGGCCCGCTCCGCGCAATCCCTCCAGGGGCTCCCCCGGAGGGGGCTCCCACGGAGGGGGCTCCCACGGAGGGGGCTCCCACGGAGGGGAAATGAAAGCCTGGGCCGCCCACCTGGCTGCTATCGCGTCAGCCGTCCAGCGCGAGGGCCCACGGGCCCTGATCGCCTGCCTCCCGGCCGGCGGATCAGAGGCCCTCTCGTCCTTCCTGGCCCTCTGCCTGGCCGACAGCCCCCTCCCCCTGGCGATCATCGCCACGCCTTCACCGGAGAATGCCGCTCTCAGCCTTGGGCGGGCCTTGTCGGCCATAGAGGGCGGCCCGGGCGTCTACATACTTGAGGGAGATACCCTCAGGCCCCAACCGCCCTCATCCCTTGCCCCCGGGGCCTGGGAGGCCGACGAGGAAATCCTGACCTCCATCCTCACCCGGGCCGCCGCCGAGACCCAGGCCATCTCAATCCTACCAGGCTCTGCCGAGGCCGCCGTACGGGCGGCCCAGCTCCAAGGAGCTAAGGCACTTATACTGGAATTACCAGACCTCGCGAGCCTGGTGGACACAGAGCGAGCCAGGGCCCTTGGGCCCCTTTTACGCGGGCTCAGGAAACGCGGAATCCTCATGGCGGCGGCTTTCCGGAACCTGGGCATGGCCGCCCTTCCCCAGGCCGCCATCGACGGGGCCCGGGCATTCCTCCAGGGAGAAGGCGCGGCATGGGCAGGCCTGATAGGCACAGACGCCCTCTATGGCCGCATCATGGCCGCCAGCCTGGAGGCGGAGGATACGATGGAGCTCAAAGCCCTCATCGAGGAATAGGATGCGCACGCACAGAGGAGGATGATATGTTCTCGCCGCTCTACAAGGCCCTGCTTATCCTCAGCCTCGTCCTGGCCCTGGCCGGGATCGTCACCCTCATCCCCTGGCCCAAGGCATCCTACCCCAACGTAATGGGCTATTCCTCAGTCTGCACCTTCGCGCCGGCGGCCAGCCTCTACTGCTTCCTCCTGGCGGGCGTCACATGCTTCCTGCGCGCCTCCCTAGTCAAGGAACGCGAGGGGCGGGCGAGGGCTCGCCTGAGAAAGCACGCCAGGGCTCTCATCCCCCTAGTTATCGTCCTCGCCCTTGCCCTGGGGGCTACGGCTTGGTTCGCGGCTGTGAAGGCCCCCTACTTGGATCCTGATTCAGGCACGGCCGC
>CAYYCP010000184.1:0-2048 GCA_964470375.1 uncultured Spirochaetales bacterium
CGGGGAAGCCGCAGGGGCACTGGTTGTCGGAGCAGACGCCGTCCTGGCCGGGATTGGCCTCGGGCACATCGAAATACTCCATGGGACCTCCTCCGCGGAACTTGCCGCGGCTTGCCGACCCGGGAGTCGATATGTGTCAGTATGGATCCATTTTTCACCCTAGTCAAGGAATCCGCCGGAGCCGAGGCCCGCCTGGAGTCAGGGATAGAATGGCCCGAACCAGTTCGCATGCATGCCGTATACAAGGGTGGACATCAGGGCCCCGGCGACGGCCCCGGCCGCCACATCCAGGGGATCCCCGCCGTGCGACCAGATGACGTTCCCGGAGGCGTAGACGGCCAGGCCGCCCAGGCCAGCGAGGACAGGCAGCTTCCAGAAGAGGTCCGCGGCCTGACCGGTTCCTAAATCGTTCATCACGAAGAGGCCGGCATAGGTGGCGATGCCGAAGGAGGCGGCCGCGTCGGGGGCCCAGAAAGACATAGAATCGCTGACCTTGAGCTGGCCGCCCTCCTGGACAGTCTGAGCGTAGGAGGGCTTGTCCTTGGGGAGGGCATGCCTGACAAGCGATGTCACCAGGGGGATGAGGGCCAGATTGGCCTCGAAGTATCCCTTGAAGTGCCGGTAGGCATCGTGGTTGATGAAGCCGTTTCGGTTGGGGACGAGGAGGATGGCCGCCCCCAGGGCAATCCCGGCTTCATAGAAACTTTTAGTCTTGATGTCAGGCGCGCGCGCCTCGCCCTCTCCCCAATAGCGGGGAGCCGAAGGCAGGAGGGGATCCGGGCTCCAAGGGACGGCCTCATGGAGGACGAATTCGGAGAGGGCGAAGCCCGACCCGATGGCGCCCCATTCGATGGTCTCGCGCCACCAGGTGGTCCCGGCGAAGAGGTCGAAGTCCTTCCTGGGAACGGAGGCTTCCTGGGCGGCTAGGGTCCACGCGCAGGCGGCGCAGACGAGTACGGGCAGAATGCGTTTCATGCGGTCTCCTTTCCATCGCCCAGGTGGGGCCGGCCTTGGGAGGCGGCCGCCTGGGGATGGGGAGAAGCTAGCGGGTCCCCGGACGCGGGGCTATCGGCCTTCGGTTCTGTTCCGCTAGGACTTCGGTATGGAAGCGCTGGAGGAGAAGAGGACGTAGAGCCGGTGACGGGCCCGTACCCCGCATTTCTTGAAAATGCTGTAGACGTGGGCCTTGACCGTGGACAGGGACACGCAGAGCTCGTCCGCTATCTCCCGGTTGGAATGGCCGAGGAGGAGGCAGCCCAGGACCTCGGCCTCCCGGGCACTGATGCCCCGCGCCTCAGCGAATTCGCGCAGGCTCGCCTCCCGGGTCCCGGCGCCGCTGCCGCCGTCCGCCGACCGGGCGCGCCCGGCCAGGCGCGAGAAGACCCTGGCGACTGTGGCCGCGCTGACAGCCGCGTACAGGGCGGGCGAGAATACGACCATGCCCCAGCGCCTGAAGAAGAGGACCTCGAAGGCCACCAGGGGCGAGAAGGCGGCGATGATCAGGGTATCGAGCCTGACGAGATCTCGGTATTCAGCGGAGGCGATGCGCTCTAGGCGGAAGAGGCGCATGGCCAGGAGGTAGGCCAGGCCCAGGGCAAGAATAGCGTCGACAGTGATCCTGGTGACGGGCCACTCGGCGGCGGGAGAGGCGGCCTCCTCCGGCAAGGCGCCGGAGAAGTGGACCAGCCGCAGGGCCAGGGCGCAGAGGAGGGCGCAGAAGACCACGATGTCTATGGCCCGGCGGGCCCGGACGGCGAAGATCACGTTGACCATCGAGACCAGGCTGAAGGCCAGGCCACACTTGCAGAGGAAAACGAGCAGGCGCAGATATTCGTCGGCCAAGCCGTAGGCGGCGGCGTGGTGGGCCTCCAGGTAGGCGGAGGCGGCCAGGGCGCCCAGGAGGAGGGCGTAGAAGGCGCTGAAGGGGATGAAGCGGGACAGGAACGGGTCCCGCCCGGAGGAAGCGGCCGCGGCCAGGAAGGCCATGGAGGAGAAGCCCGCCGCCAGGCAGGCCGTGTAATAGAAGAACGCGATCTCCTGCATGCCCC
>CAYYCP010000185.1:0-1951 GCA_964470375.1 uncultured Spirochaetales bacterium
ATCCTCGTGGACCCCTGCCGGGTCCGGGCCGCTATCTGGGCCATGGAGCGCCTGGCCCGGGAGCGGTTCATCCAGGACGACGGCGTTCAGCATCTGGCAGTGAATCGGCAGGCGGACCTGGTCCTCCTCGCCCCCGGCGATCTGGATGAGGACTGGAACCGTGTTTTTCCCTCTGGAATGTGGCGCGAGGGGCGATCCGCCCTGGGGAGCGCCACGGCCTTTCTGGTCAAGGCTGGCCCCGCGGAGTTCAGGGGACTCGCCCCGCTGCTGGAGAAGCGCCTGGCCCGCTATGGCCGGCCAGTCTTCCCCATGGAGCTCAGGCCCTCCGCCCTCAGGGGCGTCGCTGGCAAGTTCGAGGGCAAGGCAGTCTCCGGCCTGGGAGGACGGCCGTACGTCCTGGCCACCGCCGTGGCCGACCCCGCCGGAGTGGCCAGAACAGCGGCTGCATTCCTCGGCATGAGCGCTGGCCATCTGGCCCTGACCGACCATGCCCCCTTAGATTCCGGACAGCGGGCGCAACTCCTCAAACTGGCCGAAAACGCCAATGCCCAGGACATCGTCTGCACCGCCAAGGACGCGGTCAAGCTCCGGCCACATGCCGGCGAATTCCATCCCCGCCGCATGTGGATCATGGAAGCCGAACCGGCGTTTTCCCCGGGCGTGGGCTTTGCGGGCACATTCGCCGATTTCTGGGAAGCCCTCTGGCCTTCCCTGGCTCGCGTATAGCGATCCCTGTCCTCTCCTCCAATGAGCCCTTTTCATTCCTGAAAATTCAGGTAAACTTAAGGCATCCTATTCAAATCAGGAATACAAGCGACTATGGGAAAAAAACGCAAGCAGCAGCCCTTCGACCCCTCGGAGGTCCTCCAGGTCTTCAAGCAGAGCCGGCGCCCCTTGGGCAAAAACGAATTGCTCCGGCAATTGGGGCACAAGGCGAACAAACCCCAGATTGAAGAGGCCCTGGGCAGGCTCCTGGACGAAGGCCGGGTCATCAAGCTCAAGGGAGGGGCATACGGGCTGACCGAGAGCCTGAGGCTGATCACCGGCGCCTTGGAAATCCAGCGCTCAGGGGTCGGCTTCGTCCTCTGTGATGACAAAAAACGCAAGGACATCTTCATCAACCCCGCGCACCTGAATGACGCCTGGCACGGCGACCGCGTGGCCGTATCCATCCTCTCGGAGACAGGCCGGCGCCCCCAGGGCCGCATCGTCCGGATCCTGGAGCGGGCGCGCACCCGCCTCTCGGCGCTCATCCTCCGCCAGCTTGGCCAGGACCTCCTCCTGTGCAAGCCAACCGATCCCAAGCTCCTCTTCTCTTTGGCGCTCAAAACCAGCCATGAGGAAGGTTTGGCCATCAACGACGTGGTCGTGGTCGAAGTAGGCGAGCAGCTCGACAAGGACCTCTACGAGGCCAGGCTCGTCGAGCGCCTGGGACAGGAAAAAGACCTCTCCGTGCAGGAGGCCCTGGTCAAGGCCAACCACAACGTACCGACGGAATTCCCTGCTTCGGCGCTCAAGGAGGCCGCCAGCCTGCCCGGCGAACCCGGAGAAGAGGACTTCGCCGGCAGGGAGGACCTCCGGGAAATCCCCTTCGTGACCATCGACGGGGCCAAGGCCAGGGATTTCGACGACGCCATCTTCGTGGAACGCCGCGGGCTGAATTTCCGCCTCCTCGTGGCCATCGACGACCTCAGCCACTATGTTCCTCCCGGCAGCCATCTGGACCGCGAGGCCAGGGAGCGCGGCAACTCCTACTATTTCCCCCTCTCGGTGGAGCCCATGTTCCCCGAGGCCCTGTCCAACGGTCTGTGCAGTCTGAACCCCGAGGTTCCCAGGCTGGCTATGGTGGTGCAGATGGCCGTGACGCCCAACGTCATTCCGAAAAATGAACGCTTCTACCCCGCGGTGATCCGCAGCCACGGCGGCCTGACATACTCCCAGGTGAACCGGG
>CAYYCP010000186.1:0-1633 GCA_964470375.1 uncultured Spirochaetales bacterium
CGAGTGCCTCATGGTGGGTGACTCCCCGGTGGCCGAGATCGCCTGGGCGAACGCGCCCGGCCTGGCCTGCGCCTGGGTCAATTCACACGGCCTGCCCTACCCGCCCGCCCTGCCCAGTCCTGACCTAGAGCTACGATCCCTCAACGATCTGCCTCGGGCATTGGGCATAGGCCTCTAGCCCCAGCCCAGCCCGCGGCCTAGTAACGCGGTTTTGAGATTACATGCCCCTTGGATAGGTTCCCAAGATCCTTCCATGAAAGGTAGACCGTACGCTCTCCCATAGCGTAGGGACCGATGGAATAGACCGGGAAGTGGATGTAGATGCCGGATCCATCGACCCAAAAGTTATCGGTCGGCAGGTCGGCCTCAGCCACGAAGATGCCGGCCTCCTCGAGGGCCTGGTTAGGCTTGAGCCCCTCTTGGCGCCTCAATTCCCGGGCGACCAGGGCATTCAACGATGACCCCGGACCTCCCTTGACGAATGATTCCAGTCCCAGGCGCCGACCGGAGGCTATGTCGAAGACGTAATAGCCGGTGTAGTAAGTACCGTGAGCCCCGCCCGTGTATTCCGAGTAGCTATCCTTCAGGCACAGAATCCCCCAGGCGTTGAAGACAGGGCGGAGGTAGCGATTCGATTCCCAATTCAGCGAGTAGTCTTCAGGATTCGCCCGATAGTCCTCACCGGCCAGATCCAGGTAATCGGCCAGGAATCCCATGGCCTTGGCCTCCAGGCAGGCATAGGCGTCCAGCCCTTCGTAGAGCTCACGCGAGAGGGCGGCCCTGAACTTGGCGTTTCCGCGCACGTCCAGACCCAGGGCTACGAAGCTGGCCTCTGGAGAGTCTGGATTGTCCGGATCGATGGCCTGGGAACGGATCAGCGTGTAGACGTCCAGGGCGGCCGAGCCGGAATAATCCTCCTTGAGCTCCAGGGCCAGGCTCTTCTTCCCGTCCGGGCTCTTCCACGATCCGTTGAAGGAGCCGAGACTGGCAGAGAAGGTTCCGCTGAGGATTCCAGTGGGCTTGCCCTCGGCGTTGCTCTCCGTGAGTTCGGCCCTACCCCCGCCCTTATAGCCCGAGGGGAAGGCGGCCTTCCCCTGGAGGGCTATGGGCTGGCCCACCTTGTCGTAGAAATAGAAGCCCGTGAGTTCTTCTTCGCCGAATTCGATGTCGGCCTCTATTCGGATAGTCTTGTTTATGGTGCCGGCATAGTGCCGCCAGGCTCCGGTCTGGGCTCCCAGCCCCAGGCAGGCGGCCGCCAGGGCCGCTACTACCGCCGCTCGCCTCTTCATCGTAGATCCCCCTTACTGTTCTGGGCGGGTTCATTCTATCACGCCGGCATAGGACATGTCCGCGAGCCCCCCCCTCAGCCTCACCGGCAGAGGAGTCGCCAAAGGAGAATAGCCCCGGCCGCAGCGACGTTGAGGGAATCGCGGCCCGGCGCCATGGGGAGGCTCAAGCCGCGAGCGCAGGCGGCGGCCATCTCCGAGGGCAGGCCCAGGCCCTCGTTGCCCAGGAAAAGGCACCAAGGACCCTCTAGCCGGGGAGAATCCGCCGAGACGGTTTCTCCGCCCGAGGCCAGGGCCGCCAGGCTCTGGATCCCCGCCGAGCCCAGGAGAAGCGCCAGGGCGGGGCC
>CAYYCP010000187.1:0-1549 GCA_964470375.1 uncultured Spirochaetales bacterium
GCCTCTACGCCAAGGCGGGCTTCAAATCCCTCTATCGCTACTGGTACCGCAGGGCCGCGGACTGAAGCCCGGCGGATGAGGGTCAAGACGTCTTCGGCCTTTGCTGAGTCAATCTAGGCGAGCACTGCCTCCCTCTCCATGGATCCAGCCCTTCCCGCCCCCCTGCCATATCGCTCGGCGCAGAGGGATTCGGCCGCCTCGAAGACACGCAGGTTGGCCGGGATGAGGGCCGGCTTTGAGGCGAAACTGGCTTTTATGGCGGAGAGGTAGTGCTCGCGCTCGATGCCCGGTAGGGCCACTAAGGCGTATAGGGCCCCCAACATGGCTACGTTGGCCGCCTTGGGCAGATTCAATGATGCCGCCACATCCGTGGCCGGAAAAATGAAGGCGCGCAGATCAGTGCGCCATCCGCCGTTGACGCCGGCAAGCTCGTCTACGATGAGGAGGCCTCCCGGAGCTACCCTTTCATGGAAGCGCTCGAAGGAGGGGCGGTTCATGCATACCAGGACATCGGGCCTGTCCACGGAGGGTGCGCCTATCTCGCGGCCTGAGAGGACCACTGAGCAGGAGGCTGCGCCGCCACGCTGTTCCGGACCGTAGGAGGGGAACCAGGTGGCCCGGCGCCCCGCTGCCATGCCGGCCTCTGCCGCGGCCATGCCCAGGCTCAGGACGCCCTGACCGCCTGAACCCGAGAAGACCATGCGCGTCTCGGCGGCATCCTCGTCCAAGCTGCCGTCCCCGGGACGACCTATGGCCCTGAAATACTCGTTGACTTCGACGGCATCGGTCCGGCGCGGCTCGGCCCTGGCTCCGGAGCCGCGGTCGCGGAAACGCTTGAGGGGGAATTCCCGCTCCAGCTCCTCGGCCACCCAGGCGGCGGCCTTTAGGGAATCCATGCCCATATTGGTCGGGCAGGGCGAGAGGAATTCCACGAAGGCGTAACCTTGGCCGTCGCGCTGGATCTCCAGGGCGCGGCGCACCGCCCGCCTGGCGGCCATGATGCGTTTAGGATCCGCCAGGGAACAGCGCTCGATGTAGACGGGGGCCTCCAGGGTGTCCAGGACCTCGCAGACGTGGAGCGGATAGCCGTCATTGCGCAGGTCGCGGCCCAGGGGACTGGTCTGGGTCCGCATACCGGGCAGGGTGGTGGGGGCCATTTGGCCGCCGGTCATGCCGTAAGTGGCGTTGTTGACGAAGAAGGTGGCCATCCCCTCTCCGCGGCTGGCGGCCTGGAAACAGTGGTTGAAGCCTATCGAGCCCAGGTCCCCGTCGCCCTGGTAGGAGACCACCACGGCCTCAGGCCGTCCACGGGCCAGGGCTGTGGCGACGCAGGGAGCCCGTCCGTGAGGCGCCACCACATTTCCGCAATCGAAGTAGTAGTAACCGAAAACCGCGCAACCTATGGGGTTGACGATCACGGTTCGCTCGGCGATGCCCAATTCGACCAGGGCCTCGGTCACAAGCTTGTGCAGGATGCCATGCCCGCAGCCGGGACAGTAATGGGTGGAACGGGTCTCCTTGCCCGAGCGGACGAAGCTGGGGTACATGC